>JBIHZX010000078.1:0-6546 GCA_044240195.1 Candidatus Nanopelagicales bacterium | reverse complement strand
CTGATGCAAAAATTATCGCCGCCGTCCGAGAGTCACAAAACGCCGACGTAATGCGTCAATCGGGTGCAACCAGCGTCATTCCTACCGCTGAATCAGCTGGGCGCCTCATGGGCCTGTCGGTCATCAGCTCCGCTGCGGGTGCGCTTATGGAAGATCTACTTGACTCCTCCCGTGGACTGGAAGTTACCGAGCGGGCCGTAACCAAAGACGAACTCAGCATGTCACCGGGTGATCTCAACGAAAAAGGTCTGATCATCTTGGCGATTATTCGAGGCGGTATCACGCACCGTTTCTATACGGAAAGTATTCGTTTCCTCGAGCAAGGCGATCGAATGGTTGTTATTAAGTACAACCAAGATGAGGACTGATCATGTTTGCCATCACCCAAAAAGATTTCGGTGGTCCTGAAACCCTCGAATGGTCCCGGATTCCCGACCCACAACCGGATCCCGGTGAAGTGATTATTGACATAACGGCAACCGCGGTTAACCGCGCAGATCTCCTGCAGCGCAAAGGTAATTACCCCCCTCCCCCCGGCACTACCGATATTCTCGGCCTCGAATGCTCGGGAACAATCGTTTCCGTTGGCGCAGCGCTCACCATGGACCGGATCGGTGAGCGCGTAACCGCACTATTAAATGGTGGCGGATACGCGCAAAAAGTTGCGGTTCCCCTCGGACAAGTTATGAGCGTTCCAGAAGGTGTCAGTCTCGTTGATGCCGGAGCACTTCCGGAAATTGCCGCCACGGTGTGGAGCAACTTCACCAAGGTGCTGCACCTGCGCGAAGGAAGCACGATTCTGATTCACGGAGGTGGCGGAGGCATCGGCACATTTGCCATTCAGGTGGCAAAGGCGCTCGGAGTCAAGGTTGCGGTAACCGCAGGCAGCCAAGAAAAACTCAACGTATGCGCGTCCCTGGGCGCCGACCTGTTGATCAACTACAAAGAAGAAGACTTTGTCGAAGTGATCCAGGAAACCTGGGGTGGCACTGAAAACATCCTGGACAACATGGGGGCAAGTTACCTTTCCAAAAATGTCGAAGTCCTCAAGCGCAATGGTCACTTGGCCATTATTGGAATGCAGGGTGGAACAAAAGTTGATCTCCAGATCGACCAGCTGCTGCGAAAGAACGGCACGATCAGCGCAACTTCACTTCGTGGTCGCCCCGAGTCAGAGAAGTCGGCGATCTGTCGGGAAGTTGAGAAAATCGTCTGGCCCTGGATCACTGACGGCACAGTTAAATTGGTGATTGATCGAGTAATGCCCATCGAAGACGCGGGTGAAGCCCATAAAATTCTTGAAAACGGCGAAGCAACGGGAAAGATACTGCTCCAGGTTCGTTAGACGAGCGCCGCAATTTTGCGGATCAAGTACGGCGAGAAATACCCGGTGTACTTTGATTGAAGCTCTGGATTGCGCCAATCCATCCCAGTAACGACACCACGACAGGTTGGAAATTCGCACAGGCACGCAAACTCGTCATAGTCCGATGCGTCACACATTGCGTAATCAAATGAGAGTTCTTCACCGGGTTCAATATCGCGCATGGCGACCAAAACTTGGGATCCGATCAGACCACAGTTGGGTTCACACGAATGGTTCAACATTTCACCGGCTTCTGGTGTATCACCGGACACCAAATACAGATCGTGATCAATTTGAATTGAACGACCCCGACGGTCCTTACTCATGGTGTCGAGGGTTTCACGCTCAATTACCCAGCCACCGAAACCGGCAACGGTCTCACCCTTGCTGATCCGCTCCGTCACAAAGGAGCCCCAACCTTTTTCGCCGGCAGGGCGCGCCTGTGCTTTCGGGGTCAACCAGTTGTAGTCCATGAAGGCTCCCTGCGCTCAGTGTGTAAGACCTCGTCGTAATCCAAAGACAGCGAATCGTGCCACATGGAAGTTGACTACTCTCACCCACCCTGCCTGTCGGCCTTTTTACCCACGACCGAGCGCAACAGGTCAGTATCCCTGAAGAAAAGTAGACTGGGGCCGTGATTGACCCCAATATCTTGCGTGCAACCCCCGAGCTCGTTCGCGAATCCCAGATCAAACGTGGTGAGGACGCGAACCTGGTTGACCAGTGGCTGGCGGCCGATATTGCGGCGCGCGAGGGACAGCAAGCTTTTGACCTTCTGCGTAATGAGCAGAAAATTCTCGGAAAAGAAATGGGTCCGTTGCAGGGCAGGCTCAAGAAGGACCCAACACCCGAGTTGACCGCGCAGGTGGACGCTCTCATGGCGAAGGCGACGGAGCTTGCCGCTCGAGTCAAAATTGCCGATGAAACTGCGACGAATCTCAATGAAAAAGTCAACGTGATTGCTGGCGCTCTCTCCAATATCGTTGATCCTCGCTCACCCGTTGGTGGTGAAGAGAAATTCGAGCTCATCGAACTAGTCGGAACCCCCCGCGATTTCGCAGCCGAAGGCTTTATTCCCAAAAATCACTTGGAGATCGGTGAGGCGCTCAAAGCAATAGATGTTGATCGTGGTGCCAAAGTTTCCGGTTCACGCTTTTACTTCCTGACCGGACAGGGCGCTCTTCTCGAGTTTGCATTGTTGAATCTTGCAATGGCGCAAGCCACCGCTAACGGACTGATTCCCATAATTACGCCCGCCTTGGTTCTGCCCGCAGCGATGGAGGGAACGGGCTTCCTCGGCCAAGCGGAAGAAAATGTTTACCGGGTTGAATCCGACGACCTGTATCTGGTGGGCACCTCAGAAGTTCCACTCGCTGCGTACCACTCCGACGAAATAATCCCTGCCGCTGACCTGCCGTTGCGTTATGCCGGTTGGTCAACGTGTTTCCGCCGTGAAGCGGGCTCTTATGGCAAAGACACCATGGGAATCATTCGTGTTCATCAATTCGACAAAGTTGAAATGTTTGTGTTGTGCGATCCCGCACAGGCAGAAGCAGAACATGAACGGCTGCTGCAATGGGAAAAGGATTTCCTTGATGCACTTGAACTTCCCTATCGGGTAATTGACGTTGCTTCCGGCGACCTCGGGTCAAGTGCTGCGCGTAAGTTCGACATCGAGGCATGGATTCCAACGCAGGGTACGTATCGCGAAGTGACATCAACTTCTAACACAACCGAGTATCAAGCCCGCCGGTTGAAAATTCGGATGCGTGATTCAGAAGGAACAAAGCCACTGGCAACCTTGAATGGCACTTTGTGCGCGATGCCGCGCATCATTGTTGCGATCTTGGAAAACCACCAACAGGCCGACGGAACCGTGAGCGTGCCGAAAGCACTGCAACCATTCCTCGGAGGAAAGAAAGTACTCGCGTGACAACAACCCAGTACCCCCAAGGCCCCCCTCTGCACATTCCCGGTGAAGCACTGCCAATTAATTGGCGACCAGAACTCATTTGCCTCGACATTGATGACACCCTTGCGAAATACATGGGAAGCATCGCCCATGAAGCCGTTGACGCAATCGAACGGATCATCGAAGCCGGTATCAAAGTAACTCTTGCAACCGGCCGTTCCATCAGTACTTCTTACCCCATTGCTCGGGCAGCTGGGATCGAGGACCTGATCGTCTGCAGTAACGGTGGAATATTGGCTATGGTCGAAACCGAAAAAGTCATGGAAGCAATCACTTTTGACGCGACAGAAGCAATTGAGCAAATCATGGTCCTTGTCCCCGATGCAGTTTTCGCTGTTGAAAACACTAAGGGCCATTTCTTTACAACCCACATGTTTGAAACTGGAGCGCTGGGAGTCAATATCCAAGAAGTCGAACTTGCCAACCTCACAAACGAGCCCGTCGTCAGGCTGGTCGTCCGCAGCGAAAGCGCCACCGCGGAAACGTACAGTGCAGTCGCGAAAAGCCTTGGCTTTCACTCGGTCGTCTTTGGAATTGATCAAGTATCGTGGATGGATATTGCACCCCAAGGGGTGAACAAGGCAAACATGCTCAAAGAGGTGTGCGCTCGTCGTCAGATCGATCCCACGAAAACAATTGCAATCGGTGACTCGTGGAATGACATTGAGATGCTGGATTGGGCTGGCTTCAGCGTGGCCATGGGGACTGCCGTGCCAAGAGTCGCGGCGCATGCAGATCTCATCACTTCACCCGAGCCGGGAATCGGCGTTGCTCAGATCCTTAACGCATTACAGCTGTAAACGAGTCCATAAACAAACCCAGTAACAGTTGTGCGGTTGCTTTAGTCGATAGCCAGCATGATTTCGGGCATCGCCTCGTGCAATGCGATTCGCCAGTCGCGCATCGGTTCCATTCCCACTGCTGCCCAACCTTGGTGGCCCAACACCGAATACGCGGGCCTTGGGGCAAGTTGAACGTAGCTGGAGGAATCGGTGGGAAGGATTCGCTCGGGGTCTTCCCCAATTTCAGTCATAATTGCCCGAGCGAATTCAAACCAAGAAGTAACACCACTATTTGTACCGTGGAAAATTCCCGAACCAGAGTAGGTATCCAACAATGTGACAATCTGGTCAGCGAGATCTGAAGCTGACGTTGGTTGGCCAATTTGGTCGGTGACCACACTGAGGGTCTCACGATCCCTTTGCGCTTTAACAATTGTTTTCACGAAATTGTGTCCGGTGGGGCTATACAACCAAGCGGTGCGAATGACTATGTGATTGTCGGGCAAAAGTTCACGCACGAAGTTCTCACCTGCGAGTTTGGTACGACCGTATGCGGTAATCGGCCCCGGCTGTGAATCTTCTCGGTACGGCTCAGATGCATCACCCTCAAACACGTAGTCCGTTGAGATCTGCACCAAACGTGCACCAGCTCGAGCACAGTATGTTGCCAGGATCGCCGGCCCCTCAGCATTAACCGTGAACGCGGAGCTTTCTTTCTCTTCCGCAGCATCAACCGCGGTCCAGGCTGCGCAGTTAATAACAACATCCGGCGCGATACTTGCAAACGTTGAGGCTATTGACAGTTCGGAAGTGATGTCGATGTCGGGGAGATCCCCAACAAAAAGTTCATCACTGGGTCGCTCGGAGTAGCGAGTGACCAACTCGGTGCCGAGCTGTCCGTTGCTGCCGGTGACCAAGATCTTCATACCGACTACTTAATCGCTGCCTTGGCTTGCAGTGGCCGCCACCAGGCTTCATTTGCCGTGTACCACGCAATGGTCTCGGCTAGGCCATCATCGAATTTGTGTTGTGGTTCATAACCCAACGCGCGCAACTTCGAGTCGTCAACGGAATAGCGTCGATCATGGCCCTTGCGGTCTTCCACCGGAGTCACCATTGACCAGTCCGCGCCCATCGAGGCAAGTACGCGTTCGGTGATCTCCCTGTTATTCAGTTCCAAACCGCCACCGATGTTGTAAGGCTCACCCGGTTTACCTCTTTCGATCACCAAGGCGATTCCTCGGCAGTGGTCATCAACGTGTAACCAGTCCCTGACATTGAGGCCGTCACCATAAAGCGGAACTTTTTTGCCGTCGATCAGGTTCGTGACAAACAGCGGAATTAGTTTTTCAGGAAATTGATACGGACCATAATTATTCGAACAGCGAGTCGAGGAAACATTTAATCCGTAGGTCACAAAATAGGAGCGCACCAACAATTCGGCCGCTGCCTTTGCCGCTGAGTACGGTGAGTTAGGCAGTAAAGGTTCGGACTCGGACCACGATCCTTCGTCAATTGAGCCGTAAACTTCATCGGTACCAATGTGTACAACTCGCGCAATATTGTTCCGAAGGCAAGCATCAAGAACAGTTTGCGTTCCAACAACGTTGGTCACCACAAAATCCTGCGGTCCGTGAATTGATCGGTCGACGTGGGTTTCTGCCGCGAAGTTGACAACTACATCGTGGCCGGGCAATACCTGGTCGAGCAAATCACCGTCGCAGATATCACCCTTCACAAACGTGTACCGCGAATCACCGGAAACCGAAGCGAGGTTTTCCAAGTTACCGGCATAGGTCAACTTGTCGTACACCGTCACGCCTTCTACTTCACCCAGTCCGGGGTAGGACCCAGCCAATAGCTCCCGAACAAAGTGGCTACCAATAAAACCAGCGGCGCCGGTTACCAGAATTTTCATTCCGTTCCCTTCAATTTGTCCAACCAAGATTGGGCAGTTTCAAAATCATTGTCGGTTACACCCGCACGTAGAACCGGTTCACGTCCGTCGTGGCGAGGATAAGAGCCGAGGAAGCGAATATCAAGACACACCCGGTGCAAACCCATGAGTGCTTCTTCAACGCGTAGATCGTTGACGTGGCCTTCAAAATCCAAACTGAAGTAATAGTCGCCCAATATTTTCTTAGTGGGGCGAGACTCAAGACGAGTCAGGTTAATTCCCCGCACGGAAAACTCGGTCAAGATCTCTAACAAACCACCGGCGTGATTACTGCGTTGAAAGACACTCAACGTTGTTTTGTCAGCACCCGTCGGTGCGGGGAGTTGACCGGGGAGTTCAACAATGACGAAACGCGTGTGGGCATCAGAGCTATCACCGATTTCATCAGCGAGAATCTCTAAACCGTAAATCTCGGCATTGAGCGCCTGCCCAATTGCGGCATCAAATGGTGGGTTGGGGCCCACGAGGG
>JBIHZX010000077.1:0-6622 GCA_044240195.1 Candidatus Nanopelagicales bacterium | reverse complement strand
GGGGTGATGCGGGGGTCGTTTTGGTATCGGTGGCCGATGTTTTCATCAGGCATACCGATCACTTGCTCCCGCTGTTCATCCGATCCGACATACATGGTCCGAAATTTCACAACATTGATTACTTCACCGCCACGGCCAATTCTTTGGTGGCGGTAAAAGATTGGTCCACGACTGGAGAAGAAAGTTCCGACGGCGGCAAATGCCATGAATGGCAGGAAAAGAATTAAGAGCAAGACACCCGAGACAAGGTCCAATACTCGTTTAATTGCTCGCTTTGACCCGGTGAGCTGCGGTTCGTCGAGGTGGATGAGCGGAAGATCTGCCTGCATACGCATGGTGACGCGTGGACCAACAAAATCACCGAGCGTCGGTGCAACCAACAGGTCAATGCGTGGTCCTTCAAGTCGCCACGACAAGCGACGAATGAGGTCTTGGCCCAAAAGTGGTGTGCCGGCAATAGCAACGGTATCCACGTCATTAATTGCTATGCGTGCCATGACTTCGTCTAACCAACGAACAAGTTGCTCTTCGGTGCAATCTTCTGCGGGTTCCTGTGAAACGTCAACAACGGTGAATCCGGCAACGGGATCTCGGTCCAGCATGTCAACGATTTCTTGCTGCCGATCCCCTTCGCCGATCACCATCGTTCTATGTAAATAGTTTCCGTATCTACGTTCATGACGCAACCAGGTGCGTAACCCCCACCGTTCGCCGAGCAGAAAAATCATGCCGACAACAAAAGTGATCAGAACGAAACCACGAGAAAGGTCAAGCTTTAAAGCAAACGCGACAATGGCCACCAAAGCAAAGAGTCCAGCCGATGCGGTGACCACCCGTTTGAATTCTTCCGAGCCAGCACCGAGCACCCGCGTGTCATAGGCACCACGCACTACTAATGCGATGATCCATGAAACGACAACGACGAGTGCGAAATAAACGTAGGTGCGGTCAGAGATATCGAGGTTGTAAGGAATCGTCCATCGCAACACGAAGCCGGTGGCAGCGGCGGCAAAGATTGCAATCGAATCAAAAATTACCGCGCGGGTTGCGTACACCCGTAAAGGGTCACGGGGCTCATGTGGTCGATCCCGATGCCGATCGGTGGTTGCCCAACCCTGGGTTGTGTGAGCCTCCCGCGCAATTCGGCGCCAGGTTCCGGTGTCGGTAATCGGATCGTTCCCCTGTTCAATAGCGGGATCCGGCCTGTCAATGCTCACCCTCACACGGTACCAGTGAGTCAGCGGGCAAGAGGAGAATTGTGGGTCAACTGATTAACGACGCCGCAAGATATACAGGCTTTGACCATCTGTTTCCTGGCCGTACTCGAACCGGTCCACGGCCAACCCACCAGCGTTCACGAGGGATTCGAAGTATTGGCGGGAGAATCGGGTGCAGTGCAGCCGGCCTTTCCACTCAAGTGGCCCGTATCCAGCGGGGTTTTCATCCCACTCGGGTACGTCTTCTTCAACGAAGCAGGTGACGAATGCTTTACCCGTTGGGGTGAGTGTTTGCCCAAGGAGTTCTAAATACCCAGCGGTGTCCACGGCATTCATGTGACTAAACACCGAGTAGGCATAGAAAACATCGACGCTATGTGGTTCGGCGCTCAAGGTCCGTTCAGGTGAACCGTCGGGGTTGTATCGCTCATTACTTACATCTACATAGGTGAATCGATAACCCTGGCCGGCCAAATTCGCGTCTGCCCAGTCGATCAGCTCGCGCTGTACGTCAATGCCGTGGTAATCCTTGATGGATGGAAAATATTCTTTGACACCAATGGCTAGGCGACCTGCGCCACAACCCCAGTCGAGTAGTGAAGAGTCTGGATTGAGGTCACAGTACTTCTCGAGACGCTTAACGTCACGCACCGCTGTCTTGATGAATGCTTTGTCATTTTTGAAATGCTTCCCGCCCATGCGGTACTTGCTCGGGGGAAGCGGGGTCTTTGCTTTACCGCCAAATGACAGGGATCCGATTTTTACCACGGCCTAAGCGTATCCCCCGGTGATTTTTGATCGTGTGTCTTCACGCACATGGCTGCACAAATCTGTCTCTATGCCAGAATCTCGGGGTGAGTGAAATTTCGTGGGGCGATATGAAGGTTTATGTTGCCGGGCACCGTGGGCTCGTTGGGTCTGCTTTGGTCCGAGCCCTCGAAGGTGTTGGTGTTGGTGAGATCGTTGGTTGGACGTCGAGTGAACTTGATTTGCGTGACCGCGAAAACACAATGGATGCGATCACCGGGGCAAAGCCCGACATTGTGATCGATGCGGCTGCTCGAGTGGGTGGCATCATGGCGAACTCGACGTACCCCGTTGATTTCCTTAAAGACAACATGTTGATTCAAACAAATGTCATGGATGCTGCGCACGCAGCAGATGTGCAGAACCTGCTTTTCTTAGGGTCCAGTTGTATTTACCCTCGGCACGCAACGCAACCAATTCGCGAATCAAGTCTGATGACCGGTCCGCTTGAACCAACCAATCAGGCGTACGCGATGGCAAAGATCGCTGGGATTTTTTATGTCGAAGCTTTTCGCACCCAATACGGGCGTAAGTGGATATCTGCGATGCCAACAAATCTTTATGGACCGGGTGACAATTTCAATCTGGAGACATCACACGTTCTTCCTGCATTCATTCGTCGCTTTCACGAAGCAAAAGAGAGTGGTGCTAAGTCGGTAACACTGTGGGGGACCGGTGCACCACGACGCGAATTTTTGCATGTCGATGATCTAGCAGGTGCATGCTTGATGCTGTTACAAAATTACGATTCACATGAAACCATAAATATTGGTTGGGGTGATGACCTCCCCATCCGTGAACTTGCGGAGACCGTTGCGGCAATTGTTGGTTTCGATGGTGAGCTCGAATGGGACTCGAGTAAGCCTGACGGGATGCCGCGTAAGTTGTTAGATACCAGCCGAATCAATGCCCTTGGCTGGTATCCCTCAATCACATTAGGTGACGGGCTTGCCGCTACTTATGACTGGTACCTCGAGAATAGCCAACTCGAGAACAGTGCCAAATAAGTTCAAGGTTGGTGAATCACATGTTGCATGATGGTTTACTCCCTGGCCGGCAAGCTTTACTCGTTCGGCTTAATGTTGCTGAAGGCAAACGAACTGAACTCCTTGATTTACTCAACACGTACGTCGATCGAATCGACGAGGAGCCCGGAACCGAAGTGTTCACGGTGCTGACCGATCCTGATACGCAGGACACCGTTTGGCTATTCGAAGTTTTTGCCAGCGAAGACGCTGAGGTTGAGCACCGACAAACTTCCGGGTTCGCCGACTTGATGCACGGGCTACAAAATGTTTTGCACGGTGCGCCAGGAATTTTGCGCATGAATCCTCTGCGAATGACAATCCAAGAAGACATGTTCACCCAAGACTGGAGTTTTTAGAAAAGTTATATTACCTATCGATTGGAGTTCACCATGGTTCGTGAAGTTGCACAGGTTGTCGTTAAAGAAGATGCACATGATCAGTTCATCGTTGATCTCAATCGCGCAGTTGCTGAGATTTTCCCTAACGTAAAAGGTGTTGTCGAGTTCGTGCACGTGGGCTGGTGCGTTGAGCGGCCCAATGTTTATATGTTCACAATCGATTGGGAAACTCTCGAGGACCACACGGTGGGGTTCCGTGAATCCGATTTTTTCACCCAATGGCGCACGATTATTGGACCATACTTTGATGGGCCCGCCGTTGTGGAGCATTTCAGCCTGTAGTACAGTTAGTTGATCGTTCAACTAACTTATTAGAGGAGTACCCGTGTCAAAGCTTTTGCACATTGAAGTCAGTCCCTGGGCTGAAAATTCACTTTCCCGCACGGTTTCTGCCGAATACGTCGCTTCCTGGAACGCGGCCAACGCTGATGGAACCGTAATCACCCGCGACCTCAACACCACCCCCGTCCCCCACCTTGACGTTGAAGCACTTTCAGCGGGTTACGTTGACAAAGCTGATCGCAGTGAGCCAATGGCCGCCAAATGGGGTGCCCGCATATACCTCATGGAAGAAATCTCGGGAGCCGATGAAATTCTGATTTCAACGCCACTGTGGAACTACGGTGTCCCTTCAGTGCTCAAGGCATATATCGACAGCATCGTCATTCCTGATGTCTTCGACGAAGGAACCGCAACCCTCGCCGGCAAGAAAGTAACTTTCGTTGTCGCACAGGGTGGTAGCTACGCGCAGGGAAGCCCAAAGGCCGGTTGGGATTACGCATCAGGTTTCCTGCGCCAATTCGCCAGTGCCATGGGCGCAACCGACATTGAAGTAATCACTATCGAGTTCGGTCTCGCGGGTGTTGTCCCAGCGCTCGAAAGCTTTATCCCCAACAAAGAAGCCTCAATCGCTGCCGCGAAAGAAACGGCGCAAAGCCGCGCTGCTGCCTAGAGGTAGGAATCTCACAGTTCGACGAGACAAAATAATGAAGGGGCCGAGTTTTTTCTCGGCCCCTTCATTGTGTAATCACCGAATGATGACCTTGCCCTGCTGCCACATACGCACGGCCAGAACACGCGCATTGCGATCTGCATCTGAACCAATTCCAAGGGCAACAAAGGTTCGTTGCACCATGCCTTCGGCCGCCCGAAGACTCGTGTTCCGCTCCTTCGCGATTGCTGCATTCGACAGACCCTCAGCGATCATGCGCAAAATCTCACCGTGCACCGGAGTGAGAACGACCTTGTCACTTACGGCATCACTCTCACGAACCACTCGACGCTCAACCGCAGCCTGCACCAGGGTGACCAGATCATCTGCACTTGCAATCTCAGACTTCACGGCATAAACGGTGCCTTCTGGGATTCGGTAGCCGTCGCGGACGGCCAGTTCGGGTGAAGCGTGGGCGCTCAGAATCGCCATACCGACCCATGGAGTCTGCTGCGCGACTCGCTCAAGGAGATGCACCCCGCTCGGGCCTTGCCCAAGATCCAGATCCGTGATCACAACATGTGGCTCAAATTCCTGCAACAAAGTGAGGGCCATCGATACCGATGGACAGGACCGAACCTCAACGCCGGACTTCTCGAGAGAACTCGTGAGCAGACCTCGAGTGAACTCCTCATCCTCGACGAGGAGAACCTTCCAGCGAAAGCCATCTTCTTCCATGGATCAACCTTTCCAAATGAATTTGCTGGCGTCGACGCGGGGTTCCTGGTGTGATTACTAGCTAAACGGTGGACGGTGATCAAGCTTGATACTTGATTTACCCGCGTAATGCCACAGTCGCGCAGTAACGTCTTTGTCCTGTGGAGTAATTAAATTACCCATAACCCGGAGTGCAATGGTCATGAGGAACTGTGAACGCATTCCGATCGGACCAAATGTTGGTAGAAGTTTCGGAACGGTGATCAGGCCTGCAAGTCGGCGAGCAATAGAAAACGCGGTCCCGTATTGATCAGAAAGGATTTTTGGCCAAACAGTTGTGAAGTCCATACGAGAGTTTGCAGGAGTGTCAGCAAATAACTGTGCAGCCAGGTGACCGGTTTCAAGTCCGTAATCAATTCCTTCACCATTGAGTGGATTGACGCACCCCGCTGAATCACCGATTAGAACCCAGTTCGCACCGGCGACATTGCTCACAGCGCCACCCATTGGCAACAGCGCCGACCACGGTGCGCGGACTTCGCCTTCAAGCTCCCACGTGTCACGTTGTTGGTCTGCATAAAAAGTCAGAAGGCTACGCAGGTTGACGTCTGCTGGACGCTTCACCGTTGCCAGTGTTCCCACACCGACGTTGACTTCACCGTCAGCCAGCGGGAAGACCCACCCGTAGCCGGAGAGTAATTCATTTTTTTCACCGCGTAGTTCAAGGTGACTTGAAATCCATTCATCATCAGAGCGGTGCGACTTGATGTATCCGCGGGCTGCAACACCAAATGCGGTCGAGCGGTGCCACTCTCGACCCAGCGTGCGACCCAGTTGTGATTTCGCGCCGTCGGCAACGATCAAGCGTAAGCAATGAATTGTTTTGTTTTCAGATTGTGAACCCTTACCGCCCGTTGAAAAAACGACACCGGCGACTTTGTCACCGTCCATCACAGCATCAACTGCCCGCATTCCTTCCATGACGTCAACTCCGGAGTCGATTGCGACTTGGCGAATGGCTGCATCAAGTTCCAGTCGCGGGGCCGCTCCCCCGTAATTGGGAAGGTTGCCACCGGGCCACGGGAGGTACAACTCCTGGCCAAACCCAGCCGCACGCAGACCCTTATTGCGAGCACGGCCTTCCAGCCACGGCGATAGACCCAGTTGATCAAGTTCGGCAATTGCCCGTGGGGTTAATCCATCACCGCAGGGTTTATCCCTGGGAAAGGTTTCGGCGTCGACGAGTAAAACGCTCAGGCCAGCCCGGGCGCACCAAGTAGCGGCTGCTGAACCTGCTGGGCCCGCGCCAACGACTAGTACATCGGTTATGTGTGAACTCATGACTACCTAAGTGTTCCGTGAAGCGCGCAGTCGCGCAAATTAGATCAGCTCAACTAACTCAGGATCGGCCTTTCGACCACTTTTTCGACCGACGAAATATGCGCTGAGGGGGAATAACAAGACGGAAAGGGCACCTGCTCCGACCAACGTGGCGGCATCCGCGTCGGTCATCACTCCGGCCTC
>JBIHZX010000076.1:0-6670 GCA_044240195.1 Candidatus Nanopelagicales bacterium | reverse complement strand
CGACCTGGGTAATGGTGAATGGCTTGGGTTCTTGGGCACTGTGTGGGTGATTGTCACCAACATAGATTTTCAACTTGGTCAACTGTTGGCGACCGAGCTTGTTGTGAGGGAGCATTCCCTTAACTGCTTTCTCAACAGCCTTAGTTGGATGTGACTCCAAGAGCTCGGAGTAAGTCGTTGCAGTGAGACCACCTGGGTAACCAGAGTGGCGGTAGGCGATTTTCTGCTCTCGCTTAGATCCGGTGAGTGCAACTTTGTCAGCATTGATAACGATGACGAAGTCGCCAACATCCATGTGCGGAGCAAATGTTGGCTTGTGCTTACCGCGAAGGAGAACCGCGACCTGACTTGCGAGCCGTCCGAGAACAACGTCGGTGGCGTCAATCACGTGCCAGGTGCGAGTAATCTCGCCGGCTTTCGGGCTATATGTGCGCATGGGGCGCCACCTTGCTTTCTCGTAGGGACTTGGTTTCTGCACCCACCGGTTGGCAGGCCGTACTGGAGGCCTTCCAAGGACTCCAGGCTGCAACACTCACAGCGACCTCAAAGGATACCCATACCCCACCGGTAGCCCCAAATCCCCCCTAGATAGTGAGATTTCTGCTCAATAATCCACATTTCAGTCACGAATCGATAATCACAATGAATCGGTCGTCGTTTAGGGGAAAATTTAGGCTTTGCCCATTTCCTGAGAGATTATGTCATTTGTGATCGGGGCGGCAGCCGCGCTCACCTCAAAAACCGGGATCCCATTGGTTCCCACCGCTGGTTTCGCCCCTCGACTCATTCCGCGGCGGGCCAGTTCGGACAGAGCTGCCCCGAGCGAAATCTTCCGCACGGAGCTCATCTCGCGAGCTGCAGCCAGCACTTGATCATCTATCTCCACAGTTGTCCTCATGAACCAAATATGACATCAATACGTCACAACATCAACACATTAATCCGAAAATTGCTCATGAAGGGACAATTACGATGACAAAGGCGGCTGGGTGGCCAGCCACGCCTTGAATGAGGCATCCTGTTCCTCACGCCACACGCCGATAGCCTGGGAAAACTCACCGACTTCACCATTAAATTGTTGCGGGTAGCGCTGGGCCTGGGCCAGTAGGAGCAGCCCAGTGATCCGTGAGTCAGCCAGCGCCCCGTGCCAGTCGTCCTCAGAGATTTCAAGGCCATAGCGAGCAACCGTGGGTTGTAGGCGCCGCTGCGCTTTGCCCTTGACGTATTTGTCCATCTGCTTGTCAATTACATAGGGGCAGATATCAATAACGCCAACCAGCGGCTGTAATCCAACTCGCGCCAGGTTCGCATCAAGGATTCCACGATCAAATGAGGAGTTGAAACAAACAACAGGCAACTCCGATGCCATAAGAAACTCACGGATCAATTCAAGGGCCGCAAATTGCTCTAGTCCCTGGGACTGACTCATTTCATTGGTGATCCCGTGCACCGCGCTTGCAGCCTCAGGAATGTCAACATCAACTTTGATCAGCCACTCTTGCGAGGAAACCTCTTCACCGTCTTGGTACACCACCGCTGCGGCAGACACAATGCGATCGACCGCGATATCAACACCCGTTGTCTCCGTGTCGAAGGCAATAAAACCAACATCAACCCACGACATGCAATCTCCTCACCCATAAAAGTTCACTTCACGAACGAACCCGAGTATGTCACGAGCGGCCGACAAATACGTATCGATTTATTCCCAAGCCGTAAGCCATCAGCTAGGCGAGTGTGATCCAAACTTTTCTCAGTGTTTCGGTGATCTTCCACGTGGTTCGCGAGCCCGCCGGAAGGATCCCGATTGTTCCTGGGGCTAAATCGATCACGCCCCCCTGCTCGCAGGTCACGGTTCCCCTACCCCAAACCACCACGAATACTTCCTCGACCTCGGTGTCGGTGGACTCTCCGACCGAGTGTTCCCACACACCAACTTCGATGTCACCCTCGGTGTCCACTGCGGCAGCCGCAGTTGTCACCCCTTCGGTCACTGCAAGTTCTGCCTTGAGGGGACGATGCGTGAGTTCAATGGCACGGGAATCATAACTGCGGATCATGACGGCAGCCTATGCTCAAAGATCGCGCAGTAAATTGGTGACACGCCCCTGATCACGGTCCATTCCACGCCTTGCTCTCGTTTCACCTTGACGAGCATGTAGCTCTTCATCTGTTGGATAGCCGACGTGTTCTAGGACCAAGGGGAAAGCATCCATCGTTTGAATGTGGGAAAGCTTGTCCTCTTGGTCAAGTAAGTGTTGGGTCCAGGTGACTGGTTTACGGCCATCCCCGATCGGGAGGAGCGCACCCACAATGGTGCGGACCATCGAGTAACAGAATGCATCGGCCCGAATGGTCATCACGACATAATTGTCTGCGTTGCGATGCCATTCGAGTTTTTGAAGTTCTCTGATTGTGGTGGCTTTGGGTTTTTCTTTACAAAAGGCAAAAAAGTCATGAATGCCGATAAGGCATTGGCTGGCTTCATTGAGTCGGTCAACGTCCAGCGGAACCGGCCACTGCAGGACCTCATGACGGTGAAGTGGCTGCGGACCTGTGGGGTCATCACACACGGTGTAGCTGTATTCGCGCCACAAGGCAGAGAACCGTGCGTCAAAACCATAGGGCGCTTCTTCGATTCTCCGAATCCGAATGTCACCGGGCAATGCTTTGTTGATTCGCTCAGCAGTGAGTTTTTCTAGTTCGGGGTGATCACGGGGGAGGTCAAAATGAAAGACCTGATTGCGTGCATGCACACCTGCATCCGTGCGACCAGCCACAATTGTTGGTAATTCAAGTTGGTGAATGAGTGCGCCAATAATGTTTTCTACTTCACCCTGAACCGAGCGGGCTTCCATTTGCGATGCCCACCCGTGAAAGCCCGAGCCGTCATAGGAGAGGAAGACACGCAGACGAATCAGCCCGTCCCCGGGGAGTCCGGGAACGGGCTGATCAATATCGTGGTGCGAGCTCAGGAACTACTCCTTGGCCGTTGCTTCATCACTGGCAGCGGCTTCTTCTTCACCAAGTTCATTGACCGGTTCGGCGCTTTCCTCTACGAGGACTTCTTCCGTATCCGTCTTGATCTCTTCTGCGACCTCGGCTGCTTCACTCTGAACGGGTGCTTTTGCTGCTGCACTTTCCTTGGCGGCACGCTTGGTGGCACCGGTGGCTTCCGCAACTACCTGCTCGAGCATTGGCTCAACCAGTTCGATGATCGCCATGGGAGCGTTGTCGCCCTTACGGTTACCGATCTTGATGATTCTGGTGTAGCCACCCGGACGACCCGCATAGCTTGGGCCGATCTCGGTGAACAGTGTGTGCACGACACCCTTGTCCTTGACCACGGTGAGAACCCGGCGACGTGCCGCGATGTCTCCACGCTTTGCGAAGGTCACCAAACGCTCTGCAACTGGTCGCAGTCGCTTTGCCTTTGCATGGGTTGTTGTGATGCGCCCGTGCTCAAAGAGAGCGGTCGCGAGATTGCCCAGCATGTGCTTCTCGTGTGAGGCTCCCCCACCGAGGCGGGCTCCCTTAGCTGGCGATGGCATCTTGTCTCCTTATTGATCTTGGTCAGTATTAAACTGGTCAGTCCGAATACGCAGCAGGCTCTTAGAGCTGCTCGTCCTCGGGGTAGGCATCTTCGGTGAAAGTGGCGACAACTTCTTCAACTTCTTCGGGGTCGACATCCATATCTACATCGGTGTCATCGAAGTAAACAGCGGTGCTGGGGTCAAACCCGGGAGGGCTGTCCTTGAGCGCCAGACCGAGGCCGTGCAGCTTTACCTTGATTTCATCAATTGACTTGGCGCCAAAGTTGCGGATATCAAGCAGATCAGCCTCACTGCGGGTGATCAATTCCCCAACAGTGTGGATACCTTCACGCTTGAGGCAGTTGTATGAACGCACTGTCATGTCAAGCTGCTCAATTGGTGTTGAGAGTTGCTCGGCAACGAATGCATCAGTTGGACTTGGGCCAATGTCAATACCTTCGGCATCAACATTCATTTCCCGAGCCAGACCAAAGAGTTCAACCAGAGTTGAACCGGCAGAGGCAACCGCATCACGTGGGAGCATGCATGGCTTGGTCTCTACATCAAGGATCAACTTGTCGAAGTCGGTGCGCTGCTCAACACGAGTCGCCTCAACTTTGTAGCTGACCTTGAGCACCGGTGAGTAGATCGAGTCAACCGGAATACGGCCAATTTCCTGCTCTGGGTGCTTATTCATGGTTGAGGGAACATAGCCGCGACCGCGCTCAACAACGAGTTCGATCTCGAGCTTGCCCTTGTCATTGAGAGTTGCAATGTGAAGTTCTGGGTTATGAACCTCAACACCGGCTGGTGGCTGGATGTCAGCTGCGGTCACACTGCCTGAACCTTGCTTACGCAGGTACATCACGACTGGTTCATCAATATCACTGGAGACAACAAGTCCCTTGAGGTTCAAAATAATCTCGGTGACATCTTCTTTGATTCCATCAATCGTGCTGAACTCGTGCAGCACCCCATCAATGCGGATGCTGGTAACCGATGCACCCGGGATCGAGGAGAGCAACGTGCGACGAAGTGAGTTGCCGAGTGTGTAACCAAAACCTGGCTCAAGGGGTTCCAACACGAAACGTGAACGGAACTCGCTGATGGGTTCTTCGGTGAGAATTGGACGTTGACTAATGAGCACTTTTTGTTTCCTTCCAGCGATACCCTCTATTTGATATCGCGTTTCTCAGCTCGATTCGAATGAATCGAGATTGGTTACTACTTGGAGTAAAGCTCAACAATGAGTTGTTCGTTGACCTGAGTATCGATCGCTGCACGGGCTGGGATCGAGTGAACGAGGATGCGCATTTTCGATGGCACTACCTCGAGCCAAGCTGGGACGGTCTTTTCACCGATCTCAGCGTGAGCCACGATAAACGGAGTCATTTGCAATGAACTTGGACGAACATCGATCACGTCACTCGGGGACACCCGAAATGATGGGATGTCGACCTTGTGGCCATTGACCAAAATGTGACCGTGGTTGACCAACTGGCGAGCCATGTCGCGACTCTTAGCGAAACCTGCGCGGTAAACCACATTGTCCAAACGGCTCTCAAGGATCTTCAGCAGGTTCTCGCCGGTCTTGCCAGCTTGACGCTGGGCTTCCTTGTAGTAGTTAGAGAACTGCTTCTCCAAAACACCGTACATACGGGTTGCCTTCTGCTTCTCGCGAAGCTGCAACAAGTACTCGCTCTCCTTTGACCGACCGCGACCATGCTGGCCGGGTGGGTAGGGGCGCTTCTCGAATGGGCATTTTGGCGACTCACACTTTGAGCCCTTGAGGAACAACTTCATTTTCTCGCGGCGGCACCGCTTGCAATCTGCGTCCGTATAACGCGCCATGATTTTCTCCTATTTTCTAAGTGTTGTTAAAAGGTCCGCGAATTAAACGCGTCGACGCTTCTTTGGACGGGTTCCGTTAAATGGCACTGGCGTTACGTCGGCGATAGAGCCAACTTCAAGCCCGGTTGCTTGTAGTGAACGAATTGCAGTCTCGCGACCTGAACCCGGTCCCTTGACGAATACGTCAACCTTGCGCATGCCGTGTTCCATTGCGCGACGAGCAGCAGATTCCGCTGCTAACTGTGCGGCGAATGGAGTGGACTTGCGGCTACCTTTGAATCCAACCTGACCGGCAGATGACCAGGCAATAACCGCACCTGTTGGGTCGGTGATGGACACGATGGTGTTGTTGAACGTGCTCTTGATGTGAGCGTGGCCATGGGCCACGTTCTTCTTTTCCTTACGACGCACTTTCTTTGCGCCTGGACCTTTGGGGGCCATGTGTGATTCCTATTCTTTAGAGGTTTGGGATTCGCAATGCGTTGCGAAATCGTTCGCTTAGACCTTCTTTTTACCGGCAACTGTCTTACGTGGACCCTTGCGCGTACGCGCATTTGTATGGGTACGTTGCCCGCGGACGGGAAGACCCTTGCGGTGACGAATTCCCTGATAGCAACCAATTTCAACCTTGCGGCGAATATCAGCTGCAACCTCGCGGCGCAGATCACCTTCTACTTTGAGATTTGCTTCGATCCAGTCGCGCAATGCGAGTGTTTGATCGTCGGTGAGATCCTTTGATTTCATTTCAGGATCGATACCGGTCGCTTCGAGGGCTTTAGCAGCCTGCGAACGGCCAACACCGTATACGTAGGTAAGTGCGATTGCCATGCGCTTTTCGCGGGGCAAATCGACACCGATAAGTCGTGCCATGGGCGTACTCTCTTTTCAGTAATTCACGGGGTCGTATGGTGGGAGGACCAATCCAGCCCGCCAAGGCTGGTCTTCGGCCCCGTGGCCGAAGGTATCGTCCGTATCTGTTGATACGGGGTCGGGTTCTCCCTGTACTTGGTGCCCAGGTTTTCTCTCCCGGTTACACCCCAGTGCTTAAAGCTCGAAAGCTTCGTGCGTGCTTAGCCCTGGCGTTGCTTGTGACGAACGTTTTCGCAAATAACCATGACGCGACCGTGGCGACGGATGACCTTGCACTTGTCGCAGATCTTTTTGACGCTGGGTTGCACCTTCATGGTTACTCTTCCTCGAGTTTCTCGTAAAAACGGTTATTACTTGTAGCGGTAAACAATGCGGCCACGGGTGAGGTCATAGGGCGACAGCTCAACCACAACACG
>JBIHZX010000025.1:0-21036 GCA_044240195.1 Candidatus Nanopelagicales bacterium | reverse complement strand
ACACCAGACATCAATTGCGGTTAATGTCAGACATTAAACATTAGTAGTTATGGGATAGATCCAGAAGGGAAATGAATATCGTGGACACTCGCAATGTTGAAGGGTGGAAGGGTCGGTTCTTCGAAGATTTCGAGGTTGGTGACATCTATAAACACCCACTGGGCAGAACCATCACACAGACTGACAACACATGGTTCACCTTGTTAACCATGAATACAAATGAACTTCACTTCAATGTGGAGTATGGCAACCAGGCCGAGTTCGGCAAACCCCTTGTTGTATCACCGCTCACCCTGGCGATTGCGTCCGGTCAGAGCGTCACCGATCTCACCCAAAACGCGATTGCGAATCTGGGTTGGGATGAAATCAAGATGACCCACCCTGTTTATGCAGATGACACTATTTGGTCAGAGTCATTGGTCTTGGAAAAGCGGGAGTCTTCATCGCGACCACACGCAGGTGTGGTGTCGGTCCGTACTCGCACCTTGAACCAACACGGCAATGAAGTGTGTTCGTTCAAGCGCACATTCATGGTGCACAAGCGAGATTCAGCACTTCTCAGCACCCCGCGCCCAGAGCCACTAGATCCACAGTGGAAGGCCTGACTCAAGCTCTTGTAACTAAACAAATCGCACCGACACGGGAGCAATGCCGCTTATGCACATTGTCTCTGTGTCGGTGCGATTTGTCATGAGTTTTCCATACTGCGTTAACTGGCCGTGTTGACTGATTTCTTTGCAGACCATTCATTAATAATGTCGTCTGTAGTAGTCACCGCTCCGAATCCAAATCCAAGTGTTTGTAAAGCGACATCGTGGCGGTGGCGTTCCAGTTCGCCACACGCATCTCCAGCGATGAACGTGTGATAGTCCCGAGCACTTGCGTCTCGCGCTGTTGTTTCAACACACATGTTTGTGGTGACCCCGCAGAGCACAAGTTGATGTATGCCCATGCTCGTAAGATATGTTTCCAATCGAGTTCCATAAAAGGCGCTGTAACGATTTTTATCGATGATGATGTCTTGGGGTTCAGGAGTTAGGCTCGGAATTATGTCCGCATCCCAACTTCCTTCGGCAAGTGAATTGACTTCGGCCAGTGCTGGAATCAGGTGTTGAACGACTACGCCACCATCCGTGTAGTCACTGCGGTAAACGAAGCGCGTGAAAATCACTTGAACACCAGCCTTATGTGCTGCTTCGACTAGTCGCTCACAGTTGGGAATTGCATCTTCACACATACTGATGTCAAGACCAATTTGTGCAACGGAACCCTTCTGATCACAAAAACCGTTTTGCATATCGATTACCACGAGGGCTGTGGGGTTTGAGGGGTCAAAGATGAGCGGCATAGCTTTCTCCATTCAAAGTTAAAGGTCTGAGTTACTGTGCTTAATGTAGTATTAAGGTCGTGAATGAGAGAGCAAATTCCGAAAATCCGGTCTTCGATGGTGTCGACCCCGTCACATTGTGCACACCCGATGCTGCGCAAGCGATCACTCTTTATCGGGATGGCTTGGGATTTCAGGTGGTTTCAGAATCGGTGTGGCCGGCGCAACCGTGGCGGCAGGTTTGGAAACTCCCATCTGGCCCGGACCTGCAGGTTGTCGAGCTAGGAAAACCACGTGCGCATGGTGGTGGAATTCGAATAGTGAGTGTTCCGGAATTACCAGTTGTTCACGGAGGGCGCTTGCCTAATCAGCCGGGACCATACGCTTGGGACTTTTATGTCCGAGATATGAAGGCCAGCGTGAAGCGGATCAAAGACCTTGGCTGGACATTTCGATCGGAACCTCAGAAGTACCCACTCTTTGGTCAAGATTTTGAAGTCACCGAGGTGATGTTGGAGGGGCCACAGGGCCTTCTTCATGCACTGGTCGAGTACATCCCGGGCCAGCATAGATGCGTGCTGGGAGTTGATGACTCCGAAGAAACCAGTGAGATGATTGCGCTTGTGGTCGTCGTGGACTCCATTGATGCACCTCGGGCAGCCATGGTGGATGGACTTGGCGCTGACATTGCCATGGATGAGACATTCGCAGGCCCAGAAGTTGAAAGATTACTCGATTTGCCCCCGGGCAGTGCATTTCAGATGGTGCTCATGCGTGGTCCAAGCCGGCGCAGTGCGCGTTTTGAATTACTCGAGAGCATTGGTGGAGAGGCTGTCAGTTCCGGTATTCCCCATGTGATCGCGCCCATGCCCTTCGTCAATCTCGATTATGCGATCGGCGCACTGCGCAAATTCGATGTAGTTGTTTCCGATCCCGTAGCCACGGCAGGGGGTCCCGTAGCAACGGCAATGTTGGCAAGCGGAATTATTCTCGAACTACGTTGACAGGAAACCTCAGACGTTTTATTGTGGGGGTCGACAACCCATCGTGAAAGCCCCATGACGGAGAACCTATGAACCTGAAAATCACCTACGGCCCGTGGGGCGAAACAATGGACGAAATGGTCGCGGCCGCGCAAGCGGCCGAGGCTGCAGGCGCCGAAGTCCTCTGGGTTCCCGAACTCCATCGCAGCGCCACCATCTCCGCGGCAGCCATCGCGGCCGCGACCGATCAAGCCGCCGTGGGAACAGCGATCGTCCTCGCATTCACCCGCAGCCCAATGGTCACCGCTCTCGAAGCAATGGACATTGATGAAATGACCCAGGGTCGTTTCATCCTTGGCCTCGGTTCGGGAGTGCAGCGTCTTAATGAGTTATGGCATAACGCGCGTTGGGGTAAGCCTGTTGGCCACATGCGGGAAACGGTGCGCAACATCCGGGCTTTCATCGCTTCAGCCCGAACCGGCGAAACCATTGATCTCCCTGGCGAGTATGAACCGATGCATATCCGCGGTTATGAGCGTCCATTTGTCCAAGCCCGAACCAGCATCCCGATTTACCTGGGCGCCATGGGCCCAGCGATGACCAAGTTGGTTGGCGAAATCGGTGATGGCTGGATTAGCCATGAACTGTGCAGCCCACGCTATCTGGACGAACAACTCGTCCCGTGGTTGCAGGAAGGCATGGAACGCGCGGAACGTCCGAAAGATAGCGTTGATGTTGTTGTTTCTGCTCTGTGTGCCGTTGACTCCGATGGCTCACGTGCCCGTCGTTGGGCGGCAGGCACTGTTGGTTTTTATGCCTCGGTGAAGACCTATGAAGATTTCTTTGGCTTCCATGATTTGTCTAAGGAACAAGCAACCGTTATTGAAGCATTCCGCGGCGGAATCGGAGCCGACTACCTGGGCGATTACGTTCCTGATCATATGGTCGATGCCCTGACAGTTGCGGGGACTCCTGATCAGGCGATGGAGAGAATAGCGGCCTACGAAGGTTCTGCAACCACGATCAAGATCACGCCTCCAACACATGGACTCTCAGCAGAAGACACACGTTCAAGCCAAACCCAGATTCTTAAAATGATTGCCGAGCTCACAGGAAATTAACTTCAGGGTGAAGTCAAGATTGTAATAACCTCACGCGCAGTTGACCGCATCACTTCCGGAAAGTCAGCGCGTTTAAGTGCGAATAGCGGTGTTTGGAAAGTGGCAATACGAAGGTCTGGTCGCCCCCACGCTTGAAGGGTTGCGTGAATAATCTCGCTTAACCCCTGGGGAACAACAGCGGTGGCTGGGATCCCTGCTTCTTCAGCGAGAATGCATTCGCGCAGTGCGCGCGAGGTGCACGTTGCACAATCCCCTGCAGTGACAACAAGGGCTGTAACGTTTTCGGCAACGAGGCGATCGATCCATTCGTGTGGGCGGTGATCGCCAATTTGAGGACGTCTGATTCGTTCAACTGACACACTTTTTGGCGGAGCAGATCCGGAGACAGATTCATGAATTGCGTTTGTAACTGAATCCAATATCAAGTCACCCCAACCGGCGTTGACATTGAGCATGCTGTCGCTGAGCACAATTTGACCTGATAGTTCAGGTGAGTGCACTGCACTTTGCCGGATAGATTGGTGCGCAGATGTAGGGGAAATCAGATCAGTGTGATTACTCATCTTCGATTCTTTCCGTAGTGGTGACGCCGCTACCAAAAACCGCGGTGGTGTATCCACCAGTTGGCGCGCCGACAACAGCGATCTGTACACGCCGTGGGTCATCGACAATACTGATTAAGTCGGTATCACTTGGTTCTGGACGTAACCACGCCGGTGCCTGATGCTGATCGATAAAACCAAAGAGTCCACGACCGCGCAATCGAGCATATGGTTGAGTTGCTCGCTCTGAGATTGCTTGTGCGATGTCGGCAACGGTCCACCCGGCTTCCGCGAAGATCCAAGCGTGCGTGGGTGACATAAGCAACCATAGATCCTTCCGGAAAAATGCGTTATAGGTACCGGGAATTGCAATGCTGTCAGTGATTGTGGACAAAAGAATGTCAGGATCATGGTGACCCATGTCGGCAATACACAACGTTGAGTCTGCAGCGTAGGTGGCCACGACCGAATCAGTTGGCGCCCAACCTGCACGAACATGCCAGGGTTCCCACGGCGACAACGTGGTGTTTTCGGCAAAGCCAAACATGAGCTTTCCTGGTCGACCCATGGTTGAGGCGTCAAAGGCCTCGGGTGATCCACCCGCAATATTGCGCAGAACGAGGGAGAGGGCCCTTGCGATACGGGCTGCTGAACCGGTGCTTCCAGAAAGGGCGTCTCCTTCTCGAGCCCAGTTACTGTCTAGCCCGAGAGTAGGTAAACCTGATAGAAAAACCATGGGCCAGAGCCCATGGACAGTGGTGACAACCTGGTCGAGTAAAAAGCGGGGCTGGGCGACAGCTCTCACGGCGGCAACGACTGCCGAAAAGTCCCCCGGGTCACAACCCGCAATTACCGCGTTAGCGGCAATATTTGACCAGGTTGCTTGTCCCATCGATGGTGGCAGGGTCGCGATGACCTCGTTTTCATGTCCGATTTCTCGGCCGAGCATCTGCTCGACCCGCTCCCTGGTCGGCGCTATGCCGGGGAATGGATCGCACCATTGCGGCGGACAAAGCATTGTCTGAGTTTAGTTTGGTCTGGGATGAAGAAGACCATTTATTGACTAAAAAGCCCATATTCTTAAATATCTGACGTTTATACTTGCCAGATGAATACTCCGGTAGATTCCTGGACGAGTCTGGAGGAATTGGTCTCGAAGCTGATGGAAACACCGGTCCCCGATACCAATCTCCCACTTCGCACCCATTTGCTTCACTCTGATCCAGACTCGCGGGCGAGTGCTTTGTTAGTGCAGTTCCCCGTTGGGTGGAAACGCAGTGTTGGCACCTACACCTGCGCTGAACATGCTGTCGTACTCGAAGGAGAAATAATTCTCGATGACCACACGTGGGTGGCCTCAGAGGGGTTCGTCGTGCCGGGTGGGATAACCCGCAGAGAAACCTTTGCTCCAAACGGTGCACTCGCCGTGGCCTGGTTCGGTGGTGCGCCTCGATGGACTTCGGGTGGAACGCCGTTGAACACCCCATCATGTGAGCCCTGGCAAGGAGATTACCCAATTGGGCCAATCGGAGCATTTGATGAAGTCGATGTGACCAATCGACGGTGGCGTCATAACCCGCAGTCAACAGGATCTGAAGCACCATCCGATTCGGGAATCATCCGCTATGAATGGCCTATGCCATGAGCATTCTCGATCAATTCACGGAGCTGGTTAATACGATCCCGGTTCAGGATTCGGTTCAACCAGGATTAGCAGCCATTGCTCATCATGAAATTGAGACTCCCATCGCTGTTAATACGCAGCCCAGTGAGCAAGTAGCTCCAGCGGATTCTTCGATTACTCAATTACGTGCCGCATTCGCAGGTGGCTCACTCACTGCACAGGAACTTGTCCGTGATCTCATCGAGCGAATCGATGAGCGTGATCCACTTGTACTCGGCTGGGTCACGATCGCATCCGATGTCGTGGAGCAAGCCGCGCGGTGTGACGAACAGCTAGCAAGCAACGCTGAAAGGAAACCGCTACTGGGAATTCCCATTGGTGTTAAAGACTTAATTGACGTTTCTGGAATGCCCACACTATGCGGATCCGGACATGGTTCACCGGGCGCAGTTGACAGCGATGCACCTGCTATAGCGCGGTTACGCGATGCTGGCGCGATCATCATTGGCAAAACCACAACGCACGAATATGCATTTGGCGGTACAACACCGCCAACCCGAAACCCGTGGCAATTGGATCGAGTACCGGGAGGTTCTTCAGGTGGATCGGGGGCAGTGCTGGGTGCGGGCATGGTCCCCGGTGCAATTGGTACTGACACTGCGGGTTCAGTCCGCATTCCCGCTTCGTACTGCGGTGCCGTTGGATTCATGGGTTCCTACGGAAGTGTCCCAACTGACAGTGTTGCCGTGCTGGCTTGGTCACTCGATCACGTTGGTGCAATGGCCCGAACCGTTCCCGATGTAGCGATTATGCATAAAGTCATCGCTGCATTACCAAATCCAGGCACGCCACTGGCTCCGGGACTTCCTGCCACTATTGGAATTCCTCGCCAGGTGCTAGAGCCCATGCACCCCTCGGTGAGCACAGCATTCGATGCAGCGGTCGCGGCACTTCAAAAACGTGGTGTAGACATCATCGACGTCCCGTGGCCGGACCCGGACCTGTTAGAAGCAGTTGGATTTATCTTGATGATGGCTGAATCTGCTGCGTTTCACCGAGATCGCATGAACCGCCCGGAGCTTTTTGATCCTCAGGTCACCGAATTGCTGGAAGCGGGGGCAACAGTGTCCGCCGCAGATCACCTACAGGCTCTGCGGGTGCGAGTGCAGCTTGCGCAATGGTTTGACAATCTCTTTGCAGTGACCCCGATTCTGCTGACTCCCACCTTGCCGTGTTTGCCCCCGCCACTGGGAGCCGACACTTTCACACCTGTTGATCTCGGATCCGAAACACAACCGTTGGCAACGGCGCATACACGTTTCCCGCTTGCGGCAAACATTGCCGGTGTGCCAGCAGGTAGTTTGCCGTGTGGTTTGCAGGACGGGTTCCCGATCGGATTGCAGGTTATGGGTCGCCGTGGATCTGATCTAGGAGTACTTTCCGTTATGTATGGAATGGAACAGGTGCTTGCCCAAGAAGGTTTGTGGCAACAGGGAGCAATCTCTCAACAATTTGGAGCCGTGAAATGACTGAAATTTTGCACGCTTTTCGAGAAGAACACGAAGTGGCACTGACGCAAAGTATGCAGGGATTACTCGGTCGTCACTTACCTGAAGAGCGTGCAGCAGAGGCAGATCGAAACCGGACCTTCTTGCGTGACGTTTGGAAGACCCTGGGGGAGAACGGCATGCTCGGTCTAGGTATGCCGGAGGAGTATGGCGGTAGTGGTGGTGGCGTCGCTGAAACTGCGATTGTCACCCGTGAGTTGGCCCGCGTTCTTCCTTCCATGGCCGTGGATTACGTGTTGTGTGGGATGGTGGGACGCACCATCATCGATAGTGGTCAGCACACGGATCTGATTGCCGGCCTAGCTTCGGGGGATCGAATCTATTCCTACGCCCTGAGCGAGCCAGGTGGTGGATCTGATCTGCTCGCACTGAGAACTCAAGCCAAATTTGAAGGCGGTTCATGGCACATCAACGGACAGAAACTATGGATTTCACTAGCGAATGAAGCTGATTTAATCTTCGTACTTGCGCGCACGGATCAACCAGAAGAGGGTCGCAGCCAGGCCTCGGGTCTCTCACTGCTGATCGTTCCCGCAGTCCAACCTGGTGTTCAAGCCAACAAAGTGAATCTAGCCATTATGCGGGCAGCGGGCACGTGTGAAGTTTTCTTCACCGATGCGATTGCACCAGCCGATGCAATTGTGGGCGAACGAGGTAGGGGATTGCACGCGCTTCGTGGCACCTTAGATGTGGAACGGGTGCTGTCCGCGGCGATCAGCCTGGGCATCGGACACGGCGCACTTGATCTTGTACTGCGATATGTCAATGAGCGTGAGGCATTTGGTGGACCCATCAGCCGCTACCAAGCAGTGCAGCATCCTCTTGCAGAATCAGCTGCAGAACTCACGGCAGCCTCACTGCTTGTTGAGCACGCAGCCCGCCAGATAGATGCAGGTTTGCCAGCATCACAGGAGTCGGCAATGGCGAAGTTGGTTGCCGCCGAATGTGTGAGTCGCTTGGTTGACCATGCTTCCCGCGTTATGGGCGCGATGGGTATCGCTGAGGAATCCGCCATGCAGAGATTCCTGCGGGATGCTCGGCTTCAACTGTTTAGCCCGGTCAATAACGACCTAGTTCGCAGCATCATTGCCCAGGGAATGGGAATGCCGCGCAGTTACTGATCATAAGAATCGTCTTGTACCGAAAATAGTTGGGTTTAATTCCGACGAAAATGACTCACGAGCAAATGTAGGCCGTATCGTCGAATACCCTTGTTCTCTGGTCGTATTCATCCATTGAGCCCATCCAATTCTTGGTGATTGTCCCATCGGAACTCTTGTAATAGCTTGAACATGAGGGCGATGCCCAAGCGCTGGTAGCTAGGCGACCTCTTAGTTCATTCTGGTATTCCCGGAGCGAATCTTCGCGAACATCAATCGCGTTTAATTTGGCTTCCTGCATGAATGCAATTGCCCGTGCGATGTATTCGGCTTGTCGTTCTAGCATGAAAGTTATTGGACCGTGTCCCAAATTCGTGTTTGGACCATACATAACAAAAAAGTTTGGAAACCCAGGAACGTTGATCCCCAGATATGCCGTTGGGACGGGAGACCAAGCATCGGCCAATGTTTGATTCTTAATACCCTTGGTAGGAATCCATTGATGCCAACCAATTTCATCAAAACCAGTAGCCCACACAACAATGTCGTAGTCTCTGTGAATGCCGTCGACAGTGTTAATTCCGGATGAGTCCAAACTGCTAATTGGATCCGTTACGAGTTCAACGTGAACCGCTTGAAGCGTTGTGTAAAAGTCGTCCGAAATCAGGATTCTCTTGCACCCTAGTGGATAGTTCGGGGTTAATGCATTTCTGAATTCGAGATCCTGCACTTGTGCTTCCAAGTGAGCCTTCGCGACACCTTGGTAATACTCTTGAGCTGTCTCATCCATTTCAAACACTCTCCATAAGAGAATGTCCTGCCAGGCAAGTTGGTGATCCCTGTCAGCATTCACCATCTTTGGATTCTCAGCGAGCAGTTTCTTCTCCAGATCGCCAATCTCTCGATCACCCCGCCCGATCACCCAGTTAGGTGTTCGTTGGTACACATCCAAGTGCGAAGCAACCTTGGCAAGTTGAGGAATAACTTGAACCGCACTTGCAGCTGAACCAACGACGGCAACGCGTTTGCCTTCAAAACTTACGGAGTGGTCCCAAGCGCCAGTGTGCATGGCCTCACCTGCGAAGGTATCAATTCCGGGGATTGCAGGGATTGACACCTTGCTGAATTGACCAAGAGCCATGACGACGGAACGTGCTTGATAAATTTCTCCACCTCGCGTGGTGATCAACCATGAGTTATCCAGCTCAGACCATTCCAAACCGGTGACTTCAACGCCTGTCTGCAGGTGAGACCGTAAACCGAAATCGTCTGCCACTCTCTCGCAGTAGGCCAAGATGTCTTGGGCTGGCGGGTATAGGCGATCCCAGTCTCCGCGGATTGCGAAGCTGTATTGATAAGCAATCATCTGAGTGTCGCAGCCACAGCCCGGATACGAGTTGGATCTCCAAGTGCCCCCCACCCCATCACTTTTTTCCAAAATAAGGTAGTCATTCACACCTTCTTTTCCAAGATTTATTGCAGCAGCCAAACCACCCAAACCTGCACCGACGATAATTGCATCGTATACCTCTTGCTTGCTCACTTGACCTCCTGAGATTGTCCGACTTGAACATTGAAATCTTGGAAAATACGAATTCAGTTGTGCCTAAATTGCATTCCAGCCACCATCGACGTACACCGATGCACCGGTCATGAAGCTAGCCTGAGTGGACAGCATGAAGGTCACAACATTTGCGATCTCTTCGGGCGTCCCAAGCCTCTTCATTGGGGTACCCGAGAGAATGCGTTCGCCGAGCGTATCTCCCGATTCCAGTACCAAGTCTTTATGCTGGAGGGTCATAGGTGTACCGATAAATCCAGGATGAATTGCGTTGACTCTCACACCTTTGGTACTCCAATGAACCGCTGCTGTTTGGGTCATTGCCATGACTGCACCTTTACTAGCGTGATAGGCGATCGCATTTCCGAATCCACCGCTGGTACTAAATATCGATGCAAGATTAACGATTCCACCACCGCCCTTGGATTCAATTAGAGGCCCGACGTGTTTCATGCCAAGGAATACACCCAGTTGATTCACGTTTGATATGTGAGTCCAACCATCCAAGGTTTCCTCTGTAACACTTAGAGCCCCGCCAACTCCCGCATTATTAACTAGACCCGCGACGCTAGAAAAACTGGATAATTCCTTGACTAAGGTTGTCCATTCGGCTTCATTCGTGACATTCAAAGTCCGAAAATCAGCAGAACCTCCGGCCGACTTTATGGCCTCGACGGCTTGATGGCCTTCGTCCTGAAGAACGTCACACACGAAAACATGCGCCCCCGACGCCGCTAGTTGCTTGCTTATTGCAAGGCCAATGCTTGTTGCCCCACCAGAGACAATGATTACTGCCCCACTGAAATCTATCTTCATGCTTATCTCACCTTCCTTTTAACATCAAGTTTTTGGCAGACCAAATGCATCGGCGTAGTTGTGCACGCCCATCATGTGTGCACCGCCATCGACAGGAATGGACGCGCCAGTCACCCATCCGCATTCGAGTGAGCACAGTGAAGCCACCACGCTGGCAATATCGCCGGGTTGACCCAGTCGACCCAATGGGGTTCGAGTGAGATAGCCCTCCCGCATGGCATCGTTGAGATAGGGCTCCACCATCGGCGTCACAACAATTCCAGGGGCAACGCTGTTCACTCGAATTCCAAATTCCGCGAGTTCAATTGCTGCCACCTGCGTGAATGCTGTTGTGGCAGCCTTGGCGGCACAATAGTGAGCGAGACCCGCGGTTGGGCTGTGCCAATTGAGTGAGGTGATGTTTACTATTGCTCCGGGCAAGTTTTCGGCTATAAGTTCCCGCGCAACTGATTGAGTTGTTAAAAATACCCCCCTGCTGTGGATACTGAAAATCTCATCCCAAGCTTCAACGGGAAGTGACATGAGTCGATATAAGTTGCCGACCCCTGCGCTATTTATCAAAATTTGTGGGGTCGCACCCATTAATTTCTTTGACTCGGCAACTACGCGGTCCACATCAGCAGGCTTTGAAACATCGCCCGACAATCCATAGATCCCATCTGTTCTGCCAAGACTTTCCTTCATCTGTTGCACTGCCGATTCAACAACTTCTTGCCGACGGGCCATAATCGTTACGGCAGAGCCCTCGGCCGCTAGTTTGTGTGCAATTGAGTATCCGATGCCTTGACTACCACCAACGACAAGTGATGATGAACCAATTAGTTCCACAATACCTCCCAAATAATTCGAATAAATTTGTGAATCTGAACACGCGTGAATAGTTACGGGCCAGCGATTCGCCCGCCGTCAACGATTATTTCCGAGCCAGTCGTATTCTGCGAACTTGCAAGGAATACGGCTGCTTCGCCTATGTCGATGGGGGTTTGTGGGCGGCCGAGAGGAACCGCGCTATTCACAAGGGCTTCAAACTCAGCTTTTGTCTCTGCGTCCTGCTTGTCGTCCCCACCCAGGATTCCCTTGAACCACATATCTGTTCCGAGATAGCCCGGTGAAATGACATTAATTGTCACATTTCGGTTGGCGAGTTCATGAGATAGAGCTCTCGTCATCCCCAGCAGACCGCTCTTGGCTGCGCAGTAGGCGGAATATCCGTCCGCCCCACGATGAGCTGCTACGGAAGAGATGACTACGAAACTCCCAAAGCCCTGTTTTGTTAGTTGGGGGGTAAACGCTCTGCAGGTGAGCCACGCTCCTGTTAGATTAACGTCAATAACGCGCTGCCAGTCATTGACGGGCATTACGTCAACACGTCCGCTTGCAATGATTCCGGCATTTGCCACGACTGTAGTCAAGGCTCCGAAATCTGGATCGATTGAATTTGCAGCACTTATCAGTTGCTCTTCTGAGCAAACATCTAATTCGACGGCTTTGGCCTTGACTCCCAGGCTAAGACACTCAGCGATGGTCTGATCTGCTTCGAATCTTATTTCAGGGCGGCTTAAGAGGTCTCCAATAATAACGTTGGATCCAACTTGAGCAAAGGCCACAGCAATTCCTCGACCAATTCCTCGCGCTCCGCCAGTAATGAAGGTTGCAGTATGGTTCAAATCACGCATGTTTTAACTTTCTTGATCGAATATTTGGAAATTTTGACTCTTGAGACGAGAAGGCGGGGGAGTGCGTGAGACCGGTAGCGCGTGAATTCACAATTACGCCGCCGGTCTCACACAATTTATTTAGTTGATTCCCCAGGCTTCGAGAAATGCTGGCGCAAAGTCTGCGTATGCAGGCCAGATTTCCTCGTTCGTTGCAGGAATTGTTTCTGTTGTAACTAGGCGCTCTGGAATCTGAAGAAGCGCTTGATCGACCTCAAGGCCTTGTGATAGCCCGCCGAGGATTGACAGCAATGCCCAACCGAGATATTCATTCGGTGGGTATGTCATATCCATTGTTTGTGGACCACCAGCTCGCACCATGTCGAGGCTTGTTGGAACACCATCGTGTGATCCGATTTGCACTCCTGGGAATTCCTCAACTGCAGGTGCAACAAATGTCACGGCACCGTCAAACAGGGGTGTGAAGAAGTTCAAGTCGGGATTGGCGGTGAGCATGGTGCGAGTTTGTTCAGGAAGAGATGTTGCCAAAGTAGCAACATCCATTTCAGCTGATACAAATTTGCATTCCGGGCACCGCTCTGCCAGTGTGTCGCGAGTCTGGTTTGCAATCTTGTCTAGGCCACCAAAGGCGGGTGGCCAAATAACACCGACGTTTGCATTACAGTCAGATTCAACAAGCATCCAACTTGCCAAGGCATCGCCCCATTGGTACGCGTTGACATCGACATGTGCCAGGACGCCTGGCTGAAGTGGATCATCAACCGAGCCGTTCACTGAGTCAATAACTGGGATACCTGCATCGGTTGCGGCTTGTAGGCCTTCTTGGACCAATTCAGGTGGGATACCCCAAAGAATGATTCCGTCTGCACCCTGAGCTACGGCTTGGTTAAGTCCCTTATTCCATTCGTTGACTGTTCCCTTACCATCGAAAACGACTGCCTTCACACCGGCTTGTGATGCAGCATTTTCAAAGCCATCTGCAACGGCACCGCTGAACTGGTTAACGAGTGTGAGCAGGAGCCAGTATTCCTTGTCCCCATTGGCTGCCATATCGATTTGCTGTGAAGGTCCAATTAGTGGCACTTCCGCAGTCCATTTGTCGACAACAGCTTGAGAAGCCGCGATACATTCACTTTTCGCACCTTGAGCTTCGGGTGTTTCTGCCCCTGACTCAGCGGTAGTCTCTTCCACGGCTGAGGCGGAGGTTTCAGTTGCGGTGTCACTCTCACTGGAACAGCCAGCAAGAACAAGCGCACCAACAGTAATTGCTGCAAGGATCGAAGATCGAGCAGTCCTTTTCATATTTTCATCCTTTCCTACTTCATCGGATCGCCGACTCGCTGTCGGCTTTCAATACGTCTAATCAATTGATCAGACGTATGACCTAGCGCACATGATTCACGGAGGGAATTCCGCGAATCCCTTCTTATTAATGGAGTTCTTGAAGTGATTTCCAGTCGTTACAAACGTGAGATGTATGCGTTTTTAACTATTTACTCAGGTTTACTAAAGAGGTACGTAAACAGACTTTGTTTCGAGATAGGAGTCGAGTGCCTCGAGACCGTTTTCACGTCCCCAGCCAGAAGACTTCATCCCACCAAATGGCATTGCTGGATCGGCAAGACCGTAGGAGTTGATGAAAACATTTCCACCTTTAAGTTTGGAAGCCAGTCTGTGGGCTTGTCCAATGTCCCTACTCCACACCCCCCCAGCCAGCCCATATTCGCTGCTATTGGCCATTGCGAGGGCTTCTTCCTCTGTGTCATATTTCTGTGCTACCAACACCGGTCCAAAAATCTCTTCTCTTACAACAGTCATTGAGTTGCTCACATCAGCGAGGACTGTTGGAGTCATGAAATAACCATCTAGATCGGCCCTATGGCCACCGGTGACAACCCGTGCCCCCTCCTTCTGAGCAATATCGATATAGCCCATGACCTTATTCAAATGAGGTTCAGAGACCATGGGTCCGAGTTGTGTGTCATCTAGGTGGCCCGCTCCCAGTTTTAGACTCTTTGCGTAGTCCGCAACACCGGCGAGCACCTCGTCATAGCGGCTGCTGTGGATGAGGAGTCGAGATCCAGCCATGCAGTTTTGCCCAGCGTTATAGAAGATTGCGGAGGCAACACCAGGAATCGTCTCAATTAAGTCGGCGTTTTCGGTGACGATATTGGCAGACTTCCCACCCAACTCCAAGGTGACTCGCTTAAGGTTTTCGCCTGCGATTCCACCGATGTAGCGCCCAATACGAGTCGACCCTGTGAAAGCAATTTTGTTAATCCCGAGATGACGAATGAGATGATCACCAGTCGAGGGCCCGTCACCAGTGAGGATCTGCACAACTCCGGTCGGGAGTTCTGCTTCCTGAATCAATTCGCCCAATCGCAGGGATGATAAGGGGGTCCACTCCGACGGCTTTAGTATCACCACATTCCCGGCCGCCAACGCCGGGGCAATTTTCATAACTCCGAGTAACAATGGGAAATTCCAAGGGGCAATCGCAGCGACCACTCCTAATGGCTCTCTCAGCGTATAGGTATGAAAAGCGCTAGGAAGGGATACAGGTATTGTCGCGCCCTGAATCTTCGTAACGGCGCCGGCCATATAGCGGAACAGGTCGGCTGAGAAATTAACATCAACGGCTTTAGCCCACATGAAGGGCTTTCCACAGTCCAACGTTTCTAGCATCGCCAACTCATCTGCATGCTTGTCAATTAAGTCGGCTAGCCTCCAGAGCATTTTTGCTCGATCAGAAGGAGTTAAGCGGGGCCAGATGCCCTCCTCGAAGGCTTTGCGCGCTGCCTTGACAGCTTGGTCAACCTCTTCCGGGCCACAGGTGACAACTTGAGTGAGGATTGAGTCACGCGCAGGGTCATAGACAGGAATTGGTTCACCGCCAGAACCTTCACTTCGCCATTCCCCACCGATTAACGCACTACCGAGGCGGGCTGCGACCACCCTCGTGTTCTCCAATAATTCGGTTGCCATAACTCCCCTTTTCGAATATTGATTTTTAATCCCACAGTGACGCAGAGTGTCTTGTTTCAGCATCCCAAGCCCACTGAATAGTGATTGGTCTGACAATATGCCTATTTCGCCAGGTTTGTCTGTTAAATGGCAAAAGTCAAATATTCATGCGGCTTAACCGCTCAACCCGCTAACATCTGACGTTTACGAGAAAACTTTTGGTGAACCTTTCTCGAGTGCCGATTGGAACTATCCCCAAGCCTGTGGAAGGGAACAAACTATGTCGTCAGATCAGGAAATTGGATCAACGAGTGCGCCAAGGCAAACTGAACCTTCACGAGTAAAGAAATCCCGTGAGCGATCTGCTCGACAACTGGAACGCTTCGCTGTACCGGCTGTCTTGGTCTGCTTGGTTCTGCTGTTCAGTCTGTTGCTTCCTACTTTTAGGACCGTGGGAAACCTCCAAACAATGATCAACTCGCAGTCTGTGATCCTCCTTTTGGCGATTACTGCAATTGTGACGTTAAGACTTGGCTCATTTGACCTGTCAATTGCCGCTGTCATGGTCGCTAGCGGGGCCACAGTTGCTGTGATGTCGACAAGTGGCTACCCCTTATACCTGTCCATTCTGGGTGGAGTGGCTCTTGGAGTCGTAGTCGGTGTTATTCAAGCCTTCATCATTGTCAAAATAGGTGTTGATTCATTCATTGTCACTCTCGGCATGTTGACGGCTTTAGCGGGTGTCACTTACGCGATCACTTCAAGCAGAATAGTGGCGGGCCTTCCTCAGCCACTTGTAGATTTTGCGCGCGAACGAGTACTTGGGTTCCCATTGGCTACCTGGTATTCGTGGGCGGCAGTCCTCATTGCTTGGTTTGTATTTGAACGCACACCGCTTGGCAGGCACATGCTCTTCATCGGGGGCAATGTGAATGCAGCAAGACTAGCTGGCATACCTGTGGATCGAATTTTGTTCGGCTCTTTCGTAGCGTCGAGCACCTTGGCTGCGATGGTTGGTCTAGTGCTAGTTGGTCAACTAGGTGCAATTGATCCGGGAATTGCACCGCAATATGTGCTTCCACCTTTCGCGGCTGCATTTTTGGGATCTACGGCGTTTACCCCGGGCCGGTTCAATGCGCTCGGAACGGTGGTGGCTGTTTATCTCCTCGTTGTGGGAATTACCGGGCTACAATTGATGGGTGTTGAATCTTGGATTAGTTCCTTGTTTAACGGTCTTGCTCTCGTGATCGCAGTTACATTGGCACGGCTGGCGGGTAACAGAACATGAATAACATCCAAGAACCGGCCGTTCGTATCGAGGGTTTGCGTAAATCGTTTGGTGGAGTGCGAGCGCTGCAAGACGTTGATGTTCAGGTTCAGCCGGGACAGATACTTGGTCTCCTTGGACAAAATGGATCTGGCAAGAGCACCCTTGTCAAGATTTTGACGAGCGTTTATACCCCAGATGGTGGCGATGTTTACGTATTCGGTCGGCGCCTGTCTTTGCCTGCGAAAGATCCAAAAAGAACAGGCATATCCGTTGTTCACCAGGACATAGGTCTAGAAGACACGCTCACAGTTTTTGAGAACGTAGAGGCTTCAGTGGATTATGGAACGAAGCCGTTCTTTCCAATTCGGAGAAGGCGTGAGTGGTCGGAACTAGATGCAATGCGGGCGGATCTCATGATAGACCTGGATTTGGATGCACCAGTTTCCTCATTGACACCCGCTAAGAGAACCCTTGTGGGTGTGCTGAGAGCGATGCGCATGTTGCGCGATTACGGTTCGCATGCTGTTTTGATCATGGATGAACCCACATCCTCCCTGTCCGCTCCCGAAGCCAAAAAAGTAACAGGCCTATTGCGCCGCGTGGCCGAGTCCGGAGCGGGCGTTATGTTTATTAGTCATCGTTTGGGTGAGGTGCTCCAAGTTTGTGACTCGATTACGGTTCTCAAGGATGGACTTGTCACTCTGTCGCAAGCGACAGGAGAGCTAACCCAGTCCGATCTCACGCACGCGATGCTTGGGGTACGGATGGACTCTTTTTACCCGGCCCGCCCGATAAATGTGAAGTCTGAACCAGCAGTTGTAATCACCGACCTCACTTCTGATGAGCAACTAAAAGGTATCTCAGTGACAATAAACAAGGGTGAAATAGTTGGATTCACTGGGCTTACCGGTATGGGACAAGAAGATTTGCCGGGCTTGTTAAGTGGCCAGCAGAAGGCGAAGTCTGGCTCTATCGCCATTGAGGGAAATATTCCTTTGGCTACTAGCGCGATTGGAACGATTCGACAGGGTGTTGCTCTTGTGCCGGGAAACCGCGCACGCGATGGTGGCTGGCTTGATGCCTCTGCTACAGAAAACGTCACTCTCCCAATTCTGAGTAAATTGAGTAGTAAGGGTGTCTTGTCGCCAAAGAGAGAGGTCGAATACGTGACTCCCTTGATGAAATCGCTGTCAGTTCGACCAGATGATCCAACTAAGCGTCTGGGGGACTTTAGCGGAGGAAATCAACAGAAAGTGATCCTGGCGAAATGGCTTCAGACCGAGCCCAAACTACTAGTTCTGGACGAACCCACTCAGGGTGTAGACGCTGGTGCTAAACACGAAATTCTTTCGTTGATTGTCGAAGTTGCCAACAAAGGCAGCGCCGTAATCATGGTGTCGGGAGATCACGAACAGCTTGCCCACACATGTAACAGAGTCTTCGTTTTACATGAAGGCCGCATTGTCGATGAACAAATCGGGGATTCAATGTCCGAAGAGTCATTGATAACGGCATGCAATCGTGCATCGTGAGCACGACTATGTAGTCCCTCTTGATCTAGTTTCACATTAGTTCGTTTGCTGCATTGAAAGGTGAGCACATGAAAGATCCACAGGTGTATTCCGTTATCGCAGAACTCTTTGCGGGAGCCGCTGCTCCTCCAGCACGAGGCGATTGGCTGGCGCGCCGTAATCAGTCCGAAAGCTTTTATGCTGGAATGTTCGCGGCTCAATTTGGTCAAGTTGACTGCGCTATGGAGGAAATTACGGTTCCGGCAGGAGATGGCACCGTCATTGAGTGTGCTTCCTATAGCCCAAACAGCGGAAGTTTTGATCGCGTGATTTTGTACTTCCACGGAGGTGGGTTTATTGGTGGCAGTGTTGCTAGTCATCAACTATGGTGCAGTTGGATTGCGGTTGAAACGAATTCACAAGTCGTGTCGGCGGGGTATCGTCTCGCACCGGAATCGCCAGCACCGGTTCCTCAAGAAGACGCCTATTCGGCGGCAGTGTTCTTTGCTGCATGGAACAAAAATGACTCCAATTTACGCCCATTTATTGTTGGTGGAGACAGTTCGGGTGCGGGGCTTGCGGTAGGTGTGGCACTGATGGCAAGGGACCGTAAAGACTTCTTGATCGATGCGCTTTTTCTAATTCAGCCTATGCTGGATGACCGCACTGAGGAGACTGCGGTTGAAAGGTTGCCGCTCCTCACTTGGTCCCCGGACGACAATGCGACGGCGTGGGAAGCGATGATCGGAGATAGGAAAGGAACAGATGATGTTTCAATTTACGTGGCGCCTGGTCGGGCGAAGGACCTCTCTGAACTTCCGCCAACATTTCTTGAGATCTGCGAAATCGACCTCTTTTTCGAGGAAGGATTTTCGTTCTTGACTCATTTAGTCAAGGCTGGAGTATCCGTGGACGCCTGCCTTGTGAGGGGAGTCCCACACGCCTTCGATGTGCTTGCTCCAAACGCCGCCGTGTCAGTGCGGGCAATGGCAAATCGCATGGGCTTTCTTAGATCAATCACGGGATGATGAGCAGGAATAAGCTCTTTAGTCCCTCGTCGATTGAAATGAGCTACGGTTCGTCGTAATGTCGGTTGCTTCGTAAGTCGATTCGAGTCTGCGTAAGTGAGCCCGCATCGCGGATTCGGCACCGTCGGGATCCCCCGCCTCAATGTGACCGAAAATCTCGCGGTGGTCGTTATCCACTCGATCCCAGTAGTTCTTCTCCACATCCTCGCGCCGGAATCGGGATTTAAGCACGTCAAAGATCGGCGAAGCGACCAGCCCCAGCAGGCGGTTCCCGGAAGCCTCCAGAATTAATTCGTGGAAGCGGGAATTCTTGGCGTACCTGACCGCTTCATCCTCCACGTTGCTGATGCTCAAGTTTTGTTCCAATTCCGTGATGGCATCATCTGTCCGACGTATTGCTGCTAGTCGAGTGGCGGGCACCTCCAGGGCGGCTCGGGTCTCCAGCAGTTCGGCTACGGAAACACCGGCCGACCCACTCATCAGGCCCAAGCTGGTGCGCAGGTACGCGCTCACGGTTTCGGCATCAAGTTCCGCGACGAAAGTGCCGCCCGTGACACCACGTTTGGTATAAACCAAACTTTGTGCCGCCAGTGATCGCAATGCTTCCCGAACCGTGCTGCGGCTGACCCCAAAAATCGTTGCTAATTCTGACTCATTGGGCAAATGATCCCCTGTTTGGATTTGTCCGGTGACAATCAAATCCCGCAACTGGCTAGCGACTTGGGCATAGGCTGGCTGTATCCGATTTACGGACAGGGATGAGCGACCGGCCTCATGCGACAGCCCCTGGGGGAGCGAAGCACGCATATTCACAGGGGCGTTCCCTTCCATGACCTGACTCGGAGCCGGATCGGATGCCCAAAGGTACTGGGTGTAGCCTCTATTTGGCGAATAACCGACATAATTTCCCAATTCGGTTGTGTCAGACGGCAAAACTTACTAACGTTTTGGCAACGATTTGTAAATGTCTGAGAAATACACTTCTGAATGGTTGAGACTAGATGTTCCTCATCCGTTGGGTGTAGGAGATCGCATACTCCGACGGATCACCGTCGGAAGAATGGAGTGAGCACTATGAGAGTTAGGCGCATCAGCGGAATCGTGACCCTTGCGGTCGCATCCTCTGTATTGTTGGCTGGCTGTGGCGGTGGATCGACGGATTCCGCTGAAACATCAGCCGAAACTTCCGCTTCTGAGGAAGTTGCCACAGAAGACGGCGGTCAATCGACCACCGTCACGATGGCATGGGGCAATGTTGCCAGCCAGTTGGATCCGAGTGTTTTCACCGGACTAGCCGACGTATACAACATGGCTCAGTACTGCACCACCCTCGTGGAATACGACGCTGCGGTGGCTGCTGAAGACAAAACCTTCCTTCCTGAAGATGTAACAGGTAACTTGGCTGAAAGCTGGGAAGCCGATGCTGCAGGAACCTCCTACACATTCAAACTACGCGAAGGTGTTGTGAGCTCGTGGGGTAACCCATTGACGTCAAATGACGTTAAGTGGTCCTTTGACCGCATGAGCGCGGGTAGCCCAATTGTGTCCGGCATTCTGATGCCGATCGCCAATATCAATCAGGAAAAATCGATTGAAGTGATCGACGACCTTACGTTCAAGATGAACCTCACTGAGCCAAGTGCTGTTGCTATTGCGGTGCTCACGCACCCAACCATGTGCATTCTCGACTCGGTCAAGGCTGAGGAAAACGCCACCACAGAAGACCCATGGGCAGCTACGTGGCTTGGTACAAACACCGCCAGCTTCGGTCCATACCTCGTGGAGAGCATTGATCCAGGTCAGGAAATCCGTTATGCAGCCATGCCTGACTACTTCGGTGATCCAGTCTTCTTCCAGAACGCAATTGTGCGGATGGTTCCTGAAGGCGCAAACCGTGCCCAGCTGCTACTTGCCAGCGAAGTTGATCTCATCACAGACACTC
>JBIHZX010000024.1:0-21108 GCA_044240195.1 Candidatus Nanopelagicales bacterium | reverse complement strand
GCCATAGTTGGAATTCCGACAACATTGCCACCAATGTTTTGCTCTACCACCTGCAACGTCACAGTGATCACCACGCGCAGCCGACCCGGCGCTACCAAGCGCTTCTCTCTTATCAAGAAAGTCCAGTTCTCCCAACGGGTTACGCGGGGATGATTCTGCTGGCATTAATTCCCCCTGCATGGTCCCGGGTCATGGATGCTCGCGTGCTCAACCACTTTGATGGGGACATCACGCGCGCCAACCTGCAACCATCGAAGCGAAATAAGCTCCTTGCCAAGTATTCGGGTGACATAAGAATTCCCCACAGTCTCTCCGATGAAAACATAATCACAACAGTAAATTCATGGCAGTCTGCACAATGCACAGGTTGCGACTACACCTACCGAGTCGAAAACGGTGACGCTCGCGAGGGCTTCGCCCCGGGCACACCGTTCTCGAATATCCCCGATTCGTGGAATTGCCCCGATTGCGGCGTGTGTCAGAAAAGTGACTTTAGGGAGTTGCTGGAGGAAAAAACACGTTAGGTGGTGACGTGACGTCCGCGTTTACGGTCCCAACCGTATTTAGCCAAGGCGAGTGCGCCAACAAGTAGTTGAGGCAAGAACCAGCCCAGACGCCACAGTAGGTCCGCTGCAACCGCGGTTGAACTGTCCACCCCAAATGCAATCAACAATCCAATAAGTGCTGCATCAACTGTTCCCAACCCACCGGGTGTGATGGGAAAAGCCGTAAGAATCAAGGCAATTGAGTACGCCGCGAAGAGTTCAATTAACGTGATTTGCGCTTGGGTTACCCCCAAGCCTTCAAGTGCGGCCCACAGCACCAACATCGGTGCCATTTGAGCGGCAACATTTGTGATGGTCAACGCCTTCCAGCGTGTTTGGATTAAGTCAGCCGCTTGATCGTGAAACTGCACCAAAATACTGCTCAGATCAGGAGCCTTCTTTTTGATCCTTTTCAGGACTGTATTGAGTGGTTTCTGAGCCCAATTCCCAATTCTTCGAGCAGCACTTTCACTTCGAAGCACCGCCACAATCACAATCACGGAAATAATTACAGCGATCAACCCGATCACAGCGGTGGTCACAAACCCGCCCGTTGACCTACCGTCAAGCACCAACAGGGTCACCGCAATTGACGGAGCGCCGAGGGTGAATAGGTAAGTAAATATTGCATCGGCGGAAACCGCCGCCGCCGCCTTCGCCTGAGGGACACCGTATTTAGCCAAAACCGCGTACTGGGTAGCGACGGCAACCGCTCCCCCACCAGGGACAATATTGCTGAGTGTGAATCCAGCCTGGCGACTCAATGATGCGTGCAGATAACTAAGTGAACGAATAGCAGCGATTGCCGTGAGCGGGTAAATCGCAATGTTGATCAAGGATGAGACCCCGATCATGGACTTCCACAATGGATCAATTGCTCCAAGTTCGGTGAAGGCCTTCCGGTACTCACCGGCGTTTTGTCCGATAAACCAAAAAAGCAGTGCCATGACGACAACGCCCAACACAATGCTGAAGATGAGGCCCTTACGGCTCTTGCGCACAGTCGGCTCTGAAGGCGTTGGCGCGGCAATGGGCTCACTCATTGTGTGAGCCTAGCCGCTGGGCAACGTTGGCCCGAATATAAGAGAATAAGGACATGGCAAACCCACAGTCCCTATATGACCTAAGTTTTACTGACAACAAGGGGCACGAAGTAAGTCTTGATGCTTACCGCGGTAAGCCGGTCTTGATTGTCAATACAGCCAGCAAATGCGGCTTCACCCCGCAATACGATGGGCTTCAAAAGATCTATGAAGAACTTGGTAGCGAAGGGCTTGTTGTACTCGGCTTTCCGTGCGATCAATTCGCTCACCAAGAGCCTGGCGATGACGCTCAGATTGAGGAATTTTGCTCAATCAATTACGGCGTAAGTTTCCCGCTCTCCACCAAAGTCGACGTCAATGGATCCAAGACCCACCCGGTGTTTAAATTCCTCAAAAAAAATGCCGGCGGAATGCTAGGTTCTGCCATCAAGTGGAACTTCACCAAATTCTTGGTGAGTCCTGATGGCACAACCGTTCAACGATTTGCCCCGACAACAAAGCCCCAAGACCTCAAGCCCGAGATCGTAAAATTACTCAAAGAGAACTAAAAAAGAGAAAGAAGTAGGTGCCCCATGAGCGATCGCGTAACAATAACTCCACTAAAAGACGGACCCGATCAAATTACCGGCCCCGTAACAGTCTTTGACGAGGACGGAAATATCGTGAAGGAAGCGGAATCTGTTTTCCTGTGCCGCTGCGGACATAGCGCCAATAAGCCATTCTGCGATGGCGCACACAAGCGTGAAGGTTGGACCAGCGAATAGATTGGTTCACGCACGATTAGTAGTCGCGAACACCAAGTCTTTTAATAACCTCTAAGGTCGACTCAGCCGAGTTTAACGTGTAGAAGTGCAGTCCCTCAGCTCCCGCGTTAAGAACTTCCTCACTCACCTGGGTCGCCACCTCAATCCCCAACTCTCGAGTTGAAACAGGATCATCCCGATATTGATCGAACTGCGCCATCAGTGAGTCAGGGATTTCACCATTGGCCATGTCGAGCATTCGGGTAAATTGCCGGTGACTGGTGACCGGCATGATCCCCGGGTAAACGGTCAACGCGGATCCACGCCGTGCTAATTCTGAAATAAGCCGTTCATAGGACTCCGGCTGGAAAACAAATTGCGTGACAGCGAATGTTGCGCCAAGTTGCTCTTTTCGCAATAAAACTTCAATTCCGTGATCAAAACCCGATGCAGCTGGATGCAGGTCAGGGAAAGCGGCAACGCCAATTTCAAATGAACCAAATGACTTGGCCATTTCGACCAGTTCGTCAGCGTGGGTGAAACCCCCGGGTGTTGTGACCCATGGAGCGGTTGGACCCTGTGCGGGATCTCCACGCAACGCCAAGATGTCGGTGATTCCCGCCACTTGGAATTGTTGAAGAATTTCGTGTACTTCAGCCTTTGTTGCTCCCACACAGGTCAGGTGCGCGATCGTGCGGTAACCGGTTCTCTCAAAAATGTCACATGCGATTTTGATTGTTCGTTCACGTGTACTTCCACCTGCCCCGTAGGTAATGGAGACAAAGTTGGGCTTCACACAATCCAACTCGCTTATTGCCGCGAAAAGGCTTGCTTCCCCTTCAGGTGATTTAGGTGGGAAGAATTCAAATGAGATTGTTGGGTCATCAACGCGCATTAAAATACTTTGCTTCCGGGTGGTGAACCAAGATCGCGGAAGTGGACTGCTCAGGGTGGAGCTGGAATTCCTCCGATAGTTCAACCCCAATGCGACCTGGATCAAGGAGTTCACACAGCTGGATTTGGTCTTCCAGATTTGGGCACGCGGGGTAACCGAATGAATACCTCGAGCCCCGATAGCCCTGATCAAGAATCTGCTGCAGGTCCGTTGAATCCTCAGCCGAAAAATTCAATTCACTTCTGACTCGAGCATGCCAATGCTCAGCCAAAGCTTCCGTGAGTTGCACGGAAAGCCCATGCAGTTCCAAATATTCACGATAAGCATCTTTGGCAAAAAGTTCTGATGCTGCAACACTGACAGCGTTACCCATAGTGACTACGTGAAATGCTGCTACATCGACTTTGCCTGACTCCTTAGATGCAAAAAAGTCCGCTAGACACAGCTTCCGGTCACGACTTTGCCGAGGGAAAGTGAATCGAGTGCGTTCCTGTCCTTTATCTGGTCCTTCATGGTGCAGAATCACCAAGTCATTTCCCTCGGAATAGCACGGGAAGTATCCGTAGACGACCGCTGCCTCAAGCCAACCATTGGCCTGGGCCTCGTTCAGAAGTGAACGCAGGCGTGGTCGGGCTTCCTCTTCAAGCATCGTCTGGTAGGTGTCACGATTACCTTTCAGCCCCCACTGCCCGACAAATAACGCACGTTCGTCGAGCATGCCCAGATAATCAGCCAAGGCAATCCCTTTCACCACCCGGCTTCCCCAAAATGGTGGAGTTGGGATCACATTGTCGGAAACAATGTCACTCCGCTCGGTGCTGATAACTTCATCAATGTCACGGTCAACCTTTTTTACTCTTCGCTTGCGAAGCTCAGGCAGTTGCGCATCGGTGTCGCCGCGTTTAATTGCCATCATGGTGTCCATGAGAGCCAGTCCTTCAAAGGCGTCTTTTGCGTAGCGCACCGTTCCGGGGAACTGTGAACTCAAATCCTCTTCAACAAATGCGCGAGTCAGGGCTGCCCCACCTAAAATCACCGGCCATTTATCCGAGAGCCCTTGCTTATTCAACTCCTCAAGATTCTCCCGCATTACGACCGTGCTCTTCACCAGCAGACCTGAAAGACCAATGACGTCAACGTCATTTTCTTGGGCGGCAGAGATGATTGCACTGATCGGCTGCTTAATGCCGATATTCACTGTCGCGAAACCATTATTCGTCAAAATAATGTCAACCAAGTTTTTGCCGATGTCGTGGACATCACCTTTGACCGTAGCCAGAAGAATTTTTCCCCGACCTGCATCGGATTCAACTTTCTCCATGTGAGGTTCCAGATACGCCACGGCCTTTTTCATTACTTCTGCCGACTGGAGAACAAAGGGCAGCTGCATTTCCCCTGCCCCAAAAAGTTCACCCACGGTTTTCATTCCTGCGAGCAAAAATGTGTTAATGATTTCAAGTGGCTTGATTCCTTGAGCCATGGCTTCATCTAGATCAGACTCAAGCCCCTTTGCTTCTCCGTCAATAATCCTTTGGGGAAGCCGTTCATCCATCGGCAGCAGAGCCAGCTCCTCCACCACCGAGAGTCGACGGGCCGCCGTTTCTGCATTTTCAAACAGTTCCAAGAATTTTTGCAGGGGGTCATAGGTAATTTCACCCTGATCGTTGTACTCCCTACGATCATAAATCAGATCCAATGCAACATTTCGTTGTTCTTCGGGAATACGCGCGAGGGGCATGATCTTTGAAGGGTGCGCGATTGCTGAACTTAGGCCAGCGGCAACGGCCTCATGGAGGAATATTGAATTCAGCACGATGCGAGCTTGTGGTTTGAGTCCAAATGAAATATTGCTGATTCCCAGCGTCGTTTGAACGGTGGGAAATTCAGCAGTGAGGGTGCGAATTGCCTGCAGTGTTTCCACACCATCACGCCTGGTTTCTTCTTGCCCGGTTGCGATCGGGAAAGTTAACGTGTCCACCAATATGTCGCACACATTGAGTGACCAATTAGTCGTCAAATCATTGATCAAGCGTCGGGCAACCTGCACTTTCCAATCAGCGGTGCGCGCCTGACCCTCTTCATCAATGGTGAGGGCAACAACTGCCGCTCCATGTTCTTTCACCAACGGCATGATTCGGGCGTAGCGTGACTCAGGGCCATCACCGTCTTCAAAGTTGACCGAGTTGACCAGTGAGCGTCCACCCAGGCGCTCAAGCCCAGCTTGTAAAACTTCTGGTTCGGTGGAATCAAGCATGATCGGTAGCGTTGATGCGGTTGCCAACATTGAAGCCAAATGTGACATGTCGGCAACACCGTCACGTCCCACGTAATCAACGCTGAGATCGAGCATGTGCGCGCCATCGCGGATCTGCTCCTTGGCAATATCCACGCACGCTTGCCAGTCGTCAGCCAGAAGCGCCTCACGGAAAGCTTTAGAACCATTTGCATTAGCGCGCTCACCGATCGCAAGGTAGGTGAGATCCTGGCGAAATGGAACTTGTTGGTAGAGCGAAGCCGCGCCAGGTTCATCAATGCGGGTGCGAGGTCGTGGAGCTGGCGGCACGACAAAAGCAGCTTTGATGGCTTTGATGTGTGCAGGTGTTGTTCCACAGCACCCACCAACAAGAGTGACACCGAATTCAGCATTGAAGTCAATCAAGGATTGGGCAAGTTCTTCAGGACCGAGGTCATAGACCGCGCCCTTGGGGCCCAACACCGGCAGACCCGCATTGGGCATACATGAGAGTTGGAGATCTGTGCGTTGTGAAAGAGTCCGCAAATGCTCACTCATTTCGGTGGGTCCTGTGGCACAGTTCAAACCGATTACGTCAATATCCAGTGGTTCAAGTGCACTCAGAGCGGCACCGATCTCTGAGCCCATCAACATCGTTCCGTTAGTTTCAATCGTTACCGAAGCAATAACAACAATGTCGCGGGCCGGCTCGGTCGCGTCAATAGCTTCACGAGCACCGTTGATCGCTGCCTTAGCCTGCAAAAGATCCTGCGTTGTTTCGATGAGAAGAGCGTCCACGCCGCCATCGATGAGTCCGCGACTGGCTTCACGGTATGCCTGTTTCAAAAAGTCATAGGTCGTATGCAGAAGTGTTGGTAATTTCGTTCCCGGCCCGAGGGACCCGAGGACAAACCGGGGCCCATCCCCTGCATCTAACGCGTATTCATCAGCGACGTTACGAGCAATTTGAGCACCGGTGTAGGACAGTTCATATATGCGATCTTCGATTCCATATTCCGCCAGGTTCGCCCAGTTACACCCAAAGGTGTTGGTTTCCACAGCATCGGATCCGGCTTCAAAATAGGCCCGATGAATGTCGGCAACCACCTCAGGACGGGTGACATTGAGGATTTCATTGCACCCCTCATGACCCTCAAAATCATCGAGGGTGAGGTCGACGTCTTGGAGCATCGTTCCCATTGCACCGTCAGCCACAATTATGCGGCTGTTCAGGGCATCGCGGAAGACGCTCATGTGAACCTTTCTCCAGAAGTAGCGAGATGGATGATCGCACATGAACAAAATGGCCCTTTAAGTCTTCTTGTTCCTATGCTGAACTGTTCGCTACCGGTCGTGTGACCGAAGACTTAGGGAGGCCTCCCCAACAGAAGCCGTCATACTATCAAAGTAACCGATCAAATTACCTTAAAGCCCGCCCTAAATACGAACTGGTGTTTGCGCGGGATTTTGGCTACGGCTTAGACCCCTTTTTCACCGTCAACGGTCTACTCACCGGCAGAACACTCACGTTGCCGGTGGCTCCTCAACTTCCGCTGAAGTTGTTGGCTCAGTGATTTCTGCTTCTTTTTTACGGCGCTGCACCACACCAATTACCGCAACCACCACAGCTCCCGCAATCAAGCCGATTACTAAATAACTCCACCACGGCAACCCATTACTAGTTGAAGTTGAGCCGGTAACAGTGAAATCGATGGTCTCGCTCAATCCACCCTGGGCGACCATGGACGTCTCTGAAGTTTGTGTGACGCCCGTGCCGGAGACGCTGGTTATTGGCCCGGGAAAGTTAATTACGAAGGTGTATGAGCCTAGGTTGATATCTGGCATTTCAATTGTCTCAGGATCAGCTGCCGCCGCCGCTTCATCCACGTTAGAGACCACACGTAAGGTCGACGTGTCGCCATCGGTTGTCATTGACCAGCCTTCATCAATGTCTGAGGCTTTAGCGTTTGTAATTGTGCACGAGAGAATTAGGTCAGACTCACTCTCGCTAGGCACGCAGTCCTCGGCAACGTCAAGGCCCATCCCGGAAGTGACCTCACCAGAGTTCACTCCCTCCAAGAGGTCATCAGCGGAATTGAGTCCTAAAGTTGAGGCCGCCTCTTTTGCAATGGCTACCTTGAGGGTTCCCGACAGTGTCGAGTCAGCATTGACGTTGAGTGCGTAGTCAAGACTTAGGCAACCGCTCAATAGACCGACCACAAGCCCCATTGCGGCGGTTAAACCCGCCACCCGTCCCAAGCGCTGAGCTTTTATCACTAACTACACCCCTTTTATCGCGGCCATGAAACCTAGGTCTGATCCACATTCATACCGTCTAGTGGCGGCATGTTACTGCTCTTTTCTTTGAGCGACCACACGTATATATGTGCCCAAATAAGGGTGCGAAACTCCAGCACGAGACGGGAAACTGTCATTTCTGGTGCGATAGGCCAATTTTCAGGGCAACAGATCTTCCTCGAGCCACGAGAATACGCGGGTGATTACATCCGCGCGAAACGAACTGGGCATGCAAATTCCCCCGATGGTGCTTTGATAATGCCCGTCGAAGAGGACGTATCAGATGGGGAGCAGGTGAATGAATTGACGAGCTTCAGTGGTCGGGTCCTATTAGTTGAGGACGAGGATTTCACTCGTACCTTGGTCGCTGATGGCCTGAACCTGCTGGGGGTTGAGACCGTGTCGGTGAATTCGAGCGCTGCTGCCATGGAGGCTTTGAAGACCTTCGATCCCAACGTGGTGATTTGCGACCTGAACTTGGGCGCGGGACCCAGCGGCGCCGCATTGCTCGAGCGCCTCGCCGAGGAGCAGCCCTGGCTCGGGCTCATTGCGCTCACCTCGCAGGCCTCCCCCGAACTGGCCATTCACGACGGGCGCTCATTACCGGAATCCGCCATTTATGTAGTGAAGTCGCAACTGAACTCGGTCGCCGACCTACTTCCCCTTGCCGCTGCCTCGATCGAGAATCTCACCACGCCCACGCCCGAGATTCGATGTGACCAGATTATGATCAACCGAAGTCAAGGAGAGATACTTCGCCTCATGTCAGAGGGCTACTCAAACTTGGGGATCGCCGAGGAGCGGGGAGTGAGCGTGCACGCCGCAGAAAGTCAAGTCAAACGACTCTTTCAAGCATTGGGCATTGAGAAGGACAATAAGTTGAATCAACGGGTCATAGCAGTGCGGCTATGGCAGCAGGGGAAAGTTTTTGTCCAGTAAAATTCTCGATGGGCAACGGATCAGTTCCTCTCTGAACCAATCCTTCACCAAGAGCAACTGGCGGGAGTTGCTCTTTGGCGCGTGGTGTGTCTCGCCATATGTTTGGGTGCTGCAGACCTTGTTCGGTATTCCAATTCTCGTGCTGCGTCTGCGTGGCGTAATCGGGTTGAGTGGCTTCGATATATTCATGACGTTGATCCTTGGATCACTGCTATCGGGTCTCGTCCTGTGGCTCGCGAGCATTACGATTCTTCGGAGTCGCTTTCGAACGACACAGTATCCAGTCATTGTCATCGGCATCTGGCTGCTCGCCGCCTGCTTCCGCGGCCTTAGCTCTTTCACCTACCTACACCTTCACCAGATCGAGGTGAATCTGAGCGCTGGTCAACTGGCATCCGGTGTTGTGTTCCACTTTGGTTGGACCATCCTGCTCACCTACATAATCGCCTCCTCGAATTTTTACCGGTTGCGATCACTCGAAGTCGACAACGTGTTAGAGGCAACCCGGCGCTTTGAGACCCGACTTTCCTTGGTTGTTCGTCAGGAATCCGCAATGCTCAACAGGATCATCCGAGACTGGCTCATTCCCGAACTCAATCAACTGCGCCAGGCCATCTCAGACCTTCGAGCAGGCGCGTCGAGATCGCTCTGGAATCAGATTTCCGAACGCACCGGCGGGGTCATGATCGACCAGGTGCGCAACGCAAGTCGCGATGTTATTGACGACAATGAGGACACAATGGATGTCGAATCTCGCAATAAAGAATCTGCTAATCATTTTGCGAGCTTTTTCACCGATTTGAAATCCATGGAACTCTCCGTCGGGCTGACTACTGCCCTGTATGCAGGCTTTGGAGCCCTGATGGCTGTTCCACGAATTGGCGCCGCGGGCTACGTACTCATCGCCGGCATTACAGGTTCAGCTCTACTGCTGCTGCTCCTAGGTCGCTGGGTCCTCAGCAGGTTCGAGCCAGAGAGGTTTCGCGGACTGAGCACGATCTCGGTGTATCTACTCACCAGCGTTGCCGTGGCATTCATTGTCCAGTGGCTACCTGGGGTGAACCAGGTCAACTGGCTTAGTGCCCTTGAGATCTTCATCGTGGTCTTTGGTCTCATAGGTGGCATTACCGCGTCAGCTATTCAGCAGTACCAGAAACGATGGGACGCGCACTTCAAACACCAGCTTAATTTGATAGAGCACTACCGAGAGTTAGAAACCAATCTTGCTCGTGAGCAGCTTAGAGTGCGAAGACAAACATCACGCCTGCTTCACGGACCCGTGCAGGGTAACCTTGCTGCTACTACTTTGTGTCTTCGGCTGCATGCTGCTCGACCTGAAGCCGAATTCCTCGCCGAATCCGACTCGGCAATCGATCGCGCATTGAAACTGGTCGATGACGCCTTAGCCACCCTTCACTCCACGCTAAGCGAACCAGTCATCACCAACATTGCGATGGAGGATTACCTGAACACATTGCGTTCCGCTTGGGCTGGACTCATCCGCATTGATTGCCTTGTCGGACATCAGGTCATCCCGATCATCGACGACTCACCGAGCCAAGGCACAACTATCATCGCGATTCTCGAGGAAGCCGTTACCAATGCAAGCCGGCATGGCGATGCACGCTTCATCACAATCACAATGACCGCGGATCCAGGCGCAAACGAGGTTGTCATCATCGTCGAGAATGACGGGATACCCGTAGCTCCAGATTTTCGAGCAGGATCCGGACTTCACACCTTCGACGCACTCGGCGCACGCTGGTCCCTCGAGCCTTCCGGCTCCAAATCTTCGCGGCTGCAAGTATTCGTCCCCTTGGCCTAGCACTTTTATCGGGATTAGGTGATGTACAACTTAAAAAGCGCGAATTGGACGAACTTGTACTGAGCCGTTGTCCTTAACGCCAAGGTTTGTTGCACTATTGTCAATTCGCGTGACAGCTGCCCTGTCGGTGGAAATTTCTGAAGAACTCCAGTACCAGCCAGGATCGAACCCGTAATCACCGGTCGCATAGGTTGTGCTGGTTCCAGAACACGCCCCTGTAGGTGGCGCTGAGGGGGTTCCCACCCAAGTCCGGACGAAGTTGCACATCGCATTCAATTCATCCCTGGATGCAAGGTACCAGTCACTCTTTCCACCCCTGGAAAGGTCTAGTGCCGCGAAAGTGAGTACCGCGTTTGCGGCACTTGTAGAACAGGCCACAAACGTTGGCGTGGTAGCGAGCATTGTCGCCATATTCGCAGCTCCCTCGCCAATGGCTGTTTTTGTAGCTCCCGAAGTCGTCTTGTTGTTGCACCACTCATCACTTGGATCAGTGGCCTCCCCACTCCAATTCTTTTTAGCCATTTCGAGATAGGTGCAGTTGCTGGCCAACGTGGTCCCGCATGCGAACGGGGTACTTGACTTGTAGAAGATCATTCCACCACCGGGACCTATGTCTCCGACGGAGTACGCCAATGGCATTACGGAACCAGAGGCACTGGATGCGGCGGACGTTCCGATCCCGTTCGTCGCCGTGACCGTGAAGGTGTACGCCGTCGAGGTGGTGAGTCCGGTGAGGGTGATCGTGCCACTGCCTGACTGGGTCACCGTTGCGGTGACAGGTCCGGGGCTCGATGTCGCCGTGTAAGTCGTGATGACTGATCCGCCATTTGACACTGGAGCAGTAAACGCAACTGTGGCCGACGTTGCACTCGCTACTGCGACCGCACCAATTGTCGGAGCTCCTGGGACAGACGCCGGTGTTGAGGACCCGGACGCCCCAGAAGCACTACCCGTTCCAACGCTGTTAGTAGCAGTGACAGTGAAGGTGTAGGCAGTGCCATTTGTTAATCCACTCACCACAATAGGACTGGTTGCACCCGAAGCAGTAGACGTGCCGGGACTCGACGTCACCGTATAGGACGTGATGCGCGCTCCCCCCGTTGACGTGGGAGCGGTGAAAGCAACCGAAGCTTGACCACTGCCTGCCGTTGACACAACACTCGTTGGGGCACCTGGCGCGGTAAGGGTAACCGGCAATCCGCCGCCTGTTCCCGTGTCAACACTTGGACTCGATGAAGGCGAAGGAATGGGGGTGGGATCGGGTGTTGAACTTGGCTCTGGTCGTGACCCGAGACGTTGCGAAGGAACCCGGGGTCCCGCGCCGGAATCATTTACCGCAACAGCAAGGAACGTGTACGTGATGTCCGGTGATAGGCCCGTGAATACGGCGGTGCCTGCAGCACCCCCACTGATTGTTACCCATTGGCCACCAGGAATCGCAATGACAGTGATCGATCTAATCGGTGAACTTCCCACTATTGCTGGAGGCGTAAAGTTAACCGCTCGCGAAGTTGGTCCAAGAACAGTAACCCCCTCGATCTGCGGAATGTCCGGCGTGCCATCACTAATCGGCGGCTTCTGCGGCGGATCAAGTGACTCCCACACTCGCTGGGTCTCGCTCCGCTTTTGACACTGCCCAGAAACCAAAACCCGCACGGCACCTGTCGTATTGGAAACACGCGTAGTCACCATCGCGCGCACCTCTTGGACTGATTCTGCTTTGGCGCGCGCAGCGCTACTGTCCATTTCCTGGTTCGCGGCCTGCAACCGAGCCAACTGCGCCCAATCCTTCTTAGTGAATCCACTGACATCACCACCAGTATTAAGCAGGACCGCATGCGCTAACGTCCGCGCCGAGAAAAACTTCCCCACCGGTTCATCAACGGAAACTTGATCCCACACTTGGGTCATCTCTAAAACCGCATCACACGCACCCCGCACAAGCACCCGGTTAGCACCCGTCGCCAGATTCAAACACGTCGATAACTGCTGCGCTTGCTTCGCACTCGCCACCTGCGGCCCCGCCCACATCAACATCCCCGTGATCATCGTGATCACCATAGAGACAACTACGAACCGCGAAAACGGCAGAAATAAGCGGGAAGAAATGGACTTCACGCCAGTGTTTCCACCCGACGCCACTTCCCGCAGTGCATACATGCTTGAAAGACTAAGTCGCGCCCATCAAGGGCTGGAGTAAAAGTGCACACGCAGCGCACATTTCAAGGTGGCGGCAATCCGCCCCTCCTTCAACAGCCGGTGGAATCCACAGGTACCGGCCCGATCAACTGGATTTCATCACTTCATTCCAGTGGTGATGGAGCCCTGCAGAGAAAAGGAATGAGATTCGGGCTTATTCCCGAGTCATCCTCACGGTCGAAGACAACACAATTCAAGGACACCCCCCGCTTAAGCCTCACCAATCAAACATCGTCAAGCGACCCACAATCGATAGTTAGAAAGCTCGAATCGCTCTGCTGAATATGCTGGTGTGAAGAACAGTCTTGTGATAGGTCTGCCAACCTCCACTCGAGCCGACCATCTCATGGACCTGACTCGCGCTTGATTCCTCGGAGGCCATGTATCCCTGGACGGAGCTAAAGTATCCCGGAAGATTCGCCCTCGCTGCATACATGGCATTCCATTCGCCCCTATTCGGTAAGTACCAGTCGGTTAATGAATTTCCAACGGTGGCCCTCGCGTAGTACGCCAAGCCAGATGTGCAACCGGCGACCATCTTTTGGGTATTCCAGTAACCGGCTCCGATAGCCGAACTAAATGCGGGGCTCGTCACCGTGTTCGACATTGGCCCCGACGTGCACCAAATGGTAATGATAGAAGAGGAGTTTGCTTCCAGATATTTACATGAACTGAGCAGGTCGGGCCCACAGGCAAATGGTGTGGATGCGACGTAGAAGACTTTGCCACCCCCGGGCCCGCTATCCCCGACGGCATACGTCCTTGTCACCGTGAACGATTGAGCGACCTGCGTTGCGGCAAAGTTGCTCGAATCACCCGCCTGGTCAGCGTTGATGGTGCATGTTCCTGCCGCAACGAATGCCAGTACCCCGCCACTGGTAATCGTGCAGACCCCTGACGTTGATGACGTGAAGGCGACCGTCAACGCTGAACTCGACGTCGCGGTAATCGTTGGGGTCGTACCGAAGCTTTTCTCACCCGGGTTGGTAAAGGTGATCGTCTGGGCAAGTTTTGGCGTCACACCAGTTGATGCGACCGAAGCACTACCGCCGCCAACGCTGTTAGTAGCAGTGACGGTGAAGGTGTAAGCCGTGCCAATCGTTAGGCCCGTCACCACGATCGGACTCGATGAACCCGCAGCAGTGAACCCACCTGGGCTGGACGTAACTGTGTAAGAGGTGATCGATGCACCACCAGTGAATGCTGGCGCAGTGAACGCCACCGAAGCCTGGGCAACACCCGCAGTGCCCACCACACTCGTTGGTGCACCGGGCGCAGTCGCGGCGACCGTGAAGGACCGAGTGACGGTGGTAGCGGCGCTATATGAACCGTTACCTACCTGATCAGCACTAATCGTGCAGGTCCCGAGCGTAACGAATGCCAGTACCCCACCACTGGTAATCGTGCAGACCCCCGACGTAGATGAGGTGAACGCGACTGTCAACGCTGAAGTCGACGTTGCCGTGAGAGTTGGGGTGGTACCGAAGTTTTGCGTTACCAGGTCCGCGAAGGTGATCGACTGTGAACCCAAACCTGTTACAGACCCCGATGCCCCAGAAGCACTCCCCGTACCGGCGCTATTGGTTGCAGTGACGGTGAAGGTGTAGGCGGTGCCATTGGTGAGACCCGTTACAACGATCGGACTCGATGATCCCGAAGCAGTACGCCCACCGGTATTTGACGTCACCGTGTACGAGGTGATCGATGCGCCACCAGTGGATGCGGGCGCGGTGAACGCCACTGAAGTTTGCCCACTACTAGCAGTCGCCGTACCGATCGTTGGGGCACCAGGAACTACAGCTGAAACGGTGAAAGACCTGCTGACACGAGTAGCAGAACTAAAAGTGCCGTCACCCACTTGGTCAGCATTAATGGTGCACGTCCCGACCGTCACGAATGCCAGTACTCCACCGGCTGTAATCGTGCACACCCCGGAAGTTGATGAGGTGAAGGCCACCGTCAGGCTCGAATCAGAAGTAGCACTCAGCGATGGTGTCGTACCAAAACTTTTCGCCCCCGGATCCGTGAACGTGATTGACTGTGAAAGTTTCGGCGTCACACTCGATGATGCGGCCGAAGCGCTGCCCGTGCCAATGCTGTTCGTAGCAGTGACCGTGAAGGTGTAATCCGTGCCATTTGTTAAGCCCGTCACCACGATCGGACTAGACGCACCACTTGCAGTGAAGCCACCGGGACTTGACGTCACCGTGTAAGAAGTGATGCGCGCGCCCCCCGTTGACGTGGGAGCGGTGAACGCAACCGACGCCTGTGTACTGCCCGCCGTTGCCACCACGCCCGTTGGGGCACCCGGCGCGGTAAGGGTAACCGGCGATCCGCCGCCCGTACCCGTGTCAACACTTGGACTCGATGAAGGCGAGGGGGTCGGGGTCGGGGTGGGATCTGGCGTTGTACTCGAATCCGGTTCTGACGTGCTGGCGAGCGAAGGGACACGGGGTCCAGCACCGGAATCATTCACCGCAACAGCAAGGAACGTGTATTTGATACCTGGGGTAAGGCCCGTGAAGGTGGCGGTGCCACCGTCCCCTCCACCGATTGTTACCCACTGGCCGCCAGGAATCGCAATCACCGTGATCGACCTGATCGGTGAACTCCCCGTTTTCGTGGGAGGCTGAATGCTTACCGATTGAGTGGACCCCCCGGTGGTCACAACCTCACCGATCACAGGGACACCGGGTGCACCTTGGCCAATAACTGGTTTCTGCAACGGCTCTACAGACACCCACTTGCGCTGGGTCTCAACATTATTTTCGCACCCACCAGAATCCACTACACGAACGACACCGGTCGCATTCTTTACACAGGTGGTCACCATCGCGCGCACCTCTTGATCTGCCGCAGCTTTGGCGCGACTGGCTCCATTCTCATTTGTCCGGTTCACCGCCTGCAACCGCGCGAGGTTGCCCCAATCCTTTTTCTTGAATTTACTGACATCACCACCGGTATTAAGAAGGACAGCGTGCGCCAACGTCCGCGCGGAGAAATACCGAACGCCCGGCTCCTCTTCTGCGATCGCATCCCAACTCTGAGTCATCTCTAACACCAAGTCACACGTACCCCGAACAAGCACTCGATTAGCACCCGTCGCCAGATTCAAACACGTCGACAATTGCTTCGCTTGCTTCGCACTCGCCGACTGCGGGGCCGCCCACATCAACATCCCAATGACCATCGTGATCACCATAAGCACAATTGCGAACCGCGGAAACGGAAGAGATAAGCGGGAGGAAATGGACTTCACACCAGTGTTTTCACCCGACATCCATTCCTGCAGTGCATACATGCTTGAAAGACTAAGTCGCACCCATCAAGGGCTGGAGCAAAAGTGCACATGCAGCGCACATATCAATAGCGAGAATTCACCTTTTCTGCAACCTCCGACGCAATACACAGATACCGGCCCGCACAATCAAAATTCAGCCCTACACTCAACTTGTGAGCCGGCACCCAAATGAATGAGATTCGGACCTATTCCCGGGTCATCCTCGTGGTCGAAGACGACCCGATGACCCGAGTGCTCCTCTCGGACATGCTCGAGACAGCCGGGTTTGTCACCCTGATGGCACCAGACACGGTTTCGGCGCAACGATTATTTAAGTCCAATGACCCGGACGGAGTCATCCTTGATGTCGACCTCGGGCACGGCATCAACGGATTCGATCTTGCCGACGCCTTTCGGCGGCGCAGCCCAGCAATTGCAATGCTGTTTCTCACTAACCTGCCCGATTCGCGCTTCGCGGCCAGAGCAAGTTCATCTTTACCCGAGGGCGTCGCCTACCTACGCAAGGATCAACTCTTCAACAAAGCGATACTGCTTGATGCACTAGAGGCCGCGCTCTGCGGTGAGGTCAAGAACGAACACCGTCACGACCACGTGGTTGATCGCCCGAACAATGCGCTTTCGCGAACACAGGTCGAAGTTATGCATTTGGTGGCCCAGGGTCGATCAACCAGCTACATTGCGCAGGAACGCGGCACACATGTGAGAACGGTGCACTATGTCATCGCTCGCTCACTTGAGCGCATGGGCATCGACCCGTCATCTGAGATTGCAACCCGCCAACTGGAGATAACAAAATTTCTGCAAGACGCCGGTCCAATCGAAGTCAGGTTGTAGTTAGTGAAAGGAGTAATCCGCCGGCTAGCAAGTCCCGAAACTTTGAGCGCGAACACACTTACCATCGTCTTTCTTATTTATCTAGCGGGTTCATCCAGCATCGTGGCTTTGACCACGAGTCGAAACACGGCACTCGACCTTGGAGTATCGGCAGCATTAAGCGCTGTGATGTTCCTACTTCTGTTCGCCTGCCGCACATTGTTTGGCATGATCACTAGCACCAATTGGCGCGCGGCTTCCATTCTTGGGATTGTCGTGCTGGCCAATGTGCTGCGCGCGCTTGCGTTCACGTTGATCGCCGAACCAATCGGGTTCAGCGACTCCTTGACACGGCCGTCGCGGGTTGCGGGGGCGATGCTGCTGACTTTGGCTGGAATGCTCGTTGTCGGGGAGTTAATTGACCGTCGCCGCCGATTCCAATCCGCGCTTGCTGATCTATCAGCGAAGCAACAAGAACTGTCCATCGAGCGCGCCACCTATAACGAACGACTGCAGCGTGCGAACTTTGAGTTAGAGGCCAACATTCGCGGCGTTCTCGATCCGGCGCTCTCACTCGCCGCCCTGGAGTTTGACCGCGACTCCAATAAGCATTCATCCGTGACGAGCGCGCAACTCCTCCAAGAGATCTTGCGTGTGAGAATTCGGCCAGCGATAGTAACGTTGAATACACCAACTGAACCTTTGAGCTCGGTGATTGAAACTCCCCGCAACTTCGATTCACTTCACCTCACTGAGCCTACAAGTCCACCAGTTGCCCGGTCCACGATTGACATTGTCGACTCGATTCGTCCAGCACTCAGCGTGGTGCCGTTGCGAATGATCGGGATACCGCTGTTCATCTCTGCTCTGGGATTTGTCCGAGGTGTCTTGGCGATCCTCTTCTTCAGTCTCGCTTGGCCACTGTTAAGTGTTATTCGCCGCTTGTGGCCAGAGCGATTTCGGATTCTGCCCGTGCGCCCTGCCATCGCACTGATTACGGCCTGCTTTCTCCTGGCCTTTGGAATACCGGTCCTTGTGGCGTTCGTCTCGTCACCAGAGCTCACCGACGTTGTCGACCGCTCCGCTTTAGTCTGGGTCGCTACAACGAACCTGCTGTTTTCAGTGGGAACAGCCTGGTTTGTTGCGACCGTATTTATTCTCGCAAGAGCACGACGGCTCACCGAAGAACACCTCATTAATGTGAATGAGCAACTCGAACTCTCGATCGCGCGCATGCGACAGGAAATCTGGTTCACGCAACAAAACCTCGCGTGGGTTCTCCACGGTCCGGTGCAGTCAGCACTCACCTCCGCAACCATTCGCCTCGAGTCAGGTGCAATCCGTGACGCAGCCGATCGCGCAGCAATCTGGTCCAGCCTTAAAAAGGCGTTCGAACTTCTCACCACGGCCGGCCCCGGTGTTCCAAACTTCAACGACTTCGCCACTGAGTTGACCGACCTTTGGCAAGGTGTGTGCACCATCTCATTCATCGATGCAGGCAAGGTAATGGACCGTGTTGCGGCAGATCCCGCTGCAACTTACGCCGTCATTGAGGTTGTCCGAGAAGCCGTGGGCAACGCGATCCGTCACGGCGATGCAACCACGGTCGTCATTACGATTAATGAACAAACCGAGGGTCTTCTCGACCTCGCCATCACCGATAACGGCAGTGGCCTTTCCAAAGACGCCACCCCTGGTATCGGCAGCGACCTATTCGATTCCCTGTCCTACAGCTGGTCGCGTAATTCCTCAGGTTCCAGTACGACAATCACCGCTGTTCTCACCTGGTCTCCAGTGCTCTAGCCCTCACAGCAAAACGGGCACCGGTTAATACACACAGATGAACCAGGCTTCTCACCGTGTTTGGTGAATCGCTGCGGTCTCACCATCTCCGGTGCTACCTTGCATGAGAGCGTGACCGTGAAACCGATGAAGGTGAAGGCACAAGATGACTGCACGGACCGTTCTTGTCACCGGATCATCTTCGGGAATCGGTCGTGCAACAGCCTTGGAACTGGATCGACGTGGGTTCATCGTTTATGCAGGTGTTCGTAAAGAGTCCGACGCGGAAGACCTCGCAGCAAACGCCTCCCCTCTACTCACTCCCCTAATACTTGATGTCACCAAACCCAATCAGGTTGCCGAGGCCGCGCGTCAACTGACAAGTCGCCACCGTGAAATGGGCATCGATGCTTTGGTCAATGTTGCCGGTGTAGCTGATTTCGGGCCGATCGAAACTCTCTCGATTGACAGGCTGAGGCAGATCTTTGACGTCAACTTCTTCGGTGCATTGGCGATTACCCAAGCCGTAATTCCTTTACTGCGAGTCAGTCGTGGCCGAATCGTTAATGTCGGCTCGGTCGGCGCTCATACCACAATCCCTTTCGGTTTCACAATCTGCTCCTCCAAGCACGCATTGGAATCACTCACATCCGGGCTTCGCGTCGAGTTGGCCCCTTGGGGAATTGATGTCATCGCCGTTGATCCATCATCAATTGCGACCCAAGCGGCAAGTCAAATGGTGGAGCAGGTGCAGGCGCTCATCGATACAACTTTTTCTGACGAGCAGCGGCAGCATTATGAAACAAATTTGTTAGCGATGGCGTCCTCGATGCGCGAAAATGAGATGGCCGGAATGCCGCCCGAAGGTGTAGCAGCCGTGATCGCTCGAGCACTCGCGACTTCACACCCCAAATCTCGCTATCCTGTTGGACCGCACGCGCGCACTTTGGTGCGACTCAGTGGACTGTTGCCCGACCGCCTCTTTGATCGACTAAAGCTGCGCGTTGTTGGAATCCGCATGCCGCCCGCGCATTGACACCAAGGAATGAGAATGCTGACGCATGTTGCCACTCGTTCACAACAGCCCGGCTTCCTGTAGTGCGGTGTAACGCGCGTGGGGCGCGGGCGTGACTAGCGGGGGTTATCGCTCGCGGTGGAATCGGATAGTCAGGGTTACCCGGATCGGTGCGTTCAGGACGCCGGTGAATTCGGCATTCTCAACTATTTCGTAAGAAGTGATCTAGGACCTTCTCACCAAACAGCAATGAATCGACGGGGACTCTTTCATCGACACCATGGAAGAGTCCACTGAAATCAAGATCAGAAGGCAGGCGCAGAGGAGAAAATCCGTAACACTGCATCCCAAGAAATGAAAAAGCTTTAGCATCTGTGAATGCAGACAGTAAGTACGGAAGTGGAATAGCTCCGGAGTCTTCGGAGAGTAAGGCGGCCGACATCGCCTCAATGAGCGGGCCTTCGAATTTTGTTTCTAAAGCAATTTCTTGGAGCACAAGCTCCCAGTCGATGTCGGGCCCAAGGACTTCAGATATTTCCTTTTGGAATTCCTCTTCATAGCCAGGAAGGAATCGTCCGTCAACATAAGCAACCGCTGTTGATGGAACAACATTTACGCTAGTTCCCGCCGATAGCATCGTTGGGTTTGCGGTATTTCTAATTGTTGCTGCCAGCATCGCACTGATTGGCCCAAGTTTTTCCAACTCTGATTCAAGTCGGTCTCCCGAGAAATCGAGCCCGGTAACTTTTGCCGCCGTTTCGAGAAAGCCTCGAACAGACTCAGTTATCCGGATCGGGAATTTGTGTTCTCCCAACCTTATGACCGCCGCGCTCAGGGCCAAGACTGAATTATCTTTACTCACCATTGAGCCATGGCTGGCAGTCCCACGCGCTGTAAGACGCATCCAGTTCGTGCCTTTTTCGGCAGTCATGATCGGGTACAACCGAACTTGCTCATTCACCGAGTAACTAAAACCTCCAACCTCGCCAATGGCCTCCGTGCAACCATCGAAAAGTTCAGGATGCTCACGAACAATCCAGTGGGCCCCAAATTTGCTGCCAGCCTCTTCATCGGCCAAAAATGCCAACACGATGTCTCGCTCCGGCTGATATCCAATTCGAAACCACCCTCGCACCACCGCAAGGACCATCGCGCACATGTCTTTCATGTCCACCGCGCCGCGGCCCCAAATCACTCCGTCGACTACCTCACCTGAAAAAGGATCAATACTCCAATCAGCAGCTACTGCTGGCACCACATCCAAATGGCAATGCACCAGAAGCGCAGGGCGACTCGGATCAGAACCAGCTATCCGTCCAACTACGCTGGCACGCCCTGGCGCCGATTCATATATCTCGGCTACAACACCAGCACCTTCAAGTAGCGACGCGACAAACTCCGCAGCCGGCCGCTCATTGGCACCGTCAACTCCACCGAAATTCGAAGTATCAATGCGAATAAGATCACTACAAATACC
>JBIHZX010000023.1:0-21317 GCA_044240195.1 Candidatus Nanopelagicales bacterium | reverse complement strand
GCAATTTCCTCGAGGATTGGAGCAACCATTTTGCATGGTCCGCACCACTCGGCCCAAAAGTCAACGAGAATGGGCTTCTCGCTCATAAGTACTTCGTCGGCGAAGTTTGCATCGGTGACGATCTTGGTTGCTCCCATGTGATTCTCCTTTGATTGGTGTCTAACTTAGCGAAAAGGGTTGGAGTTGTCGCTACTGGTGGGCGAGATACCGCTCAGCGTCAAGGGCTGCGGCGCAACCCGTTCCAGCGGCGGTAATTGCCTGGCGGTAAATATGGTCAACGAGATCCCCGCAGGCGAACACACCGGTTGCTGAGGTTCGGGTTGAATCCGGTTGAACAAGTACGTAGCCCTCAGGGTCGAGTTCTACCTTTCCGGGAAGTAGTTCTGAGCGAGGGTCATGGCCGATTGCGATGAACAGGCCGGTGACGGCCAGTTCACGTTCTGCGCCGTTTTCGGTGTCCCTCAGTGTGAGGCCTGTGAGTTTCTCGTCACCGTGAATCGCGGCAACTTCGCTGTTCCACGCGACGTGAATTTTTTCATTCGCGAGGGCGCGCTCTTGCATGATCTTGCTGCCACGAAGTTCACCGCGACGGTGAATCAGTGTCACGGACTTAGCGAAGCGGGTGAGAAATGTTGCTTCTTCGAGTGCGGAGTCACCACCGCCGACAACAGCAATGTCTTTGTCCCGAAAGAAGAAGCCATCACACGTTGCACACCAAGAAACACCATGACCGCTGAGTCGCTTTTCATTGGGCAAACCCAGTTCACGATAACCCGATCCCATAGCCAGGATCAGTGTGCGGGCTTGATGAACGTTTCCAGCGCCGTCAGTGACTGACTTAATCTCACCATCGACATTAATCTCGGTGATGTCATCGGTAATCATCTCGGCGCCAAATCGAACCGCCTGTGCACGCATGTTCTCCATGAGTTGCGGTCCCATGATTCCGTCTTCAAAACCAGGGAAGTTTTCAACTTCGGTCGTGTTCATAAGAGCACCACCGGCGGTGACCGCGCCTTCAAAAAGAAGTGGATTAAGTTGAGCTCGAGCCGCGTAAACCGCTGCCGTGTAGCCAGCAGGACCGGACCCGACAATTATTACGTTACGAACTTCACTCACGAAAATCACTACTTTCAGTTGGCGCTACCAAGGAATGGGCGTGCAGTCCAAGTCTACCGTCCAGGTCTTCGGGTCGACTTAATTGAACTAGTTGAGTGAGTGGCTCACATGTGAATAAACATCAAATGCCACGGTTCCGCAGTTAGGGCCAACAACCCACACATCAAGTGCACCAAGGTCAACCCCCGAGGACTCGAGTTCGGTGGCGAATTTCATTCGGTCACCACTTGTTGTAAGGGTATCCATGCCCCTAAACATGGCCATAGGAATCACGATCACCCCAGCATCCATCCCTTGGAAGGTGGCGCGATCCACAAATATGGCCTGAGAGGACTCTGACTTGGTAATTTCATTGAGACATTTACGCAAGGACTCCAAACTTCCCGTCATACCGGTCGCTTTGGTCATCTGTGCGGAGTTCATGTCTTTCATCGGGGCCATAAAGATATCCATTGGCTTTTTGATCCCGATTTTGCTCAAAAGGAGGGTCACGGTGTCCCTGAGATTTGTCGAGTTGTAGTCGCTACCGCTTTCCATTACTTGAACAGCAGGTGGGACGAAACCAGCCTGAATGACCTGGGGTGAGGCTGCGGCGAGTGCACCCTGTGATTGGGCATCTTGTGATTGATCACCTTTAGTCGAAGCTCCCGCGACGATCGAATTCTGATCAACCGTGTCGGAATTGAGGACATTGACACCGATACCAACCGCAAGCAGGGTCACGCTCGCAGCGACAAGGCCACCAACCCATTTGCCACCGATCCGGTGCTTTCGGTAGCTGTCCAGTTCAAGGACTGCGGGGTCTGAGCCAAGGGCTGCCGGAGAATCGGGGACGACTCGATCAGCGGACTCGAGAGAAAGGGTTGTAGCGATGTGCTCCCAGACACTCGTGGGCATGACGTCAACCGGCTCTGCATCCAAATATTGGCCGTAAGCCGCCAGATCGCGTGTGAGTGCTGGGAATTCACCCTCTGGGAATTCGGAGTCTTCGTTGTGGTCCTTCACGTTTTACTCCTCCTTCCCTGGGTCTGACTTCCCTATTGGTCTCTGATCTGTCGTTGTGACGATTTCCCCGACGTCATGGTTCCGTAAATGCCCTAAACTCTCGGCGAGTTTGGCTCGGCCGCGGCTACATCGGCTTTTAATCGTTCCCGTAGGGCAATTAAGTTCCTTTGCGGCCGCTTCAACCGAGTAACCCTGGACGTCAACCAAAATAATGGCTTCCCGTTGATCTTGCGGCAGTTCTGCCAAGGCTGCTGAGATCTCGATCCAGTTTTCCCGCTCAGCTATCGCATCCCGGGGCTCTACGAGCTCCAAACCGCTGTTCTCATTGTGGTCGGGCAAAGTGGTGGTGGGGCGCACTGCCCGACGACGAAGCCGGTCCAACCCGGCATTGACCACAATCCGGTGCAGCCAGGTTGTGACGGCGGCTTCACCACGGTATTGGTCCGCCCGTCGAAACGCCGAGATTAAAGCGTCCTGGAGGGCATCACTGGCCTCTTCGGGGTCACCGGTTGTCCGAAGGGAAACCGACCACAGGCGGTCCCGGTGCCGAGAAACAAGTTCACTAAATGCTTGGGAATCCCCTGCAACATGGGCAGCCATCAACTCGCGATCACTTAATTCGCGGAGCTCGGCCTCAGACACGCGATTAGCCTAATGAAGGGGCCGATCCTTGCATGGATGCCCGTGGATCAGTCGGATTCAAGCGCTCCAAAAACGGATGCACTCGTGATTCCACCCTGGAATGCCTCCCCGCCTTTCGTTGGCGGGATACCCGTCAACCAAATAAGTACGTAGCGACCCGATACCGGCCTGGGGGCACGAACGTCAATTTGTGGGCCTACGTCATCAATGCTGACCAACTTTGTCCATAAATCCGGGTCGGGCAGGATCTCATTGGATACCCGGACCTGTAGATCGGTTCCGTAGCCAACTAAGCCCAAGGAAACGCCGGTGACCTGCGCTTCCACACCGAGATCAAGGATGAGACCGACCCCGCCCTTTTTCCCCAGTGAAGCTGTTTTGTAGGTCTTAGTGGTCCACGCGGTGACGGCGTCGCCGTCAATTGCACGGGAAACGCCATCTTCCCGCTCGGTACCAAGAACGCCATTGGGTGGACTTCCTAGCGGGTCAAATGAGCGCACTGCGGCAATGGGAATTGTTCCGGCAGTATTCCCGACTTCAACTTCAACGTATGGTTTCGCGGGACTCGTGAGAATTTCAGTTGCACTTACCACACCCCCTTCGGAATCAATGGAAGCCGAGGTGGAGTGTGAAGCACGCAGGAGTTGTGTTCCTACTAATAAAAGAGCGAGAACTACTGCCGCTGCAACCGCGACACTAATGGCACGTCGTGCAAAACTCGTCGGTGACTTATGTTGCGAAACCCCGACCGGCGCTCGCACCGTTGTCGTGCTGAGAGGTGCGTGGTAATCCCTTGCTGAGGCAATTGAGTTTGCGAAACCAAGTGAGTCCTTAATTCGTGTAACCCCACGAGATTTGCTTGCACCAATCACACTGCGACTTACAATTTCGTCGACTGCACGGGGAATACTCGCTTTAACACTGGAGGGTAAGGGAATGTCCTTACTTATTTTTGGTGAGAAAGGGACATGAACGGTCAGCTCTGGGTCTGGATTCTTTTCATTGGAGTAAACGGGGTATGGCCAGAGGCCGGTTGTGAAGCAATAGAGCAATGATCCCAGTCCATTAACATCTTTTGTGGTGGAGGAATCTTGTGACGTGCGCGATTCAAATAAGGGACCGAATAGGGCGTGGTCAACAGCAAGGCCGCTAATCAACACTTCAGAGTTCTCGGTTAGGAAAATACAGCTGGGACGAAGCCGGCCGTGTTCAAGGTTGATTGAGAGGCACGCATTCAGAGCCCAAGCAATACTGGCGACAGAATCAAGTGAGAACTCGGCATCAAATGTTGGGGTGTCTGTCCCGCCAACCGCAATGTGAAGCGGTGTACCGGTACACCACTCGCTAATGATTGCGGTGTAGGAGTGATCTTCCTCTGTTGCCGCAATGTCGAGAATATCGAGGACTCGAAGAAGGCGGCGGTCATCGGCCATCGCGGCGGCTTGCGCTGCTCCGAGAACTTTGTTCAAACGTTGATCTTTGGTTCGCATCAAACGAATTGCGATATCTCGATCCAAGATATCGTCGCGACCTCGCCACAATTGGACAGTGAATTGATCACTCACCGCAGGAGCGTGCTCACTAATGATCTCCAACAGCGTGTATCGGTTGAACGTGGTTCCTGGACCGATCATGAGTTCACCCTAGGACTTAGTTTGTCGCGGAAAACACGATAGGCAAGGGTGATTTCGGGGACCCGTAAGAGCCATGACAAAAGAATGTAACTAACTGCTCCGCTCAAGATGACCAAAGATAAACGAATCAACAAAGTTGATTTTTCAGAATAATTCACGAGCCCCGTGTCACCAAAAAATAATTCATTCAGCCTGCTCTGAGTAAATAGCATGACCACAACAGAGAGAATTCCAACAATGAGCATCCGTCCAATTGATCCGATTGTCGACAGTGATGAGAGTCCACCTAGTTTGCGGGCCAAAACAATCCAGGCAATGACAAGACCTACCCAGTAAGAAATGCTGTAGCACAAAGCAATGAAGGTGATTTGAACTCCACCACCGGTGAGTTGACCAAAGAATGGGACTAACAGACCTAAGAAAACAAGGGAAAAAATAACCGTGATGAAAAATGGAGTCCGGGTGTCTTCCAGTGAATAGAAGCCGCGCAGTAAAACATAGAAGAGAGTAAATGGAAGCATTCCGAGCATGAATACTGAGATCACTTGGCCGAGTACCTGGGCTTGATCGGTCGTTGCAGCGCCAAAGTCGAAAAGCAAAACCGCCACTGAAGTGCCACCCACCAAGATCATGGCGGTAATAGGGATTATGAGAAATGAAACTAGTCGCATTGCGCCGACGAGGTCATGTGACACTTGAGTGAGTTTGCCTGAGTGAGCAACTCGACTCAGGGAGGGAAGCAATGCTGTGATGACGGAAACGGTTATCACGCTGTGGGGCAACATGAAAACTAAATGTGCTTTTTGGTAGGTGGTGAGTCCTGCGGCAGCAGCACCTGATGCGATCGCATTGATGTTTGCTTGGGTAGCAAATCGAGTGATCACTAAATACGTCAATTGATTAACCAGTACGAGACCAATGGTCCACGCGGCGAGCTTTCCTGCTTTTCGGAGTCCGTACCCCCGCCAATCAAAACTCGGTCGCCACACGTATCCAGCGCGATAGAGGACTGGAATCAGAATGCAGGCTTGGATAACAACACCCAAAGTGGTACCTAAGCCGAGTAACCACACCTGACCCGATGTCAGGTTCCCGTCGGCTGCGGCGCTGGTGCCAGCAAAATAAATAAACAGCAGGAAAGTTGAGATCGCCACAATGTTATTAGCGATAGGAGCGAACATCGGAGCGCCAAATTTTCCGCGAGTGTTTAACACTTGACTAAACATTGTGTAGAGACCATAGAAAAATATTTGCGGTAAACATAATCGAGTGAAGGCGACGGCTAAATCAAATTCAGTTTGTGGATAGTCGCTAGGTGTATATAGGTCAACAACCCATGGTGCCAAAATTATTGAGATGATTGACAGAGCGAGTAGGGCTATTGCGGTGATTGTGATGAGTCGATCGGCGTAAGCGCGACCGTCATCGGCATCGTCCTTCATTTTGCGAACGAGTTGCGGTATAAAAACGGCGTTTAGTGCGCCGCCGAGAATTAAAATATAAATCATGTTGGGAAGTGAGTTACCCAATGAAAATGCGTCGGATACCAGGAAGAATCCGAGAGCGGCCGTCATCGTGATATCTCGGGCGATTCCGGTCACACGTGATGTGACGGTACCCGCGGCCATAACCGTGCTGGGACCCAATAACGCCCGCTCAGACATGTGGCTCATTCTTCTGTGAATTTGCTCGGGCTCCGGTAGCGGCCTTGTGAACGCGCCGAGTAATTCCCACCACAACAAATAAAACGATTGCCACGAATGCGGCGCCGATTACCCAGGCCGCGGCGCGCGCATAGGCTGTGGAAACAAGTTCAATTCGTGCGGGTCGCCCAAAATCTTGACCTTGAGGGGTAAGAAGTTGAACACCTGCACTCAGTGTCCGACCGCCCACAACCCTTGCTTCAAGTTCAACACTAATTTTTTTCCCTGGCTCAATGGTGATTTCATAGAGTGGTTCACTTTCCAAGCGTGCCTCGGGAATGCCCCGCAACTGCACACCAACCGTGACAGTTCTATCAAGGTCATTGGCAATTGTTACCGGAACTAAACCACTCTCACCGGAGAGCGTGATTGTTCCCTCGGAGAGCGCGTAGACCTTATCAATTTGCTCCCGCAAGCTCGTTGAAATACTAGAAACAAGTTCAACCCCTGTTGCAGGTTCTAAACGCCAAGCACTTGACTGTGCTCGCAGGATCGCCTCGGAGTAAGCGTCTGTCACCCCACTGGGGTTGTCCAGCACCGCGGTGAGTGATGCGAGTTCCTCACTTGCGCCTTGTACGGTCTTTAAATATGAGGCTGGCAGTTCCGCGTCTTGGGCCTTGGGGCCGTATCCAACACGCTTGCGCGCAATGCCGGTGCTGTTTTCATTCAGTAAATCAGAAAGGGATGCGGCATTGATCCAAGGAACTTTCCCCGTGGCATTGAGTAATGAATTAAGAGCATCAGGTGAAGGATTCCAACGAATGTCCTCGGGCCCGGCAACGATCATGCGGGAAGCGGACGTACTAGGAATAAGTTGACTGAGCAGGACAGTCTCAGCGAGGAATCGTTGACGCATCAGAATTGCATTTGACATGGAAGTTTGGGGTAGGGAAAGGGTTGTGCTTAATCCTGAGTCGATGAGAACAGCATTCATGCCGCCGTAGGTTGTTCCCAAAATACCAAAACCGGTTGAAACAGTTGTGGAGTCCGCGGGCGGTAAAGCGGTACCGCGAAGGATCACGGTGCGAACACCACTTGAAGCCAACAGGTCACCCGTTTTTTTATTGAGCCTCCCGCTGGGCGCCCAATACAAAGTACCGTCAACACTTTGTCCTAAGACACTTGTTGCCACAATTTCCGCAGCCGTGGTTGAACGCACCACGTCGGTTTCTTGACCCGAGCGTGTCACGGCACTTGCATCAATATCGGCATACGGTGTCACTCGAAGTGGTAGCCAATCAGCTGAAGTCCGGCTCGAATTAAGTACCTGGCTCAGCCGGGCCAACCACTGACCAGAGTCCTGGGACAGGTCGCCAACGGAAATCGAATCACCACTGCGGACTTGATAACCACCGGATAGGTCTTGGGCGACCTGAAGTAATTGTGGATCCGCGATCCAACTGACTTTGCTGGAGTTATTGGCTGCAATATTGAGAAGCGAATCCAGCCGGCCACCAGGGGCTAGTGAGCGCGGAATTCCTTCGTTGAGTAAAACACCATTTGCTTCCTGAGCGGGGTAGTCAACCAATGGCCACAGCCACACCAAATCGATGGGACTCGTCTGCGGACCCATCCAGGGAAGAAACGTTCGCACGCCACCCTGTCGGGTCACTCCGCTTATTCCGGATACTCCCAAAATCTCCACCATTACGGTGTAGACACCGTCTTTACCCAGGGGTAGGTCGTCAATCGGGACGGCGATTTCAAAGCTAGCTTGATCACCCGGCTTCAAGGCATCACTCACGTCGACCTTAGTGCTATTGAGGAAGTAGTCAACCGGATCAATTTCAGGGTTGAGCTCCAGGTCCGCAGCCTGTGTGATCGCAGCGCGCTCACTCAGTGGGCCGGCTGAGATACCGAGGCGGGCCGACACCTGGGTGACCGCAGAACTGGAAGAATTAAGCAATTTTCCGGAAATTCGCAGGGTCTCACCCGGGCGCGGCGCTATCGGAGTCACCTGGTCGAGAACTACCGCAATAACTGAGCCCGTTGGGTCAGCGGCGACCGGTATTGCCCCAACCCCGGTGCTGACTACACCAGAAACCAGAAAAGAGACTATCAAGAGCAGGCGGTGCCACGAGGGGATGCGCTCGCCCAAAAACACCATGTAACGAGGATAAAGGCAATGGGTGGGTAACCTTGGCTGCCGTGTCCACTTCACTTCAGCGCCAAGCACTCGAGAGCCTCGCTCCCGTTGCTGGTTTGCTCTTTGAATTAGGCACACTTTTTCGCACGGCAGGCTTCGAGCTTGCATTAGTTGGCGGCCCAGTTCGGGACGCATTTTTGCGTCGCACCTCACCATTAGCGGATCTTGATTTCACCACCAGCGCTCATCCGGAAGACATTAAGCGGATTCTGGGCGATTGGGCTGATAACACGTGGGACACCGGGATTGCATTTGGCACGATCAGTGCTAGTAAAGATAACCGCCAGATTGAGATTACGACATATCGCAGCGAAAATTACAACGCCGATTCTCGTAAGCCCGATGTTGAGTTCGGATCAGAGTTGGCCGCAGACCTAGGTCGCCGAGACTTCACGGTGAACGCGATGGCGTTAACACTTCCCACCTTGGAGTTTGTTGATTTATTTGACGGACTCAACGACCTAGAAAACAAAGTCTTAACAACTCCATTCACCGCAACTCAATCGTTTTCTGATGACCCATTGCGAATGATGCGTGCAGCACGCTTCGCCTCCCAATTACAGTTCTCGATTGCACCCGACGTTGTAACGGCAATGCGTGACATGGCGTCACGACTTGAGATTGTTTCAGCCGAGCGTATTCGTGAAGAATTAATCAAGATCGTGATGTCTGATCACCCACGTATTGGATTGACCATCATGGTGGAAACAGGACTTGCCGAATATGTGTTGCCTGAATTACCACTGTTGCAATTGGAGGAAGACGAACACCACCATCACAAGGATGTGTATGAACACACACTAAAGGTGCTGGAGCAGGCCATAGATCTGGAAACCAGCCACGAACCTGTACTCCCCAATGACTTAATCCTTCGATTAGCGGCGCTACTTCACGACATCGGAAAACCTAAGACCCGAAAATTTGAGTCTGACGGCAGAGTCTCCTTTCACCACCACGAAGTTGTTGGTGCTCGCATGACGAAAAAACGAATGAAGGCTTTGCGATTCAGCAACGAACAGATCGAGGAAGTCGCAACCTTGGTGGAACTGCATTTACGCTTCCACGGTTATGGAACCGGTGAGTGGAGCGATTCTGCAGTTCGTCGTTATGTGCGTGATGCCGGAGCGCAGCTAACCCGTCTTCACAAATTAACGAGGGCTGATTCGACAACCCGCAACAAGCGCAGGGCCGCGACATTGCAAGGCGCCTACGACAGTTTGGAAGACCGCATTGCACAATTGCAAGAGCAGGAAGAACTGGATGCAATGCGGCCCGATCTTGATGGCTCGCAGATCATGGAGATTCTAGGAATCGGACCAGGTCGTGAGGTTGGTGAAGCCTATAAATTCCTCATGGAACTTAGGCTTGATCAAGGACCTCAATCACCTCAGTCTGCGACACAACAATTACTTCAATGGTGGTCCGAGCGCGGATAAGAATTTCCAATCCGGTCCATATTCCCGCCATGAGAAGTGTGAGCATCACACCACTGACGCTGCCGAGGTAGGTTCCACTCAGCAGGAACAGAAGCCATATACAAATTACTGCCCAACGAATTATTGGCGCATAGGGTGCCAATTTCACACCAGTGTCTAGATCGGTGCGATCCGCGATCTCATTGAGCCCCCGAGTGAAGTGAGCGCGTACGCGCTGCGCGGAGTTGGTGCTACCTGCTAGCCAACCACCAATAATTACCAAGACACCGAGTGCTGCCAATGATTGCAGTCCGGCGATTAGGTAAGCCAAGAAGGTTTGATAAACAACAATGGCGGCGCTTTCAAAAATGCTACCGGCAAATTGATTGGTGACGGCTCCTTCACCAAACATGGTTGCGGCGTAGAGCGCGATGGATGAAGCGATAACAACGATACCGACAGCGACCGTTGTACGGGCCCTACGTCGTGCTAACACGATTGCGAGAATAAACAAGGCGGCGATCAAGACCATGATCCAACTGAGGAATGGCGCGGAGAATGCATAGAAAGTCCGCGCTTGACTAAGAGCTGGAGCACTCATCAACACAAATTGCTTATCTGTTTTAGGGACGCTGATGTTAGCAGCGAAGGAAATGCCATTTTCGACCAATTTTTCTTGGGCGAGTGTGATCACTGAATCAAGGTTGAGAACAACATCATCGCCCTGCAGTTCAATAGGTCCACTGGATTCATTCTGCAGAAGTGCAATGAACCCTTTTTGGGCCGCTTTATTGAGTGCCAACCAAGCTGTAGTGAAAGCTTCTGAGGTTACGAAAGTGTCTACTGCTTGTCCAATCAAACCATTGATACCCGTGGAAATGGGGCCGGCTAGACGGTCGGTTATCGCATTGTTTGGCAGAATCCCACCAAGGAAATCACTGACAATCGACTCTGTATCTACTTGCTCCACGATCGAGTTGGTGACAACTTCAGCAAACGCGGCCTGCACTTCAGGGCTCGCGCCAATTGGACCCACAGTCTCGATGTACCGCTCCGTGTCAATGATTGTGGAGTGAGCCCAGTGTCCGGCAACAGAAACAGGAGTCAAGATAGTTGCTAGAACAAAAACGATGACCGAGAAAATGGTCCGGGGACGGACTCGATCGCGAGTAACCGGACTGCGCTGATACTGCTCTGTAGCTCCATTAGACATAGCCGAACTCTACTCAATGACCCCTGATCTCAGTATCAATACCGTGAACATGCTGCCAAAAGGTAAAGCTTCTGCCACTAGTCAGCGGGTTACGCCGGGTTTTTACTGCCCGAGCGCCAATACCACAAACTGGCCGTAGCCAAGCCGACACCAACCGCGGTGTACAGAATTGGGGCGACTCCCGATACCGGGGCAAGTAGTGCCACCAAGATGATCCCGGAAACCAGGGCGACATTCACGCTCATGTCAAAAAGGGAGAAGATGCGACCCAGGCTTTCATCGGGAATTTTACGTTGAATAACCGTGTCCGAACAGACCTTGACCGCTTGGCCCGCAAATCCAAGACTAAAGCCAGCCGCGAGTAACAACGGGAAGCTCTGAAGAGTGGCAGCAAATGCGAAAACCACCATTCCAGCCGATGCTTGGGCGACGGTTAAGGAGGACCAGCGGGGGATCCCAATGCGGCGGGACATCCACGGCGTCACCATTGCCGCGAGGAGAGCTGCCGTAGCGGCAAAGCCAGAAAGGATCGCAAAGTCGGCAAGTGCCGCATTGGCATTGGAGCTTTGGTGGAATGTGTTTCGAAGTAGTAGTAGTGCTCCAGCCGTGACGACACCGAATGAAATTCGGTTAACAGCAACGAGTGTGAGCGCTCTGGCGGCGTCTGCGTGTGAGCTCAATGTGCGAACGCCAGAAATAAGCTCACCCGTTACCCCGCGCAGTGAATCAACCATTGAGTGTTTGATTTGGTGTGTTGGGCCAAGTGCATGAACCGCAAATGTTCTCGCAATAAATGCGGCAGAAATAAAAGTACCTATTGCAAACATGAGTAGTGCCACGCTGCCGGCGTCGCCACCGCCAAACACTTGCCTAATCCCTAGACCGGTGGTTGCGCCAATAACGAAGGCAATAGTTCCTGAGGTTGGTGTCAGCGCATTTGCATAGATAAGTTCTTTGCCTTTAACAACATGGGGCAAGGACGCAGAGAGTCCCGCCAAGATGAATCGACCAACACCGAGAACAGCGAGGACAGAAATTCCCAAGATCACCGAATCGTCGCCCGCAAGCACGGCAGCCATAACGGGGATTGTTATCAGTGCCTTGAGTAAGTTTGCGCGAACCAAAATATTACGCCGCAACCAGCGGTCGAGGAAGACACCCGCAAATGGTCCAATGAGGGAATAAGGCAACAATAAAATACCAAATGCCACCGCTATCGCGGTGGCATTTGGTTCACGCTCCGGTGAGAAAAGAACAAATGAGGCAAGTGCGGCCTGAAAAAAACCGTCTCCGAATTGACCAACTAAACGAGTGCTGTAAAGGGCCCGGAAATCATGACGGCGAAGCAGAGACCGAACAACCGGTAGCCGCTGCACAAGAACAGAGGCTACCGGCTATCTAAGGTCTATCGATCGATGGTGCCAGCGATAAAGTCTTCAACCGCCTGCTTTGCCTCAGAGTCGTTGTACTGCACCGGAGGTGATTTCATGAAGTAGCTGGAAGCCGAAAGAATCGGTCCCCCAATTTTGCGATCCATGGCAATCTTTGCTGCGCGGACTGCATCGATGATTACACCGGCACTGTTGGGTGAATCCCACACTTCGAGCTTGTACTCGAGGTTGAGGGGAACGTCTCCGAATGCGCGGCCTTCAAGTCGGACAAAGGCCCACTTGCGGTCATCGAGCCAGGCAATGTAATCCGATGGACCAATGTGAACATTCTTCTCACCTAAGTCATGTGAGAGTTGGGACGTAACCGACTGCGTCTTCGAAATCTTCTTCGATTCGAGGCGATCACGTTCAAGCATGTTCTTGAAGTCCATGTTTCCACCAACATTGAGTTGGTAGGTGCGGTCAACAATTACGCCGCGGTCTTCAAACAACTTGGCCAAAACACGGTGCGTGATTGTTGCACCAACCTGGCTCTTAATGTCGTCACCGACAATTGGTAGTCCAGCGTCTTCGAACTTCTTTGCCCATTCTGGTGTTCCGGCAATGAAGACGGGGAGTGCGTTAACGAAACCACAACCGGCATCAATTGCGCACTGTGCATAGAACTTCGCTGCAACTTCTGAACCAACGGGCAGATAACACACAACTACATCAACCTTGGCGTCTTTCAAAGCTTGAACGACGTCGACTTCGGGAGCATCAGACTCTGTGATTGTTTCGCGGTAGTACTTACCGAGACCGTCGAGAGTGTGGCCGCGTGAAACTTTAACACCGGTGCTGGGAACGTCACACAATTTGATTGTGTTGTTTTCGGAAGCACCGATTGCATCAGCGAGGTCAAGTCCAACTTTCTTGGAGTCAACGTCAAATGCGACAACAAATTTAACATCATTGACGTGGTACGGCCCAAATTGAACATGCATGAGTCCGGGGACAAACTCACCTGCCTTGGCGTTTTTGTAGTACTCCACCCCTTGAACGAGGGATGCGGCACAGTTACCAACACCAACAATTGCTACGCGAATTTCTCCGCCGGATTGTGCACTCATTTCTTACCTTTCCTGGGTTACTTTCTCTTGATCAATTAATTCCGTAAGCCAGCGCACTTCGCGCTCGGCCCCTTCTAGTCCGTGCTGTTGAAGTTGAAGTGTGTAGGCATCGACACGCTCTTTACCGCGGGTGAGAGATTCACGTAGTGCCTCAACCCGCTCTTCAAGACGCGAGCGGCGGCCTTCCAATATGCGGAGGCGGGTACGTTCTTCGGTTGCGGAAAAAAACGCGAGGTGGGCGGCAAAGCCTTCGTCCTCCCAAGCTTCAGGACCGGGCTTATTGGCCCACTCACCGAAAATTTCTTTGCCCTCGGCCGTGATTGCATAAACAATTCGGGCCCGACGACCGGATAGGGCGGGTGCGGTGCTTTCCGTAGCCGGGGTCAGTGACTCTTCCTCGATCAGTCCGGTGGCATTCATCCGTTTGAGAGCTGGGTATAAGGAGCCATAGGAAAGTGCTCGAAATGGGCCGAGAACCGTGGTGAGTCTTTTTCGCAACTCGTAGCCATGCTGAGGGCCCTCACCGAGGACGCCCAGGATTGCGAAGCTCAAGACATCGCGGCGGCTACTCATGTGGATCAATATATCGCTTCGATATATCTAATGCTCACTTACCCCAATATCGACACGTGGTTTAAACTGGGCGCATGGCTCAGATGCGTAGGGAAGGGGTACGAGGTCGGGTAGCTCGTGGGGAATCCACCAAAAATCCACCCAAAAGGGGCCCAATTCCTGCACCAGAACCCGTTTCAGACCCACAGAAACCACGAAACGTGGTGGATTACGGCCTTTCCCGGGCAGCTGACATCACAAAATTGCACCGGGGAGGCGCACTCACCAGCGATTATTGTGAGGCCGACCCATATTTACTCAAGGCAGCGAAGTTTCATGGGGAACAGGCAAAAGACAACTGCCCCGCCTGTAAAAGCAAACACCTCGTGGATTTGCACTACATATACGGTGATGAATTGGGCCCTTATGCCGGAAGAATTCGTAAAGCAGAGGAATTACCGGCGATGTGCAGCAAATTCGGTGAATTCCGGGTCTACGTTGTAGAAGTTTGCCCCGACTGCCACTGGAACTACCTGATTCGAGCCTTTTCACTCGGCGATGGAACTCCCCGGCGCGCCGTACCGTCTTTTAAGGGCGATGATCTGTTGGACTAGGTCATAGTGTTGAAATAGTTGAAAACTGTCCCCTTCCCCGATAGGACAACAGTGGCAACCCCAGCAAAGAAAAAGCCGATCACGCGGAGCACAGTCGTTAAATCAAGCACGCCGCGTCGTCGACGCCGCTGGTTACGTCGAACCCTATGGATCTTTTTCCTCCTTGCTGCCGTGGGCGTAGCCGTCTTTGCGGTTTTACTGGTCCGCACCCAGGTACCAACACCCAATGAACTGGCAACGAGTGAAGCGACCGTTGTCTACTACGCCGATGGTGTGACTGAAATAGGACGCTTGGGTGAATCAACCCGCCGGTCCGTTCCTCTAAGCGACATTCCCCGTGAAGTTCAACAAGCCGTACTGGCGGCTGAAGACCGCGACTTTTACAATCATGGTGGTATTTCACCAGTGGGAATTGCGCGCGCAGCCGTTAACAACTTAACCGGAGGTAACACTCAGGGTGGATCGACCATTACCCAGCAGTACGCCAAAATCGCATTTCTCACCCAAGACCGGACGTGGAATCGCAAAGTCAATGAAGCGCTACTTGCATTTAAGTTAGAAACAGTAATTTCAAAAGAACAAATCCTTGAGGATTACCTGAACACGATCTACTTTGGTAGAAATGCAAATGGAATTGAAGCGGCCTCGATCGCCTATTTTGGAGTGCCGGTCAGTGAACTCGACTTCGCCCAAGGTGCCGTACTTGCATCGGTTATCAAATCCCCGTCGGGACTTAGCCCAGAAGAAAACTTGAGTGGACTCAAAGCTCGATGGTCCTATGTTCTCGACTCCATGGCCGAACTGGGTGACATCACCCAAGAGCAACGTGATTCAGCACAATTCCCAGACATTGTGGCCTTTAAACAAAAGGATCGCCTCGGCGGCCAAGTTGGATTCCTGCTAACAGCAGTTGAGCAACAGCTAGCTGCTCAAGGCTACGGCCAAGAAGAGATTCAACTCGGCGGGCTAAAAGTCATCAGCTCATTTGACCGCAAGGCCCAGCGCGCCGCCCAACGCGCCGTGAAGGAAGAAGGTCCAACGTCAGAAACAGAGGGACTGCGTATTGGTCTGGCAGCGGTGAAACCGGGAACGGGTGAGGTGCTCGCAATGTATGGCGGTACTGACTTCATTACCGACCAAATCAATAACGCTACCCGGCAGTTTGCCCAAGCGGGCTCAACATTCAAGCCATTCGCGCTTGCCGCGGCACTAGGCCAATCAGTGCAATTGAATTCGCTGTGGAATGGAAACTCACCGTCAACCGTTAACGGTTATACCTTTAACAACTACGGAAACAATTCCTACGGTGTCGTCTCACTTCTGCAAGCAACAGAACTAAGCATCAACTCCGCCTATGTAGAACTAACGGCTGACATTGGTGTTGATAATGTCGTCACCGCTGCCTTGGCTGCCGGTATTCCGGAATCAACACCAGGCCTGAACCTAGAATCACCCGACCTAACATTTGTACTTGGCACCTCTTCACCGTCAGGTCTGGACATGGCAAATTCCTACGCAACATTCGCCAACGAAGGAGTGCGCAGTAGTACAACATTCATTAAGCAAGTCTTCGGGTCCAATGGTGGTTTGCTTTTTGAATATCAGCCGACACTTACAACAGCCTTTATTCCTGATGTCGCAAACAGCGTCAACTATTCCCTCGCCAAAGTTGTTACCGATGGAACAGGAAAGGCTGCCCTTGCACTTGATCGACCAGCGGCTGCGAAAACTGGTACGACAGATGACAATAAGAGCGCTTGGTTTGCCGGTTACACCCCACAAATCTCAGCGGCTGTTCTCATGGCGAAAGAAGACTCGAGTGGAATACCAATTTCCATGTCAGGAACGGGTGGGTTGACAACTGTCACCGGTGGATCTTTCCCTGCAGCAATTTGGACGGCGTTCATGAAAGGTGCTCTCAAATCAGAACCGGTCATGGAGTTCCCGGAGCCACCAGAGAGTGTGTTCACCCCGGTTGAATGCCCAGACTTTATTGAGACGGACGTGGAAGAGATTCCATTCGGTTGTCCAATACCAGAAGTAATTAATGAGTTCGGACCAGAAACCACTGGCTCAGATCCTGCAGCCGTTGATTCCAACGAAAACAATGAACCCGTGAACGAGTTCGGACCCGATGCGCCACCAACAGATCAGCTGATTAACTGAGGTAGACCATAATCAATCCCGTGAGCCAGGCAAAAATCACCGAGCGTCTCGGTGGCCCGTTTGGTCGACTCACTACACAGAGTTACACCCTTCTCCCGCCGATCTACGTTCTCATTATTTTGGCTGCAATGACCTATTCCTTAGGATATTTTCTGGATTTTTCTTGTTTGGCGAACGGTTGGGTTGATCCCCAGCGTTACATGCACTTGTGTTACACGGATATTCCACCGCTCTATGTTGACCGTGGATTTGCCGAAGGAATATTTCCCTATGTCCAAACAGGATCAAACGAGATGTACTTGGAGTATCCGGTTGGTACCGGAGTTTTCATGTATATCTCAGCGGTCATTACTGGATGGGTCCTTCCGCTCTACCCTGACGGATACCGAGCGTTCTTCGATGTCAATGTAATTCTGCTGTTCGTTCCCTTTGTTGTCACGGTAGTCGCGACTGCACTAACAAGCCCGAAAGATCCGTGGCGGGCTGCGATGATTGTTTTCGCGCCCACCATGATTTTTGCTGCAACAATTAACTGGGACCTCATTCCCATTGCACTGGTTGCACTGGCATTTCTTGCCTGGTCAAAAGAGAAACCAACACTCACGGGAGTTTTACTCGGTCTTGCTATAGCATCAAAGTTCTATCCGATATTTCTTCTTTTCGGTTTTATTCTTTTAGCGTGGAAAAGTAATTCATGGCGACCAACACTGACCATGATCGCTGCGACAATCTTCACTGTCCTTACGGTCAACATCCCTTTTGCCATCGCGAACTTTGAAGGATGGATTCACTTTTACACGTTCAACTTTGGTCGATCAATTGATTTCGGTTCTTTCTGGTACGCCGTAACCCAAATAGGTCTGCCAACAATCCCGAACAACTTACTCAACTTTGCTTCGACCGCAGTCTTCGTACTACTACTTGTTGGGATTGCAATTCTGGTTAAGAAGGCACCCAACTCACCAAACATTGCACAGATTTCATTCCTGATTCTCGCCGCATTTGTCATTACCAACAAGGTGTATTCACCGCAATATGTGCTCTGGCTCGTACCGCTTGCCGTATTGGCCCGACCTAACTGGCGCGACTTCTTAATCTGGCAGACAGGTGAAGTTATTTACTTTGTTGGAATTTGGTGGTTCCTTGCCGGGTACGGAATAGAAGGGTCACAAACACTGACACCTCAATGGTATGCAGCAGCCACGTTCGTTCACATTGCAGCAACGCTTTACTTTGCAATCCGGGTTGCGATTGACACCCAACGAGATCAAACAAATAGCACAGAGTCAAAGCGCGATGTGGTGAATCGAACTTCAGCCCGCACCTGATCCCCTACCCGTGGCAGAACGGATTCGTTGTTCAACCACAACATAGAAACTTGTTGGTGTGGTGGTTCGGCAAACCATCGTTGTTTACCGCCAATGCTAAACGGTGACATAGCTCTTCCGGCAGCATCAAGTGCACCAACTCCGAATGAAGTAACCCGCTGGCGCAGTGAAGTGGTGGGTGAAGGCGCACTTAAACCTATGCCGTGTGCGGTGCCTCCACTAACGACAACGAGAGTTGCATTTTTACCCGCACCTCGTTGCCGGTAACCAACCTTTACGCCTTCAGAGACCGGGTGCACAGCCAAAACGGTTCCGGAGGCGGACAACGCTGATCGGTTACCGAGCCAAAGCCGGGTTCCCACTCGAGCCCGCACAATCAACTCACTCACACTGTCTCGAATAGTTGCGAGCTCTACATCAGTGCAATGGGAAACCCAGATCACCGGTGCCGGGGGTGAATGGACTTCCCATACGGCAGTTTCCCTTTCCCACAAACCCGCCCAACGCATCACTTCAACCGCGTGTGAATTAGGAGTTTTGGTTTCACTGCTTTCATTGCGATCAATAGGAAGGTGAATAGACATTCCCTCAACAAAGATTCGCCCCGTTGCTAACGCTGCGCGAATCTCTGGGTTACGCAGAGCCCCAATGAGTTCAGACTCAGTAAACCCGAAGCGAACCATGGAACTGCGGGCCTCAAGAATTATGCGGACGCTTTTAGTTCCGTTGACTAGATCGTTGAGTGCTTGCGGGCTGGCAACGGTGCGAATGATTCGTCCAGCGTAAAACTTTTCGCTAATGCCCGACCATTGAAGCGCGGAGTTAGCATCACGAGGATCAAATGGTTGAAGAACAACAATGTCACCCCGGGTGACGCCAACAACAGACTCAATTTCAAAGACCGTCCCAACAGCAATTGTGTCGGCGCCTAAATCCATGGCTGTTGTACCAAGCAATTCCTGACCCAGACCGTAGCCGTTTCCTTTAATCACAGGGACGGGCAAACTTCCACTCGCACTGGTGAGCGCATTAGTTACAGCGCGTAGGTGGGTGCGCCATTTTTCGCCATTTATTTGGAGGGTGAAAGACACCTGTTTATCATGTCAGGAACGTAGTGATCCGCTCACTTGCCTCGCCGTTGGTAGAACGAAAAAGCGCGTGCCCAAGACTTGCGAATCACGTAATCCCACTCACCAACGTATTCCTGGGCAAACCCTCCCGAACCCAACTTGAAGGAAACTAATCCAAAAAGATGGTCAGAGCTATCGAGAGTGTTGGAGATTCCTCGAAGGTCGTAAACACTGCAACCAGAAGCAATAGCTGACCTAATCATGGACCACTGCAACGCATTTGACGGCCGAACATCACGATCTGCGGTCGTTGAAGCACCGTAGGAATACCACGCGTGCCCACCAACGGTGATCATGATCGTTGCTGCGGCAACATGTCCCTCATAACGAGCAATATGCAAGGTGAAGTGATCACCGAGTGCATCACACATTCTCTCGAAATACACCAATCCCCGTGGAGTGAATCCATCACGCGCGGCGGTCTCAACATAAACAGCATGGAATGCAGCGAGGTCGGCGCGTGTTCCGACCGAGATCTCAACTCCGGACTTCTCAGCTTTGCGAACATTTCTCCGCCACAGTTGATTGAACCCTGCGAACACATCGGCTTCGGTTCTACCAGCAAGTGGAATTTGAAAAACGTAACGTGGCTGCACGTCACCAAAACCAGCACCAACATTGACTTCCTGCACAAATCCGAGTGAACGCAATGAGTCAGTCAACTCCACCCCAACCGAGAACATCCGATCCGCACTGACATCACCGAGTAAAGAGACGTTGTCGATCGACGCCTTAAGCGTTTGCGCATCCCACTGCCGCACGGGAACCGCTGGACCCATCTTTAACTGAAAAGCACCACGTCCCTTTATATGGGAGATCAAGGGTGATAACCATGAAGAAAGATCATCGCTTTCCCAATCAATGATCGGGCCCTCGGGAATGTAGGCCAGAGATCGTTGGGGCAATTTAGGAATAGGGCGGTAGAGAACGAGTGCCACACCAACGAGGGTCGAATCCTGAAACCAACCAATGGACTCGGGCCGCCAACCAACTTTGACACTCCCCCAGGAAGGAAGTTGCAGGAATGAAACCCCGAGTGAACCTGATGCGATCACACCATCCAGGTAATCAGAATGCTGCTCGGTGCTAATCCGACGGACTTCTCGCTTCATGCAACACCGTCGGTACGTGAGGATTGGTCACGAAAGGAATGAACTTGGGTGCGCACCCGATAAGCCTATGCCCAGGACACGTGTAGCTAGTTGCGGATAAGAATCCGCACACGTAGGCGATTCTCTGTGCTAGATTTGAAACATGGGAATTTGGTTTGTTCCACTGACACTCGTTTTGGCCTGGGTTTTCACGCTTCTGAATTGGACAACACCGTGGGGGGCACCAGATCCCACTTTCAGTGAGAATGCTCTAGCGTGGATGTTCTTCCTACCGGCCGGCATCATGTTCATCACCAGTGGTTTCATGCACACCGTCCTGGCCAAGTCCACGGCAAAAAGCATTGGTTGGGTCACGAACGGATTCCAGAAAGAAATTGGATTCGTGAGTTGGGGGCTAGGTGTGGCGGGCCTTGTTGCCTCGGGCATGGGTACTGACGCATGGGTCGTGCTGACAATTGTTATTAGTTTTTTCCTACTCCTTGCAGCAGCCCAGCACATTTTTGAAATTGTTCAATCAAAGAATTTTTCCCCGGGCAACACGGTCATTTTGATTTACGATATCGGTCTCCCAATATCGCTGTGGGCGCTGCTGATCTCAAACGGAAGTTTTAGTTCCTAGCTGAGATCAACAACAACGGGTGCGTGGTCCGAGGCGCCTTTACCTTTACGGGCTTCGCGATCAACGTAAGCGTCACTGACCCGTGCAGTGAAGGCAGCGTTCCCGTACACCAAATCAATGCGCATTCCCCAACCTCGGTGAAATGAACCATTGCGGTAATCCCAGAACGTGTACGGCTCACCTTTAAGTGATCGAGGCTTAACTTCACCCAATCCAAGATCTGACAGATCAGTCAACGCTGCCCGCTCTGCAGCGGTTACGTGGGTTGAATCAGCGAACTGGGAAATGTCCCACACGTCAGCATCAGTTGGTGCAATGTTGTAGTCACCGATCGCGGCAAAGGGAAGATCCGGATAAGCAACCAGTTCAGACTGAACCGTTGCATTTAAAGCCTTAAACCATTCCAACTTGTAGTTGTA
>JBIHZX010000075.1:0-6879 GCA_044240195.1 Candidatus Nanopelagicales bacterium | reverse complement strand
GAACTGAGATCGGATTTCATAAAACACACCACATGAATATGGATCACTCTGCTTGGGAGGGTTTCAATATTGATGGGCACGTGGACACCGTCATTTCACGGGGCACGGTCGTTGTGGACAACAATACATATCTTGGTCATAAAGGACACGGTAAGTTCCTTAAGCGGGGGCTCAGCCAATATCTGATTTAGCCCCTTCGGTTGTTCCACACATCCCACAAAGAATTAAGGAGTAACACATGCGTACCATTCCCCATTGGATTAACGGCCAGGAAGTTGTCCCGGCCTCAGGTAATTTCGGACCGGTATTTGATCCATCAACAGGGGAACAGCAGGCACAGGTTGGTCTGGCCAGCACTACTGAGATGGACGCGGCAATTGCAATTGCAAAGGCAGCTTTTCCCGCATGGCGCTCCACATCCCTCTCCCGCAAGTCAGAAATTTTGTTTCGCTTCCGCGAGTTAGTGGTAGTGAATCGTGATGAAATCGCGCGCCTTGTCTCAATCGAGCATGGCAAGGTCCCCAGCGACGCAGCCGGTGAACTAGCACGCGGCATTGAAAACATTGAGTTTTCCTGTGGGATTCCCACGCACATGAAAGGTGGTTTCAGCGAGCAAGTTTCCGGTGGGGTTGACGTTTACTCGATCAAGCAGCCTCTCGGCGTTGTTGCCGGGATTACGCCTTTCAACTTCCCAGCGATGGTTCCGCTCTGGATGTTCACGAATGCGATTGCCACAGGAAATACATTTATTCTTAAGCCGAGCGAAAAAGATCCATCAGTCACAGTATTTATGGCAAAGCTGCTTAAGGAAGCGGGGTTACCCGACGGAGTATTCAACGTCGTTCACGGAGACAAAGTTGCCGTAGATGCAATTCTTAACCACCGCGATATCGCAGCCGTGAGCTTTGTTGGCTCAACCCCAATCGCCAAATATATTTATGCAACGGGAACAGCGAACGGAAAGCGTGTTCAAGCACTTGGTGGAGCAAAGAACCACATGGTTGTGCTGCCAGATGCCGATATCAATATGGCCGCGGATGCCTCCGTGAGCGCAGGTTTCGGTTCTGCCGGCGAGCGCTGCATGGCCATCTCGGTAGTTGTTGCGGTTGGCGGTGTCGCTGATCCCCTCATCAAAGCAATTTCTGAGCGCATTCCCGCTTTAAAGGTAGGACCAGGCACTGATCCTGTGAATGAGATGGGACCGCTGATCACCGGGGAACACCGCGACAAGGTTGCCTCCTACATTGCAGGTGCAGCCGCCGAGGGCGCGACCGTAATTGTTGACGGTCGTGAGGGACCACTACCTGAAAAGGGCTACTTCCTCAATCCTTCACTCATTGATCATGTGCGACCAGGAATGAAAGTGTACGACGAAGAAATTTTCGGTCCAGTTCTTTCCGTCATTCGTGTCGATACATATGAAGAAGCCGTCACGCTGATTAATGAGCACCAATACGGGAATGGAACAGCAATTTTCACACGTGATGGTGGAGCGGCACGCCAATTCCAATTCGATATTCAAGTTGGCATGGTAGGCATTAACGTTCCCATCCCCGTGCCAGTTGGCTATTACAGTTTTGGTGGTTGGAAGTCATCCATTTTTGGCGATGCCAATATTTATGGACCTGCAGGTATTGAGTTTTACACTCACACTAAGACCGTCACTTCGCGTTGGCCGGATCCTTCAACTAGTTCGGTCGATCTGGGATTCCCGCAGACTCGTTAACTGTCCTAAAAAACTATTCGCTCCGGAAAGGTAGAAGTCATGGATTTTGGTGTGGTTATGCAATGCACTCCCCCGGCTGCGCGGGTTGTTGATCTTGCGCGCAAGGCAGAGACCTATGGATTCAAATACGTATGGACTTTTGACTCGCACATTTTGTGGGAGGAACCGTATGTCATCTATAGCAAGATTCTCAACGAAACACGGAATGTAATTATTGGGCCGATGGTGACCAACCCTGCTACTCGGGACATCACGGTCACGGCCTCGGTCTTTGCAACATTGAACGAGATGTATGGAAACCGCACCGTGATTGGAATTGGTCGGGGTGACTCAGCTGTTCGAGTAACTAACGGCAAGCCGGTCACTGTTGCAGAACTTCGGGAATCCGTTATTAATCTCAAAGCTTTGGTCAATGGCGAGTCCGTCGATTACAACGGCAATGACATTCGCCTCCCATGGGCGGCAGAAAGTCGCACCCCGGTGTGGGTAGCGGCCTACGGTCCCAAGGTACTTGCTTTGACCGGCGAGGTTGGCGACGGATTCATCCTGCAACTTGCCGACCCTGCAATTGCTGAATGGACGATTAAGGCAGTTAAAGATGCAGCCAAGGCAGCCGGCAGGGATCCAGACGCGGTGAAAATTTGTGTAGCCGCTCCTGCTTATGTAACCGAAGACATTGCCCATGCTCGGGATCAACTCCGCTGGTTCGGCGGCATGGTCGGAAATCACGTGGCTGACATCGTTGACCGCTATGGGGACGGTGGAGAAGGTGGTGGAGTAGTCCCACAAGCCCTCACCGACTACATCAAGGGCCGAAAAGGCTACGACTACAACGATCACGGTCAGGCCGGAAACACCCATACTGACTTCGTCCCGGACGAAATCATCGACCGTTTCTGCATTATTGGGCCACCCGAGGAGCAGATCCGGCGCCTCGAAGAACTCAAGTCGCTCGGTGTTGATCAGTTCGCCCTCTATCTACAACATGACGACAAAGATCACACATTGGCCGAATACGGTGAAAAAGTGATTCCTGCCGTCTCAGAGAAGCTCAAAGCCAAAGAGTAATCGTGGCCTCAACTCGTGATCGAATCTCAAGGGGAACAGTATCTTTTTTGTGGGCTCTCGCAGGTATTGCTCTCATTGCAATCATGTGGGAGCTCACAAAACTCTTGGGTTCCGTAATCGAACTGCCTTTTAATTCATCTGATCAGGCCATGCCCCACATTTGGACCATGTTCACGGCCTTTACGCTGCCAGAAGTTCGAGGTTCGGACACCACAGTTTTTCAAGCGGTCCTCTCCGCAGCAAGTTACTCACTAATGCTTGCGCTGGGTGGATTTGTGATCGGTGTTTCTGTTGGACTGCTACTCGCGATAATCATGCAACGTTTCTTATTCTTCGAGCGCGGACTTCTGCCATTTGTGATTGCCTCGCAGACCGTTCCCCTTATTGCCCTTGCTCCGCTGATTGTCGGGATTGGCAACCAAATCAGTTTTGGGCCGGTTCAATGGTCGACAACGTATTCCGTGATGTTTATTGCTGCCTATTTGGCATTTTTCCCACTCTCCATCGGAGCCCTCCGTGGCTTGCAGGCACCCAGCCCAACTTCACTTGAATTAATGCGGTCCTACGCTGCGAACAACAACAAGGTTTTGTGGAAACTGCGGTTCCCAGCGAGTGTTCCCTATCTTGTCCCTGCCTTGAAAGTTTCAGCCGCAGCCGCAGTGGTAGGCACCGTAGTTGCCGAAATCTCAACGGGTGTTCGCGGTGGAATCGGCCGGCTCATGGTCGAGTATGCCCGTGAAACTTCTTCACAGCCAGCAAAAGTTTATGTAGCAGTATTTGGAGCAATTGTGTTGGGACTTGTGGTAGCGGCAGCAATTACAGCAGTTGATGTATTACTCACCCGGAATCTTCCTAAGAAAGGTCTCGCATGACAACTACCCCCGAAACAGGGCCAAAAACGGGAAGTGCACTTGCGATTTCCAACGTTTCAAAAGTCTTTAACAAAGGCAATGAGAACGAAGTCACCGCGCTCTCCGATGTAAACCTCGATGTCCATACCGGTGAATTCATTTCACTTATTGGACCGTCAGGTTGTGGAAAAAGTACGCTTCTGCGCGTTATCGGAGACCTCACGGGATTTGACTCGGGAAGTGTGCAAGTCTCAGGAAAATCCCCGGCCGATGCGCGCGAGGAACGCCTCTACGGTATCGCTTTCCAACAAGCCGCATTATTTGACTGGCGGACCGTGAGCAAAAACATCGAACTCCCCCTCGAGCTTGCCGGGTGGGACAAATCTAGGCGCGAGGCGAGATCCGCGGAGCTCCTGGACATGGTTCAACTTTCCGAATTTGGCAACCACCGTCCATGGGAACTTTCCGGCGGTATGCAACAACGTGTTGCGATCGCTCGATCATTAGCGGTTGACCCTCCGCTACTTCTCATGGATGAACCATTTGGTGCCCTTGATGAAATGACCCGGGAGCGCATGCAAAATGAACTCTTGCGGATTCGGATGGATACGGGCAAGACCATTATTTTTGTCACCCACTCAATCCCCGAGGCCGTATATCTCTCGGATCGAGTGGTCGTTATGTCACCTCGACCAGGACGTATCACCGCGGAAATAAACGTTGACCTTGGGGCACGCAGTGAAACTACCCGGGAATCAGATCAGTTCTTCCATTGCGTAACTGCGGTGCGAGAAGCATTACGTACCCACGACACATCTGGTTCTTTCACTTCCACACACCGAGGTGAAGTCTGATGAATTCAAAGCTGAGTCATCTGTGGCCACCAATTGTGGTTGCGGCACTATTTCTCGGAGCTTGGCAACTACTCGTCGTGGTTCAAGAACTCAAGCCTTTCCTGCTCCCCGCACCAAGCCTCATTGCCTCAGAGTTCTCTAATGGTGCCGCCCTGATGTGGGGAGCTGCCTTTTATACGGGCACAACAGCTTTTCTTGGGCTCCTTTTTGGAACTATTCTCGGCCTTTTTATGGCGTTGCTGGCACAAAGGTTCGTTACAGTCGACAAACTGGTGACTCCACTCGCTGCGGGATTAGCAACCGTGCCAATCATTGCTTTAACGCCAATCCTGAACAATATGTTCAACATAACGAGTCGCACTCCACGTGTACTGGTAACCACGATCATTGTGTTGTTCCCGATTTTCGTCAACGTGATGCGTGGCCTGATCCAAGTGAATCCAGTTCAACTTGAACTCATGCGCTCACTTAACGCGGCTCCTCGAACGACACTCCGGATTCTTCGAATCCCCAATGCCATTCCATTCTTTTTCACCGGCCTCAAAATTGCAGCGCCTCTATCAGTTATTGCTGCTTTAGTTGCTGAATATTTCGGAGGCCCACAGGAAGGTCTTGGCAGCCGAATAGCCAGTGCTGCAGCAAATACCGCTTATGGTCGCGCTTGGGCATATGTCTTGGCAGCAATCATCACTGGATTAATTTTTTATTTGGCCATCATCGCCATCGAGCGCCTAGTGACACCTCGCGGTGCGCCAGTACTCACAAAATCTTAACTGACACATCGGTAAATCAAAAAAAGGGAGAAATAATGAATAGAGGAAAAAGTTGGATTCGCGTCGCAGCTGTTGCTGCTTCGGGTCTCCTGTTTCTCACTGCGTGTAGCAGTAGCGACGAAACTGCAACTGAGACATCAGCTGCAGCAACCACGGAGGAATCAGCCACAGAGGAAGCCGCTGCAGAATGCACGGAACTCACTCCTGTAACGCTTCAACTGCAGTGGTTCGTTCAGGCTCAGTTCGGTGGCTATTACGCCGCGAAGGACTTGGGCTACTACGAAGAGCAGTGCCTTGACGTAACCATTCTTGAAGGTGGCGTCGACATCGTTCCTCAGACAGTTCTCGCGCAAGGTGGCGCAGACTTCGCTATCTCATGGGTGCCAAAAGCACTTGCTTCACGCGAACAGGGTGCCGGAATCGTTGACGTGGCTCAGGTCTTCCGCACTTCCGGAACACTTCAGGTTTCATGGGCAGATTCCAACATCACCACAGCAGCCGATCTCAAAGGCAAGAAGGTTGGCAACTGGGGATTTGGAAACGAATACGAACTATTCGCTGGCATGACCAAGGCCGGACTTGATCCCGCCAAGGATGTTGAATTGGTCCAGCAGCAATTCGACATGCAAGCACTTCTCAATCGCGAGATTGATGCAGCGCAGGCCATGACATACAACGAGTACGCTCAGGTATTGGAATCAGTTAATCCTGACACCGGTGAGTTGTACCAGCCAAGTGACTTCAATGCCATCAACTGGAATACAGAAGGTACCGCGATGTACCAAGATGCAATTTGGGCATCGGAAGAACGTCTCGCTGATGCGGCCTACCAAGACCTCACCCAGCGTTTCGTCACCGCATCACTCAAGGGCTGGATCCAGTGCCGCGACAACGCACAAGAGTGCGCTGACATTATTACGGCAAATGGCTCCAAGCTTGGCGCCAGCCACCAACTCTGGATGATGAACGAGGTCAATAAGTTGATCTGGCCATCAGCCATGGGTGTCGGAGTTATTGAGCCAGAACTGTGGGCACAGACGGTAAGTGTTTCCCTGAACACCAAGAACCTCGAAGGGGCAACAATTATCACCGCCGAGCCACCAGCAACGGCTTACACGAACCAGTACGCGGAAGCTGCAAACGCAGCGCTCACCGCTGAAGGTTTGAACACCACCGGAGATGCATTTACTCCGGTCGAAGTAACCCTCAATGAGGGTGGCAACTAACAGTTAGAAACATAAGTGTGGGGCAGGAGCGAAATTTGCTCCTGCCCCACACTTATGTGCAGTCCAAAGTAGAACCGAATATTTAACTCTCCAAATTCGCCATAACGTGCTTGATCCGGGTGTAATCCTCGAATCCATACATCGACAAATCCTTACCGTACCCCGAGTGCTTAAATCCACCGTGTGGCATTTCAGCGACGAGTGGAATGTGTGTATTGATCCACACACAGCCAAAATCAAGCCCTTTGGCCATACGCATGGCGCGACCAAAATCCTTTGTCCAAACGGATGATGCAAGGCCGTAATTCACACCATTTGCATAGGCCAGAGCCTGCGCTTCATCAGTAAATTTCTGAATAGTGACCACCGGACCAAATATTT
>JBIHZX010000004.1:0-58355 GCA_044240195.1 Candidatus Nanopelagicales bacterium | reverse complement strand
AACGCTCGCGCCCCAGATCCGTGATGGATGCCAGTACCGCGCGCCGATCCGATGGGTGGGGCAGACGTTCGACGAAACCCTGCGCCTCTAGCCGGTCGACAGCGCTCGTGACACTTGTTGGGTGCACTTGAAGGAGAGTGCCCATGCGTGTCATGGGGAGGGAGCCGCGTTTGGTGAAAGACAGAAGGGTGAGGATTTCGTAACGCGCGAATGTGAGATCGAGTGGCCGCAGGACCCCGTCGATTCGCTGCAACATGATCTGCTGCACGCGAACTATTGAAGTTACCGCCGCCATGCCGTCTGCGGCTTTCGTCCAGTTGTGATTTACCCACTGGCGTCGAGCCTCCTCGATCGGATCAATACCGAGTGTCGGACTCATTGTCACAAGATCCTCCGTTGAGGTCATTCAATCAATTTAAGTTGGTCATACAATTCACGAGTTAAACATTGCGGCGGTACTGACCGCCGACCTCAAAAAATGCTGAGGTTATTTGGCCCATTGAGCATACCCGAACTGCATCCATCAGAGATGAAAACGTATTGCCCCCTGTTGCTGCTGCTTCCTTCAATCGGGCGAGCGCTGGCTCTGCCTCGACGCGATGCTTTTCGTGGAAGGCGGCCAGACGTTTGACCTGTGATCGCTTCTCCTCTTCACTGGCGCGCGCGAGTTCAACGGTTTGCGCTTCCCCACTCCCTTGGGGATTAAGGAATGTGTTTACTCCAATAATCGGTAGGGATCCATCATGCTTCTTGTGTTCGTAGAGCATTGAATCGTCCTGGATTCGCCCGCGCTGGTAGCCGGTTTCCATGGCGCCAAGGACGCCTCCCCGCTCGGATATTCGTTCGAATTCAACGAGTACAGCTTCTTCCACGAGGTTTGTGAGTTCGTCCACGATGTAGGAACCCTGCAGTGGATTCTCGTTCTTGGAGAGACCCCACTCTTGGTCGATAATCATCTGGATTGCAAGTGCACGCCGAACTGAATGCTGGCTGGGGGTGGTGACGGCTTCGTCGTATGCGTTGGTGTGAAGTGAATTGCAGTTGTCGTTGATCGCGCACAATGCTTGCAGTGTTGTGCGGATGTCATTGAAGTCCATCTCTTGCGCGTGCAGAGACCGGCCAGAAGTTTGGACGTGATACTTCAATTTTTGACTGCGCTCGTCTGCACCATAGAGTTCTTTCATTGCGATCGCCCAGATGCGCCTAGCGACCCGGCCAAGCACCGTGTACTCCGCATCAATTCCATTGGAGAAAAAGAATGAGAAGTTGGGTGCGAAGTCTTCCACCTTCATGCCGCGGGCAAGGTATGCCTCGACGTAGGTGAAGCCATTTGCAAGAGTGAATGCAAGTTGGGAAATCGGATTAGCGCCAGCTTCAGCGATGTGATAACCGGAGATAGAAAATTTAGGTCGGAAGCTTCACTGCCCGAGGACGCTTGAGTTCCCAGCGGGAGATCGAGCGAAGGTGTACCTGATCGGGGCCGTCAAAAATCTTGAGGGAGCGCTGCCAGCCGTACATTCTCGTGAGCAGTATGTCATCGCTCACCCCGAGCCCACCATGAACCTGAATGGCCCGGTCAATCACATTACAAGCAATTCGAGGGGCAATAACCTTGATGGCCGCGATTTCGGTCTTGGCCGACTTTGCTCCGCCTTGATCGATCATCCAGGCGGCTTTCATAGTCAAAAGGCGCGCTTGCTCAATCTCGATCCGGGACTCGGCAATCCATTCTTGGATGGATCCTTGGTCGGCGAGGGGGCCACCGAATGCCACCCGAGAGTTGGCTCGCTCCACCATCATTTGCAATGCACGCTCGGCCTGGCCGATTGAACGCATGCAGTGATGAATGCGGCCAGGCCCCAGTCGGGCTTGGGCGATCATGAACCCGTCACCTTCGGTCGCCAGAATGTTACTTACAGGTACGCGAACGTTTTCGAACTCGATCCAAGCGTGACCGTGCTGATCCTGTCGTCCGAAAACGGGGAGCGAACGCACGATCCGAACACCGGGGGTATCGATAGGAACAAGAACCATTGATTGCTGCCGGTGAGCTGGGCCGCTCGGGTCAGTCTTTCCCATCACGATCAGAATCTTGCAACGAGGATCCATCGCGCCAGTGGTCCACCATTTGGTTCCGTTAATTACGTATTCATCACCCTCACGAGTGATAGTGCATTCAATATTTGTGGCGTCGCTGCTAGCGACATACGGCTCAGTCATGGCGAAACCAGAGCGCATGGTGCCATCAAGAAGTGGCTCAAGCCATTGCTCTTTTTGCTCATCGGTACCGAAGAGATGAAGGGTTTCCATGTTGCCGGTGTCGGGGGCCTGGCAGTTGATTGCCTCGGGGTAGATATCAACACTCCAACCGGAGATCTCGGCGAGTTGCGCGTACTCAACGTTGGTGAGTCCACTGAATTCTGGCAAGAACAGGTTCCACAGTCCCAGTTCACGGGCTTGGGTTTTCAATTCCTCAACAATGGGAGGCAGGGTGAAGTCATCAGGGCCAACGGATGCGCGGTATTCGTCATATACGGCTTCGGCGGGTAGCACCCGATCGTTGAGAAAAGCCCACATCACGTCAGAGAGTTCTTGCGCCTTTTCGCTGGGTTGAAAGTCCATGTTTACTCCGTTTACTCCATGATGTTTGGTGGGTCAGTTTTCGGACACTATCAGAGGGAGTAACCTCCCGCCTGTGCTCATAATGGAACAGCTGGTGAAATCAGGGCACGCCGAGGCTGACCCAGGAATTAAGAAACGGTGAAGCTGATTGCCTGCATAGGGCAAACGTCAACCGCATTCTCGACATCTTCCTGGCGGTCATCGGAGACTTCCCTTGTGTATTGGATATTGCCGTCCTCGTCGAGTTGAAAAATGTCCTCAGCTTCGAACACACACTGTCCGTAGTTCTGGCAACTGTCCATATCGATATTTATTGTGATCATTGGTTCTCCTTTTCGCGCGTAACTTACCCTAAGAAGTGATGTCCTTGCGATCAAAACGCAGGTAGGCGATCGTGATGAAAATAATGAAACTCACGACCGAGTAGGCAACGCCGCGGGACATCCCGGTCCAGTCAATTTCACGGTTGAGAGCGCCAATCCATGCGGCCCCGTAATCGGTGGGCAACCACTGTCGAAGATCCCCGAGTGCATCAATTGCGTCAAGAATATTGCTTACGATGACAATGACAACGGCGCCGCCCACGGCTCCCAGTGGAACGTCTGTGAGAACACTCAAAAGGAACGCAATGCCAGCTGCGAACAGCAGGGTGATAAAGATGTACACCGAAATAATTGACATCCGCCACAGCGCCTCAGAATTACTGAACACACCAGCTGTTGGAGTGGCGAGATTCCCGCTGCCAAAAGCGATCAGGCCTACCAGATAAGAGAACCCAACCAAGATCAGAATCGAAACAAATGACAACAGCAATGCCACGGCCAATTTGATGGTCAGTAATCGTCGACGTGGAACGGGCGCAATCAACAGATAGCGCAATGTTGACCAGGAAGCTTCACTTGCAACCGTGTCACCCGCGAACATTGCGACCAGGATGAGAAGCAGGAAACCAGATGCAAAAAACATCATGGTCAGAGCGAAGTTCCACCCACCCGAGGTGGCCAAGCCCACCAGATCAAGGTCGCCGTCACCGAAACCGCCGCCACCATTACCGCCATTGTTGTCAGAGGACGGGCCAAACTTGACGGCCGTTACCACGATCAGGGGAAGTGCGATCAGGAGAATGAGTGCAACGAGGGTCCGCTTGCGCTTGAGTTGGCGAATCAATTCAACCCGAAAAGGAAGTGCCTTCTTAGTTTTCATGATTGACCCACCGTTAAGTCCTCGCCGATCATGTCAAGGAAAACGTCCTCTAGTCGGCCACCGGTGCGACCGGCGAGCAGATCAGCGACTTTGCCAGTTGCAATGAGTTGACCTCGATGCATGACCACTACATGCGAACATGTTTGCTCAACCTCGCTGAGCATGTGACTAGAAACAATGACTGTGCGTCCGGTGTCCGCGTAACTCTTCATGACCTCTCGCATCGATTTAATCTGGGGTGGGTCAAGCCCGTTGGTGGGTTCGTCGAGTACGAGCAGGTCAGGTTTGCCCAACATGGCTTGGGCGATTCCCAAACGTTGGCGCATCCCCTGGCTATATGCCTTTACCTTGCGGTCAATTGCCGTGCCGAGATCCGCAATTTCCAGAACTTCTTCGAAGTAGGGCTCGCCAACCCGACCAGAAGCTTTCCAGTAAATTTCCAGGTTTTCACGCCCACTGAGGTGCGGCAGGAATCCAGCGCCCTCCACGAGTGCACCCACGCGCGAAAGAACCGGGGACCCAAAAAATACTGGGTGTCCAAACAGGGTGATCTCGCCCTCGGTGGGAGCGATCAAGCCCATCATCATTCGCATTGTTGTGGTTTTTCCAGCGCCGTTAGGGCCCAGCAGGCCTAAGACAACACCGCGTGGAACTTCGAAGCTAACCCCCTTGACCGCTTGATATCCGCCTTTATAAGTCTTGAACAGATTTTCAATCACTACGGGTGGATCACTTATTGCGTCCGCGTATGCAATCTCGTGGACTGGCTTTGGTTCACGTGGACGCAGCACAAAGAGAATCGCACCCGCAATCACCAGTGTCGGGATAATTAATAGGAGCCAGGTGAACGTTGCATCCTCGCCACCGACGGGGGTTAAACCTGCAACCAAGGGAACGTTGATTGCGCCCTGAGGCATTGCAACCGTGTAGAGGCGTTCGTCAAGGGGCATCCGGTAGGCCAGGTCGGTGGTGCTCACAACGAGGCGGAGCGAATCACCCGCGTTTGCCGTTAAAGCAATAGCGGGGAGATCCACGGTTACAACCTGGGGAGTGGCCCCCAATGAATCGAATCTCACCGGTGCGACAAGTCCTTGGGGCAAACTTGCTCGACCATTTGCCCCAACGACCTGCAGGCTCAAAAAGAATACGGCGTCGCTGACCTCTTCTTCGGATGCGAACGCGATTTCGACTTGACTTGAACCAATTATTTCGGTGGCAGCGTCAAGTGGTTGCGATTGGAAGAATGCACTTTGACCGGGGAAAGAACTAGAGACAAAGGAGCCAAGGTTTCCGGCAAGTGAGCCACCAAACCCTGGGATTGAACTAATGGCCGCTGGGCTTGCACCCGCGGGTGACAGGATTTGTTGTGGTGGACCCAGTACCGGGATCGACTGTTGTTTACTGCCAAAAAGTCCGGGGTAATTGGCCCCGGCGACAACGGTGGGTTGCGGTTGATTGTTTTGGATCGAGATCTCACCCGAAGTTAGTGTCACTTCAAAGGGTTCGGTTACCGCTGGACTCTCGGGAGCTTCCTGCAAGTGCTTTTCAAACCAATTAATTATTGATGTTTCCAGTCGTTCGCGTTCATTGGTGCCACCGTCGTGGCCCATCCCGTGCCACAGCACTGAAACGGGTGTTTGTGGAGATGCTTCCATAATCTGTTCGGCGTTTGCATTTGTTTGAGCTAGGGGAAATAGCGAGTCAGCCTGCCCACCGCTAATGAGTGAAGGTGCTGTGATCCGGTCGGTGACACTGATGGGTGAGGATTGCCGCATCAGTGTGCTAGTTGCTTGCGTCACCTGAGCGGTGGTTGCCGACTCGGTGTACGCGGCGCACCACTCTGGGCTAAATCTTCCGCAGCGTGTCACTTTCCCGTCGGTGGTGCGCAAGCCCACACTGAAAAAGAAACCGGTCCACAAGTTTTTGTAAACGCCGAGTTGCGTTGATCCTTCAACACTTTGACCAAAGAGCGAGGATTCCAGATCGTTCCAGGTGATATCCGATGCGAGTGCGTCTACCCGGTCGTCGTAGCCGGCAATGAGCAAAGCGAGTGCGCCACCGTAAGACCCACCGGCAAACCCAACGCGGGGATCACCCTCACCGTCTTGGGTGACTTCGGTTCGTTGGGCCAAGTAGTCGATCAGCCGTGAGGCGTCCGCGACTTCAAAGTCGGGCGAATTCATTGAGATCAGCCCGGTCGAATCACCGAATCCGCGGGCAGAGTAGGTCAGGACAACAAACCCAGCCTCGGCTAATTGTGTGGCTTGATCCGCGCTCCCGGACTTGTCTCCACCGAAACCGTGGGCCAGAACAACGGCCGGCGCGGGTACTTGCTCGGGCAGGTACAGATCCGCGTCTAGATCAACCGGGGTCTGGTCTGTGGCCGAGGCGGGGCCACCGGGAATTCGTAGGGCTTCGGGTTCACTTGCGGCGTGGGCGGCTGGGCTAATAACCAATCCACCAAGAAAGGATCCACTGAGAGCCAGCGCTGACCCGATTGAGAACAGGCGCCTAGGAAATCTCACTAGGCCACTCTAAGTCGGATCAACGATCGTTGCTCGCCCTGCTCGCCCTTTGACATGGGCAGTGACTTCTGGGTTAAGGACAATCTTCACCATTGAAAAGTTAGGTCCGAACCGTAACGGGGGCAGTATCGGTGACCTGCGAAGATGGCGAGGTGAAATTAGCGGATTCAGTCCTTAGCCCCAGCCAGCGCGAACGCGCTTTGGCCACGTTGGCTGAGCAGGAATTTGATGTATTGGTGATTGGCGGTGGCGTCACCGGAGCCGGGACAGCCCTTGACGCAGCGTCTCGAGGATTAAGTGTTGCGCTCATTGAGATGCGAGACTGGGCGGCCGGAACATCGAGTCGTTCCGGCAAACTTTTCCACGGTGGACTGCGCTACTTGGAGCAGTTCAACTTTGGTTTGGTCCGTGAGGCATTAAAGGAACGAGGCCTCATGCTAGAAAAATTGTGTCCCCACCTAGTTCGCCCAATTGAATTCATTTACCCGATTGAGCATCGAATTTGGGAGCGCGCATACATGGGTGCTGGTCTTTTTCTCTATGACACCATCGGCGGGGCAGGTGCCGTTCCCCGCCACAAAAACTTGAGTCGTAAGCAGGTACTGGAACGCGCACCTGGCCTGTCACAAAAAAGTTTGGTCGGAGGCATTTCGTTTTTTGATGCCCAGGTGGACGACTCACGTCACACGCTGGAACTAGTCCGCACGGCAGCCGCATACGGCGCCGTAGCAGCGGCAGCACTAAAAGTTATTGGCATCTCGCATGACCAATCGGGAGCGGTCACCGGCGCCGACGTGAAGGATCTAGAAAGTGGAAATCAATTCCACATCGCAGCCAAGACGGTTATTAACGCAACGGGAGTGTGGACAGACACCCTTCAAAAAATGGCTGGCGGTGAATCTGACTTCTCGGTGCAGGCCTCAAAAGGTGTTCACATTCTGGTTCCACGTGACCGAATCAACTCTGAGGTTTCCGTATTTGTAAGAGCCGAGGACAGCGTCTTGTTTATCCGCACGTGGGGTGCGCACTGGCTCATTGGAACAACGGACACCCCTTGGGATCTAGGACTTGATCACCCCGCTGCCAGCGCAACTGACATTGAGTACCTTTTGCGAAACGTTAATCGGGTTCTCAATGTGGAACTGACCGTGGACGACATTGATGGCGTCTATGCCGGACTGCGTCCACTGATCAAGGGCAAAGAGGGTGCAACCAGTGACCTGAGTCGGGAGCACGCCGTTGAAACGAGCGTTCCTGGTTTCACCACAATTGCCGGTGGCAAATACACCACCTATCGGATTATGGCCGAAGACGCGGTCAACGCGGCAATTATTGATCTCCAAAGTCGTGGCCTTGTGCAGGAAATTCCCAAGAGTGAAACAGAAGATATCTTGTTGATGGGCGCGGCAAACTTTAATCAGGTCCAAACCGATTTGAGGACAACCGGAAAAAACTTTGGGCTCACCGCCAAAGGAATCGATCACCTGCTCGGCCGTTATGGATCGATGGTGGGCGACCTTACTTCGATCCTGAAGTACCGTCCCGAACTTGCCCAGCCAATAGCAGGTGGAGCAGGCTACCTGCGGGTTGAAGCTCTATACGCGGTAACCCATGAGGGCGCACTGCACATCGACGACATTTTGACCCGGCGAACCCACCTCTCAATTGAAACACCCGATCAAGGCTTGGAAGCGGCAGAAGAGGTCGCTCAAATCATGGGTGCTGAACTTGGCTGGAGTCAGGAGCGAACCGAGGCAGAACTCACGCATTACCAGGATCGGGTTGCTGCTGAACGGAAAGCACATTTAGCCGTTGATGATTCTGGGGCAATGACAGCCCGCAATCACGTACGCGATGTGCGTCTCACTAAAGTTTGACTCTCAAGTATTAGAGTGGAATGGAAGCGAGAATCGTGGCAAATGAAATTGTGGATCCAAATGAAATTGAAGTCGGCGACGACCTGACAATCAATATTGTGCTCGACGAAAATGGTGAAGTTGTTGGCGCCATTGCAGATGAAATTATCGTTGCTACCGGCCCACAGGGTTCAATAGTCGACGAAATTATCGATGTACTCGATGCTGACGGTGACTTGGTGATCGAAGACGAAATCATCAGTATTTACGATGCTGATGGAAATTTAATCGCTCGTGACGAAGAAATTCGAATTCCTCTCGAAGGTTAGTTCCTGGTCAACCCCCTTGTTATAGTTCATAGCAAGGGGGTTACATGATTGTGTTCCCAGTCCGCAAGGCCTTTCTTTCGCGACTTTTAGTATTGGCACTGATTGCTGCGATTTCACTTGGATACTCACTTGGTTACGCGCCTACCGCAACTTCTGCCTCTAAGGTTGATCCGGTCCGCCTTTTAAACTCCCTTCCGGTTTCCGATGAAGTAACTTCCGGCTACAACCGCGAGCTATTTCGGCATTGGTCTGACCTTGACTCTGATGGCTGTGATACTCGCGAGGAGGTTCTCATCGATGAAAGAATCGCTGGGACCGTTTTTGACTGCAAGGTTGTTAATGGTAGGTGGGTTTCCCAATATGACGGTGTAACCACGACCAATTCGAGCTCATTTGACATCGATCATTTTGTTCCATTAAAAGAAGCCTGGGATTCGGGTGCCTGGCGATGGGATAGTGCAACGAGAGAGCGCTTTGCAAACGATCAGGGTTACCCCCTGTCCCTGATTGCCGTGAGTGCCAGTTCTAATCGTTCAAAAAGTGATCGTGATCCAAGTGATTGGCTACCAAATGAAAATCTTTGTCTGTATGCAAAGAGCTGGATTGGCGTCAAGTTTCGCTGGCGGTTGTCGGTGGACAGCCGAGAGAAAACAAAGTTGCGTCAATTACTGTCGAATTGCAAGGGAACTATGACGATACCGCCGATAGCCCAAACCACGACTGGTACGAATACTGTGCCATCTAATTCAAATAGCAGTTCGAGACCATCAAATTCTGCTAGCGATCCACGTTTTGACACTTGCGGGGAAGCCATCGGAGCGGGCTACGGACCCTACATAAAAGGTCGGGACGCCGAGTACTTTTGGTATATCGATCGTGACAAAGACGGTTCCGTGTGCGAGTAATTCCTAATCGGGAAGTGGCAGGAAAGCCATCGTGTCTCCGCTGTTTACCGCGGATTCAATAACACCGAATCCGGTTGAGGTGCTCAGCCCACGCAACATTGCGGAACCGCCAAATTCGGCTGGCGTGAATCCTGTGTCGGTCACCCAACCGGGTACAAGTTTTGTCCCTGACTTCCCAGCCTCAAGTGAACGTGATGTTGTAACGGGAACTAAAGGTTGCAATGGCTGACCTAGGAGTTTGTTCAGCATCGGTTGGACAAGTGTTGCAAGGGCAACAATCGCGGCTAACGGGTTTCCGGGCAGGCCTATTACCGGGATTTGTTGCCCTGCCGGATTGGGTACCGCTGCAAATTTCATTGGGTGTCCCGGTCGCACGGCAACGCTGTCAAAATGAACCTCACCGCCTGCAAATGCAATAACGTCGATGAAGTGATCTTTTGCACTGGCTGCGGTTCCACCGGTTGTCAGCACAATGTCAGCCGGTGACGCAATTAGTGCTGCCGATATTTCTTCTGCTTGGTCTCCAATGTAGAGCACAGGCAGCACCTGCGCCCCCATGCGCTTTAGCCACATTGGGATTTGGATTCCGAGTGAGTCGCGTACATGTTCTCGCGTAGGCAGTCCGATTGCGAGAAGTTCATCTCCGGTAACAATTACTTGGACGTAGGGCTGCGCAAAAACCTTGATTTGATCATGTCCGGTTGCAGCGAGTAAGCCGATCAGTGCCGGATTGAGGGTCGCTCCGGGAGTACACAGAGTTTGACCCATTTGGCACTCTTCACCCGCAATGCGAATGTCTTCGGTATTGGCGCTTTTGTCCGTGTTGGCTGTTAGGTGATCACCTACAAGGACCCCGTCCTCGGTTCTGAGAATTGCCTGCGCTCCAACCGGGAGTACGGCACCCGTTGTGAGAATGCTCGCTTGATCTTTTTCAAGTTGTGGTGCGGTTGTCACTGTCCACGGACCGCTGCCGTTAACCGCCCAGCCGTCCATTGAACTTGAATTGGCAAACGGAAGGTTTGTTAAAGCAATTAGATTTTCGGCGCACATTCTTTTGTCGGCTGCATCAAGTGATATGACTTCTGTTCGACCTTTGTGAGCAAATGAATAGGCAAATTCTCGTACTTTTTCCCAGGAATTCTCGGTGTGCGTATCGCTGTGACCTGTCACCACGTGTCTAGCTGTCCTTTTGTGCCCAGGTCCTGGCCAGGGCTTCAATCGTGTCTGAGATTTCTTGTAGGTCGCCACCGCGAGCGACTGCCATCCCCATCAAGTAGGTGGTTACGGGAGCAGCGGGTCGTTCAACCTGGTGGGCCGCGTGCCGCGCTCCGTCGAGGATCGCCTTGAGGTCTGAATCGCTCACGCCCTGGGTAACCTCGCCGAGGTTGAGTGCCTTGATCACTTCCTGCAGCCATTCGTTCATGGCTTGACTCTAGGGTGCGTGCGCAGAAACTCCCGTGCGGTCACCAAATCCTGTGGGGTATCAATATCCATAAAGTCCTGGCCATCTTCTGGACCCAGTTCAAGATAGTCAATTGATGGCAAATGAGCTGTCAGTTCGCGCATACTTTTATCTGCAGGAGAGTCCAGTTGCTCAAGTGCGCGCCGAAGGGATTCACTGCGGTACAAGCCACCTAGGTATTGAACTTTGCCACCGTGTTCGCGTGGGATCAATGCATGTGAATTCGGGTCAAGTTTGCATCGGAGAAGGCGGGGTAATGCAAATGGTGCATCAACTGCGAGCAATGCAATGGCAGGAGTGTTGACCTGTTCCAATCCAGCGGCAAGCGCAGCAACTGGCCCCGCACCCGGTGGATTCTCACGAGTGCAGGTGATCGTGGGCCCAGTAATCATGGGCCCAGTGACTTCTGATCTAGTGTCGATGGTTTCACCGACCACGACCACGGAGAATGTACTAGGGATTTGTTCTAATTGAAAAGTGAGCAAGGTACCGCTCCCAAACTCTATGTTTGCTTTATCGCTTCCCATTCGCCGACTGGATCCACCAGCGAGCAAAATCACACTGAGTTCAACGCTGTCCACATCCACAAGACTAGTCGGGTTGCCATCCACAACCTCCGCAATAAATGTGGCGAAGCGCAAACTATTCAGGCAGAATAAAGCCATCACTTGAGAATCTCGAGCTGATCGAAAGCCCGCGTAACACCCCCCCCGTTACGCGGGCTTTCCTATGTCACAACCGCAGGTTAAGCCCGTGACTCAAACATTCCAAGTATCGCTGCAACCCCGAGTACTGATCGAGGTGCATAAGCCGTGCGCCAAAGGCCACCGTGATTAGCACCGACAACGAACAGGTCCATTGGGTTGTCCAGCGCGGTACTCGGATTTGCTACTGAGAGGGGATTGCGTAAATCGTGGACCAGTAGCGCTGCCATGAGGGCTGTTGAGGTGGCCGGTTCAAAGACTTCGACACCGAACCTTCCAGCGCCAGCATAGGCGGCTGCTAGCGCTCGATTCTTTATAACTGATTGGGTTCGGGTTGCTGGGGCAAGATTGAGTGAGACGGGTACTCCATCAGCTCGAGCGGCAAGTGCGCGCCAACGTTGAATTCTTTTTGCAAGTAAATAGTTGGGACCTTGCTGGGGGACCAGCGAGTCATTGAGTCCAACTTCAATCCCACTTTTTGTTTGATAAGACCGGGGATAATTCGGTTCAAACTGACCGAATGCGCGAAGCGGTGTTTGAAAGAATCCACTAATACCTCGAGTATCCCAACGTTTGCGTGATTCATCAACGCACGACATAGGAACCATAAAAACATCCGTTGGTGTTGCTAGAAATGCAAGAGTGATGTCCTTGCGTTGGGAATTTAGTTTCCTGAAGATCGCATCAACACTCATACTCAATGTTGCATGTGTGGGGCCGTCGGCGTAGGTGTAGTTGCCGAGAACGAATGGGTTCTCAATTTCATTGAGCCACTGGGCAATCGCACCCGGTTGTTCAAGAAGGTCAACACCACTCGCAGCTGCGACAACCTGGTCATCTTCGGTGTGTACGGTCCCACCGGTGACAAACGGCATGGCGCCTGATGCACCTTGACTGATAGGAATCCGAATTGAACCGGAAGTATTTCGCGCGATATCAATAAGTCGTTGCCAAATCTCAGGTCGTGGCAAATCCAGGGCGTGAACACGTGCACCCCATCGAAGCAGAGATCGGGTTGGAGCCATTTCTGCGCCAGCGCCGAGGACCGCGATATCGGTACCAGAGAGGTCGAGCCAGTCTGGGTTGTCCATCAGCAGATGAAGTGCAGCGCCGAAACTTGGCTCTGCGATTCCATCTTGGACCCATTTATCAATTTGCCTGCGTAGGTCACTCCCGAAGATCCTCTGTCCTCGATAAGTAATAGATAGGGTCTCTTCACGAGAGGCTCGCCCGGTAACCGATACGGATTCGATTGTGGGGGCCGCTGCATTCATGGCTGAATCGAGGGGAGAATCACCGTGCGATTGGGCGTAAACGAAGCGCCGGTGAGCCGACTCAAGCCCCGCACGTGAGATCTGAATCGCTGCATCGGGGGTTTGCGAGGCTGCGATCACGATTTCGCGGAGCGGTTCAATGTAGCCCTTGCGCCAATCCTTTGTATGTTCGATTCGAGCTGCGAGTGCCGGGTCAATTTCACGCACCGAGTCAGCGAAGATCGCCCGACCTGTAGCAGTCGTGCTGCGTTTGTGGTCTCCACCTTGCGGAAAGTTCACCCCCATGGGCTATTTCATTTCCATGAATTGCTTGCGGTAAGACATGAGTTCCTTGACCGTGTCAATTCCGATAACACCGCAGAGTTCGTTATCGCTGTTGAAGTATTCAACGATGCAAGGTCCATCAAGGTTCCCACTGGCAACTCTGTTACTGCTCGCGGCTCCCGGCAGACCATAGGACTGCAACTGGAATTCGTATTGGTCAGACCAGAATGCTGGCAGAGCGAAGAACTCATCCGTTGGTAGTGAGGATCCGGCGAGTTCAGCTGCCAGTGCGGCGCCGGCACGTTTCCCCGTTTCTGTTGGCATATTCCAATGTTCAATCCGGCGAGTTTGATCACCATAAAACTTATTGGGGTGGTTGGACGCGTCGCCCACAGCGTAGATGGGAAGGGTGGATCCAACAGCACGCATATTGGAATCAACGAGAACACCGTTATCAAGATTGAGACCGTTGTCTTTCAGCCATTCGGTGTTTGGTACAGAACCGATTGCTTCTACGACAACGTCAGCCGGGAGTGTCTCACCCGAGTCAAGTGTCACACTGTCAATACCGGCTTCACCATTGAACTGTGAAACGGTACGACCAAGGTGAAAGGTAACACCCTTTTCTTCATGGCGTCTGCGCATTGCCGCGCCAAGATCAGCGCCCATGGGCATGATCATTGGTTGATCATCGAGTGAGACCACATGCACAGTAGCGCCAAGTTTTGTCGCCGTTGCAGCGAGTTCGCAGCCGATAAATCCACTTCCAATAATTACTACATTGCTCCCCGGTGTAATTGCATCTTTCAACGATCGGGCATCGTCAATAGTTCTTAGGGTGTGCAGTCCCTGTGTTGGGCCGGGAATAGGGAGTAGCCGTGGGCGGATACCGGTTGCAACTACGAGTGCATCAAATTTTTGAGTAGTTCCATCAGCGAGGGTTACCTCGCGCGCATCCGTGTCTAATTTCTCAACCGCGCTACCGAGAATCCACGTGACGTCGGCGACTGAATCACGTTGCCGGAATTTGAGTTCATCGTGCGAAAGCCCAGAACTGAGCGCCTCTTTGGAAAGTGGTGGTCGGTTGTAGGGCTGGTATTCCTCGTCACCCACAATCGCGATCTCTCCGATGAAGCCATTAGCGCGTAACGCTTCGGCAGTTCGAAGGCCACCAAGTCCACCACCAACAATTAGTACTCGCTTCTCATTCACATAGACATTATGACATTGTCAGCTGTTCTATCTGTTGTGAGAACGATCAATTAAGCCGTGAGACGAGCCCGCTCGGCGATAAAAACACCGAGCAGAATCAAGGCCCCACCAATTATTTGGGTTGCCGAAAGGGCCTCTCCGAGCAGAATCCACGCGATCAGGGTGGCGAAGAGTGGCTCAGTGAGGCCAACGGTTGACGCCTGTGAAGCGCGAAGGTACTTCATTGATGCGAGTGCCAGCGAGAAAGGGATGACTGTCCCCAACAAAATCATCGAAATGGTCATAACCCAAATGGGAAAAGAAATATTCGCATCGCTGAGTGGTTCGGAATTTCCCGAAAGTGCGCTCCACGGGAAAGTCCACCAAGGCTGGGCAACCAACCAGAACAACGACGCAGCGGCGAATCCCCACATGGTCAGAGAAACAGGATCACGCGGGTTAGCCACGCGAAGTTGCTTGTCACCCAAAACATAGAAAATTGACAGTGAGACGGCTGCGGCAAGGGCCGCCAAAACTCCGACCGCATTCAGTGCGAAACCGAGCCAGACCTGAGCAACGAGCGCCAAACCGGCCAGTGCCATACCGAGGGCAACCCAAACGCTCTTTTTAGTTGGTTCTTTCCAAGCGAATCTAAACCATAAAGCGATCATGAGCGGTGAGGTGAATTCAATGAGCAGGGCGATACTGACCGGCAGGTAAGTGAGAGAGACGAAGTACAGGTACTGAGTTCCGGCTACACCAAGAATTCCATAGGCGGTCAACATCGGGATTTCTTTTTTGGTGAGGCGCAAGGCGGTGGGGTTTCGAAGTGCGACATAGACCAGAAGCACTAGGAAAGCGCCGGTCACTCGAAGTTGAGAAAGTCGGGCGGGGTCAATCCCCGTTAACAAGATGGATTTCGCGACAGTTCCATTGAGCGCGAAAAGGAGAGCTGCGGAAAGGTAAAGGGCATAACCTGTATATGGATGTGTGGATTTACTCAACGGATCACGGACCGATAAACATCAATTGTTGACGCGGCGATCGAGTCCCAAGCAAAGTCCTTAACCACTCGCTGGCGTCCGGCAACTCCCAGACTTTTTGACAGTTCGGTATCAGCGACAACACGATTCACCGCTTTGGCAAAATTCAATTCGAATGACCCAGGGTCAAATTGATCGTAATGAACGAGAACGCCCGTCTCGCCATCAATGACAACTTCTGGGATTCCACCGACGTCACTAGCGACCACGGCAGTTTCACACGCCATGGCTTCCAGGTTCACAATTCCTTGGGGTTCATAAATAGATGGACAGGTGAAAACACTTGCGTGAGTGAGTAGTGCAATGAGTTCTGAACGAGGGACCTGCTCCTGAATCCAAATGACATTTTCATTGCCGCGCATTTGTTTGAGTTCACCCACAAGCTCGTGTACTTCAGCTGCAATCTCAGGAGTGTCAGGGGCAGATGTGCACAGGACTATCTGGATGTCCGGTTCAAAACTCTTTGCTGCCTGTAACAGGTGAGCTAAACCCTTCTGCCGAGTGATTCGTCCAATGAAAAGCGAGTAGGGTTTTTGCGCATTGATTCCGTATTTGTTGACAGCCTCAAATGAGGGATCAGGTCGGTAAATATCAGTGTTGATTCCGTTGTAGATTACATGAACTTTCTCCGATTCCACATTTGGATAGCAATCCAGGACATCGGCTTTCATTCCCGCTGATACTGCAATAACTGCTGAGGCGTTCTCGTAAACACTCTTTTCAACCCACGAGGAGACTCGGTAACCGCCTCCGAGCTGCTCTTGTTTCCAAGGCCGTAACGGTTCAAGTGAGTGGGCGGTGATCACTAGCGGGATGTCGAGCAGAAGTGAAGCGCATAGGCCGGCAAAGTTCGTGTACCACGTGTGTGAGTGAACAAGGTCCACTTGGCTCTGTGAGATTACGTTGACCATGTCAAGGTTCACACCGAGTGTCTCGAGAGTGGGGTTGGCACCAACAAGAAACTCTGGGGTCCGGTGGGCCTGTGCGTCGGGGAAGCTTTCGCCGAATGCATGTACGTCCACCGCAATATGCGCGGCCAAGGCGGGAACCAAATAATCCACGTGAACACCTGCACCACCGTAAATCTGAGGGGACCATTCCTTCGTCAGCAGGGCAACTCGCACAGTGAAAGCCTAGGCCGGTCAAACTGTCTGGGCGATTCAGGAGCCTATAGGTGAAGCTGCGCGACGTGCCTGGCTCCGCCCCTAGGCTTTAGCCATGGTGGGGTGTCCCGCGAATTTTATGCAGGCCTTCGCCGACTCATTACATTGACATATGGCGGTAAACCGCGTCGTGGGTGTGCAGGTATATTTGCACAGTGCGCAGAAAATGTACCGCCCTGTGTGCTGTTGGATCCGCATTACTCGTTGCTTTAGGTCTGATTACTCCGGTTCAAGGAGCATCCCCGCGAATTGTTGGTGGCGCACCGATCACTATCTCATCAACTCCATGGCAGGCCAGCCTTGCAATTCGAAATTCAAATAACCCAACACTGTGTGGCGCTTCAATCATTGGCGCTTCTTGGTTGGTGACGGCGGCTCACTGTGTAGTCGGTTCAACCCCAAGCAACATTTCAGTATTTGTTGGAATCACCAATCTGAGTGGGCGCTCAACCCAAAATGCCTTAGCCGTATCAGGAATCACGATTAATCCATCGTGGAATCCGACAACATTCAATGGCGATATAGCCCTTTTGCAATTGGCAGTTCCTCTCACCTTTTCAGCTAATGTGCAGCCGATTGCGCTGCCCTTGACCCAAGACCCCACAACGTGGCCGGCTGCAGGAACTATGGCTCAGATCTCTGGCTGGGGAAGTACGAGTTTTGGCGGTGGATTCAGTGACTCTTTATCTGCGGCAGATGTTTCGATACTCGGTGGACCGAACGAGAATACGTGCGGCTCCTATGGGAGTTCCTTCACGAGTTCTGACAAAATCTGCGCTGGCAAGGTCGGCGGTGGAGTTGATACCTGTCAGGGTGACAGCGGGGGCCCACTCGTCGTGAATACGGCAACGGGTGCAGTTTTAGCAGGACTAACAAGTGTGGGGACTGAGTGCGCGCTTGCGAACTTCCCCGGAATATACGCTCGAATCACCACATTTCTACCGTGGATTAATCAATACGTTCCGCCACAAACATCAATTCCTAATTCGCCGGTCAACGTCATTGCTACTTCCCGGCCAGAAGCTCGGGTTTTGGTGAGTTGGAGTGCTCCAACGTACAGCGGTGGTCTTGCCATTAGCGGTTACCAAGTTTCCCTCCTGAGCCAAACGGGTGAGTTAACCCCGGTGTGTGCAGCGGCTGCATCACCCTGTCTGGTCACGGATCAAAAGGCTGGGACCGTGTTATCGGTCGTTGTGCAAGCCATTAATAGCCTAGGGTCGAGCGCGACATCGACGCCGATCCAAGCAATAGTTGTCAACGGAGTTCGAACTGCACCGGCAAAGGTCTCACAGCAACTTGTTGCACGGTGGGCCGGCGTCACAACTCAATCCGGGGTAAAACCACGGATCCAAATAGCCACTTCATCCCGGGGGATTTGCGCAATTAAGGGTTCTCGGGTGGCTCTGGTGCGAAGTGGTCTATGTGTCCTGCGCGTGACCGGCGCTAATTCACAAAAGGGAATCGGTTACCTACTTGGTACGTAGTTCGTTACTGATTTGGGTCGACTTCGAACACATTTTCTGGCGTTGAAAGTTCGATTGGCGAACCAAAGTTGGCAAGTTGTGTGACACTCACCCGCTCATTGCCCACGCAATTAAAGGATTTAATTATGGAGTTGATTAATCCTGTTGAATCGAGCGCTATCGCAACTTCTAGATTCATGTCACAGATCTTGGTGAGTTCAACGAGTTCCTCGTCAGAGAGGTTCATCCCCGAATCTATTGTTAATGCCAGAGTTCCCGTGAGCTCGTCGTCATTTTGGGAAGTGAGGCTATTCAAATGTGACAGTGGAGAGATATTTCCTGAAGTTGGTGTCGAGGTGCCATCGGGCGCGAGGAACCAAGATCCATCCACGAGCGAGTATGTACCCTCCGAATCAATTAAATCGGTCCACGATTCATTTGATTCCTGATTAACCCAGGCAATCTCACCGCGGTTATTACCAAGGGATGTAGTGCCAGTTCCTGTAACTTGGGAGTCGTTTGAATCAATCGTGATCAGCAAGACAGCGGTACCTCGGGAGAGCGTTGCCACTATTGCACTGTCCAAAATATTTGCTGAAGGGCTGGTGCTGGGGGCAACGGGCGTTGAGGTATTCGTGTTTGGGGAAGTTTCTGTTGAACAGCCGGCCAGGGCGAATAATGTAAAAATAGTTGCGGTCACGACCACCGTGGTTGTTCGCATGTAACTAAATTTACCCGAACCAATCAGGTTTCTTGATTCCCGGGGACTTCATGGTGTTCAGCCGCAACAATTTTCACCGTGTTGACGTGCCCATCGAGGTGAAATGCTCGGTGCACAACAACGAAAGAACCTGGGGAAAGTTTGGTTGACCAGATTCCATCCGTGCGCTCGGTTTCAGATATTCCACCCAACCGAGCAACCGTGTCCAAAATCGCGTCAAGGACCGGTCGGTGCGAGCATAAAACTGTGGGTGTCGGGTTGTTCATCGCTAATTCGATAGCGGGATCAAGATCCTCTGGGTTTTGTTCATATCCCCATTCACTGATGGCGTCGACCAGCGTGGGAGTTGCAGAAAGATGCTTGACGAATCTTTTCACAGTTTCCTGGCAGCGCCGCATGGGTGAGCTAATAACGTGCTCTACTCCAAAGCCTTCGAGCACTTCAGTAATTGTTTTTGACTGACGTCGGCCGCGCCCCGACAGGGGTCGATCACTGTCATCTTCGCCGGTGAAGTCTGAACGCTTCACGGCTTTTGCGTGTCGGAGAATTATCAGCGGTGAGGTAGGGGGCAATGCGATTGCACGCTCGAGGAATTCCAAATCCTGCGCATACGTCAGATGCTGGGCAACCTGGTCGAAGGGAATCCACGCGATTTTGTCGACTTCTTCATCGGGGGCAAAGCCAAGATCCTCGAGCACATGCGCGCGCCAGTAGTGAACTTCTTTTTTGCCCAGGGAAGTCTCGTACCGGTCAATACCAAGATTGGGACCAAGTACAGCTAGGAAACCGGTCTCCTCTTCACACTCCCGAATCGCGGTGAGGGACAGCAACTCAGCGCCGTCAACCTTGCCCTTGGGGAAAGACCAATCGTCATAGCGTGGCCGGTGAACGAGCAGCACTTCACCGCTGCGAATCAAGATAGTACCCGCGGCGGAAATTACGATGCTCATGGTTTTGACCTTACCGCCAGCGCGATGCCCAATGCAAAAGATTCCGCAGGATCACTCTTTCCGGACAGGGCGATTTGTCGCATTAGCTCACCGACATTCGAATCTGGAGCACGCGTACGCGTGCACTTGAGATTCCTGCCAATATTTTTACTCTTCTTTTTGAAGATGTCCTTGAAATGCCGCGCAACAGTGATCTGGTCACACGGGTCTTGCGAAATGCGGTCCCAAATACTATTTTCTTCATAAGCTTCGGAGACAACTGCGGGTATGCGGGCAAGGTTGACCAGATCGCTGAACAGGAACAGGTAACGGTCACTGCGGCGAGCGGCTTGAAGGCTGGATCTAGCCGCTTCACTCTTGCTCGTGAAATACCGTTCGATTGCCACTTCGGCTTCGTGGTGATCGCCAAGGTCAGAAAGGGAATCAATCGCAGCGTTAGCAAGTTCATGCTGCTGGGACAACTCTGTGCCAACACTCAATTCGCGGATCAACCAGGCGAGATCTTCCCGCAAAAATTCTTGTTCCTCTGTATTGAGCCAGTTGCGCAGTGCAGTGAGCAAATCTTCAAGGCTCGTTAACTCTGTGGTGAGAGTCATGGTTTCGTTGCTGATTCTGCTGGTTATTTCAGCGTGGAAAATCTTGCGCACCTGGCGGGAGAGTGCCCACCGCATGAGATCACATGGCAGATCACCTTTCCCTGGCTTGGGAAGTTGGGGAATATCCGATTGCTTCTGAGCGGCCGGCCCAAACGCACCGGCGGCTTTGCTGACCGAACTGGACTCGGCGCCGGCATTACCCAGAATCTCACCGATCACCAGGGCTTCTGGCAGCGCGCCGTCATCCATCAATTCAACTTCGATCTCTCGGAACTCATCGAGTATGTGAGTACCGCGGGACAGGGTGACCAAGTCGTCGACTAATTCAATGATCGCACCACGTGAATCGGCAAGAACTTGGGGTTTGCGCTCGGTGTGAACGCGCGCAATAGGAATAACTTCAGATCCTCGCAAAATTGCTGAAAGCAACTCAAGAAATTCAACCGGGGGAGTTGCGCTCGCCCCGTCACGGTGAAGTTCGGTGCGCACACTCGCAGCATTGGTAGGTGTTGTTGTCGGTGTCGGGATCTTGAGATGCCAGCCATCATCTCCACCCCCGGTGCGGTTCCGCATAGTGATTCCCCAACGTAACAAGGTTGCATCAGCCGTGTCCCAATACGTGGCATCCATATTTCGAACTGATTCGTTGGCCCAGGTACCCAGTGATTGCGGAAAACTTGGAAAATCAAAGTCCAGAGGGACTCGGAATTTGAACTCGGTCTCAACGTGTGAAGCGCTCGTGGGTGATTTCATGGCTTTGACATTGCCCGTGAGCAAGATCTAGGAAACTTCACCGGTGAGCACTCCCGACTCCAGTGCACTAGAGCGCTTACTCTGGATAGCGATCAACAGTTCTTGAACATCGGTGAGACGTGTACCTGATTCATCGAATAACCGTCGATTCCAATTCCCGTCAGCATTCAAATCCCATGCCGCGCTACCTGGGGCAAATCCCAAGTTGAGTAAATCCTCTATCTCAGCAATTTGTTCAGGGTCAAGGATGCTCACCAAGGTCTCAACCCGCCGATCCAGATTACGGTGCATTAGGTCGGCCGAACCAATCCACACGGATCGGTTACCACCATTGGTAAAGGTGTAAACCCGGCTGTGCTCAAGGAAGCGCCCCATAACACTGACAACCCGGATCGTTTCGCTCAGCCCGGGAACGCCGGGGCGCAGGGCGCAAATTCCACGAACCCAAATATCAATGGGGACACCCACAATCGATGCTCGGTACAGCGAGTCAATGATCGCCTCGTCAACTAGTGAGTTGCACTTGAAACGAATACCGGACGGGCGACCTTCAAGGTGGTGTGTAATTTCCCGGTCAATGCGAGCGATCAGGCCAGTTCGAACGGAGTGTGGGGCCACAAGGAGACGGTTGTAATCGGTGTTCATTGAATACCCGGATAGAACATTGAAAAGATTCGACACGTCCTCGCCCACCTGCGGGTTACTTGTCAGCAGACCGAAATCTTCGTAGAGGCGCGCCGTCTTTGGGTGATAATTTCCGGTACCTATATGACAGTACCTGCGAAGTTGGTCACCATCGTCGCGGACCACCATGGACAACTTGCTGTGGGTTTTTAATCCAACGAGCCCGTAAACAACGTGTACCCCAGCCTGTTCAAGTTTGCGTGCCCAATCAATATTGTTTTGTTCATCAAAGCGTGCTTTGATTTCGACAATTGCAAGTACTTGTTTACCCTCTTCTGCTGCGAGGATAAGGGCATCAACAATTGGTGAATCACCGGAAGTGCGGTAAAGGGTTTGCTTGATGGCCAAAACCTGTGGGTCAACGGCAGCCTGTTCGAGGAAAAGTTGAACGCTGGTTGAGAAAGAGTCATACGGGTGGTGCAGTAGGACATCTTTTTCACGGACGATACTCAAAATGTCAGGAGCGCTGGAACTTTCAACATCGGAGAGGGCTCGTGAAGTTTTAGGAACGAACTTACGTTGCTTGAGATCATCGCGGTCAAGACTCACAATTGTCCACAAACCGGTTAAGTCCAAAGGTCCAGGAAGTCGGAATACTTCCAGGTCGGTGACATCAAGCTCGCTCACCAGCAGATCAAGGACATAAGGATCGATGTTTTCTTCGACTTCAAGGCGCACGGGAGGTCCAAAACGTCGACGCACCAATTCACGTTCGAGGGCAAGGAGGAGATTTTCTGCGTCGTCTTCTTCAACTTCAACGTCTTCATTGCGGGTGACCCGGAAGGCATGGTGCTCTCGGATCTCCATTCCAGGGAACAGGTCACTCAAATGCGCGGCGATGATGTCTTCAAGTGGCACGTAGCGGGAAGGACCAACTTCAATGAAACGTGGAAGTAACGGTGGAACCTTGACACGGGCGAAAAGTTGATTTCCGGTTGTTGGATTTTGGACCACGACGGCAAGGTTGAGTGAGAGCCCGCTGATGTAGGGAAAAGGGTGCGAAGGATCAACCGCAAGTGGAGTTAAGATCGGAAAAACCTGTGCGTCAAAGAAGAGGTCCATTTCAGTTTTTTCAACCGGCGTGAGTTGATCCCAACGCAGGATATGAATACCCGCTTGGGTCAGCTCAGGTTCTACGGTGTTCACGAAGTAGTCCGCCTGTTGCCGTTGCAGTGCGAATGCCCGTTCCCAAATATTTTCGAGAACTTCCTTGGGGGTGTATCCGCTGGCGGCTCGCACAGCAATGCCGGTGGCTATGCGACGTTTAAGGCCAGCCACCCGGACCATAAAGAACTCGTCAAGGTTGCTAGCAAAAATTGCGAGAAACTTGGCACGCTCAAGGAGCGGCAGTCCGGTGTCCTCGGCCAGGTCAAGGACCCGTTTGTTAAATGCGAGCCAGGAGAGTTCTCGGTCGAGGAACCGATTCGCCGGTAGGTCGCTGGCGTACTCATCTTTGAGGATAATTGCCGCAAATTCACCCGTTGGGGGACCGTCAGCCGAATAGTCCGAGATACTCATGCGCGTATCGTGCCATGAGGAGGTACTGCAAGGTGAACCCAAGGCGATCAAGGAGCCAAGTGCTGTTGAATTTCGGACTTCTCTAGTGAACGGGCCGCCGGTACATGACGTCGGTATCCCAATGCACGAACTTCATGCTTTCATAGAGGGCGATAGCCCGCTCATTGGAAGAATCGACATAGAGCATTGCCTGGCTAAGCCCGAGGCTTCGCAAATACGTCAACCCCCAGGCGCTCAAGGCCCGTCCTAACCCTGGTACCCGGTTTTCCGGATCAACGGCAAGCACGTACACCTCGCCAATTGTCTCGTGGCTGTGATCTGATCCATGTCCGCCAGATCCATGAACTTTGGTCCAGTGAAATCCGATGATGGCATCGGTGTGTGAGTCAACAGCGATAAAGAATCCGTCTGCGTTAAACCAGGACTCCTTCAGCCGCGTCAAGATATCGGCTTTTGTCCAGTTACCTTGATCTGGTAGATCGGCGAAGGCGCGTGCGTTGACAGCCAATACCCCCTCGATATCAGTTGCCGGATCAAACGCCCGGATCGATACACCGGCTGGAATCTGTGCTGGTGGAAGTGGTGCGAAAAGTGAGCGTCGCATTTGCCACAAGGAGCGACTCAGTACGAAACCAAGGGAGTCAGCGAGAGATTGTGCACCACTTGTGAGGCCGTGCGCCCAAAGGCGCAGTCGCCCGTCGGGTGAGACTTTCAATGCCTGCTCTACTAACGCGTGACCCACCCCACTGTTTCGTGATTCTGGAGCAACAACCAACTCAGCACTCGCACCTTCAACGAGATCGGTGACGTCCACGTGCGCGTAACCAACAATGTGTGAATGGTCGTCCCCGTGAACTCCGTGAACTCCGTGATCATCAGAAAGCCCAAGTATGTGCAGGCCACTTTCACCGGAGCGAAGGTGCAGCCATGCATGCTCGCTCAACGGACGAACACCATCAAATTCAGTTGCGCTGTTGAGTAGTTGCGTTATCTGATCCACTTGCACGGGATCAAGGTGGCCGAGAACTACCGTTGAGATAACCGACGACTGATGAGACATGATGCGTTACGACTGAAGTTGATCGATACGCCCGTTTGCAGATTCCGGGGCTTCGAGAACAAATCGATAACCAACATTTCGCACTGTGCCGATAAGGGCTTCATTCTCTAAACCAAGTTTCGCGCGAAGACGTCGGACATGCACGTCAACGGTGCGGGTTCCACCAAAGTAGTCGTAACCCCACACTTCTTGCAATAAAACGGCGCGAGTGAAAACTCGACCTGGGTGTTGAGCGAGATATTTCAACAACTCAAATTCTTTAAATGTTAAATCGAGAGGACGACCATTAAGTCGAACGCTGTAGCTGACCTCGTCAATGTGGAGGGCTCCGAGATTAATTTCTTCAGGGCTGCGATTCGCGTCAATTCCCAAACTAATGTTGTAGCGAGCAACAGCGATCCGCAGTCGTGCTTCAAGTTCAGCGGGGGAAGTCGTATTCAACATGAAGTCGTCAATTCCCCAGTCACCTTGGACCGCGGTGAGGTTCCCTTCGGTGGTGATCAGCAGGATGGGTGCACCAGCACCCGTGTCACACAGCAATCGTGTGAAACTTCGAACGGCTGCGAGATCCATGCGTCCGTCAACGAGGACGACATCGGAATTATCGACCGCCAATAAAGAAGATGGTTCTGCTCCCAAAACGCGAACGCTGTGGTTGAGGAGCGTCAACGCTGGAAGGACTTCAGCGGAAGAGTGCATGGCACGGGTCAAGAGAACTATTCGCATGCCACCTCCTAAATCAAGGCTTAGACTACCGATTGCATATTTCGTGCATATATAGGTGCCGACTAAGTCACCGGAGCTAACCGGCAAAATAGGGGTATGCACTCCGAATTCACCCTGTATACGCGGGATGAAGTGCGCATTGCGGGAACCCATTCAACGTGGGTTCACGCAAAGACCGATTCAGATCCACTCGCCCTAGGGATTGTTCTGGCCCACGGATTCACGGGGAACCGTGAGCAAGACCATGTCAAAAAAGTGGTCGCGGCATTGAGGGAATTTGGCGGGGTACTTGCGCTCGACCTTCGCGGTCACGGGGATTCCGGTGGTGAAGGCACGATGGGCATGGATGAAATTTATGATGTTGACGCAGCCGTAGCCCACGCTCGCGACTTCGGTTACCGTCGCGTGGCAACCGTTGGCTTTTCCATGGGTGGATCAGTCGTATTGCGTCAGGCTGCATTGGCACAGGGTGCGGCTAAACCGGATCTTGTCGTGAGCGTGAGCGCCCCCGCATTTTGGTTTTACCGCGGAACACCGATTATGCGGGTGGTTCATCGCCTGATTGAGACCCAAGCGGGTCGCCTGGTTTTGCGTGGCAAAGGTGTCCATGTTTCCAGTACACCGTGGCCAGATCCACCCCCGATTTCACCTGAGGTTGCGGTTGAGCGGCTCTCACACATGCCACTGTTAATCGTGCACGGTGACGTGGACAAGTACTTCCCGGTTGAGCATGCATACGCTTTGGAAAATGCGATCGAGCGAGCCGGCAATGCAAATGCCACGGTGATTGTGGTTGAGGGGTTCGGGCACGCCGAGACAGCCATTAGCGCGGAAACTCTGACTGCCATCGGAGAATGGCTGAGGTCTCATGTCCCATATGAGCAAAATGGCGTGAAAGGGTAGAGTGCGCACATGTTGGAATTCGTGTACACATCACTCCTCGTTATTGCAATCGCTGCCGCCGGTTTTTTCTCGTTTTACGTTGTGGCCAAACTCTTCAAGGGCCAAGGCTGATCTGTGGACAAGCTTCCTGTTGAGGTCATGCCACTTTCGTGGCTGATCGGAAGCTGGGTTGGAGTCGGACTGGGTACTTACCCCACAATTGAGGATTTTAGATTCGGGCAGGAGGTTGTATTTTCCTGTGATGGTCGACCATTTATTAACTATGTTTCCCGCAGTTGGCTCCTCGACGAAGCAGGCGAGCGAATTAAACCGCTCGCAACCGAGTCAGGGTATTGGCGTCCACGCCCTGACAATCAGATTGAATTAGTTCTGTCTCACCCAACGGGTTTTGCCGAAATCTATATTGGTACAACCGAGGTGCTTGGTTTGGACAACGCAAAAATTACGAGCGCACGAGCAACGTTGAAAACTGACGTTGTTATTCGAACCGAAAGCGCGAAACCGTATACCCATGGCGAGCGCCTTTACGGATTGTTTGACTCACAACTTGTGTGGACTTTTGACATGGCAGCGATGGAGCAGCCCATGCAAAATCATCTTTCCGCGAAATTACGCCCAGCAGTTGAAGACCTGTAGTTCCCATGGAATCGACGCCCTGGGAGGACCGGCTTCGCGAGCAAGGTTTTCGCATTACCCCGCAGAGACAATTAGTACTGGAGTCGGTGAACCAACTGGGGCATGGAACACCCGAGGAGATCCTGTCCTCGGTGCAAAAGACGGCATCAGGTGTGAATCTCTCAACCATTTACCGGACCCTAGAAGTGCTGGAGAGCGTTGGCTTGATCACGCATACACACATCGGGCACGGCGCACCCGTTTATCACTCGCAAGATGAGTCCCCGCATATTCATCTTGTGTGTGACAACTGCGCGGAAGTGACCAGCATTCCGGCCGCTGCGGCTGCTGAATTTTCACTTGACCTGCAAGAAACCTACGGATTCAACGCCCACATGACCCACATGGCACTGACCGGTTTGTGTAAAGTTTGCGCCAATAAATTGGAGTCAAAAACAAATGGGTGAAGTTGGCATCACCCCAATCCCCGCACCAGAGTCGGATCTTGATTTCGGTGTAGCTTGGCACTACGGCGACCCGCATCGTGAGCAGCGTTTACTCATTGCCGGTGAGGCGAGTGTCGATCTTTCTCACTGGGGTGTCGTTACCGTTACGGGAGTGGATCGACTCTCGTGGTTGCACAGCCTGACCACCGCATTCTTGGAAAACTTGGAGCCACATGTCTCCCGGATCGCTTTGATTCTCAGTCCACACGGGCACGTTGAACAAGAGTTACATGTAGTTGACGACGGAGAGACAACCTGGCTCATTACACCTCCGAACACTGCCACCGCGCTGACTGCCTATCTCAATTCAATGCGGTTTATGTTACGCGTTGAGGTCGCTGACGTAAGCGAGGTATTTGCGGTGGTTTGGGAACCGGTGCACGCCGTTGATCCCAGTGTCATCACGTGGCTCACCCCGGACGAGTTCGCTGGCGCAGGAATTGCGGGCGTGGGATATGTGGACAAGTACGTTGCCGCCCGTCCTGAACTATTCCTTGGCCGTCAGGTAATTGTTCCTCGATCAAAGCTGGCGGAGCGACTTGATCAATTTCCCAATCGTGCAGGAACGTGGGCTTATAACGCGATTCGGACCGCCGCGGCTGTTCCCCAGTTCGCTCGTGAGACCGACCATAAATCCTTGCCCCACGAACTTGGTTGGATTGGATCTGGTGTCCACTTACAAAAGGGTTGTTACCGTGGCCAAGAAACCGTTGCCCGTGTCTACAACCTGGGTAAACCGCCGCGCCGGCTTGTTCTCCTTCATCTTGATGGCAGCGACAGTGATTTACCTTCACACGGTGACGAAGTCACAACAGCGGCCGGCAAGGTAATTGGCTTTATCGCAACCCCCGCAAGGCACTATGAACTCGGACCCATCGCAACAGCGGTCATCAAACGTTCAACACCCGCTGACGAAACATTGCATGTGTTACATGACGGCAATGTGATCACGGCAAATCAAGAATTGGTTGTCACTGACAATTAATCAACGTCAATGATCAACGTCATGGGCCCCGCATTGGTTAATGAGACATTCATGTCCGCACCAAACTTTCCTTGTGAAACCTGCGTTCCCAACTGGCGCAACTTCTGGGCAACAGCTTCAACGAGTGGTTCAGCGACTTCGCCGGGCGCAGCAGCATCCCAGGTGGGACGGCGACCTTTGCTTGTTGATGCATAAAGTGTGAATTGGCTAATCACCAACATGGGCAGTCCCAATTCCCCCGCGCTGAGTTCACGTGAGGATCCTGGCGGAACACAGATTTGGTCAAATTGCGAAATAAACTCTTGATCAAAGATTCGTAATCCAAATATCTTTTCCGCCAATTTATTAGCCGCAGCTGTGGTGTCCGTGTGGGTCACCCCCACCAGAACGACCAGTCCAGGTCCGGCAAATGAGCCGATTACTGTGTGATCAACAACCACATTGGCGTCAATTGCCCGTTGCACTATCGCCCGCATCACTTAAGCGTGTCATGATCGGATTATGGAAAGGTACTCGGGATCGTCGGTTGGGACACTTCGTAACTCGGCCATGCTCCTTGCCGCGTGTTCCCGGAACGGGCACACCGAGTGGGATTTCTATGGTCACGTTGTAGTGCCGATTTCCCGTGGTTATTTCCATCCACATTTTACCTAAAAATACGGCGCTAGCCCCAGCAAGCACTTCCGTTTGCAATTGCAAGCACTTGGGTGCATACTGGAGCCATGGCCGGAATAGATGTCAGCGGACTCGGTTCTTTTATCCGAGACCAGCGTGACCAAGCTCAAATGTCACTTCGCCAGCTGGCAAAGGCTGCCGAGGTGTCGAATCCATATCTGAGCCAAGTTGAGCGCGGATTGCGCAAACCCAGTGCTGAAATCCTGAATCGGATTGCCCAAGGACTCAGGATCTCCGCGGAGAGCCTCTACGTCCAAGCGGGCATCCTCAGCGATCGTGCGGGTGACGAAGTTGTGACCACCGCCATTGCTTCGGATCGAACCTTGACCGAGCGACAGCGCACAACACTGCTTCAGATTTACGCAGCGTTCCAAGCAGAAAACGGTTCGACTATGGAATCAAATACGAATAAGAAAACACAATGAAAATGAAAGAGGATGAAATGTCGGAAGAAATGAACACATCAAATAAATTCAACTTCTTTGGAGTCGAATTGCCAAAAATTGATATTCCCAAGGTTGAATTCCCCAAGGTTGATTTCCCAAAGATTGACATGTCCGCTGTAAACATGGATGGTGTCGGAACAGCCATTGACGCAATGAAGTCTGCCGCAAAAGACGGTTATGCAACAGCGTCTGAAGCAGCAACCAAAATCCGGCACAATGCCGGTCAAACAGTGACACTGGTGCGCGAAGCAATCGGTGTCTAAATTCAATTGGCTCGTGAGTTAATCCGAACAGTTATTCGCGAATCCCGCTGGGAAACCGGCGGGATTTCGCATATGCCGGGGGCGTCGGTTAGCATCATTCCATGGGCTTTGAAACTCTCGTGGTTTATGCACTTTGGGCCATCCTGCTTGCGGTGAAGCTATTCGCCTTAGTCGATGCAATTCGCCGGCCGGCCGAATACTTCCCGTTTATCGGGCGGCAAACAAAACTGCTGTGGGTTGCTCTTACCGGGGTATCCGTGCTCGCCGGACTGGCGCCATCTTTGGCACTGTCAATCTTTGGAATCGCTGGAACCGTAATTGCCCTGATTTATCTGTTTGATATTCGTCCAAAGATGATCGAAATAACCGGACGCAAATAGGCGCAGAGAGTTAATCGATGCCTAAATCTCAATGGGTCCAGCGTTACACCGACTCTTGGGCATCGCTGCCTAGACCGATCAGGAAAATTCTTGCCGCTTCGGTGGGAATGGTGACGCTCATAACGGGAGTGGCCCTCACAGTGCTGCCTGGCCCCGGGTTAGTCGTGATGCTTTTGGGCCTAGGAATTCTGGCCACTGAATTTGCTTGGGCTAAGCGCAGTATCCACCACGTCAAGCACCACGGAGATCGAGTCAAGCGAGGAATCCTACGCAAGAAGAAGCCAGACACGAATCAGAATGCAACAGAGCTATATGTCGAAGCATTAGGTACTGAGGACGAGCGTTAGGTTGGTCGCTACTTCTTGTTTCCTTGAGCAGCGACTGCCGCCGCAGCCTTGATAGCCGCAGCCGGATCGAGGTATTCACCACCGGGAACAATCGGTTTTAGGTTCTCATCGAGTTTGTACACCAAGGGAATTCCCGTTGGGATGTTTATGGCCGCGATATCTTCATCGGAAATTTCATCGAGGTGCTTAACCAATGCGCGTAGTGAATTACCGTGGGCAACAACCAGAACTGTTTCATCGCGGCGAAGATGTTCTGCAACAATCACATCTTCCCAAAAAGGAATCAGGCGATCCACAACGTCGGCTAAGCATTCGGTGCTAGGCACAGCCTCCGGCGGGAGTGTGGCATAGCGGGGATCGGAATTCTGAGCAAACTCACTGCTGGGATCTATGGGTGGTGGTGGAGTGTCATATGAGCGACGCCACAAAAGGAACTGCTCTTCACCGAACTCAGCCAGTGTTTGCGCCTTATCTTTTCCTTGGAGTGCGCCATAGTGACGCTCATTGAGCCGCCAGTTGCGTACGACCGGAATCCACAATCGCCCACATGCCTCGAGCGCAATTTGTGAGGTCTTGATCGCGCGCTGGAGCACGGATGTGATGACTACGTCAGGGTAGAGCCCGGCTTCGGCCAGTAGCTCGCCTCCCTTTTTCGCCTCCGCGCGGCCCTTGTCATTGAGATCAACGTCAACCCATCCGGTGAATAGATTCTTGGCATTCCATTCGGACTCACCGTGACGTAGAAGAATCAACGTGTACGAAGTTTCACTCATGCGCATATCTTGCCGGTTCACGCTTCAGGTTCGATGAGGTGGGCAAATGCATCAAGATTTTCGGTAGATTCGCCACGACTTACGCGCCACTGCCATTCTTTTCTGATTGCGGTGGCAAATCCCAATTCAAGTATCGTATTAAACGCGCCATCGGAGTATTGCGATACACACCCGATTAGTCGATCGAGTTCGGCTTCATCAACGCAGCTCAGTGGCACTCTGCCGGCGAGGTAAATGTCGCCGAGGTTGTCGACTGCAAAATAAACTCCGTACATTCTTAGGTTTCGTTCGAGTAACCAGCGATAAACCTCTTCGTGATTTTCATCGGGTTTTCGCGAAACAAATGCATTTAAAGTGAGAGTTGAGGTTCCAACACTCATGGAACAAGTAGTGCTCAACTTGTGAGTTCCTGGGATAGTGACGATGATGATATTTTCATTGCGGGTGAATGAGAGGTTCGAGTCAGTGAGAAATTTTTCAATGTCACTGGTTACGTTCACAAGGAAACCCGTGAAGTACTTAGCGCGCGGTTATAGGAATCAATCAACCCCGCTGTGGTGTTTTCCCAGCCAAATGCCGCCGCATGCATCCGAGCCCCTTTGCTAAGTTCCTCGCGAGCCAACGGATTTGTCAGTAATTGGTTGATGACGTGCGAGTAAGCGATGGGGTTATGGCCATCGATGAGACGACCACTGACGTTGTTGGCCACTGCAGTTTTCAAACCACCAACAGCAGATGCGACAACCGGGGTGCCGCACGCTTGGGACTCGACTGCGACGAGGCCAAATGATTCAGAATATGAAGGAATAATTGTCAGATCAGCCGCTCGATACCAAGAAACAAGCTTCTCTCGGCTGCTCGGTGGTTCGAATCGAATTAAATCAAGGATCCCTAGATCATTAGCCAGGTCGCGCAGTGCTTCAGGGTGGTCAATCCCCGAACCGGACATGCCACCGCAAATCACGACAACAAGAGAACTGCGTAACTCGGGGCGCATGGCAACCAGTTCTGCTGCAGCTCGAATCAAAATATCGGGAGCTTTTAATGGTTGAATTCGACCAACGAATAGCAACATGCTGGCATCGAGCGGGATGCCGAGTTCCCTACGAGCATCGGATTGTGATCCCGGAGAAAAAAGTTCCAGGTCAACGCCGGGATTCACAACATCAATTTTTGCTGGATCTGCTCCGTAATGTTCCGTGAGTTCAGTCGCTTCAAGTTCGGTGTTGGCAATCAGGCGTTGAGCTACATCGACGACTTGCTGCTCACCAATAATCCGCATATCTGGCTCGGCTTTTTCGCCAGCCGCGAGTCCCAAGTTTTTTACACGGCCCATTGTGTGCATTGTGTGAAGCAGTGGCACGCGCCAGCGTTCGGAGGCGAGCCACCCAACTTGGCCGGAAAGCCAATAATGGGAGTGGATGAGGTCGTAGTAGCCCTCAGGTTGCGCGGCTTCGGTGCGAAGTACTCCAGCGGTAACAGCACACAACTGACCGGGAAGGTCATTTTTGAGAAGCCCTTCAAATGGGCCGGCAGTAATGTGAATCACCTTCACACCGGGCACTAGTTCAACTGATGGAACCAAACGCGAGGCGGTTGCCCGGGTAAAAATATCAATTTCAATCCCACTTTGAGCTAAGCGCTTTGCAGTCTCCACAATGTAAACATTCATGCCACCCGCGTCACCGGTACCTGGTTGATCCAGCGGTGATGTGTGGATGGAGAGCAGTGCAACGCGCATTTATAAGAACCTAATTCGTAAGCGAAACGGCGACGTAGGGTTCACCGGTAACGATGGTTACCACGCGCTTTGACACGGAAACAGCATGATCTGCATAACGCTCGTAGAAGCGAGAAAGCAAAGTCACATCGATCGCTTCTTCAACGCCGTACTTCCATGCAGGTGAGAGAACGATGGTGAAAAGTTCCCGATGGAGGCGATCCATCTCTTCATCGTGGCGGGCTATATCAACACAAAGGCTGACATCTTTTGTGGCAATAACTGACCCGGTCTTTGAAACAATGGCCTCAGCCAGGCCACCCATCTCCGCGAATGTTGCGCGTACCGCTTGAGGTGCGGCAACCCTGGGGTGACGCATACGGGCCTGCTTGGCAACGTGCTCAGCGAGATCGCCCATACGTTCAAGGGAACTGGAGATGCGCATTGCGCCGAGAAGTACCCGAAGGTCGGCAACGCCGGGTTGCTGTGCAATGAGTTCAAAGCACCTCTCGTCAATGCCGGATGTCAATATGTCAACTTTGGCATCAAAATCAATAACAGCCTCAGCCAATTGAAGATCAGCATCGAGCAGCGCTTGGGTTGCCCTGTTCATCGCTGATCCGACAAGTCGCGTTACCTCGACCAGGTCGGCAGTTATCATTTCAACCTGCTCGTCATAGGCCTTGCGCATACCGGCCTCACTTCCTCTCAGGGCTCTAAGCCTAGGCCCATAGTTTAGATGCGCGAACACCGTAAGTGACCGGCAAGCAAACGGCAGGTAAATTTCAGGTTCAGTTGGTGAAACCTTGGCGGAACTTTCACGTGTCTGACCACTTTTTGGAAGCAGTGTTCTCCCAGAGCCCTATGGTAAGGGTCGTGGCATTAAAACAACGAGGTGAGCAGGGGGAAAATCCCCCACGCTCGGCGGCGATCTACCCCGCGGTCTCAGAGGAAATTGTGCGACTTTTGTCGATTGTTCCCTCAGCTTCGCTCGTGGTGGCCCCTGACGGCACCGTACTTCGGGCTAGTACCCGGGCGCTCACTTTAGGAATTGTGAACCGCAGTTCGGTCGCGGTCCCCGATATTGCCGAAATTATTTCACAGGTTGCCGATGACGGCTCACCTCGTGAGCAGGTGTTACGTGTACGCCGCCCTCCACTAGGACGTGAGTTACTGGAAGTAAAGGTGCGAATTGCGCCTCTCAACTCTGGAGCCATCCTGGTTTTAATTGACGACCTGGCTGAAGAACGTCGAGTCGATGCCGTACGGCGTGATTTTGTTGCCAACGTCAGCCACGAATTGAAAACTCCCGTTGGCGCACTCTCACTCCTTGCTGAAGCGGTGTTGTCTTCGGCGGATGACAAGGAGCAGGTAGAACACTTCGCGGAGAAAATGCAAGCTGAGGCGAAGCGGCTCGGGAACCTGATCCAAGACGTCATAGATCTTTCGCGGCTTCAAAGTGATGACCCGATGAACCGCGCGGAGTTGGTTGAAACCGATCAATTGATCAATAGGTCAATCGAGGAGGTTAAAACTCTTGCCGGTGGAATGGGTGTTGAGATTATTCGGGGCGACCCCCAAGAGTCTGTGATTTTGGGGGATCGGGGCCAACTCCTCACAGCCCTGCGCAATTTGCTGACAAATGCAATCAATTACTCGACGGAAAACACGCGTGTTTCGGTTACCGCGCGCGAGGTTGATGGGATTGTAGAAATCTCGGTTAAAGACGCCGGCATTGGTATTCCTGCACATGACTTGGACCGAGTATTTGAACGCTTCTACCGGGTTGACCCCGCTCGCTCACGCGGTACGGGTGGAACCGGCCTGGGCTTGGCCATTGTGAAACATGTTTGCCAAAACCATGGAGGAGAAGTAGTCGTGTGGTCGGAAGTGGGAACAGGTTCAACATTTACTCTGCGGATTCCTTCCTACAACCCGATGCTTGACGACTCACGTGATTCACATGAGTTCGCGGTTGACACTCTTTCCGTGGTGAGAGGTAAAGTTTCGTGACGCGAGTACTTATTGTTGAAGACGAAGACTCATTCTCGGACGCACTGTCTTTCATGTTGCGTCGTGAAGGCTACGAAGTCTTTATTGCCACAGATGGAAATGCTGCACTTACAGAGTTCGACAAGCACGGTCCAGATTTGGTACTCCTTGACTTAATGCTCCCCGGGATTTCTGGTACCGAAGTGTGCCGAATCATTCGTGGCAAATCAACTGTCCCCATCATCATGCTGACGGCAAAAGATGGTGAAGTGGACAAAGTTGTTGGTTTGGAACTTGGCGCTGACGACTATGTAACCAAACCTTTTTCATCGCGCGAACTTTTAGCGCGAGTTCGCGCTGTTCTGCGTCGCAACGGCGAACAAGATGAACTATTGCCGCCAACAATCGAAGCGGGAACCGTACGTATAGACATTGAGCGACATATTGTCTCCGTTCGCGGAGAGCATGTCACTATGCCTCTCAAGGAATTTGACCTCCTGGAATTCTTGGTACGAAATTCGGGCAGAGTACTCACTCGAAACCAGCTCATTGATCGAGTCTGGGGAGCAGATTACGTCGGTGATACCAAAACGTTGGACGTTCACATCAAGCGTTTACGTGCAAAAATTGAGGTTGATCCCTCACACCCGAGTCATATTCATACCGTTCGCGGATTGGGATACAAGTTCGACATCTAGTTTGATAAACTGTGGGTCGTGATCTTCACGTGGTAGGCCTAGGCACAATCATTAACGTTGTTGCAATTGTTATTGGCTCACTTATTGGCATTGGTTTAGGTCACCGACTTCCCGAGCGAACCCGAGCTGTTGTCACAGACTCTCTTGGCATGCTTGTACTCGTCATTGCGGCACTCAATATTGTCGCGCTGCGGGATCAGGATTGGATTGATGAAGTGGGTGGCTCAGCCACGCTGCTTATTGTTCTGGGCTCACTGATTATTGGGGGAATCCTCGGTTCATTTCTTCGCATTGAGGCGCGACTTGAATCAGTTGGCGGGTGGCTTCAAGCTAAATTCTCTCGGGGGGAAAGTTCCGCGGGTCGGGCTCGATTCATCGAAGGATTCGTAGACGCGAGCTTGATTTTCTGTATTGGTCCTCTGGCAATTCTTGGTTCGCTCTCTGACGGTCTCGGCACAGGAATTGACCAGTTGGCCCTGAAAGCGTCACTCGATGGTTTCGCGTCAATTGCATTTGCAGCCTCACTCGGCTGGGGGGTAATCGCCTCGGCCATCTCCGTCGGGGTCGTTCAAGGATTTTTCACAATTCTCGCGGTATTTGTTGGCCCGTTCCTGTCAAGCGCAATGATTGCATCGATCACTGCAACCGGCGGAGTGTTGTTGATCGGCGTGGGCCTGCGCGTGCTGCGCATTAAATCAGTTGCCGTTGGTGACCTGTTGCCGGCGCTGATTATTGCGCCAATTTTGACCGTGATTGTTGCGGCGTACGTTTAATTACGGTTTTATATCAGCGTAAATGCCGGTTGGTGGAACCACCAAGACATCAGTCTCGGTAATGCCGGCAATGGCAAACTGAAGACCCAGCGGGACATAAGAGCTCATGGTTGCGTTGAGTCCTGGGAGATTTACGAAATGTGTAGCATCCCAGGCAAATGAAATTGATTCACCCGGTGCAATCTCAACGGGTCCAGGTGTAATCGTTGCCGGCTGCTCACCCACAACAGCAGCCATCAATGTGTCCGATTCGAGACCTTGATTTGTGATTCGCATGAGGACCGTGGCATTGCCTGCTTCGTCTTGGACGACGGTTGCATTATCAACCGTCATTTGCCCAGCTCGAAGGGTATTCCCGTTGCCCGAAGGTTGGGTTGCCTGCACATTGGTACTGGCCTGTTGACCGTTGTAGCAGCCCGTGAGGGACAGTGAAAGCAGGGTGAGTCCGGCAGCCGCCACATAAATGGATCGGAGTTTGACCGGGCGGTTAATTTCGGCGGGTTTCTTCACGCGGTCAGGATACAAGGATGACCCTGGTGGATTCCATTCGCGCTGGTAGTTGCCTCATGGCTTTAGGGGAGCGTCTCACTGCCGAAGGTGGGCTGGGGTCACCATGGTAAAGTTGGGTTCTCTGAAAGGGGCTCATCAATATGGCTTTTAAGGTCGGCGAGACTGTCGTTTATCCCCATCATGGGGCCGCACTCATCGAAGCGGTCGAAATGAGGACAATCAAGGGTGAGGATCGCGAGTATCTGGTGCTCCGAGTGGCCCAAGGGGATCTCACGGTTCGAGTCCCTTCCGACAATGTCGACCTAGTGGGTGTTCGTGACGTTGTTGACGCAGCAGGCCTGGATCGTGTGTTTAGCGTGCTTCGCCAGCCATACACCGAAGAGCCAACCAACTGGAGCCGTCGCTACAAGGCCAATCTCGAAAAACTTTCATCAGGTGATGTCATCAAGGTAGCTGAAGTAGTTCGTGACCTGTGGCGTCGCGAGCAGGATCGTGGACTTTCCGCAGGCGAGAAACGGATGTTGGCTAAGGCCCGCCAGATCCTGGTGAGCGAACTTGCATTGGCTGAAAAAACCAACGAAGTAAAGGCTGAAGAAATACTTGATGAGGTCTTAGCTTCCTAAGAAAGTTGGGAAAGTGAATCGCACCGCGGCACTTGTCCCGGCGGCTGGTCGTGGAGAACGGCTTGGCCCGGGGGAGCCTAAAGCTCTACGCGAGATTTCCGGAGTACCCATTCTTATTTATGCAGTGAGTACGTTGGCGTCTGCCCGCAGTGTCGACCTAGTTGTAGTGGCCGCTCCGCCCGGTGACGTTGAATCAGTAACAGCACTTCTTGCCCAGCAAAGTTTCTCTGACAAAGTCAGCGTTGTTGCCGGTGGTGATACCCGGCAAGAATCTGTTGCCCGGGCGCTCATCGCGTTACCAGCAGATGTTGACGTGGTTCTCGTTCATGACGCCGCTCGGCCGCTGGTCCCCGTTGAATTAGTAACTGCCATTGTTGCCGCGGTTCGAGCGGGAAACCCGGCCGTGGTTCCTGGGTTGGCAGTCACCGACACCATCAAAGAAGTGAACAATGATGGTGACGTACTGGCAACAATTGATCGTAATTCGCTGCGCGCTATTCAAACCCCACAAGGATTTGATCGTGAACTATTGCAGCGCGCCCACGCGCAACTCGATGAATCCCAAGGCATATTTACTGATGACGCAGGACTCGTTGAAGCGATGGGAATCACTGTGAAAGTGATTGAAGGCCACATTGAAGCAATGAAAATCACTCGGCCATTTGATCTTGCAATCGCAGAAACAATTATTGCCAAAAGAAGGGCAAGCGGTGTCATCACCTAAATACCCGTTTGTAGGTATTGGAACGGACGTGCATGCGTTCGCTCCCGGTCGACCATTGTGGATTGCCGGTCTACTGTGGCCCGGTGAACCGGGGCTCGACGGTCACTCCGACGCTGACGTCGCATCTCACGCAATATGTGACGCACTTCTCTCAGCAGCGGGCCTTGGTGACCTTGGCGCAGTTTTTGGAACGGGGGATCCACAATGGGCCGACGCTTCCGGTGTGAGTCTGGTGTCCCATGTTGCTCAGTTGGTTAACGGGCATCAATTCTCAATTGTTAACGTCTCAGTCCAAATAATTGGCAACTCACCAAAAGTAGGAACTCGAAGGCAGGAGGCCGAGGACGTCCTCAGTGCTGCGATCGGTGCGCCCGTTCGAGTCTCGGGAACCACCTCCGATGGCCTTGGGCTTACGGGCCGTGGTGAGGGAATCGCGGCAATTGCGGTTGCCAGCGTCATGGGAAAATAAGCATTTACCAGCCAAATTCTTCACACTAGTAATGTTCGCATAGTGACCCTACCGACTTTGCGGATTTATGACACGTCAACGCGCTCCGTGCGGGATTTTGTTCCCCTTGAGAGTGGCAAGGTTGGCATATACCTGTGTGGTGCCACGGTTCAGGCCCCGCCGCATGTTGGTCATATTCGTAGCGGCATAGCCTTTGACGTTGTCAGGCGTTGGCTCACCGCTGCTGGCTATAACGTGACATTCGTTCGCAATGTGACCGACATTGACGACAAAATTATTCATAATGCTGGGCACGACGACGTCCCTTATTGGGTTGTTGCCTTTAAAAATGAACGCGCATTCACGGCCGCATATGAAGCGCTGGGGTGCCTCCCGCCAACGGCTGAGCCACGCGCAACCGGTCACATCCCCGAAATGATCGACATGATGCAGGAAATCATTGATGCGAATCACGGATACGCGCAAGCAGGTGACGTTTACTTCGATGTTCGCTCAGATGCTTCCTATGGCTCTTTGAGCGGCCAAAAAATTGATGACATGTTGGCGGCCAATGATGCGGTCGCGCTCGGTAAACGTGATCCACGCGATTTTGCAATGTGGAAAGCCGCAAAACCGGATGAGCCACACTGGGACACTCCATGGGGTCCTGGTCGTCCCGGTTGGCACATCGAATGTTCAGCAATGGCTCGTAAATTTCTAGGCACGTCTTTTGATATTCACGGGGGTGGGATTGATTTGATTTTCCCACACCACGAAAATGAAATTGCCCAATCAAAAGCTGCAGGCGATCCGTTCGCCCAGTACTGGATGCATAACGCTTGGGTGACGACTGCTGGTGAAAAAATGAGTAAGTCACTTGGCAATTCGCTTTTAGTCAGTGAAGTGCTCACTCGAATTCCGGCACTTCATCTGCGTTACTACTTGGCGGGATCGCATTACCGCTCCATGTTGGAGTTCTCCGACTCGGCGGTCCAAGAAGCAGGAATAGGTTTCGAAAGAATTCGTGGATTTATTACCCGAGCGATGGAAGCGCTAAATATTTCGGATGTTGACGTTGACGGCACTGCGCGCGCGGAGAAGTTTGACATTGAAATGAATAACGACTTTGGTGTCCCCAACGCCATTGCAGTAATTCACGAGGTTGTCCGAGCGGCAAACACCAAGCTTGCCGAAGGCAATGCGAAAGAGGTGAGGGAAGATCTGGTCTCCGTGGTAAGCATGCTCGACGTGTTGGGCATGAACCCCCTGGATCCGCAATGGAAGCAAGAGCAGTCAGGGAACCAAGAAATAATCGGCCAACTCGTTCAGGTGGCAATTGATCAACGAGCCGATGCCCGCGTACGTAAAGACTTTGAAGCAGCAGATGCGATTCGTAATGAACTGGATCGAATTGGTATTGCTCTTGAAGACACAAAAGAGGGTGTGCGATTTAGCATTCGTGCCCCACAATCTAAGGAATCGAACTAATGGCTGGTAACTCCCAACGTCGTGGTGCAATGCGTACCCCAGGGTCCAAGAAGGGTGCAAGTACGGGCTCTGGCGGAAACCGTAAAGACAAACTCGGTGGCCGCGGGCCGACTCCTAAAGCGGTTGATCGCCCGCATCACCCCAAGGCCAAGCAAAAAAAGGCGGCTGAACGGCGCGCTGCAACTAATCCTGAGGGAAGTGGTGGCCGCAGGGTCGAACGAACAAAGGCTCGGGTCGCCAGTCTGCTCATGGGACGCAACTCCGTCGTTGAAGCTTTGCGAGCGAAAGTCCCCGCAAATGCCCTGTATGTTCAGTCAAAAGCAGATACCGATGACCGCTGGCGAGAGGCCATGAAAACTGCTGTGTCTTTGGGGATCCCGCTCATGGAAGTCCCACGCGCAGAATTGGATCGCATGACTGACGGCGGCGTGCACCAAGGACTTGTTCTCACCGTCCCCGAATACAAGTACGCGGACCTTAAATCAATTGAATCCTCGCGTTGCATTATTGCCTGTGATGGTCTCACCGACCCACGTAACCTTGGAGCAATCTCTCGATCTGCCGCGGCCTTTGGTGCGGAAGCAATTTTGCTGCCAGAGCGACGCAGTGTTGGCGTGACGGCAACAGCTTGGAAGTCTTCGGCTGGAGCGCTCACAAGAATCAAGGTTGCCCAAGTCACCAACCTAAACCGCTCACTGATCTCACTTCAAAAGGTTGGCTTTACCGTGATCGGACTTGCATCCGAAGGCGCAACACCGCTGCAAGAAATCAAGGCCGACACGTGGAGAGACCCGATAGTGATTGTGATTGGCGCCGAAGGGGCCGGGCTGTCCCGTCTGGTTAAAGAGAGCTGTGACTGGTTGGTCAACATCCCAATGGCGAAGGGCAATGAATCGTTGAACGCATCGGTCGCCGCATCGGTTGTTTTGCAGGACATGTTCCGCGCACGCAATTACAAGTGAGTTCCCACGACCCGGTGGTCTCGGATGGGAAATGCACTGTTGTGATTCTTCACAGATCTTCGTCGAAAATATGAGCACCTGATCCGTAGGCCTGCACCTGTGATCGCAAATAATCGAATCGACCCAGCATGGCGATGGATTCCAACAAAGAAGTGACAGCGCCAAACTCAGCGACGAAATTCGCAGCAGTATTTCGTATCATGCCGGCAAAATCACTTGAGTCCAGTGCGCCCGCATCCCCAGCGAGCACGATTGGTTCACCCGGACCACCCATAACGGTGTGGGCTTGCTCCAATAGCGAGTTGATGAGTTCATTCAAATGCTCAGATGTGAGTGCAACAGGCAATCGTCGATCATAAAGTGCATCGGCGACACCGGCGAGTCCACGTACTTGAATTGCAAATCCCAAGAGACGGCGCAGTGATAATGCTAGTTGCGGAAGCTGGGCGCGAATGTTTCCAGCGCGCAAATTGACTCGTGTGCTCTGTGAAACCTGGGTCAGTTGCTCGCGCGCCTGCAGACCCCCGTCGCGCAGATTGCGGGCTTGGGGAATGTAGTCGTGAACCCGGCCGTGCAGGTCGGTTCCCGACTCTTCACCGATGGCTTTAAGTACCTCATAGATTTCATCCCGGTACTTGGCCAGTGAGGTGAGAAATAATGCAATCGGTGGTTTTGGTGGCCAGATCAATACCGCCGCAATCCCGACTACACCGCCGATTCCAACGTCAAGAACGCGCCACAAATCCTGTTCCATTGAATTCGGCCCAATCGCGAGAACAAAGATCACCGCAATGGGAATTTGGATCTGGCCGCCCACGGAAAATGGCAACAGTCGCGCAATGATGAGCGAGATGAGAACACCAAGCCCGAATGTCCACCATGAAAGTCCTAGCAGATTTACCCAAATTGACGCACCTAAGACACCAAGGCCGGTTCCTACAATGCGCTGTGCCGAAATTCCTAGAGTCGACCACGGCGAGGCTTGGACAACAAGTAGGGTCGTGATGGGCGCGAAAATGCCGAGTGTGCTTTGGGAAAAATTGGTAGCGATAAGCCATGCAATTGTTGCGGCGATTGCAACGCGAGCAATGTGCTTGTAGGAACCGATACCGTCCGGCCGCATTCTCAGAGCGCCACTGAAGTTTTCTCCGGGGAGAAGGTCTGCATAAAGTCGGTCCACGGCCATTTAACGAGCATATCTAGCAATGTCCACATACATTTGCTGCCAGGGCCTCCGGTCAGGATTGAACTGACGACCTACCGCTTACAAGGCGGTTGCTCTACCACTGAGCTACAGAGGCTTGTTCTGAGCAAGCTCGAGAACGAAGACAACATTACTGGGCGTCTCATCAGCGGGGTATTTCGGTCAGGGAATAACCAAAGATGGGAAGCAAGGCGATCGCAGGCACCTTACTTATGTCCGACTGTGGGCTCGGTACAGTCGACTTGAACTAATTCGTTGTCGAAGGGAGGGTCGTAAACAGGTGGACGCCTTCCTGCTGAGTTTCGCCGTAATTTTCGTCGCTGAATTGGGTGACAAATCCCAATTGATGGCGATGACGTTCGCAACTCGCTACAAGTTCTGGACCGTGGTCGCTGCGATAACTGTGGCGACGGCCATTGTTCATTTATTCTCTGTTGCTTTAGGCAGCGTTATTGGACTTGCCCTGCCAATCGGTCCTATCAACATTGCGGCCGGACTAGCTTTCGTTTTCTTTGGCTTTTGGACTTTACGTGGTGACAAACTCAGCGAGGAAGAGGAATCAAAGGCTTCTCGGTCAAACCGACCCGCTTTCTTTGCTGTCGCGATCGCCTTCTTCTTGGCTGAGCTTGGAGACAAGACAATGCTTGCAACCGTGACCCTTGCTACAACTGAAGGTTGGTTCGGTACTTGGGTTGGTTCAACGCTGGGCATGGTTGCCGCAGACGTTCTTGCAATCGGCGTTGGCGTGTTACTTGGAAAGGCGTTGCCAGAAAAGTTTATCAAGATTGGCGCTGCTGTTTTATTCTTCATCTTTGGTTCAGTGCTCATCTATACGGGTGTCACTTCCTAGACACCTAATAATAAGAAGGTAACGGAACAGCACCTTGTGTTTCATGTCACTTTTTCGCTCGAATTTAATCGTGAAAACGGATCAAATTGTGGAAATTTGATTAACTTTAAGTAATTAACCATGTTTGCGTTTGCCGAAATTCAATTTGTTGCTTGCTATCACATTTCTGAAAATAATTCCCAATATCAAGGAGAAAAAAATGCGAGTAATGCGTCGCACCGCAATTGCGGTAGTAGCAGTTGCAGCAGCACTGACTTTGTCAGCATGCAGCAGCACATCAGAAGAAGCAACAACTGAATCAAGCGCTGCCGTTGAAGAGTCTGCAGTTGAAGAAGCTAATGAAATGGTCGGAGAGGTCAGCGTCGGGACAATTGTTGACGTTGCTGTATCAAATCCAGATTTCAGCACATTGGTCGCTGCAGTCACTGCCGCTGGCTTGGTCGAAACACTGAGTGGCGAAGGCCCCTTCACCGTGTTCGCGCCAACAAATGCGGCTTTCGCAGCACTTCCAGCAGGTGTTCTTGACGCACTGTTGCTTCCAGAGAACATTGATGCACTTACCAAGATTCTGACCTACCACGTTGTTCCAGGAACAGTTCTTGCTGCCGACATCGCCGACGGTGACGTTGCGACCGTTGAAGGACAGAACGTAACTCTCTCGACAGCAAACGGTGTCACTGTTAACGGAGCCAATGTTGTTACCGCAGATGTTCTTGCTAGCAACGGTGTTATCCACGTAATCGATGCTGTGCTCGTCCCAGCAGATGTCGATGTTGCTGCACTGACAATGCCGTAAGTTCAATAATTTAAGTTCAGCAATTATTGTTCACTAAGAAATTCTGAAACCCGGTTACCTCCTCACGGAAGTAACCGGGTTTCATCTATGTGCATCAATGTTTCGGGGTGAGCCGCATCCTCGTTTGCATCACCCTAACAAATTACGGGTAATTGATCCAAGCTACAGCGAAACAATGAGCCGAAGCGCCTCCGACTGTGCTATCAGATAAGACTGTGCCATCAGATAAGAGAGCGAACAGTCGGAGGCGTCAGCGATTAAGGCAGGTTCCAACCCATGACTAGGAATACTGGAACGAGGAAGAATGTGAAGAGCGCGGTGAGCATCAAGATGACTCCCAAGGCCCGTGCTTGCAACTTCCCGTACGTGGTCAACGTAATGGAGAGGAATGCGATGACCCACCAGATAAGAATCAACGTAAAGGTTGTGCTACCCGAGAAGAAGTTAATCCAAAACAGCGGAAGGATCGCGGTTGGGATAGCTAGATTGCCGATAACCCGAAGGTCAAGGCCCAGAATTTCGGCGAGTCCTAAGGCAATGAAGAACAGACCGTAGAATCCGATAAGGCCAGCCAGCAGCAGTGAAGGATCATCTTCTATTGGCCGAACCACGGTAATGTAAATACCGACAACCAGGTCGACGATTCCTGCGATTACAGAAATGTATCCAACTGGGATAATCGGGCTCTTTTTACCTTCCTCAGCACTTGCTCCGATGCCAAGAAAGAACATCGCTTGCGTGAAGACTGCAAGTCCTGTAATTATGAACACCATTGTAATAGGGGGCATTCTCATCTCCAATGATTGTAAGCCGCATATTCATCATACGACTTGATGTGTACACAAAAGTACACATTTCGGACCCCGAAGTCAGCCAATTCGATATTTTGACGTAAAAAAAACGAAAAAATTAGATGTTTTTCAGGGGAACTGCTGCGGTGTTGCTAGGGGAACGAACTAAGCCCGTGACCGTATCCTCAAGCAAATTCAGAACCTCTCGGCGCTCTCCGCCAGCGAGGATCTCGATGCTGCCCGAGCCATTTATGGACCCAACTTTGGCGGCTGCGAGTCCGGTGCGAGTGAAAACTTCGAGGCATTCATTAGTTCTGGATGGTTCACAGCACAGGATGAACCCAAAGCATGGGAAACAGTTGCACCAGTCAGCCAGCGAGACACCTTCAGGCCTTGGGAGCACGTCGAGGTTGAGCTCTGCACCGAAGGACCCCCACTCCAAGAGCATGGCCAGTGAGCCGATAAGCCCGGCCATGCTGATGTCCTTGGCGGCGACAGCAATGCCATCTTTGGCAATCTGTGCCAGAAGACGCACGTCATCACCGAGACTGTCGCCTCGTTCAGTAAATGAAGCAAAGAACGGGAATTTTGGATGCATTGATCCTTCAATGCACGCGGCCACGACAAGATCTTGACCTGCCATAACATTCGTGGTCGATAAAAGTTTGTCAGTGTGGCCGAGCGCAAATGCAGACAAACTGGGCTGCCCATCTGTGAGCGTGAGGTGTCCGCCAACAATGGGAACTCGGTACAAGGACGAGGCGTAGGCCAGACCGCTGAGAATTTCACGCGCGGTGGCTTCATCCGCAGCTATGGTGTCAACAATTGCCAAGGGCAGGCCACCCATCGCAGCAACGTCGTTTACGTTGGCAAGAATTGCGGCTATTCCAGCCCCGCGGGGGTCTGCTGCGACAAATGGTGGCCACATTGCTTCTCCGCACACGATTCCTAGTGTGTGACCAATCGCGATGGCCGCGCCGTCATCCCCGGGACCCTCGACGAAACCCGACGACCCTAAGGCCTCGCTGACGAGACCTATTTCGCGCTTGGCCGCAATGGCGCTATTACCTGCCACAGCTGCTGCAACGTCATCAAGTTGTTGTCGGGCAGTGCTCTTCGGGCCCATGGAGTCCTCCAATGTAGTAACAATGCGCAGAATATTCACGGGTAGATATGTCGTAAAGTGAAAGTACGCGTAGTATAGGACACATGTCGAACAATTTCCTGAGCCTTCCGGTTCTGCCTGAGAAGCCACGCTCCATCGGGCTGACACACGTGCTGGATAAGGGAATTTCACTTGGATCGATGGAAAGCCAACTGGCTTCGTACGCGGAGTTTGCCGATGTGTGGAAGTTCGGTTGGGGGACTGCTTATGTAGAGAAACATTTGGCGTCAAAAATTGGACTCCTACGCGAACACGGGATCACAGCCTGCCTCGGAGGCACATTGTTGGAGATCGCTTGGTCGCAGGGACGTGTAAGTGAATGCCTCAATTGGGCGGAACAGGCCGGATTCACAGCGGTTGAGGTTTCTCGAGGTGTGGCAGATATGAGCATGGAAGAAAAGTGGGAACTCATTCGCACATCGGCGCGGTCATTTCGAGTATTTGCCGAAACCGGGTACAAGAGTGCCGAACGAATTCTCACCCCAACTCAATGGCATTCGGAAATCACGGGCGACTTGGTTGCTGGTGCCGAATACATTGTGGCTGAAGGACGGGAGAGTGGGACCGTTGGTGTTTATGACTCCCACGGGACTCCACAAACTGAAGTCATCGACGCGGCATTGCTGGCGGCAGGGCTCGATCGCGTGCTTTTTGAGGCGCCTCGAAAAGATCAACAAGCCTGGTTCATCAATACACATGGACCAGAAGTGAATGTGGGCAACGTCGCGCCCGAGGATCTACTTCCCTTACAAACTCTTCGTTTAGGACTGCGCGCAGATACCGCGTTGGTTGCCGTTGGCATTTCCCAATCCTCAGGAGTGCGCAGGTGACCGAAACCAGGACAGATTCAGGTCACGTCCTTCTTCGATCTCGCATGAATGTGGTTCCCAGCGCCTACCGAGGTGTCTCCGTGTCCCACTCCACAGACTCTTTCACATGGGAGTCGCTCACTGAATACTTCACCGGTAGAGAGGTGTACCGACGAACTCGCTTCATCGTGGTCCATGAGCCGAATGGGGTTTGGCTGGCAGCGGTCCAGAGGGCGGACCCGGTGCCACTCTTTTCGCCCGTGACGAGTGTCGAGATCCTGGCAGATCCGACTGAGTGCTCCTTCGTCGCCGATGCGAGCATTGACACGGCAGTCCCGTCCAATCTAGCGCGCGCCGCAGCGAATTACGCCCCTCAAGCGAAGGCCGTCGTTGTTGAAGGTCTGTACTCCCACGTCAGTTTTATTCTCAACCCACAACCACTAAACATCAACGTCACTGAAGTAATCCCCCCGACTCCCGCGAAACTGTTTGATCAGGTGTGCCGGCTCCTCGAGGTGGCCGAAGACCTACCCCCGATAGTCGCGCATCTCGATGCATTGACGTTAGATTCGTTTGGATCGAAAATTCCGAGTGGGCACTACCTCCTTCCCTGCCGGGGCGCTGACACGGAAATTGATGGTGCCCGCACTTCCTACCTAGACCAACGTCCCGATCGCGAAGATTGGACCATGGTCGGATGTGAACGATCCGCACAAATACATGAGTGGTTCTATGGCGACCGCCCGCCGATGGTGTCCTTCTGCCCAAGGGAACGCGAAGAATCCTCGGGAATGGCAACAATTACAAAGTGCTGTCTCCTCGAGGAGTCAATAGAAATTGAGAACGGCCGGGTGATCGTGCCATGGGGTGCATCTTTGGCTGACATCCGTGAAGCGATCAATGAATTGGCACGTGCATGGGACCCGGCGTGGACAACCGTTTGACCGCTTCATCCATGTATGCACATGGATGGAGTACACCTGATTACGATCGAATGTTTGATCAGAAGCATCGACTGCAGGCTTGGCTCAATATTCTCGTGGCGTTGGCACAAGCCCAAGCCGAACTGGGAATTATCCCCGACGCTGCATTCGAGGGTATCGCGAGCAAAGCACGGGTGGAATTACTGGATGAAGATTTCATCAGTTCGGAAACCCGGCGAACATCACACTCGACTCTGGGACTCATCCGTGGACTGCAGCAGATTCTCGATAGTTCGTCCAGAGAGTACGTGTACTTTGGAATTACGGTTCAAGACCTGACAGATACCTGGTTTGGCATGATCATGCGCGATAGCGGTGACTTAATCCGTGCGGACCTTGTGAAGCTACGTGATTCGTGTGTGGAATTGGCAAAAAAACACCGCGACACTCCAATTGCTGGGCGCACCCATGGCCAACCGGGTACACCGGTGACATTCGGATTCAAAGTGTCAACGTGGGCGGACGAGATTAATCGTCACATAGAACGGATTGACGGGGCGCGGGCGCGGTGGAGCGTGGGGCAGCTCGCCGGGTCGACCGGCGGACTCGCTTTTTTTCCCGATCAGGGCTTGGAACTACGGAGCAGATTTTGCGAACTCCTCGCACTGGGTGACCCTGGTATGTCATGGACGGCCACCCGAGACAGGATCGCAGAATTCGGGACAACCATGGCGACGGTGGCATCATCACTTGCTCGGATCGGCAACGAAATCTACGAGTTGGCTCGACCAGAAATTGGTGAACTCAGCGAACCAAGAGATGTCAACGCAGTCGGTAGCATCACCATGCCGCACAAGCAAAACCCGGAATTGAGTGAGCACCTGGACACCTTGTCGCGGATAGCGCGTGCCGCGGCAGGAGTTCTTGTTGAGGGTGTCGTGTCCAGTCATGAACGAGATGGCCGAAGCTGGAAAGCCGAGTGGGCCATGTTGCCCGAGGTCGCCATGTGCACAGGCAAGTCAGCTAGCGTGGCGGCAGAACTTGTTGCTGGGCTGCGCGTTCATCCGGAGAAGATGCTACGCAATCTCGAATCCTCAGGCACGGGAAACACAGAGTCGGTTCTGCGGGCTCTATCTTCACAGATGGGCAAACATCAGGCACAGGGATTGATGCAGGTGGCTCTCTCTGAAAGAGATGGGACCGAAGATATTCAGTCGATTGCAGCATTGATTGCCGCAGCAGCCAACGTGTCACCGGAAATCGTGCTCGAGTGGATGAGTGCCGAGCCCACCACCGGTCCCCTTATCGACCACTGCCTGTCACTGATCGAAACCCAGTCTGTCACTGATCGAAATGGGCGCCAGTGAATCCGACTGATCGAATTCCTCGAACTCACCTGGGTCAATTTCCGACAGCCCTGCACCTCGCGGCGCCGTGGCAGTTCGACGCGGCTGCGCCCGTGCTTCTCAAACGCGACGACCTCACGGGTTTCGGGCTGGCCGGCAACAAAGTAAGGCCACTGGAATATCTCATGGCGGACGCGCTCAAATGCGACTCCAATGTTGTCATTACCGGTGGAGCGGCAGGATCTAATTTTATTGGAGCTTGTGCGCATGCGGCAGCGGCAGTCGGCCTCGATTGTGAAATCGAAGTGGCAGGAAATCCCATGGATGTGTGGCCCGTACCTTTGTTAGTAGCGCAGGCGACTGGAGCGGTAATTCACTTCACCGGGCTAGACCGCTCGGTGATAAATGAACAGGTTGAACGGCGGGCAGCGGAGCTAGCGGCCGATGGCCAAGTGCCGTACCCCGTTCCCCGCGGCGGTGCCACTGCAGTGGGTGGCTTGGGCTTTGCCAGAGCAGCAATTGAACTGCATGAGCAATGCAACGCGAGGGGGACCGATCCCAATCAAGTAAGCGTGGTGCTTCCCGTTGGGTCCGGTGCATCGATTGCAGGATTCCTTGCAGGCAGTGATTTCTTGGGCGCGATGTGGAAAGTTGTTGGGGTGTCAGTAAGCCGAAATGTGGATGAGATGCGTGGAGTCATTACTGACTTGTCAACGCAAACCTCGAAACTTTTGGGACGAGGGGCACCATCGATGACCAATGTCACCATCATTGACGCAGCGGGATCCCATGATCACGAGCTAGATAAAAATGGTGCGTTTGCACGCGATGAAGCATTCCGGCGAGTTGGAATTCTTCTCGACCCGGCATACGGTCTCCCGACTTACGACGAAATTTCTCGGATAACCCGTGAGTCCAATGACACTGTTGTGTGGTGGCTAACAGGAGGATTGCCGGCGGCGATTGAATCACTTACCGTGACGGGCAGCCGTGAAAGCGTGGTAGCCAAAAATGTTTGATATCTCGCCGGAACTCGCTGAATCCGGGTACGCGTGGGAGATTGCCGATGCTCCCATTCTGCACAATGCACTTAATCTCGCAGATATTGCACATGCATTGGATTTGTTTGATGCAGGAGCGATCTCGCGTGCGGAGGCACGGACCCTGCTCGGCGGTCTTCTTCACCTTGAATCTTTATCCAGCTCAGAAATTAATTATGACCCGTCCATCGGTGAGATGGTGACGTGTCGAGAACAGTTTCTTGTCGAGCTCATAGGACCGGTCGGTGGTTCACTACGAACTGGTCGAACGCGACGGGAGGCAGTTCGCACGGCCTACCGACTAGTGGTTCGCAAGCAGGTGCTCGCGCTGACACAGGACTCGTGCGATTTGATCGAGGCGATCTGCGCGCGTAGTATCGAGCACTCCGACTCACTAATGCCTGACTATACGTATCTCCAACCGGCGCAGGCCTCGACATTCGGTCACTATTTATTGTCGTTTGCTGATCCGATACTTCGAGACGCTAACCGATTACTTGCTGAGTACGTTCATGTTAACTCGAGCGTGGCCGGATCCGGTGGCGCAAATGGGTCGGTAGTTATTCGGGACCGGATACACGCGGCCCACAACCTCGGATTCAATAAACCGATCGAGCATGTCCGCGACGCCATGTGGCAGACGGATCCGTTTTTGCATGTACTTTTTTCCGCCACCACTTTGACGCTGGGTCAGGATCGGCTCGCCGAAGACCTCGAAATCTTTGCTAGCAGAGAGTTCGGCTTCTTGTCATTGGGGGAATCGTCGGTGCGACCCAGTGTGCTCATGCCCCAAAAACGTAATCCGTACGCACTTTCGGTGATCAGGGGCTCAACTGGGATTCTGATCGGTCGTCTGACGGGACAACTGGCCCTTTCCAAGGCTCCCTCGGCTCGCAGTGATACATACATTTATGCCTACGGAGAACTTCCTCGATCATTAGCCTTGGCCGGTCAGGTAACGCGATTGTTGACCTCAGTGGTGCGTGACCTCGTAGTGAACGAGGCTCGCATGAAATCGGCAATCGAAGGTGCGAATACCGAGGCCGCTGATGTCGCCCACCTCCTGATGCGTTCGTGTGGACTTGACTACCTCACTGCTCACCGTGTCGTTAGCAGTGCGCTTACGCACGCCGCGGAGGGGGATCGAGGAATTTCCGCGGAGGACATCACGTGGGCGCTCAAGGACGGTGGGTTTGATCCGAAACAAGTCGAGGCCGGCGAGTTGGACGAGATCTTTGATCCAATGACTTTGATCCAATCGCGAAAGTCGATCGGAGGTGCAGCCCCAGACACCGTCACCGCCATGGCTGAAAGTCTTCTGGCGGCGGCCCTTGATTTGCGCACACTCTTGGAAACTGAGCAGCACAATATTGAATCGGCGGAATCCCATCTGCTGATCCGCGCCCGAGAAATCGTTCAACAATAAGGAAGTGAGTCAAGAATATGGAAACAACCCTGCATAAGTTGCCACAGAACGCGGCAGTAATCAACATTGGACTGCCACTGTTCGCGGAGGCGATCCGTGAACAAGACGCTGAGGTGATTCACGTGGACTGGCGCGTTCCTTCGGGAAATTCACCGGTTCTTCTCAGGGCACTCACTGATTCTTACGCGATGAATTCACTGGAATACGACAAGGCGAATGCCGAGGCAATTCGCAGGATTGACAAGGGGGTGCCGATGCTCATTGGAGTGGCGTCCGCACGGGATGCATTGCCTGCACTCCCCGATCGCACCCTGCTGCATGCCGGTCCACCCATTGCTTATGAATTCGTATGTGATCCGGTACGACGATCGATGCGCGCTGCAACAGTTGCGGAAGGGTGGGCGAAAGACGTTGAAACAGCCGATCGATTGCTCGCCGAGGGCTCCGTCGCACTTGCTGCCGCCAATGATCATGGGACCGTGGTACCGATGGCTTCAGCCATCGGACCTACGACCCCGGTGTGGATAGCTGAGAATGCGGAGTCCGGGACAGTTGGATTCGCGCCCGTCAACCAGGGTCCGGGGGACGTTCCGTGGTTTGGGCGTGAGACACCAGCGGCGATAGAAAGGCTGATCTTCTTGCGGGATGTTGCCCAGCCGAGAATCGCACAGATCCTCACAGAAAGTGGTCCGATTGACATCCTGTCCTTAGCATCACAGGGCGTGCAGATGGGCGACGACGTTCACATGCGTACGCAGGCGACGACAAATCTTTTAATCCGCGATGTGCTCACATCAATTGCCCGATTGGGAAATGATGAAGGCTCGGTGGCGTTCGCTCATTATTTGTCCAAGAATCACCTCTTCTTCCTGACAATTGCTATGGCGGCGGCAAAATCACTGATGCTCGCAGCGGAGCAAGTATCTGGTTCAACGATTGTCACGACCATGGCGCGCAACGGGACCACTTTTGGGGTGAAGGTGGGGGATTCACCCCGTTGGCATATTTGTCCGGCTCCTCCGGTGGCAGATGCGTTGTATTACGCAGGTTTCAGTTCCCAAGATGCTGCTCTTGATATGGGCGACAGTGCGGTACTCGAGCTGATTGGGCTTGGAGGGGCTGCTGCTGCAGGGTCTCCAGCGGTGGCGGCTTTTCTCGGTGGGTCGATGTCTGATGCTGCCCGGGCCACCGAAGACATGAGACGGATATGTGTGTCAGAAAGCAGCCGATTCAAATTGCCGACGATGAGCTTTCGAGGCACCCCACTCGGCGTCGATGTGCGAAAAGTGGTTGAGACGGGAATTAGCCCCAAGGTCACCACGGGAATTCTTCATCTTTCGTCAGGGGTAGGGCAGATAGGGGCTGGCGTTGCGACGGCGCCGCTTGAAGGGTTTGGGCAAGCCCTTGTTGACCTTGTTAACCCTGTTAATCAAGGGGAATGAACGGAGTGACCCTTCCCCTTGACACGGGGGAGGGAGTCCTCGAAGGGCTTCACAAAAGCTCGGCGGGCCGGGTCATTGCGAGCTTTCGAAAGGCGATGTATATCCGAGTAGGCGCACACGTCTTCGCACTCACCCTCGCTAGCGTCCCTTCGGGCCCCCTCCATGCCCGAATGAACACTTTGCCTCTGGGTTCCTTAGGCGATCCGGTAGAAGTACGCGATGGAGAATTGCGCGTGGTCGATCAAGTCGTGTCCGTCTCTGAGCATGTGTGGGTACCCGCGGCGAATCCGGATATTAAACGAGCGACCGGACTTCTTGGAACCGTGTTGGGACACGTTCCCGATCTCACTTTAGGTACACCACCGGGCCACTTATTGGAGGAAGAATTATTGGAGGAAGAACTGGCGGGTTTCTTGCAAGTGGGTGATCTCGCCGGTGCCTGCGAATCGGTCATGGGCCGCGGGATTGGATTAACGCCAGCAGGTGACGATGTCGCAGCGGGAATTCTTGCAGTGGAATCGATACTTGGTGGTCATAACCGGGTGATTCGCCAGGAGATCGCGCGTACTGCAGCTACCCATGAGATTTCGCGCGCATTTCTGAGGTGGGCTGCGGTAGGGCAGTCGATTGAAACACTTCACACTCTTTTGCAGGAATGCTCTCACGGACAGGAAGGAGCAGCGCGCGCATCCCGCGCCCGCCTCGCGGAGCTGGGTCACTCATCAGGACTGGACTTGGCATACGGCGCACTTATGGCCCTGCGGTACTCGCCAACGACATCGGACTCGGCTCGTTTCTTTGATCTACGCCACACCCAAAATGCACACGCCCACACGACAAAATAGACGGAAACAATGACGTAACCCAGTCTTTCAAAATGCTCATTTATTTGGGCGATTGGTTCGAGAACGCGGATTCCAACTTCATCGACGAGAACCTGCGAGAGGTAGATCGCCCCAACAAATGTCGCGATTGTCGCTGTGATTCCCGTCATGAGAATGTTAAAAAACAGTCGGTCGTGTGCCGTCGTGCTTGCTGAACTGTAGGCATGAACCATGGTGACCGAATCGATGGAATCACACAGCGTCATACCTGCCGCAAACAAAAGGGGCAAAGCGAGAATGGCGCCAATTGGTAGGTGACCATCCGCGGCACCCGCGGCGGAGAGGCTGAGTAGCGTGACTTCTGAAGCAGTCTCAAGGCCGAGTCCAAAGATGAAACCAATGGGAAACATCTGCCAACTTGATTGCAGCCGGTTCATCTTTTTGCCACCAAGGAGTCGAGCAAGTGGCGATGCGCCAGAGAGACGGGATTCCAACTCAGCAGGGCTAATGGCACCGCTTTTCAGATCTCGTTTGGTATTTCGAAGCCGTTGTAAAACCTTAAAGTTTAAAAGCCCGACGCCTAAGAGAAAAATGGCCGCCACCAGAGCGGCGATCCGGCCACCAATATCTTGCAGATAGATTTGGCCGGACGAGACGAAGGTTCCGGCGAGAACACTCACTCCCACACACATCAGCAAGACCACTGTCGAGTGGCCGATTGCAAAGTAGAACCCTAAACCAATCGGTCGACGTCCCTGGTTGACCATCAATCTTGCACTGTCATCAATCGCTGCGATGTGGTCCGCATCAAAGGCATGTCTTATCCCTAAGACGTACGCCACTAGCCCTACTCCCACATAGGCAGTATTAGTTGGTTCAGCATGTAAGTAATAGGCGTATGTCCCCCACCCAGCGATATTGAGCGCGGCTACGGCAAGGAACAGAAAAAAAAGTTCACGGATTCGAGTGCGGTCCACGCGAAAACAATACCGGCCGTGACTGGCATTTGTATACTTTAATGTAAATCCATAGTAGTTAAGTGGAGATGAATTATATGAGGTGGATTACATGGTTGCAGATCGATTGGTGTCCGCACGATGGCTTGGTGGCTTTCAAGTTGACGTGATGGCCGGCGAGTTTTCGTCTCGGGTCGATGAACCTGTTCGGGTAGGGGGCACGGACACAGGTCCTGCGCCGACAGATCTGCTACTGAGCGCTGTGGCATCGTGCTTCGTACTGTCACTTGCATATGCGGCCCGTAAAAGAGATCTGGAATTATCAAGTATTGAAGTGGATGTGACGGGCACGTATGAAGGAACCAGGTTCAGCCAAATTCAGATCAGTGTGAGAATTCCGGTCCCCGAGGAGACCGCCGCCAAACTCATTGCATCAGCCGAGCGTGTGTGCTACGTGACTAATACGTTGAAAGCATTACCGGAGATTAGCGTTGTCAATCGGGGGAATTGACACAACTATTAGCCATTTCTCAAAGCGAGCCAGATCAACTGGGCAGTCACCTTGCCTAAATTTTCCCAGTGATGCGGCACATCCCCCCTGAAGTGTAAGGAATCCCCTGCTTTGAGGGCGTACTCATCATTACCGACGGTAAAGCGAACCCGCCCGCTTAGTACGTAAACCAACTCTTCCCCTGGATGCTTGAGTAGTTTGACACCACTATTTGCTCCCGCCGACATACTTGCGACTGCTGCCGCCGCTTGAAACTGGCGGTAGGACCCACTGATGCCACCTAGGGCGAGACCATCATGTGGCGTATAAACGGGTCTCCGGGATTCAGATTTGGTGAGGTGTACGGATTCAGGGTGCGGGTCGTCTTCGGCAACGAAGTAGCTCACCGGCACCCCAAGTGCACCCGCCAACTTCAGAAGCGTTGTCACCGTGGGGACCATCCCACTGCGTTCAATCTTATGAATTGCAGCGGCCGAGACGTCACTCGTCGAAGCGAGTTGCTGAAGGGATAGGCCCTGAGCCTTGCGCAATCCTGCAATTTTTGGACCGATCAGGCTGACGATTTCGTCGAGCTCGAGGGGCTGATCCGATTTCGGCTTTATTGCGGTTTCACTTTTAGTGGAGGTGCGCGCCACTGGGACATCCCTTCGTTGATTCATGGGTGTTTGGTGCCCAAAACCGGTAAAAAAAGCTTATGAACTTTTTTTGGATTATTCAACATAGTGTATGAAAAGTAGTCTATCGTGTATGTCTAAGGATCTTAACTTTTTAATTGACGGGAGCATAAGTGGCACAGCATATTATCGTCATCGGAGGCGGAGGCGCGGGACTCGGCGCCGCCGGTGGTGCCAAAGCAGTGGACCCCTCGGCATCAGTTACCGTCTTCACGGAAAATGAAGACGTTGCCTACAGCCCCTGCGGAATTCCCTTCGTACATGGAAAAGAAATTCCAAGTTTTGAAGCACTATTTCTGGCTGATAAGCAGGCTTACGTTGATGCAGGCATTGATATCCGGTACCAGACGAAGATCACTTCATTAGACACAAAATCGAAGACCATTCAGATCGAATCTGGTCAGCCGATGCACTACGACTCTCTCGTCATCGCGACGGGTTTCTCCTATGCGAACCCGGGAGTGCCCGGTGGGGACCTTGATGGTCTTTATTACGTGAAGAATATCCGTGAGGCAATGGAGTGGGATAAACGTCTAGACACCGTTAAAAAGGCGGTCGTTGTTGAGGCGGGTCCGCTCGGCGTTGAGATGATCACAGCTCTGGCTCACCGGGGAATCGAAACACATGTGATCGACCCGAACCCATGGGCGCTCGGGGAAGTGGCAGATCCCGACATTGTCGAACTCGTCCATGAGTCATGGACGGAGCTCGGTGTCACCATGCACTGGAACACGACCTTGGAAGAGTTTCTCGGCGATGAGTCAGGTGCCGTACGTGGAGTTCGCACATCAGGGGGAGACATTGAATGCGATCTTGTTGTGGTGGCCACGCACAAGGTCCCCAATAATGAATTGGCGATCGCGGCTGGATTAAAAACTGGCAGCACGGGGGGGCTTATCGTTGACGGGGGCATGCAGACATCAGCGGTCGGCGTCTGGGCCAGTGGTGATGTGTGCGAGATTCCCCACGGCCTCGGCGGCCTACCGCTCCAAGGTCTCACCGGGAGCCACGCATACGCCCAGGGGAAAGTGGCCGGCGCTAATGCTGCTGGCGGGAACCGAACGTACAACCCTGTTTATGTTCCTTGGGGCATGGTGGCTGGGAAGTGGATGATCGGCGGAGTGGCACTGGGCGAGGTGACAGCGAATGCGTTGGGCATACCGCACGTGGTGGCGGTTGCTGACGGTATTTCACGAGCTCGTTACTACCCGGGCGTTAAAAAAGTCCGAGTGAAGCTCATCGCCGAAAAAGGAACACTACGCCTGATCGGAGCCCAAATGGTGGGCGGAGAAGGAATCAAAGAAAGAGCTGACTTCCTCGGAGTAGCGGTCAAGGCTGGATTGACGCTGCATGACCTGGCCACCATGGAAAATGTTTACTCACCACCAATAGGTGCACTCAACGAGCCGATCGCGGTGGCTGCCCAAAAGGGTGTTGCGTCGCAGTTGGGGCGTTGATGAAATCACCATCGAAGTGGCTGCGCGAGAATGCCCAATTTTATTTATTGCGTGATGCACAAGCACGTGTTGCACGCAATCACGGAATTGAGACGCCAAGCACGAGTGGTCAATTTTTTTGGACCGGTGTATTCATTCCGATTTACCGGATCATGCCGTGGGGCTTACGCAGACGGATCATGGTGGCCATGCCCGGAAGCCACAGGAAGAACTGGGCCAAACAGACGTCGCCGGAGGGACCGGCGATCTAGTTGAACACAACACAACACGATGGAGGAATAATGCCAAAAACCGTAATCAGAACTCTACCGGCAGACGGAGAGTCACTATTTAATGCAGAGGAAAAACTATTCCCTGACATCAAGGCCAAACCCGGACAGAAAGCATACATTTTTATCCACACTGTTCCTTACGAAGGATCGGTTCTGCTCGTCAACTTGTTGACGTCAACACGTTTGGTGCGTAAAGGGTTCGAAGTCAGCATCGTCCTCTACGGACCCGGAGTTCTCGCAGCCTCAGGCACTCGCGGTTACCCCGGTGTTGGGATGGCCGCATTCCCAGGTCACCTCGCAATCAATGAGCAGCTCAAGACGCTCATGAAAGAAGGCGCGAAGATTTACGCATGTCGCTTTGCGATGGGTGCTCTTTACGGATTCGGCGAAGATGACCTCATTCCAGGGGTTATCCCGTTCAACCCGCTTGACGTGCTCGACACCGCCCTGACAGCTTGGAGTGAGGGCGCATTCCAGATGAACACCTGGACCCTGTAGTTGCTTTGTCTTGTGGGTGTTGGACATTGTTCAACACCCACAAGACATCAGGTCTTTAGTCGTAAGGTTCAGGGGCCGTCAGGTTTCCCTAGATGAGGAGGGTTTGATGATAGAAATTCAACCGGCCAGTGGGGTGGCCGACATGGGTGGCGATTCTGGTTGGGGACAAGCCCCGATTATCGACCCCGACGAGGCGGTCTTTCCTGAGAAGTGGGAGGGGCGGGCCTTTGCCTTAGCCCTATTATCAATGAGGATTTCTGGGTCAAATCTAGACGCTTTTAGACATGCTATGAATCGACTAGATCGAGAGCACTACATCGATGATGGTTACTACGGTCGGTGGCTGTACGGCGCCGAGAATTTATTGCTGGACAGTGCAATCATTGCACCGGGAGCAGTTGAGGCGAGAGCTGCGAATATCGCGGGGGGTCACGTGGAAGAGCCACCTGTACCTGAATCAAATAAACCCGATTACGCCCCAACGGCGGCGGGATCGATTCGACAGATTGATGCTCCGCGCAAGTTCAG
>JBIHZX010000074.1:0-7050 GCA_044240195.1 Candidatus Nanopelagicales bacterium | reverse complement strand
TACAGGCTCAAGGTCAGGCAGTACGAACAGTTGAAGGGCTTTCAGTTGGCTCTGAACCACTTCACCCGGTTCAGCAAGCCTTCTGGGAACACCACGCGCTCCAATGCGGATTTTGCACGGCGGGTTTTCTGATGCTTGCTACATCCATTGTGGAAAGCGACAACGTTCCCACCGATCAGGAATTGACAGACGTGCTCGCGTCTAATCTTTGCCGCTGCACTGGTTATCAAAACATCAAAAAAGCGGTTTGTTCGGCGATTGAGGCGACACGCAAGTGATCGGCGATTCAATTGCGCGACTGGAGGATCGCCCACTCCTAACCGGACGAGCAATCTTTGTTGCTGATATTTCTCTTCCAGGCCAACTGTCGATGCGTGTTTTACGTTCACCGATTGCGAGTGGCGAGATCACATCCATTGACACGACAGCAGCCCGCGCAATGGATGGGGTTGTTGCAGTTTGGACGGGTCGTGACCTTGACCTGCCACCGATAGCCTTTCGCCAGGTTTCTTTTGAGCAAATGTTGCCATACCGACAGCCGGTTCTTGCCAAAGATCGAGTGCGTTATGTTGGCGAACCGATCGCCATCATTGTTGCGGAGAATGCTTACATTGCCGAGGATGCCGAGGAACTCATCAGTGTTGACATCGATCCGTTGGAACCAACCATGGATGCCACCGGCCAACTTGGAGAGTTCGCACCCGGTCTTGATACGGAGGCACTGCAATTCGAGTTTGAGTACGGGGCGCTCGATGAGGCCTTCGTTCAGCACACTCGGCACGTAGAAGTCAAGGTTCGTATTGGTCGTCACAGTGGTGTTCCAATGGAATGTCGTGGTGGTGTAGCCGACTTCAACCCGGGTACCGGTGTCCTGACCGTTTATGGGGCTGCAAAAGTTCCTCACTACAACCGCGATGCCATTGCATCAATGCTTGGTATGTCCCCCTCCCGGGTAATTTTCAAAGAACAGCATGTCGGTGGAGGGTTCGGAATTCGTGGAGAGTTGTATCCCGAGGATGTCCTGTTGGCCTGGGCTAGTCGGGAGTTAGGCCGTCCGATTTCATGGATTGAAGATCGTCGCGAGCATTTGGTCGCGGCTAATCATTCCCGCGATCAGTTTCACATCCTTAAAGCTGCCGTTGACGATAGCGGCTACATACATGGCCTTGCTGATGAGTTTTGGCTCGACCAGGGTGCCTACGTTCGAACTCACGCGGCCACTGTTCCGACATTGACAGCCACCATGTTGCCGGGACCATATGAGATTCCTGCGTATCGGGTGCGGGGACATGTGCGATTAACAAATAAAACTCCCGCAGGCACGTATCGTGCACCGGGCCGTTACGAAGGCACATTTGCTCGCGAGCGACTCATTGATGCCATTGCGCAGGAACTTGACCTGGATCCCATGGACGTGCGTGAACGGAACTTCATTCGATCAGATCAAATGCCATTTTCTCGACCACTGGAAGCACTCGGTACTGCAATTGAATATGACAGCGGGGATTACTCGCTGCTTGTGAAGCGCGCCGAGGATCAGTGGAAGTTGTCCGAGGTTGAGCGTGAGGTCGCAGAACGACGTTCCCGCGGAGAATTAGTGGGAATCGGGCGAGCATTTTTCGTCGAGAAAAGTGGTCTTGGCCCTTTTGAGGGTGTGCGAGTCACGGTTGACGAGTCAGGTCGCATAGATGTACTCACGGGCGGCGCCTCCGTTGGGCAAGGCTTCTCCACGGTCATGGCGCAAATCTGTGGCGACGTACTCAGTATTGATCCAAGTCTCATTGATGTTCGTCACGGGCAGACCGATGCGTTCCCATATGGCATGGGTGCCTTCGCCAGTCGACTGACGGTGATGGCGGGTACGGCTGTTCACCAGGCAGCGACTCTCGTGAAGGAAAAAGCATTCACGACTGTGGCTTCGATGCTGGAAGCAAGCGTCAATGATTTGGAGTTGGTGAACGGTTCCGTCCAAGTCAAGGGTTCACCTGACACAGCAATTGATCTGGGGAGCGTAGCTACTGCATTACGACCCGTCTCCGCGCGTAAGTTGGGATTAGAGCCGGGGTTGGGCGCTGAACACTGGTTCTTCTCCGACCACATGAACTACCCCTACGGCTATCACATCGCCTTAGTGAGTATTGATCCTGAATTGGGTTCTCCAAAGGTCGAGCGCTATTGGATTGCATATGACATAGGCAAAGCAGTGAATCCGATGCTGGTTGAAGGTCAGATCGTCGGCGGTGCAGCCCAAGGACTTGGGGGAGCTCTGCTCGAGTCATTTGAATACGACGAGCATGGTCAACCGTTGTGTACCACCTTTATGGACTACATGCTTCCAACTGTTGCAGAGATGCCACCGGTAGAAGTGCTGATCACTGAAGATGCACCAAGCCCCTTGAATCCCTTGGGATTAAAGGGTGCTGGAGAGGGTGGTACCACTGCATTTGGCGCTGCTATCGCTAGTGCCGTTGATGCAGCGATTCCCGGCACGCGTGTTTCCTCCATTCCAATATCTCCTGAGCAAGTCCGTGGCATGCTTGCACTTATGGAAAAAAGGAATGCTGGTAATGGTGGGCACAGATGATTGGGCATGATGAACCAACTCAGCAACTTCCGGCCACTGACGCCGAGGACACCCTGCGGCGAGCGGGTGACGTCACAAGGGAGGCGCGTAAGGCGCGCAATTTAACCTTGAGCGCTTTGGCTGAGCTCACTGGCGTCAGTGTTTCCATGCTGAGCATGCTTGAGCGAGGCGTTGCCAGCCCATCCATTGGCACCTTGGTCTCTGTTACGTCCGCACTGGGCTTGCACATGACGGATCTATTCGAACCTGTTTTTGATTCATCAGGAAATCCGATTCGCCGTCGTCAGGATCAGCCCGTCTATAAAACTGGGGAAGGCGTGATGCGTCGAATCGTCCACACTGACGTTTCACGCGGCATTGAGGTTGCAGTGAATGAGTACCAACCGAGCACGTCAAGCGCGAATCATCCGGTGCATCATTCTGGTGTCGAATTCGGAGTGGTCGTCAGCGGAACTTTAGTTCTGACCTTGGACGAGGAAGATTACACTTTGAATTCCGGTGACGGAATCTCCTATCAGTCAAAGGTCCCGCACCGATTTCGTAATGTGAGCAACAAACCTGCGCAAACGGTCTGGGTCAATCTTGATGCCTAAGACACCAATGAGAAGCGAATTGGTTTAGCCAAAAACACTAACTTCTTCAGTGAACATGCGGACCCGACTAGCAAGATGCGCCATTGAATCCGCGGCAACAGCTTTACCAATCTCAGTAGCGTAAGCCTCAGTGAATGCTTCTTGGGATTCAAACCACAACTCGGCGATACCGTCACATGGTGCGGTCTCATCTTGTTCAACAACATTGAATCGAATCTTCAGTACACCCGGTAATTGCTTGGCGAGTAATTGGTGCTCGCCAATCCACCACGACTTGAAATCTTCGTGAGACATGTCCGCACCGCGGGTCAACATGATCATGGCTTTAAACATGTCTATGGCTTCTTTACACGTGCGTTGGGTCGACCGCCGGCACTGAGTACGAGTGCAATCACAATTTCATCGGCCTTGGGTGCATCAGGGATTGAAATACTGATTGCATCCATGTCGTCAAATACCCAACGGTCATCTTTATTACCGATGGGCATCGTGATTGATGCACCAGGACCGGCCACCATTTTGGTTCCGGGAATAATGTCGGCGCCACCACCAATTGCTGCGCGCACAGGTGCGCCAAAGCGTGGGTGCAGAACCGCGGCAGTGTGTTCGCGGTCTCCGTCAACACCAACAATTGCACCTTTGCCGTAACCACGAACTTGCTCAGGTGTGATGCCGACAGCAGAGAGAGCTGCAAGTGCTTCGGTGATTAACCGGGCCGCTGAGTCAGCACCCAGTTGTTCTAATTCACCGAGGTCATCGAGTTTGCCTCGACCGGCACCGGGGTTAGCGCACACGAGTGCAGCAACTGCAATAACGGTGGGCGGGTCAACGGCTGCGCCGGCTTCGCGGTGGGTTTGGGTGACCTGGGTGAGAATCGAACGAATGTGCATGGGCGCCATTGTGCTCTACGTGGCTACTTCGGCGAGTCGGCACTACGTGTTTTGGTGGCAGCAGATGCGCTTTCGACACCGTCGGCAACACCCTTGACCGCACCTGCGGCGCCATGGGCGGCTACATCAACCACGTCTTCGAGACCGTGCAAAACGTGCATTCCAGATTTCTTGGCTTCGTCTTTTTGTTCCTCGTTCACGTATTCCTCCAAATGTGGTGGCAGGCAATTGCGTGAAAGGGTAACAGGAATCCAGGCTGCAGTTGCTATCAACGATTTCTTGGCGCTGGGCTAAAATTGATCCCGCGATACACTTGGATGGTCAGTGAGTTTGTTTATCCCCCGCTTTTCCTTAAGGAGCCCTCGGTCATGTCTGCAACTACCTCGGTAAATGAAGCATTTATTTATGACACCGTGCGCACGCCACGTGGAAAAGGAAAACCAGGTGGCTCGCTCTATGAAGTGAAGCCGGTTGACCTCGTAGCGGCATTGCTAAAGGAGCTCCCAGAACGCAATAAAGGGTATGACCCGCAAAGAGTCGACGACGTGATTCTTGGCTGCGTTACACCCGTGGGTGATCAAGGTGCTGACATCGCAAAGACGGCAGCAATGGTTGCCGGAATGCCTGAAACTGTTGCCGGAGTGCAACTCAACCGCTTCTGCGCATCAGGGCTTGAATCGGTTAATCAGGCCGCGGCCCGAATCCGCTCCGGCATGGAAGACATGATCATCGCCGGTGGTGTTGAATCCATGTCGCGAATCCCGATGGGTACCGACGGTGGCGCTATGGCAATGGATCCACAAACAGCATTTGACGTTAACTTCGTTCCGCAGGGAATTGGTGCTGATCTCATTGCGACCATTGATGGTTACAGCCGCGAAGATGTTGACCGTTTTGCTGTGTGGTCCCAAGAAAAAGCTGCACGCGCATGGGATGAAGGTCGCTTTAGCCGTTCAATTGTTGCGGTGAAGGATCGCAATGGCTTGACAATTTTGGATCACGACGAATTCATTCGTCGCGGGACAACAATTGAATCACTGGCCTCACTCAAACCGTCATTTATCATGATGGGTGAACACGGTGGTTTTGATTCCGTTGCACTCGAGCGCTACACCAACGTGGACGCGATCAACCACGTACATCACGCTGGTAACTCATCAGGAATTGTTGATGGCGCCGCACTTGTGCTGATCGGTAACGAACAAGCTGGCAGAGACATGGGTCTCACGCCGCGTGCACGAATTGTCAGTATGGCGGTCGTTGGCTCCGAACCCACCATCATGCTGACCGGCCCAGCACCTGCTAGCCGCAAGGCACTGGCCAAAGCCGGCCTTACAGCTGATGACATGGACATTGTTGAAATCAATGAGGCCTTCGCATCCGTTGCATTGCGGTTGCAAAACGAACTCAAAATCCCCGACGAAAAAATAAACCCCAATGGCGGTTCAATTGCAATGGGTCACCCACTCGGTGCAACCGGAGCCATGATTTTAGGAACGCTGGTTGACGAGTTAGAACGCACGGGCGGCCGGTATGGCCTCGCCACACTCTGTGTTGGTGGCGGCATGGGAATCGCAACAATCGTTGAACGTATCTGAGATAAAGGAAAAATCATGATTTCTTATGAGAAAGATAATGACGGAATCGTCACGCTAACAATTGATGACCCGAATGCTGGCGCGAACACCATGAACCAGTTGTTCTCACAAAGTTTGGGTGAGACCCTTGATCGATTGGAATCTGAGGTCGACTCGATCACCGGTGTGATTGTGGCCAGTGGCAAGAAAACTTTCTTCGCGGGCGGCGACCTCAAGGCACTCATCAGTGTTGGACCCGACAACGCTCAACAGGTCTTCGAGCAGGTTGAAGGAATCAAGGCGTTACTACGGCGAATTGAAAAACTCAACCGACCGGTAGTTGCTGCCATTAACGGTGCAGCACTCGGTGGTGGACTTGAACTCGCACTCGCGTGCAATCACCGAATTGCAATCGATGACAATAAAACCGAAATTGGACTGCCGGAAGTTACCCTCGGACTTCTTCCGGGCGCAGGCGGAGTTACTCGCACGGTTCGCAAACTCGGAATCGCAGCCGCTCTTATGGACTGCCTACTTCAAGGTCAGCGTTACAAGCCAGCCAAGGCAAAAGAAAAGGGTCTCGTAGACCAACTTGTTGCAACCCGCGAGGAACTACTCCCCGCGGCGCGCCAATGGTTGATTGACAACAAAGACAATGAAAGTGCACGAGTAGCGCCATGGGATGTCAAGGGTTACAAAATCCCGGGTGGCACGCCCAGCACCCCAGCCTTTGCAGCGAATCTGCCTGCATTCCCGTCAAACCTGCGCAAGCAACTCAAAGGCGCCGACATGCCAGCACCAAAAGCAATCATGTCCGCAGCCATTGAAGGTGCCCAAGTTGATTTTGATACCGCAAGTCGGATCGAGTCACGCTACTTCGCCGACCTGGCCACAGGTCCAATCTCAACCAACATGATCCAGGCATTCTTTTTCGATCTGCAAAGCCTTACGGGTGATTCACTTCGGCCATCCGGTTTCGAAAAACGTGCACTGAACAAGGTGGGGATTCTTGGCGCAGGCATGATGGGCGCCGGAATCGCGTATGAGTGCGCTCGCGCTGGAATGGAAGTTGTCCTGAAAGATATTTCTCTTGCTGCCGCCGAAAAAGGTAAAGCCCACTCAGAGAAGTTGTTGACTAAAGCGGTTGAGCGCGGTCGCATGACAGAAGTGAAACGTGATGAAATTTTGTCGCGGATCACGCCAACCGATTCAGCCTCAGACCTTGCAGGAATCGACGCACTGATTGAGGCTGTCTTTGAAGACGCAAACCTCAAAGCCAAAGTATTCGCTGAAGCACTCGAGTTCATTTCCGATGACTGCCTCCTGTGTTCCAACACGTCAACACTGCCCATCAGTGAATTGGCCCACAACGTTCCACGCCCCAAGGATTTCATCGGTCTACATTT
>JBIHZX010000073.1:0-7164 GCA_044240195.1 Candidatus Nanopelagicales bacterium | reverse complement strand
CTTGTGCAATGCTTGGGTGTGCCTAATCGGATCACCATCGCGGTCGGAAGTGAAACCGTGCTCGTAGATCGGGTCAAAGTAAACGTCACGGCATCGGTTTCCCAAGAGGTCCCCGATATCACTCGAATAGTTGTGGACGCCTCACATGATGACGTCTCGGCGAATATTGCCCAGGCATGTGCACCGACACTTTTCGGGGAAGATGTCTTGGTAGTTATTGAAGGTATCGATGAACTCAATGACGAAGGTGTTGATTCGCTCAAAGCGGTCATGGCGGACCTACCGGAAAACGTGTGGCTGTTACTCACCCACCCTGGTGGCGTCAAACGAAAGCCCCTCATTGATGCGGCCGTAAAGGCTGGTGGCGAAAAAATTGATTGCAAAGAAATCAAACGTGGGCCAGATACGACCGCTTTCCTGACCAAAGAAGTTGCCCGGCGAAAACGCAAAATGACCCCCGATGCTCTGAACCTTTTGGTTGAGTCATTCGGGCAAGACCTGTCAGCGCTGACAAATGCAATTGGTCAATTGTGTAGCGATGTCGAAGATGACCCAATTGATGCAACCAATGTGCGGGCTTATTTCGAGGGCACTGCGCCTATTAGTGGATATGCGATCTCTGACGCGCTCTGGGATAAGAAGACGGCTGAAGCGATTAGGTTGTTACGGCAAAGCACATTGGAATCAGACCCTGGGCGGGTAGGGGTGACCACGGTAACCGCTCTGGCTAGCGGGCTGCGCTCGATGATCTTGGTCGGCGGGTCTGCGCCAGGTGCGAGCGAGAATGACGTTGCCCGTGAAGCTGGCGTGCCACCATGGAAAGTGAAGACCCTGCGCAGACAGTGGTCGCGTTGGAGTGGAGATCAACGTAAGTTGGCGGCCATTGTTGTCGCGCTCGCAGACGCTGACCCCGCGATGAAAGGCGGGATCGCAATCGGTTCGGCTTTAGACCCCGAACAGAAACTATTCGAGCTAGAAAAACTTGTGACCCGCACTCATTGAGTACGGGCCACAAAAAATTAGTGTGAAGATTTACAGAGCAGCTGTTTGCTTTGAGATTGAACTCTTGCGGTTAGCTGCCTGATTCTGGTGAATGACACCTTTGCGAACTGCAATGTCGAGTTCGCGGTTGGCAGCGCGAGCGGCGCTCACTGTTGCGTCCTTGTCACCGGCTGCTAGTGCCTCACGGAACTTGCGCACAGCAGAGCGAAGGGAAGACTTGACGGACTTGTTGCGAAGGCGTGACTTCTCGTTCGTGAGAATCCGCTTCTTCTGCGACTTAATATTTGCCATAGTGGTTCTTAGCTCTCAGTTCTTGTTGTGGTGGTCTGCTTGTGGTGGTCTCGTTGGTACAGCCGTCAAAGAGTACCCCTAGGCTAGGGGTCATCGGGCACTACCCCTAAATACTGCATACTGCCCTTGAGTACCGCCCCTGAAACTTTTATGTGAGGAAAAAACGTGAGTAGTCCGCGCCCAGGATCCACCGATCCGGCAGTGGTGCGCAATTTCTGCATTATTGCCCACATTGACCACGGAAAATCCACGCTCGCTGACCGAATGCTCCAGCACACGGGGCTGGTGGACGCGCGGTCCATGAGGGCGCAATACCTGGACCGGATGGATATTGAGCGTGAGCGCGGCATCACGATCAAATCTCAGGCAGTTCGGCTGCCTTATCAGGCACCGGACGGCAAGGAGTACATCCTTAACCTGATTGACACCCCAGGCCACGTTGACTTCACCTATGAAGTGTCTCGCTCATTGGCGGCGTGTGAAGGCGCGGTCCTTCTGGTTGACGCGGCTCAGGGGATCGAGGCCCAGACTCTGGCGAACCTCTATCTGGCCATGGAAAATGACATGGAGATCATCCCGGTTCTCAATAAAATTGACCTGCCCGCAGCCCAGCCCGAAAAATACGCGGCTGAACTTGCCCACATTATTGGGTGTGATCCCGCTGACGTGCTCAAAGTTTCCGCTAAGACGGGCGTCGGGGTTTCCGAGCTCCTCGAGCGCATCATCGAGAAAGTACCAGCGCCTAAAGGCGATGCGTCAGCTCCAGCGAGGGCTCTGATCTTCGACTCTGTTTATGACACCTATCGCGGGGTGGTCACGTACGTTCGAGTTGTTGACGGTCGAATCGGGACTCGAGACAAGATTGAAATGATGTCACTGGGGACCACCCATGAACTCTTGGAAGTCGGAGTGATCTCACCTGAACCGGTTCCCTCGGAGGGACTTGGTGTTGGTGAGGTGGGGTACCTCATCACGGGAGTGAAAGACGTTCGACAGTCACGAGTTGGCGACACCGTTACCACCGCTCTGCGAGGCGCTACCGAGTCATTGGGTGGTTACCGTGACCCGCTGCCCATGGTGTTCTCCGGACTGTATCCACTTGACGGCTCGGACTACCCCGAATTGCGTGATGCCCTCGACAAACTAAAACTTAATGATGCGGCATTGACCTATGAACCTGAAACATCACTCGCTCTTGGTTTTGGTTTTCGTTGCGGATTCCTTGGATTGCTTCACCTAGAGATTGTGCGGGAGCGACTTGAGCGTGAGTTCAATCTGGAGTTGATCTCGACAGCGCCTAACGTTGTGTACCGGGTGATTACCGATGCAGGAAAAGAAATTACAGTCACCAACCCGAGTGAATTCCCGGAAACCAAGCTTTCACAGATCTTTGAACCGGTAGTTCGCGCAACAGTTCTTTTGCCCAGTGAATTCGTAGGTGCGATCATGGAACTATGTCAACAGCGCCGAGGTGTGCTGCTCGGTATGGATTACCTCTCCGAGGACAGGGTTGAACTGCGTTACACCCTCCCACTCGCTGAAATTGTTTTTGACTTCTTCGACCAACTGAAATCACGCACCCGCGGTTACGCATCCCTTGACTACGAACCGACAGGTGAACAGGAAGCAGACCTTGTGAAAGTGGACATCTTGTTGCATGGTGAAGCAGTTGATGCTTTCAGTGCAGTCGTGCACCGTGATAAGTCACAGGCATACGGCGTCCTTATTGTGCAAAAACTTAAGGAACTTATTCCCCGCCAGCAATATGAGGTGCCAATCCAAGCCGCAATTGGTGCTCGGATCATTACCCGTGAAACAGTCCGAGCGGTTCGCAAAGACGTTTTGGCTAAATGCTACGGCGGAGATATTTCCCGTAAACGTAAGCTTCTTGAAAAGCAAAAAGAGGGAAAGAAGCGCATGAAGATGGTGGGAAGCGTTGAAGTCCCCCAGGAAGCCTTCATCGCGGTCCTGTCGACGTCTGACACATCATCCAAGAAATGACCCACCAGAACCACACGCCGTTTTCGCTCTACATTCACATTCCATTTTGCGCAAGTATTTGTGGCTATTGTGATTTCAACACGTACACGGCGCAACAATTGGGCGGCGGAGTTTCACAAGAGAGTTTCCACACACTGTTGATCCGTGAACTCGAACTGGCATCACACACACTTGATGCACCTTTCGTCTCGACGGTGTTTATCGGCGGGGGAACACCTACTTTGATTGGTTCTGATTCTTTGACGCAGATTCTTCGGGGCATCGAAAATAATTTTCCGATGAGTCCCGAAGTAGAAATCACAACCGAGGCGAATCCCGATTCAGTTGATGCACAGATGTTGGCAGAGTTGCGCGAAGGTGGATTCAATCGCATTTCATTTGGCATGCAGAGTGCTTCCCCAGCAGTGCTAGCAACACTTCAGCGCACTCACACTGCAGGCGCTAGTGGGCAGGCGGCTTTATGGGCACGTGAAGCGGGCTTTGAGCACGTGAATCTGGATTTGATTTATGGGACTCCCGGCGAAACTGATTCGGACGTTCGTGATTCAGTGAACGTGTGCATTGACGCTGGAGTCGATCACGTTGCCGCGTACTCACTCATTGTTGAACCGGGAACCGCGATGGCGCGTGCGGTCAATCAAGGGGTGTTACCGCCACCAGATGACGACGAGTGCGCCGATCGCCACAACATAATTGACACGATGCTGGCCTCGGCCGGCTTCGATTGGTACGAGGTTTCAAATTGGGCCAAACCCGGTGGTCAAAGCTCGCACAACCAGGCGTATTGGACGAGTGCAAACTGGTGGGGGGCCGGTCCTGGGGCACATAGCCATGTCGATGGACGACGTTGGGTGAACCACAAGCACCCGGCAACCTATGCGAAAGCCATGGAAAATGGCGATGCCCTACACGTTGATACGGAAGAACTCACCCCGGAGCAGATTCATGTGGAAAAGGTGATGTTGGCCTTGCGGACCCGGGCGGGGCTGCCGGTTGTTGAACTCGATCCGCAGGAAATCGAACGCGCTCGGGAGTTCGCCCTCCAAGGGGTGATCGACCCCGTTGAATTCGCCAATGGGGTGGTGCGTGTCACAGATTCCGAGCGTTTGCTCGCGGATCGCGTGATTCGTGAACTCCTGGGCTGACGGATCCGCGAATCGGGCGTAGACTGGCACTCCAGTTGCCAGAGTGCTAACTTCCACCCGGCCTCTATAAGGGAAGACGGCACTTCGTCGGTGATTTAACTAACTGTTGGAGGTGCGCATGCTCGAGGAACGTCGACTCGCTGTGCTCCAAGCAATTGTCTCCGATTACGTAGCCACCCACGAACCCGTTGGTTCAAAAGCGCTCGTGGATCGCCACCAATTGGGGGTTTCCCCGGCAACGATCCGTAATGACATGGCCGCATTGGAGGAAGAGGGTTACATAACGGCTCCGCACACCTCGGCCGGCCGCATTCCTACCGATCTTGGTTACCGCATGTTTGTTGACCAGATTGCTCAAATTAAACCGCTCAGCGCCGCCGAGCGTAGGGGAATTGACCGCTTTCTCTTTGACGCGGTTGACCTTGACGACATTATGACGCGAACGGTTCGGCTCCTCGCTCAACTGACCAAGCAGGTCGCGATTGTTCAATACCCGTCACTTTCGCGCAGCCAAGTGCGCCGGATCGAGCTAATCCCACTGAATGAGCACCGACTCATGATTATTTTGATTGTGGACAGTGGCCGGGTTGAGCAACGCATTGTCGAGTGCGCGGTTTCTATCGACGAAATTTTGTTGGCTGACCTTCGGGAGCGGCTCTCGGTCGCAATTGCTGACCAACCGTTTTCATCTGTTCCCCAGCGTGTTGAGGATCTTGAGCGGACTTTTCCCGCAGAAAGTCTTCCGGTGGTGCACGCGGTTATCGCGGCAATTTTGGAAACGGTAACCGAAAAACTTGATGAGCGGGTCGTGTTGGGCGGGGCGTCAAATTTGGCCCGTTATAACGAAGATTTCCCGATGACCATTCAACCGGTCCTTGAAGCACTTGAAGAGCAGGTAGTACTGCTGCGCCTACTGGGTGAGGTGGGCACAGAAACTAAACTCTCGGTGCGCATTGGTCACGAAAACGAAGTGGAGGGCCTGAGTTCAACTTCTATCGTGAGTTCGCACTACGCACAAGAAAGCAGACCGGTGGCATCCCTTGGTGTGATTGGACCAACGAACATGGATTACGCCAACTCAATGAGCACAGTGCAAGCAGTAGCCCAGTATGTGAGCAGATTCCTTTCCGACAACGATCTTAAGTGAGCTAAATGAGTACCGCTGCAACTGATTACTACGAACTCCTCGAAGTGAGCCGAACGGCCACCCCTGAGGAGATTAAAAAGGCTTACCGTCGACTGGCGCGCGAGCTCCATCCTGATGTTAACCCAGATCTGGAACATCAAGAGAGATTCAAGATGGTCACAGCGGCCTACGAAGTTTTGAGCGATCCCGAAAAGCGTCAAATGTATGACCTGGGTGGGGATCCGCTGAGTAACCGCGGTGGCGGAGGTTTCTCGGGAGGCTTCGATTTCAGCGACGTTATGGGTGCATTCTTCGGCGGTCGTGGCCAAAGCCGTGGACCACGTGGGCGTGCTCGCCGTGGCCAAGATGCACTCATCAGTATCACGATCGATTTACCCGCAGCCGTTTTCGGCCAGGAAAAAGAAATTGCGGTGGACACCGCTATTGCCTGCGAAAAGTGCACCGGGTCGGGCTTATCTGCTGGGACCGCGGCCGTTACCTGCATCATGTGTAAAGGTCACGGGGAAATTCAATCTGTGCAGCAAAGTTTCTTGGGACAGGTGATGACATCTCGTCCGTGCTCCGCATGTCAAGGGCATGGAACAACCATCCCGCACCCTTGTATCGAGTGCTCGGGCCAAGGCCGGGTTCGTCATCGTCGAAATCTCACAATTGCAATACCGGCAGGTGTTGACACGGGAACGAGAATTCAACTGCAAAGCCAAGGCGAGGCAGGTCCCAATGGGGGACCGGCGGGTGATCTCTACATCGAAATCGTGGTGCGCGGGCACGAACTCTTTGAACGGCAGGGTGATCAACTCCACTGTGTGATCACTATCGCGATGACCGCGGCTGCGTTGGGAACCTCAATAAACATTGAAACCCTCGATGGACCAGAAGACATCATGGTCCCAGCCGGTACACAGTCCGGTGCGATTGTCACCGTTAAAAACAGAGGAGCATCGCGGCTTCGAAGCACTACGCGTGGAGATCTATTCGTGCACGTCAATGTTGAAACTCCACGCAAGCTCACGTCCGAACAGCAAGATCTGCTACAACAGCTCGCGCAACTGCGTGATGAAAAACCAAATGAAGTTGTGACCCGTTCTGACGGAACGGGCGTCTTCTCGCGACTCAAAGAGGCGTTCACCAACAAGTGAGCGCATCCGTTTTCCTCGTCGAACCCGAGCTCCTGAGCGACTTGGGCATTGGGTCACTTTTAACCCTGCCCAAATCGGTTGAACATCACATTCGGGTAATGCGAATTGAATCCAATGAAGTGATTGAACTCGTTGATGGCGGTGGGAAAAGACTGAGTGGGACGGTCGACCTCGAGGGGCGCTTTGCCGTGGGGAGTATCCAGTTGGATCCAATGCCAACTCTGCGAATTGATGTTGCTCAGGCGCTTATTAAGGGTGACCGGTTAGAAAACGCCTTAGATATGTTGACCCAAGTTGGTGTCACCGGTCTTATTCCATGGATAGCCGATCACAGCGTGGTCAAGTGGAATAAGGAGAAGTCGGACAAGCAGTTGGTTAAGTGGGGGAATGTGACCCGCGCTGCGACCGAGCAATCCCGCAGATCATGGACGCCCGTGAT
>JBIHZX010000072.1:0-7229 GCA_044240195.1 Candidatus Nanopelagicales bacterium | reverse complement strand
AATGAGATGGCTGGTGTTAGTCAAGCTCAAGACACTGATATTGCTAAGGAAATGATGAACCTAACCGCAGCGAACATCATGACCGAAGCAGCAACAGCAATGCTTGCCCAGGCAATGCAAATGCCCAACAGTGTTCTCAAACTGGTCCAGTAGCCTAAGGGGTAGTACTGGCCGGTGGCCACAGCGCAAATGTGCGCTGTGGCCACCGGCTTTTTGTGTCGGAAGCGCCTTCACATTAACCTGGATAGGTCAGTGCGCGGGTCAAAATGTCCTTCGGTATTTACTCGTTAATTTTTCTAATGTGAAGCAGGAAGTTGCCGAAACAGGCGCGATGCCTTAACATTGTGGGTCGGGAGTGACGATTGTCGTCACGTCCACTGAGTTCCAAGGACGGACCTCAATTGATGAATCTTCAAGGAGGAAGATCATGGCGTTTCAAGTTAGTACCAATGTTTCGGCATTGAATGTGTATAACAATCTCGGAGTGCAGCAGACAAAAGCCGCTGCATCGTTGGCCAAGATTTCCAGTGGGCTTAAAGCTGCTGGTGGTGGTGATGTTGCTAGTCAGGGAACTGCGGCCACGTTAAGTGCGAATGCTCAGGTCACCCAATCCAACATTAGCCAGGTACAAACCGCAATAAACGCGCTGCAGGCAGCTGACACCGCTATGGGTGAACTGGTTGCTTTGGGCCAAAAAGGCTTGGATGTTGCCGGTGGGTTCACGGCCGCAGGTGCTGACGAATCAGCAATGATTGCTCAAATTACGGCTATTGGAGCGGGTATCACATCGGTTATGACGGCAACGTTTAATGGGGCTGCTCTCAGCGCGGTCCTCTCCGTACCCGTCGGTGGAACCCCACTCGTCGCTACACCGACATTTGCTGCAGCCCCAACTGTTTTCACTGCTGTTGGTGGTTTGGCCGCGTTTACAACCTACGTCGAAGCGGCGGTTGATGCTCGGGCGACGAATGCGGCCAATCTGGCCTCGTTGCAGAGTTCTTTGCAGACGCTTAATTCGGTGGCAGCGAATGAGATGGCTGGTGTTAGTCAAGCTCAAGACACTGATATTGCTAAGGAAATGATGAACCTAACCGCAGCGAACATCATGACCGAAGCAGCAACAGCGATGCTGGCTCAAGCAATGCAACTGCCTAACAGTGTTCTCAAACTGGTCCAGTAGTAATCACGTATTCACCTAGTTTCACCATTTCGGTAATGAGTCAGCCCAAGGATGGGTCTGATTTTCACTAATCTTCAAGGAGGAAGATCATGGCGTTTCAAGTTAGTACCAATGTTTCGGCATTGAATGTGTATAACAATCTCGGAGTGCAGCAGACAAAAGCCGCTGCATCGTTGGCCAAGATTTCCAGTGGGCTTAAAGCTGCTGGTGGTGGTGATGTTGCTAGTCAGGGAACTGCGGCCACGTTAAGTGCGAATGCTCAGGTCACCCAATCCAACATTAGCCAGGTACAAACCGCAATAAACGCGCTGCAGGCAGCTGACACCGCTATGGGTGAACTGGTTGCTTTGGGCCAAAAAGGCTTGGATGTTGCCGGTGGGTTCACGGCCGCAGGTGCTGACGAATCAGCAATGATTGCTCAAATTACGGCTATTGGAGCGGGTATCACATCGGTTATGACGGCAACGTTTAATGGGGCTGCTCTCAGCGCGGTCCTCTCCGTACCCGTCGGTGGAACCCCACTCGTCGCTACACCGACATTTGCTGCAGCCCCAACTGTTTTCACTGCTGTTGGTGGTTTGGCCGCGTTTACAACCTACGTCGAAGCGGCGGTTGATGCTCGGGCGACGAATGCGGCCAATCTGGCCTCGTTGCAGAGTTCTTTGCAGACGCTTAATTCGGTGGCAGCGAATGAGATGGCTGGTGTTAGTCAAGCTCAAGACACTGATATTGCTAAGGAAATGATGAACCTGACCTCAGCGAACATCATGACCGAAGCAGCAACAGCGATGCTGGCCCAAGCAATGCAACTCCCAAATACGGTCCTGCGGCTGGTCCAGTAGTTTCAGTCGCACTTTTAACCAGGTTCCCATTGCTTAAGGGGGGTCCATTCAGGTAATGGGCCTCCTTTAAGCGTGTCTGGGCCCGATTTGCCTCAGGTATTCGGGGGTTCCTCCGATGAGTGATTTGTCCACGAATTTACCTTTTTTCTTAGTGATCCATTATTCTCAGGGTTCTCGGTTTTGGGCCGATAACTAAGGTAGTCAGGGAGTGGGCTAAAGGGCCTTTCCCTCATAGCGACCGTGAGGAGGTAAGCGTGGATTTGTCTGGGCTTTCCTCACTGCTATGGCGCGAACGGGACATTTTGGACAATCTCCTGTTCAAACTCGACGTCCAGCAGCTTCTCCTCATGAGCGGGCGCTCCGGGTGGTTAGTGCGTGCCAGCCGTGAAATCGAGACCGCTTTGGAGCAGGTACGAATCATTGAACTTGAGCGGGCAGTTCGGTTCAACGAGGTGGCTGGGAATCTCGATTTGGATGCATCTCCGAGCCTGTCCGCAATCGCTGGGGCGGCCGAAGAGCCATGGAAGAGCCTGTTGACCGAGCATTACGAAGCTTTTTTGGAGTTAGCAACCCGGATCCAAGCCATTACCTCACTCAATCGTGAAATGGCTTTCTCCGCTCAAATAGCCACCGAGGCAATTCTGACCAGCATCCGCGGGGATTCGGATCCCACTTTGAATTTATATGCGCAGACCGGCGCGACGGAAAAACTCGATCGCAAGTCCGTGTTCGTCGACGAGGGGCTCTAACGTGGCGACCTGGTCGGGAATCTCTACGGCACTGTCCTCCTTGCAGGCGCAGCGCGTTGCCATGGACGTTGCCGGACAAAACATCGCCAATGTCAGCACACCCGGGTACTCACGCCAACGGGTAGACATGACCGCGGGAATTGGCGTGGACGTTTCCTCGATCCAGCGTCTTCACAGCGCCATACTCGGAGACCGAGCACGCACCGAAAGCGCTCGCGTGGGTGACCTCAATGTGACAAGCGCTGTACTGAACGAAATCGAAAACGTCTTCCCAGAGCCAAGCTCATCAGGCTTTCAGGCGAAATTAGATGCACTCTGGACAGGGTTTTCGAATGTTGCGAGAGACACGACCAATGCTGCGGCCCGAATCGAAGTAATTGCTCAAGCCAATGTTCTTACAGGATGGCTCAATGATGCAGCCCAGCAGTTAACAAACATTGCGGACAACCATTCACAAAACTTGACCAATCTGGTGACCTCGGCGAACTCACTCGCCCAACAGATTTCTGAACTCAACATTTCAATCGCTCGGACCCCTGAGGGGACAAGCGCCATAAACGCACTGATGGACCAGCGGTCTTATGCGGCGTCCCAACTTGCCGAAGCTGTCGGTGGCACCTATCTCATTGATGACAATAACAAAATGAGTGTTTTCCTTGGCGGAGCAAGTTTCGTGGGTCCGTCAAACTACTCCACGCTTGAAGTTGCCACTGCAGGTGGAACAACTTCGGTGCAATGGACAAGTAACGATGTAACAGCTTCTATTTCCAGTGGTAATGCCAGCGGTTACCTCACCGCTATCAACGACACGGTCCCGGACTGGGCAGCAACACTTGACACTGTGGCCGCTGCCCTGGCAACAACGGTGAACACCGCGCAGGCTGCTGGGTTTGATTCAACGGGTGCCGCAGGTACGGCCCTTTTCGCGGGTACCACGGCCTCAACTATTAGCGTGGTGCTTACCAACGGTTTAAATATTGCGGCCTCGACGGTTGCCCCCGTTTTGGGAGTCGCATCCCTTAACGGATCAAATGCAGACGCGATGGCGGCACTGGGAAGAGCGGCCGGTGGCCCTGACGGTGTGTATCAAAACATGGTTGTATCCCTAGGTTACGCAACGCAGGGTGCGCAGCAAACCTCCGAAACAGTGCAGGCTTTCATGGCTGGTATCAATGGCCAAATTAATTCAGAGTCGGGCGTGAACATCGATGAAGAAATGGCGAATCTGCTCACGTATCAGCGTGCTTATGAAGCGGCGGCGCGCGTCCTTACCGCAATTGACGATGCACTCGACACACTCATCAACCGCACCGGCCTAGTCGGACGATAGGAAATATCCATGACCTCAATTACCCGCCTAGCAACAGGTGCGCAGAGTCTGCAGAATATGGACTCGGTTGGCGCAATGAGCAAGCGAATGGCCCGACTTCAAGAGCAGATCTCTTCCGGCAAAGCGATTCAGCGTGCCAGCGAGGATCCGAGCGGAACCCAGTCCGTTATGAACCTGCGGGCAGAACAAACCCGCATGTCGCAGTACGCGCAAAACATTGATAACGGCTTACTTAGGCTTAACGCCACGCGCACCCAAGTGGACTCAATCAACGATCAACTTCTCAAGGCCCGTGAGATCGTGGTTCAGGGACAAGCATCCAACTCGACAGCGAGTTCCCGGTCTGCATTGGCGGCTCAGATTGATGTTATTGCATCGAGTTTGTTAGTCGCGGCAAACAGCGATTTTGCTGGACGTGCCCTTTTCACCGGTGCAACATCTGCAGACACCGCGTACACCGCGCTTGGTGCTTACGAGGGAGACACAAATACGGTCACCACCAGGGTTGATGACTTTGGTTCCACCGTGAGAATTGAATTGAATGGCCCCGAAGTTTTTGGCGCCGATGTAACCAATGCCTTTGCCGTGCTCACATCGATCGCAAGCAATCTGCGAAGCACGCCGGCTAGCCTTTCAGTAGACTTGACGTCACTTGACTCCGTGATCACTACCGCTCGCGGGGCCCAATCAACCGTGGTCTCTCGGATCAATCAACTCAATGAGCTCCGTGATGTTTCTGCGGACCGGATTTTGAGTGTTACTGGCGCTTTGGCCGCTGTTGAAGACACCGACCTGACAAAGACGGTCATGGAGTTGACCATGCAACAGACAAGCTACGAAGCAGCCCTCTATGCCACAGCCAGTATCATGCAACCGTCGCTGATGGATTTCTTAAGATAAAATGAATCCGCAAGCTCAAGAAGGAGAATCCATGTCAGTCAGTGCACAAATCGATGTGCAGAGCGACGTCCCCGTCGTCGAAGTTCGGGGCGGGCTTCTTGGGTTTCCCGAGTTCACCAAGTTCACGCTGATCAAAATGAACGATGAAGGGTTGGTCTACCGACTTCAATCCATCGAAGATGCCGCGATCAACTTTGTTGTGGTTCCGGCAGCGTCGTTCTTTCCTAATTACGCGCCCATAGTCGACGACGAAGTGGCGAAGCGATTCAACCTCGCTGGCGGCGCAGAAGTTCTGCTTCTTCTCGTGGTGACATTGGGTGAAACCTTCAAAGACTCTACAGTTAACCTCATGGCCCCCCTGCTACTTGATCCAAATGCCCAAATCGCCGAACAGATAATCGTGGAAAATAGTGACTTGTCTGTGCGCACCCCACTAATGGCTGCGTAGGCAGCAGGTGCTCGTACTTAGTCGTAAGGTCGGCGAAAGCATAGTTATCGGCGATGACGTAATCGTCACCATCCTTGAGATTCGCGGTGATCTGATCCGGGTAGGAATTGATGCGCCGAGACACATAAAGGTGCACCGACGTGAAGTATTCGAAGCAATTGAAGCTGCAAACAGGGAAGCCGTTGCGCCTACTCTCGAAGCAATGTCCGAATTCGCCTCTGCAATCAAGGGCCTTCCGGTTGCTCCAAAAACTAAAGACCCCGAGTGATCGAATTCGTTACTGAATTAACTTTGCCGAATTAGCGTTGGGCGATGAGTGCGCGGATAGCTTGTGCCACTTGATCCGGATGGTCGATGGGCTCGGTTCGCAGTTGCTTAATTCCCACACCAGAAATGGTTAATCTCCCGTAATCAAAAGCTCGGCCGAATGGCCCTTGTTGAATATCAACGCCTTCAATTTTGTTGAACTCAAGTGACTCTTTGTTCCGAAAGATGAAAGTGCGCACCAACTGGATCTTCTCTGAATCGATAATCATGCGAAACATCACCCAATTAATAAAACTGAGTAATGGGAACAACGACAGCAGCAGAGCTAACAAGAGCGCAATGGAAGCATTGATCTGGACCCACATAATTACTGCCACGACAAAGATAACCGCGAACCAGATAACCAGAGTGACCAGAATCGCGCGAACCGAGGCACGGCGCTCCTCAAGGATTACCTCACCGAGTGGGGCTTTATCTGAGCTTTGATCCATGCCAATATCTTAGACCAAAATCTGAAACCAGAGATCAACCATCGGTTGGTGATTGTAGAGACACATGAAAGAATGGGGCTTGTGAGCGCAGTGATCAGCGGAGAGGTCAGTGGAAATCCGGTAGTCCACTACATAGGAATTGATCCCGGCAATCGTCTGCCGTTAATGATTACCCTGGATTCTCGCGATCGGCACTGGCTGACCGACGGAACTCGATCCACGGTTGTTTACCCTGCAGTGAGGGAGAACAGCGGTGTCGGGGCGGCAACGTTCGTGTACGACTACACGGTTGATCGAGCCACATCATTACTTTCCACGGTTGACCCGATCAAAACCAAGGAACTTCCTTTCAACCCGCTGATCTATGTGAACTGGCTGATCCTTGCGGTTTACCGCATGGTGCAAACACACCCGCGTGGAACTTTAGGAATCGATAGGTCTGTGATGGATCACGATTCTCTATTTGGCAGCCACCAGTTGCGCGTCAAAATCCAGGGGGTTGAAAAGCTGTACCTGCTCAAACGACTTCGTCCGCGACGACGAGGTCATTTCTTGATCGAGATTATTGCCCGAGATAATGAACAGGTCGTGCTGCTCGCGGAGCACACCGTTCTGGGATTTGTGCTCAGTAAATCAATGGATGTTCGACCCGGTGAAGCGGAGTTACAAGCCCGCGAAATCATGGAAGAAGTTCTCGAATTCATTTGGACGTGCAACACCGACGTGCGAAACGATGGAGAGGATAGGTTGGAGGGCTAGGAAGCCATAAGATTTGTGGTCTGGCTCTCAGCCAGATCCGTGCGTAGCTTGTCCAAGCTTGATTGCAGCTTGCGACTGTTAGTGGCTTCTTCGTCGAGTTGAATGTTTAATTCACTGATCCGAGAATTCAGGTTTTCGATTGTTTCGCGATCCTGTTCGAGCTTGGCAGCGTGCTGAACCTGCACTTCCACCATTTCGCGTTTGAACTCCGCGGTCTCCATAAAATGCTTCAGTTCCAGGCGTTCGGTCTCGTTTTTGACGTA
>JBIHZX010000001.1:0-210520 GCA_044240195.1 Candidatus Nanopelagicales bacterium | reverse complement strand
CATTCCGAACCCGGAAGCTAAGCCCTTCAGCGTCGATGGTACTGCGCGGGTGACTGCGTGGGAGAGTAGAACACCGCCGGACATTTTTTCAACTTTTGGCCACCCTCGGGTGGCCTTTAGTTTTTGTACTGCTATACATGTAGCAGTAACTATTCAACTAAATAGCGGCGATTCGATCAGCACCCTTTGTCGGATGCACTAATTCAAGGAGTCATCATCATGGCAGAGCGTCCTAATTCTGGTAGGCCACAGTCGGATCGTCCGCGTAACGAAAAACCTCGCTCTGATAGTCCGCGTGGCGACCGTCCGCGAAGCAACAAGCCTGGTTCTGATCGTCCGCGTAGTGACCGCCCGAGTTCGGATCGTCCGCGTAGTGACCGTCCCAGTTCTGATCGTGCTCGTAGTGACCGTCCCAGTTCTGATCGCGCGCGTAGTGACCGGCCAAGTTCGGATCGTTCTCGTAGTGACCGTCCGAGTTCTGATCGCGCGCGTAGTGACCGGCCAAGTTCGGATCGTTCTCGCAGCGACCGTCCCAGTTCTGATCGGCCACGTTCTGACCGGCCAAGTTCAGATCGTTCGCGTAGTGACCGGCCAAGTTCGGATCGTCCGCGTAACGATCGCCCGAGTTCTGATCGGCCGCGTAGTGACCGGCCAAGTTCTGATCGCCCGCGTAGTGACCGGCCAAGTTCTGATCGGCCGCGTAGTGACCGGCCAAGTTCGGATCGTTCTCGTAGCGATCGGCCAAGTTCTGATCGGCCGCGTAGTGACCGGCCAAGTTCGGATCGTTCTCGTAGCGACCGGCCAAGTTCGGATCGTTCTCGCAGTGGCCGTCCGAGTTCTGATCGGCCAAGTTCGGATCGTTCTCGTAGTGACCGTCCGAGTTCGGATCGCCCGCGTAGTGACCGGCCGAGTTCTGATCGCTCTCGTGACGATCGCCCGCGTAGTGACCGGCCAAGTTCGGATCGGCAACGTTCTGACAGACCGAGTTCTGATCGCCCGCGTAGTGACCGGCCAAGTTCGGATCGGCAACGTTCTGACAGACCGAGTTCTGATCGCCCGCGTAGTGACCGTCCGAGTTCTGATCGTCCGCGTAACAATCGCCCGAGTTCTGATCGGCCACGTTCTGACCGCCCAAGTTCGGATCGTCCACGCCGTGATGATCGTGATGACAGGGGCAGATCTGAACGATCGGATTCGAATAGGTATCCGTCTCGGGAGAGAACTGATGAGGATCTGCGGGAGTCAAGGGGCCCATGGATACCAGAAGAAATTCTCTTTGAAGACTTGGATAAGTCGGTCAGGTTTGAATTACAGACATTGCCCGAGTCCTTACAGGAACGCGTTGGTCGCCACTTGCTAGCTGCTGAAATGGCAATTGCTGACGACGACATGGAAACTGCTCTTGCTCATTCGCGTCAGGCAAAGAAGTTAGCTGGTCGAGTTGCTGTTGTGCGAGAAGCGAATGGCACGATCGAATATTTGGCTGGTGAATATGCGGCAGCATTAAATGAATTACGTGCTGTTCGTCGGATGACGGGGAGTAATGATTTCGTTGCAATGATGGCTGACTGTGAGCGAGGCTTGGGGAGACCGGAAAGGGCAATTGAATTCTTGAAGTCAATCCCCGCAAAGGAACTCGCGCCCGATACGGCCATTGAAGCTCTTATGGTCAACGCTGGGGCACGTGCCGATATGGGCCAGATTGACGCAGCGCTACTCATGCTAAATGTGGGTTCGCTAACTTCACTGCCAGCGGGAGATTTGCGAGCCAGAATGCAAGAATCCTATTCAGACTTGTTGGACAAGGCGGGTCGAACTGCTGAAGCGAAAGAATGGCGCGGCAAAGCTCTCACATCCGACATTAATGGTGTCACGGCCTTGACCCGGTCTCAGGAAAGTGGAATCACTGCTCACGTAGTTGATGAATCTGACTGATTCTGCTTTTCAAGCCAATGCCAGATTCCCATTACTTGAGCCTCGGAACTGCTGAGATGCTCAAATTTGTTGGAAACATCCGGGTTGGCAAAGAACTGTGCGTTGACCTCTCGATCCTTGGCTAACACCATGAGTAGTGCGTGGTCAAAGTCCATTCCTTCGTGGTGGGCTTGTTTCACCCATTCAACCCAATAGTGCAGTTGGGTGAGTGAGTCTTCAAAAACTCGTTCGATTTCGCTTGTGGGTCCGAAGTGGCTGAAAAGAAGTCGGTTCGGTCCCACCGCTTGCATAGCCTTGAGCGAGTTGAGTGCCAACTGGAAGTCAAAATCTGGTGGTGGTGTCGCGGGCCTGATGTCTCCAGTTTCAGGAATGTAGACGCCGGCCGAATCACCCGTGTAAAGATCGCCTGTCTCGGAATCGATGAGGGCGACGTGATGAGACGCGTGTCCGGGGTTGTGAAATGTATCGAGCCTTCTGCCGCCACCGAGGTCAATGCTTCCTCTCTCGCCGAGTGCATCGATCCGTAGGGGATCGGTGGGAATAAGTGGTCCAAACATCTCGTCCATCTTGGACCCGAAGACACGGTAGGCGCTGGCAACCAATTTGGTGGGGTCAGCTAGATGCCGCGCACCCCGCTCATGCACCACGATACGAGCATTGGGATACGTCATGGCCAAGTCGCCCACCCCACCAGCGTGGTCTAAGTGAATATGGGTTACCACGATTGTCGCGAGGTCCTGTGATCCACAGCCAAGTTGGGTCAAACTTTCCTCAACGTTCGGTGCGCTTAACGCTGCTCCTGTTTCGATGAGAGCAGGACGATCGCCGGCAATAAAGTAGGAAGAAGTGATTCCCTCAAAACCTCCCATCATCGTGTCAATGGAAAAGACTCCACCTCCCAGGTCGTGAATCTTCGTTGGCTTTTCCACATTGTCTGTCACTTTTTCCACAAACTCATTTTATACGGGTTGCTAATGGCTCATCCATCGAATAATGCAATAGGTGAATATGACGAGTTTCACCGTGTGATGAGAAGGGAAAACAGATGACCAATAGCGTTGAAGTAGTAGGAAGATTGGGAAGTCGGGTTACTCAAAGGGAGCTACCCAGCGGAGACGTCGCTACAGGATTCGCGGTCATTGTTGACCGCCCCGTCAACGACCAGGTGGGAAACACGAAAGTAGATACCATGCCGTGTCAAACATTTCGGGAATCGGTCGCGAAAAAAGTGATGGCAATGGAGCCAGGCACTCCAGTGAGCTGTACTGGCGTGTTGCGGCGCCGGTTTTGGAAATCACCGGGTGGTCTGGCTAGCGCATTGGAGATCGAGGTGCGAGCAATTAAGCGAGCCGCACCGTGACGGGTAGACTAGGCGTGTGATTCCAGCAGACGAACTTTTTTCCCTCGACGAGGAAGAATCGGGCACTGATCCGTTGCCAGTCGTTGTAAGTGAGGAAGTGCTGGTCTCAAGCAAGGGCGTTCGCCTAGATTCGATACCTGACGCTATTGACGCCATTCGTGCTGGCAAAGCGATTGTTGTCATCGACGACGAGGATCGGGAGAACGAAGGGGACTTGATTTTTGCCGCGTCGAAGGCGACGGTGGAATTGACCGCTTTCATGATCCGCCACACTTCAGGTTACGTGTGCGTTGGAATGTCGGGTGAACTCCTTGACCGACTCAATCTGCCACCCATGACTTCAGTGAATGAAGACCGCAAAGGAACCGCATATGCAGTTTCGGTTGATGCAAAAGACGTAATCTCAACCGGAATCTCAGCCGTGGATCGCTCACATACAATTCGCGTGCTGGCTGACTCAGCTACTGAGCCATATGAATTGACTCGTCCAGGTCACGTCATGCCCCTTAGGGCAGTTAAAGGTGGGGTTCTTCGCCGACCCGGCCACACCGAGGCGGCAGTTGATTTGACCACTCTTGCCGGCTTGACCGGAGCTGGTGCTTTATGTGAGCTCGTTAATGACGACGGCTCCATGATGAGAGCTCCTCGTTGTCGGGAGTTTGCGGATGAGCATGGCCTACTCCTTATTTCCATTGCTGATTTGATCAAGTATCGACGTCAGTACGAATCGCAGGTGACACGAATTGCTGATGTGTCACTTCCAACGGAGTATGGAGAGTTTCGTGCTGTCGGGTATCGGAGCGAAATTGACGGTACCGAACACGTTGCTTTGATCTGCGGTGAAATCGGATCGGGACAAGACATCCTGGTTCGGGTGCATTCTGAATGTTTGACAGGAGATGTCCTCGGATCACTTCGCTGCGATTGCGGCCCGCAATTGCACACCGCAATGTTGCGAATCGCTGAAGAAGGTCAGGGTGTCGTTCTTTACGTGAAAGGTCACGAAGGACGCGGAATTGGTCTTTTGGACAAGTTGCGTGCTTATGAGTTGCAGGAGCGGGGGCTTGATACGGTCGATGCGAACCTTTCACTTGGGCTACCAGCTGATGCGCGAGACTATGGAACCGGCGCGCAGATCCTTGCTGATCTTGGAATCAAAAGCATGCGATTATTGACGAACAACCCCACGAAGCGAGCCGGACTAGAAGGGTACGGGTTGGTCATTACCGACCGAGTTCCATTGGTAATAAAAGAGAATTCGCACAATGCTGAATACATGTCAACAAAAGTGACCCGGATGGGTCATGAGTTGTAATGACAAGTGGTTCGGCCTCAGAAGGCATTCCTTCAGGGAGTGAATACGACTGGTACAAACGCGCTTGTGATCTCCTAGAAGGTGGAGACAGTGCGGCATCCGTGATCCTATTTCAACGTTTGCGTGAAGTTAATTCCAGTCCAAGTGTCTTAGAGGGACTTGGGAGAGCGCTATTTGACGCCAAACGATATGAACAAGCGGCGAAAGTGCTGGGCGATTTAGTGGAGGTTTCCCCCGATAATGATTATGGCCACTTCGCGCTGGGCTTGTCCTTGTGGCGTTTGCAGCGATTTATTCCCGCACGCGATCATCTCGCTATGGCGTTCGTGATGAACCCGCAGCGGTCGGAATATGGATCTGCCTTGGCACAGGTTAAATCAACTTTGCGACATCGTACGGAACAGGGACTGCCTTTAGAAGGACCCATTGCAAGGCAGGGTGAACTGTGAATGGCGAGGGTTCACAACCAGATGCATCAGGAAACAAATTATATGAGGAATTTGATGCTATCTATTTTGACTTAGATGGCGTTCTCTACCGTGGGCTAAACGCCGTTGAAGGTGCGGCTGAAACGGTGATCGAGATTTCCGAGCGTGGCTGCGGGGTCGCTTATGTTACAAATAACGCTTCTCGCACACCCGATGAGGTGGCCGCGCATTTAGTAGAGCTTGGGATACCTGCAAAACCTTCTGAAGTAGTTACGTCCTCGCAAGTTGCGGTTGACGTCTTGCACCAACACGTTCCCGTTGGTGGGCGTGTTTTCGTTGTGGGTGGTGGCGGGGTTGAGGAGGCGCTGAGATTGGCAGGGTACGTGCCGAGCCGGGATTCGCGGGACTGTGTGGCTGTCGTCCAGGGATTTGGTCCCGAAGTGTCTTGGCGGGATTTGGCCCAAGCTTCATATCTCATCCAAGGGGGAGCAATATGGATTGCGACCAACCTCGACAGTACTTTTCCTACCGCCTCAGGTATCGCTCCGGGAAATGGTTCCTTCGTTGATGCGGTGCGAAATGCAGTGGGGCGCGATCCTGATGGTGTTGGCGGGAAACCAGATCGAGCCATGATGGATAGGACAATGGCAGCTGTGCCGGGGGAAAGGCCTTTACTGGTGGGAGATCGATATGACACTGACATTGCTGCGGGCGTTGCGGCGGGAATCCCAACGATGATGGTGCTCTCTGGCGTCACTCAGGCGACAGACGTTTGGCGGGCAGACCTTCGGGCGAATTATTTATGTGAGAGTGTTCAAGGGCTTGTTCTGGCGTATCGGGAGGCCAGTATTAATGGCGAGGATTACGTCTGTGGTGGCGCTAGGGCAACTTTTACAACTATGGACATGTGTGTTCGGGTGAGGGGAGGCACGCGGCTCGAGCGACTACGGGCAGCAGATGGCCTAAAGTGGTCCATGGTGAACCAGGTCGGCTTGGAAGCATTCACACAAGGTCAGATCGCTCTTGATCTGGGCGCTTCCTGATCTGGAGCTTGCTGATGTGGGCGCTTGCTGATCTGAGTGTTCCGGGATCGGAGCGAATAGTGAACGCAGGGTGCGAAGTGGCCAACATTGGTCACCTGAATTGGTAAAGGAAGAGACTCATGTTTGAATCGGTACCAAACCTTTCGACGGTGCGAAACTATTTAGAGATGGCAACCGGGCTCACTGAGGCAACCGCCGCCAAGGCCATGGAGGTTGCGGGGTCGCTGATCGCTCAGGGCATGTCCCTCGGCACCAAGCAGCCCGCTGACATGGCTTCGAGTGTGGCGCAGGCAGCGGATGATTTGATGGCGCAGAGTAAGACGAATAGGGATCTCTTAATAGGTCTCATTCGCACTGAAGTAGACAAGGCAATTGGTCGGGTCGGATTTGTTCGCGAAGATGAACTTGCGGCATTGAGAGCGCGGGTTGAAAAAATGGAATCCCTAATCACCTCAGGTGAGAGTGGAGCGTTCACCCAGTCACACGATGTAGATGGTGCAGAGGATCAAGAACCTGTCAAGAAGAAAAAGAAGGTTGTGGTTGAGCATGAATCCTGAGATTGATCTGAATATGGAAGCTGGAGCGGAATCAGAGCCGGAATCGGATCTAGTATCCGAGGGTCACGACCTATTGGTCCTTGATGAAATGGTTGACACTGATCTTGTGTTACCTATGTGGGAAGCCACTGGAAATGGTGAAGTTGATTCTGCTTTGGAACTCATTCAAGGGATTGACTTAGAGGAAATACATTCACACCATGGCATCCTGACACAAGTTCACGATCGGTTACGTGACGTCATGGTGAATTTAGATCGTTAAGCCAGTTTTCCATCAAAAAGAATTGACGATTGATAACGGCTCATGCGCAGACTAGATTCCGAATTAGTGTCGCGGGGTCTCGTCCGTTCGCGGGGTGAAGCACAAATCGCAATTGATGAACGTAGGGTCAAAATTGATGGAATGGTTGCACTCAAGGCTGCAACGGGTGTCAGCCCTCAATCAAATTTGATTGTTGAAGGGGAGGGCGACTCGTATGTTTCGCGAGGAGCCCACAAATTGCTCGGGGCTCTCAAGGCTTTCCCGATCGAACTCACTGGGCGCTATGTCCTCGATGCAGGTGCATCAACGGGTGGATTCACGCAAGTGGCATTAGAAGCTGGAGCGGCTGGAGTATTGGCTGTCGACGTTGGATACGGACAAATAGCCTGGTCACTTCGAACTGATCCTCGAGTACACGTCATGGAGCGTCAGAACATTCGGTATTTGGAGCCCAACCAACTCGCATTCATTCCACAGGTGGTCGTTGCTGATCTTTCGTTTATTTCACTCACCACCGTTTTGCCGGCTCTCACCTCACTCATTGATCCAAATGGCGAAATGCTCTTGATGGTTAAACCACAGTTTGAAGCCGGAAGAGATGCAGTCAGCGCATCACACGGAGTGGTTCGTGACCCCGAGATACGTAAGGCTGCAGTGAATCGGGTGGCCCAGGCCGGGATATCCGCGGGGTGGAACGTGGCGGGTGTCGCTGCAAGCCCGCTGCCCGGGCCTAAGGGAAATGTGGAGTATTTTTTATGGCTCACCCACAAGCCCCAACTGCAGGGTGGTCAGTCGAATCCCGATACGACAGAATTAGGCCGAATGATCGACACCGCCATCGAGGAGGGACCAGAATGATCCGTGCAATCGCGGCTCCCTCTCGGGTGCATGTTGTAGTAAACAGTCAGTCTCAGCACGCAATGAGAATTGCTGACACCGTTGACATTGGACTGAACAATCATGGGATCGCGACCAGCAGGGAAAGCGACGAGTCCGAAAATGCACCATTTAGCACCCGTGAATTGAGTGGTGTTCCTGGTCTTGCGTCGACAGATTTGATTTTAGTAATTGGTGGAGACGGCACGATGCTTCGTGCGGCAGAACTTGGCCGAGACTCGGGAGCTGCGATTCTGGGCGTCAATTTAGGCCATGTTGGGTTTCTCGCTGAAGCTGAGGAAGAGAACCTAGAGTCCGTCATTAGCGCGATTGCTGAAGGCCAGTGGAGTGTTGAAGAACGCCTAGCCCTTGATGTCATTGTGCTTCACGGATCAGAAGTTGTGGATCGAACTTGGGCACTTAATGAAATCAGCCTGGAGAAGCACGAGCGAGAAAAGATGATCAGCGTGCTCGCCCATGTTGACGATCACCCGCTGAGTCGGTGGGGATGCGACGGCGTTATTTGCGCGACTCCCACCGGATCGACAGCGTACGCATTTTCTGCCGGCGGCCCTATCGTCTGGCCCGAAGTCAGCGCACTCTTGTTGCTCCCTATTAGTGCGCATTCACTATTCGCGCGACCATCGGTGATCGCGCCTACAAGTGTTATTCGGCTTGAACTTTCACCAGAAGCCGATGCTGTCATGTGGGCCGACGGTAGGCGAATGATCTCGGTCGCGGCTGGTTCTAGTTTGGAAGTGCGTGCCCATGATCACCCGGTCCGTTTTGCTCGACTTGTTACATCGCCTTTCACGGATCGACTCGTTGCGAAATTTCAACTGCCAGTCGAAGGTTGGCGTGGTGTTGGGAAATGAAGCTAGATCAGGCGAGAGCGCGTAAGCCATGATCGAGTCGTTAACGATCTCAAACCTGGGAATCATTACTGCGGCATCGATTGAACTTGACCCTGGATTGACGGTGTTAACCGGTGAAACGGGTGCCGGTAAGTCCATGATCTTACAAAGTATCGGTTTACTCATGGGTGATCGTGCAAGCGCAGAATTGGTGCTTGAGTCAGCCGATCGAGCTCGCGTAGATTGTGAAGTCACATTCCATGAAACCACCGGATCACGGGTAATTGAATTAGTCGAGGAAAGCGGTGGCGAATGCGAGGAGATCGATAATTCTGGCGATCGATCCCTTCTGATCTCGCGCGAAATTAGCCACAGTGGACGTGGAAAAATTTTCCTGGGTGGCAGGCAGGTGCCGGCCAGTGCACTGCGCCAAGTGAGCGAGAACCTCATTGCTCTGCACGGGCAATCTGATCAAGTTTTATTGCGCGACGGTCTGAAACAATTGGAGCTCCTTGACCGTGCCGGTGGTGAAGCAACGAACACTGCCAAGCTTGCTTACCAAATCGCCCTTCGTGAGTACCGAAGATTGCTTAAAGAGCAGGCCACTTTGCGTGCAAATGAGGGGGATCAGCAGGCCCGAATTTTTGTTTTACAGCAGGGGATAAATGAGATCACTGAACTCAATTTAATTGAGGGCGAGGACGATCTGGCTGCTCAAAAGATTTCGGTCATGCGAAATGTCGATGATCTCAATGGTTGCGTAGAAACGGCACGTGATTTGCTTTCAGGCGAAACTGACTCGGGGCGGGAAGCTCGCTCAACTTCGGTTGTGGAGCAACTAAGTGAAATTGCCAAGTCATTGGAGCATGGGCGTGAATTGGATGGAAAATTATCCGCATACTTAGACCGTGTTGTGTCGGCGTTGACCGAATTGTCGGACGTGGACGCCGATTTGGGCAATTACTTAGCAGGTCTCGGGGCTGACCCCGAAGAACTATCGGACCTGGAAAATCGAGTGTCACAGTTGTCTACAATCAAAAAAAAGTACGGGGCATCGTTGACGGAAGTCATCACATGGCGTGAACAGGCTGAAAATGAACTTGAGACCATGCTTACCCGGGATTCACGACTAGATGAATTGGTGGGTGAGATCTCTGCTGCATTGAGCAGTGCCACCACAGAGGCCCAGGCGTTGAGCCTGGCCCGCGCCGAGGCAGCCAGGCGACTTGAGAACAGTATTGAGTGTGAACTTGGGGCCCTCTCCATGCCGTTTGCCCAAGTCAAGATTGAGCTTGAGGCGGAGCCAGATCCGCAATTGTGGACTCGAAGTGGCTGTGACCGGGTAGTTTTCATGCTCGCTGCACATGAAAGCGCCAAGTTTCTCCCGCTGGCACGGTGCGCTTCAGGTGGTGAACTCAGCCGCGTAATGCTCGCTATAGAGGTGGCCCTTGCGGGCGAGGATCCGGTGCCCACCATGATTTTTGACGAAGTCGATGCAGGCATTGGCGGAACCGTTGCCGTAGAGGTGGGTAGGCGGCTGGCTAAATTGGCTCTGCATACCCAAGTCGTTGTGGTGACGCACCTGCCCCAGGTGGCCGCCTTTGCGGATCGACACCTGGTCGTGGAAAAGAAGGCTGCAGCCAATTCTGTGCAGACAACCGTGTCCTTGGTAGATGGTGATGCTCGGGTGCGAGAAATTACCCGGATGCTTTCTGGGCTTTTGGACTCTGAGCATGGTGGTGCACACGCCATCGAGCTACTTGAGCTGGGTGCCAAAAAGTAGTTTCAGCCTGTCTTTCGCGAGTCGCGCACCAGGCACCGTGGTCACTGATAGGCTTTACTCCCGTGGAGAAAACTGGGACCAAGCACATATTCGTCACCGGCGGCGTTGCCTCATCTCTCGGTAAGGGTCTTACCGCATCTTCACTAGGAAATCTTCTTACGGCGCGTGGACTGCGTGTGACCATGCAAAAACTTGACCCATATCTCAACGTGGATCCGGGAACCATGAATCCATTTCAGCATGGTGAAGTTTTCGTGACAGATGACGGAGCTGAAACCGATCTAGATATTGGTCATTACGAGCGCTTTCTGGACACGAACTTACATGGATCAGCGAATGTTACGACTGGACAGATTTACTCAACGGTGATCGCCAAAGAGCGTCGTGGTGAGTATCTGGGCGATACTGTTCAGGTCATTCCCCACATCACGAATGAAATTAAATCCCGCATTCGGCGGATGGCTGGACCCAACGTTGACGTGGTTATTACCGAGGTTGGTGGCACCGTTGGAGACATTGAAAGCTTGCCATTTTTAGAGTCCGTCCGGCAGATTCGACATGAAGTTGGTCGAGAAAACGTATTCTTCTTGCACGTTTCACTCCTGCCCTACATTGGCCCATCGGGTGAATTGAAAACCAAGCCAACTCAGCATTCCGTTGCAGCCCTGCGCAATATCGGTATCCAACCGGATGCAATTGTTTTGCGCGCGGATCGACCCGTCCCTGATTCCATCAAGCAAAAGATCTCGATGATGTGTGACGTTGATGCCCAGGCAGTTGTTGCGGCGGTCGATGCTCCCAGTATCTACGACATTCCGAAAGTACTTCATTCTGAGGGATTAGACGCATACGTTGTGCGGCGACTTGACCTGCCATTCCGCGATGTGAATTGGGCTCAATGGGATCAATTATTGGAGCGCGTGCATCATCCAAAATATGAGGTAACTGTTGGTTTAGTTGGTAAATATATTGACTTGCCCGATGCCTATCTCTCGGTGACGGAGGCCTTGCGTGCCGGTGGCTTCCACAATAACTGTCGTGTGAATATCCGTTGGGTTTCAAGTGACGATTGCGCAACACCCGAAGGTGCGGCTAAAAATCTTTCAGATCTTGACGCCATTTGTGTTCCTGGCGGGTTTGGCGTTCGGGGGATTGAAGGAAAACTCGGCGCTTTGACGTATGCCCGCGAAAATTTGATTCCAACACTTGGATTGTGTCTGGGTCTGCAATGTATGGTGATCGAATACGCGCGGACAGTCGTGGGCTTGGAAAATGCCAACTCGGTTGAGTTTGATGAGTCGACGCCATACCCGGTTGTTTCGACGATGGCAGACCAACGTGATGTTGTCTCGGGTGATCGCGATATGGGCGGCACTATGCGCTTGGGGTTATACCCCGCGAAACTGACGCATGGATCGGTTGCCTACAAGGTGTATGGGACTCCCTACATTGAAGAGCGCCACCGTCATCGTTTTGAAGTGGCGAATCAGTACCGGGATCAATTGAGCAATGCTGGCTTGAATTTCTCCGGCACCTCACCTGATGGTCGTCTTGTCGAATTCGTAGAGTTGCCGGCCGACATTCACCCGTATTACATCGGAACCCAGGCCCATCCTGAATTGCGCTCCCGCCCAACACGCGCCCACCCACTGTTTATTGGCCTCATTGAGGCGGGGATTGCCAGGGCACATGCGCTGCAACAGGAATTCTCTGCGGCAGACGCCTAGGTCTAGCACGTGCTCACTTTTTGGAGTGCCCCGGTAAAAGATTTGTTAGAGCCGGCCGTTCTCGTTGATAGCGAAACAGTTCATATTGGTGGAAAGTGGAAGGTCGATGTAGAGACTGTCGACATTGCAGGGCAACGGGTCAAGCGCGATATCGTTATTCACCCCGGCGCCGTGGCAGTACTCGTTCTCAATGACCGTGATGAAGTGCTTCTCATTCGCCAATACCGGCAAGCCTTGGGCATGTTCCTTTTTGAGACGCCGGCAGGGTTACTTGATATTCCTAGTGAGAATCCGCTCGATGCTGCCCAACGCGAGTTAGCTGAGGAAGCAGGGGTTCGGGCAGACCGATGGGACACACTGGTTGATTTCTACAACTCTCCCGGTGGATCTAGTGAAGCTATTCGAATTTATCTTGCGCGCGAGATCTCTGAACTCACCGAAGGGCGCGTAGACACGGGGGAGGCCGAAGAACTTGACCTTCCATGCGTCTGGCTTCCTCTGGAGAAGGCCGTGGATTTGGTATTGGAAGGGGAGTTGGGAAACCCCACCGCGGTAGTTGGCATTTTGGCCGCATGGGCTTGGCGTTCGGACTCGCGCCGAAAACTGCGTGAGGCGAATGCGGATTGGAATGCTCGAGAGGGGCTGAAATCAATTGGCAGGCTTCCACCCGTGTAGATTCGTATAAACGATCACAATTAGGAAAAAGAGGCGACTGTGCGCATTGGAATCCCCAAGGAGATCAAGAACCACGAGTACCGGGTAGCAATCACTCCGGCCGGCGTGCACGAACTTGTGACCCTCGGCCACGAAGTCGTCATCGAGGTTGGCGCTGGAATCGGCTCGTCAATTCCCGACACGTCCTACATCAATGCTGGAGCGGTCATGCTCGACACCGCAGATGCAGTGTGGGAAACCGCGGACATGATCCTCAAGGTCAAGGAGCCCATTGCACCGGAGTATCACCGCATGCGTGAGGGCCAAGTCATCTTTACCTACCTCCACCTTGCCGCATCAAAGGAATGCACCGACGCACTCATAGCATCCGGGGCGACCGCCATCGCCTATGAAACTGTCGAACTTGCTGACGGGTCGCTACCGCTGCTAGCGCCCATGTCGGAGGTCGCTGGACGGCTTGCGCCGCAAGTAGGTGCCCATTCGCTGATGCGCGCACACGGTGGCCGCGGGGTGTTGATGGGTGGCGTCTCTGGTGTTTTTGCAGCCAAGGTCGTCGTTCTCGGAGCAGGTGTTGCGGGGATGAATGCAGCGGCAATTGCCCTCGGCATGCAAGCAGAAGTTCTGCTATTGGACAAAAACATTGCTCGCTTGCGTCAAGTCGATGCCATTTATCAAGGTCATATGCAGACAATTGCCTCAAATGCTTTCGAGATTGAACAAGCAGTCCTCGATGCCGACATGGTCATCGGTGCTGTACTCGTGCCCGGAACCAAAGCGCCAAAGTTGGTCTCCAATGATCTTGTGTCACGCATGAAACCAGGATCAGTTTTGGTTGATATCGCGATCGACCAAGGTGGATGCTTTGAGGATTCCCGTCCAACGACACATGCGGAACCCACCTATGAGGTGCACAACTCGGTGTTTTACTGCGTAGCCAATATGCCAGGTGCCGTGCCCCACACTTCAACCTATGCGTTAACAAATGTGACCCTGCCCTATGCAGTTGCCCTCGCTGATAAGGGTTGGAAGCGGGCCTTAATTGAGGATCCTGCATTGGCATTGGGCTTAAACGTCCACAACCATAAAGTCACCTACGCAGCGGTTGCTGAATCTTTCGCCTACCCACTTGTCAATATCGCTGAGGTACTCGCCTGAACGTAGAGCGGGCAATACGTGGCTACCTCGATCATGTCAGTATTGAGAGAGGTCTTTCCGCCAACACTGTCAGCGCCTACACACGTGATTTGGGTCGCTATCAAAATTGGTGTCAAGAGCACGACCTCGTAACACTTGATGACATTGATACCAACGCGATAAGTGATTTCGCAACGTCACTTTCCCCTCACCTTAGTGCTGCAAGTGCAGCCAGAACAGTGGTATCTGTTCGGGGTTTCCACAAGTTTTGTGTCTCTGAAGACTGGACTGTGGCAAATCCGGCTGTTGATGTCCACCCCGTTTCGATACCGCGCCGACTACCAAAAGCGATGCCATATGAGTCGATCCTGCTCCTCATCGAAGGAACTGATTCAAGTGATCTTCCACATCGTGATAGAGCAATCATGGAATTGCTTTACGGAACAGGAATGCGTATTTCAGAGCTAACGAATTTAAGTATCGATGATATTGATCCGGATTCAGGAACTGTGGTCGTGACGGGAAAGGGTAATAAGCAGCGATTGATCCCTGTCGGCACCTATGCGATTGAGGCCATCAAAAAATATGTCCAAGGGGAGAGACAAGACTTAGTGGGCAAAGGGCCAGGGAGCCACAAGCTCTTCTTGAACCGTCGTGGAAAACCAATCTCTCGCCAAAGCGCCTGGGAATGTGTCCACCAAGCTGCACTACGTGCCGACATCGTGGGCGTTAGTCCACATAGCCTTCGACATAGTTACGCCACCCACCTGCTCGAGCGTGGAGCCGATGTCCGAACGGTCCAGGAACTCCTGGGGCACGCCTCGGTGACCACCACGCAGGTGTACACCCTGGTGACCGTCGATACTCTTCGAGAAATCTATGCCGCGTCGCACCCAAGGGCTCACTGATCTGCCCTGGCCGTCACTGATCTGCCCTGCCATCACTGATGGGCGTGGTCGGCCATGCCAATCGGGGGAATAAATGTCCCGACACAGTAGGCTTGATCCCATCATGAGCGAGGAATTTGAAGACGTCAAATTGGCGGTCATCCCGGAGCCACCCACGTTGAAAAAACATGGCCCAGCTCGAGTGATTTCCATGGTCAACCAAAAAGGTGGTGTTGGTAAAACGACATCAACCGTGTCCCTAGGGGCGGCCTTGGCTGGTTATGGTCGTAATGTGCTCCTCGTTGACTTCGATCCACAAGGTGCCCTTTCCGTCGCTTTAGGCATGAATCCAAATGAGATGGAACTCTCGATCTACAACCTGCTGACCCAGAAAGATTGTCATATTGGTGACGTAATCGTGAATACTCGCGTGCCGGGTCTTGACCTTGTCCCGAGCAACATTGACCTATCGGCAGCTGAAGTTCAACTGGTGAGCGAAGTCGGCCGAGAATACTCACTTCAAAGGGTGATCGCACCCATCATCGATGACTACGACTTCGTTCTCATTGATTGTCAGCCATCTCTGGGCCTGCTAACCCTCAATGCACTTACCGCAAGCACCGAAGTGATCATCCCTATGGAGTGTGAGTACTTTGCATTACGCGGTGTGGCCATGCTTAAGGACACCGTCGAGAAGGTCGTAACACGGCTCAACCCGGACCTTCGAATAGTCGGTGTGTTACCAACCATGTATGACCCGCGCACATTGCACAGTCGAGAGGTTCTGGAGTCAGTCACGGAGGCGTTCGGTGAGACGGTTTTTTCAACAACAATAAATCGAACTGTGAAATTCCCTGACTCAGCTGTTGCGGGCGAACCCATCACGACATTTGCACCAAGCAGCAGCGGAGCACAGGCGTACCGCAGGTTGGCGCGCGAGGTGCTTGCCAGGTGAATTGTTAGGTGAGTACTGAAGTCGTCGATGAAAGCATCACTCTAAAAGAAGGTTTCTCCGTACGCGTTGGCGACTTTGAGGGTCCATTTGACCTCTTGCTCTCACTTATTTCCAAACACAAACTTGAAGTAACCGAATTGGCCCTCCATACGGTTACCGACGAATTCATCTCCCATATTCGTGGACAGGGTGAAAACTGGGACCTCGACGAAACCAGTAGTTTCCTTGTCGTTGCCGCAACGCTGCTTGATCTCAAGGCGGCCAGGCTTCTTCCGCGCGGCGAAGTGGAAGACGAAGAAGATTTAGCATTACTCGAAGCGAGAGATTTGTTATTTGCTCGCATTTTGCAATATCGGGCCTACAAAGAAATCACCGTTCTGTTCACTCAAATGATGGGAACGGCGAGTAAATCCTTTCCTCGCACGGTGGGACTTGAACCACAATTCGCAGAATTACTCCCCGAAGTCTTGTTGGGGATCGGCCCCGATCAGTTCGCGGCCATGGCTGCACTTGCGCTTGCCCCCAAACCCATCGAGGAAGTTGGTCTTGGGCACATCCATGTTCAGCGGGTGAGTGTTCGTGAGCAGGCGGCAATCATTGTTGAAAGACTTCGGCGAGTGGGAACTACCACATTTCGGGCGCTCACCCAAGACTGCGACACCACGCTGCTAATTGTTGGCCGTTTCCTCGCATTGCTTGAGTTATACCGGGAGCAGGTAGTGCTGTTCGAACAAATCTCCCCGCTAGGAGATCTCACTGTACGGTGGGTCGGACAAAATGAGGGCGACATCGATGTAACCGATGAATTTGACGTCGAGCGTGACGTTGATGCAGAAACAGAAGTCGAAGATATTGCACTACAAGAATCAGGAGAAGTCGATGAGTGAGTCAGTCGAAGAAGTCACCGAAGAGGTTTATGAGGATGCTCCAGAACTCGGTGCTCCTAGCCTGGGTGCCGCAATAGAGGCACTTTTGTTGCTCACCGACGAGCCCATGCCTGCGATGGAACTAGCTCAAATAACAAAAGAGCCTCTTCCTGATGTTGAACAAACACTCAAAGATTTGTCGGCGCAATACACCGAAGCAATGCGTGGATTTGATTTGCGAGAGGTTGCCGGTGGGTGGCGCTTTTATACTCGCAGCGAGTGCTCACCGTTAATTGAACGCTGGGTTGTTGACGGACAGCAGGCAAAATTGACCCAGGCAGCACTGGAAACTCTGTCCGTGATTGCCTACCGTCAGCCGGTCACACGTGGCCGGGTGAGTGCCGTCCGTGGAGTGAATGTGGACGGTGTTATAAAAACCCTTCTCACGCGAGGTCTTATCCAAGAGGCCGGAACCGAAAATGAATCCGGGGCAATTTTTTATAAAACAACATCTTTCTTCCTCGAGCGCCTCGGTATCTCCTCACTAGAAGATTTGCCGCCACTTGCAGAACACATCCCTGACCTCGCAGACCTGGACGCGGTGTTGGAGTCGGTCGCATCCGGTGACTGATACCGAAATCAGACTTCAGAAGGTGTTGGCCGCCGCCGGGATCGGGAGTCGCCGCTCATGTGAAATCCTGATTGACCAGGGACGCGTCAGCATTAATGGCGAACCTGTGCGTGAGCAGGGTCGTCGGGTGGACCCTGAAGTCGACATCATTCATGTCGACGGCGAACGACTCCAAACAAAGGCAGAGGTCGTGGTGTACGCATTAAATAAGCCAAAAGGCGTGTTGACCACCATGGTTGATGACCAAGGGCGCGCATGTGTTGGCGACTACGTCACTGAACTGGAACAACGAGTTTTCCACGTGGGCAGACTCGATGCCGACACCGAAGGATTGCTCCTTCTCACCAATGACGGTGAGTTGGCAAATCGACTGATTCATCCAAGTTTTGGAGTAGACAAAACCTACATTGCCACCGTCAAAGAGTTTACGAACAAGGCACTCGCCGAGTTGACGAGTGGAGTTTCATTGGACGATGGAACGGCACAGGCCACCAAAGCTCGGATAATTGATAGAACAAAAAATTCCGTGATGGTCGAGGTGGTCATTCATGAGGGTCGAAATCGAATCGTGCGCCGTATGTTTGACGCGGTCGGATCTCCGGTAACAGCCCTCGTCCGCACAAAAATAGGCCCGGTGGCATTAGGACAGCAAAGACCCGGGATTCTCAGGGTCATTAGCGGGCCACAGTTGCGAGCCCTTTATACCGCTGCCGGTCTATAAACCACCTGATTAGACTCCAACAATGGCGATACGAGCGATCAGAGGTGCCACCTGCCTCAGTGCGAATAATGTTGAAGAAATGAACGAGGCGGTTGCGGAGTTGATTGACCAAATGCTCAATCGCAACAAGATCTCTGAGGACGCTGTCATCAGCATTTTTCTTACCGGGACACCTGATCTCACCTGTGCATTTCCGGCTGCCGGAATTCGGATTCACGGCCTCACCGACGTGCCACTGATGTGTGCTCAGGAGATGAATGTTGATGGAGCATTAGAGCGCGTTATCCGAATCATGGCGCAAGTAGAAACTGATCAAAGCCGCGGCGAAGTGGATCATGTGTACCTGCGCGGTGCTGAAGTATTGAGGGCGGACCTCACAAAATCGCATGACAAGGACAGTCATGGTGCCTAGTGTCCACATTATTGGTTGTGGACTCATCGGCACATCAATCGCTCTATCCCTGAACAAATGCGGTTACTCCGTGAGCATTGAGGACATCAACTCGGATCACGTCAGGCAAGCTCTGCACATGGGGCTGCCTGAACTTGCCGCCGTGAAGCAGCAGCGACCAGAAATTGTTTTCGTCTGTGTTCCACCAAGTGCGGCAGCCCAGACCCTCAATGAAGCTTTCCGCAATTACGGGGATTCATTGCTACTTGATGTTAGTTCAGTTCGTAATTCGATCATTGCCGAACTTGATGTTGAGTTAACCCAGAGCGGTCGGGTTATGGGCGCCCATCCAATGGCGGGCCGTGAAGTTGCAGGTCCCGGTGCTGCTCGTGCTGATCTCTTCCAAAATAGAACATGGGTTTTGACGCAGGGTAACGCCGAGTCACAGGCGCAAGCGACCGAACTTGTCACCCACATGGGTGGCGCGGTTGTCACTATGCACCCTGAGGATCACGATCGCGCGGTTGCCCTGATCTCACATGTCCCGCAACTCGTCTCAAGCACCCTTGCAGCCCAGCTATTGGATGCCGATCAAGTCGATCTATCCATCTCAGGCGCAGGGTTGGCCGATGCAATCCGCATCGCCGGATCGGATCCCCAATTGTGGGGTGATATTTTGCAAGGTAATGCAGCGGAAATATCGCGGGTACTTCGCAAAGTGAGCATTGAACTTGCCGAGTTGTCCACAGCACTCGAGACACATGACCGGGAACGGGTTGAACTCACACTTCGAGCAGGGAATGAAGGAAAGCTGCGGATTCCGGGCAAGCATGGAACCGGGCAGAATCGATTTGAATCGGTAAATGTCATGATCTCCGATCAGCCGGGTGCACTCGCTGAACTATTTTCCGGTGTCGGCTCACTCAACATTAACCTCGAAGATGTGCGAATAGAGCACGTCATGGGCGCACCAAGCGGAATCGTGCAGCTTTATGTGCCGACAGGGCAATCAGAAGCCCTCGATCGGGGACTGCAGGATCAGGGTTTTGATACCCGAGGACGGCAATGACGACAAAGACGCTTGCCCTCGACGGTCCGGCAGGGTCAGGAAAGTCCTCCGTGAGTCGGGCAGTTGCTCAACGTCTTGGCTGGGTCATGCTGGATACCGGCGCAATGTATCGAGCAATCACTTGGGCTGTGCTTCACGCCAATATTGATCTCCAGGACCAGGAGGCGGTTGCGCAGCGAGCGTTGAGCACGGTAATCGAGATCACGACGGATCCAGAGATTTTCAGTATCTCGGCAAACGGTGAAGATGTCACTCGTGCAATTCGCTCACCAGAGGTGACGGCCGCTGTCAGTGCGGTAAGTGCGGTGCCTGAGGTGCGAGAACTCCTTGTCCAACTGCAGCGTGAGGCGGTAACACATTCACCCTTTGGGATAGTGATTGAGGGACGCGATATCGGCACCGTTGTCCTACCTGATTCCAAACTCAAGGTGTTCCTGACCGCTTCCCCCGAGTCCCGAGCAAAAAGACGCAGCCTCGAGGTGGACCCGCAAGCCGATATCCAGACGATTGCCCAAACCCAGAAGGATTTGCAGCGCCGTGATGCTAAGGATTCCGGCCGTGAGCACTCACCTTTGAAGCCAGCACTGGACTCTCACATCCTGGACACGAGTGAACTGAGCCTGGAAGAAGTGGTGGATCAGTTGGTCCTGTGGGTTCACAAAACGTATTCGTGAATGCACATTCAGAAGCCCTCTGCGCGCTCGAGCAGCGCACCTGTGTACTTTGGGGAGTCGTCGCAGTGGCGCGGAAGTAAGTGAAATCGATCGAAATGTGAAGGCGAGCGGGCGCGACATGGATGAATACGAATTTGGACCGAATGATCCGGCAGGTTTAATCGATGATGATTCCGATTTTGAACCGATGGATGAGGATGCCCTACTCACCGCTGCGCTCATTGCAGTTCGTGAGGAGTTCGGCGATTTTGATGGCGACCTAGCGGATTTAGCTTCAACCGCGAATCTTCCCGTTGTGGCGATTGTGGGTCGTCCTAACGTGGGCAAATCAACCCTGGTGAACCGCATGATTGGTCGCCGGGAAGCCGTTGTGGAAGACGTGCCCGGTGTGACGCGTGATCGGGTGAGTTACGAAGCTGAGTGGAATGGCCGAAAGTTCCTTGTGATGGACACTGGCGGCTGGGAGCGCAACACGCGGGGTATTCACGCCCAGATTGCAGCTCAGGCCGAGCGCGCCATTAATGAATCCGATGTCGTCGTGTTCGTCGTTGATGCAATGGTCGGTGCGACGACATCTGATGAATATGTTGTGGAAGTAATTCGCAAATCCGGTAAGCCTGCAATCCTGGTTGCCACGAAAGCCGATGATCACAATGCTGAACTCGAAGCAACTGCACTGTGGGGACTCGGGCTGGGGGAGCCGCATCCGGTGTCGGGCCTGCACGGCCGACGCTCGGGAGACCTTCTTGATGCAATCGTGAGAGTGCTGCCTGAGACAGGTTCGGGTCAAAGCAAGGAAGGGGCGCCCCGAAGGGTTGCATTGCTGGGCAAACCAAATGTGGGGAAGTCTTCACTACTCAACGCTCTCGCTGGCTCAAATCGAGTTGTGGTCGATGACGTAGCGGGGACAACGGTTGACCCTGTTGATGAACTGGTTGAAATCAAAGACCGACTTTGGTGGTTTGTTGACACAGCAGGGATTCGGCGTCGTGCGAAGGAAGCTTCCGGTCATGAGTATTACGCGACACTGAGAACCCAAGCGGCACTTGATCGTGCTGAGGTAGCAATCGTTCTCGTTGATGCGTCTGAACCATTGAGCGAGCAGGATCAGCGAATAATCACCATGGTGATTGAGTCGGGGCGGGCTCTGGTTATCGCTTTTAACAAGTGGGATCTGACAGATGAGGATCGGCGGGGATACCTAGCAAAAGAGATCGATCGGGATTTAGCGTCAGTCGCTTGGGCTCCTACAGTCAATATCTCGGCGAAAACGAAGCGTCACGTGGAAAAATTGGCGCCCGCGCTCGAATTGGCTTTGGACAACTGGGATTCGCGCATTCCAACGGGTGCATTGAACCGGTTTATCGCAGACTTAACGGCAGCGCACCCCCATCCACTTCGTGGTGGCAAGCAGCCCCGCATCCTCTTTGGTACCCAAGTTTCCGCGTCACCGCCAACATTCGCTCTGTTTACTACCGGGTTCCTAGAGGCGGGATACCGCAGATTTATCGAACGACGGTTGCGTGAGGATTTTGGGTTTGATGGCACTCCCATCCGAATCGTCATGCGCGTCCGCGAAAAGCGGTCTCGCCGCTAGAGGTGCTCAATTGGTTTCGCAATCATGAGATAGGGTTGCGACTCGTGTCGCGGGCTGTGGCGCAGTTTGGTAGCGCGTCCGGCTGGGGGCCGGAAGGCCGCAGGTTCAAGTCCTGTCAGCCCGACAAAGATGGTCCGGTTACGAAGGCTTAAATCACGGCCATGATGACGGCAATGACGAGCGAAGCAATGGCGAAGTACCACAACACCACACCAATCGCGGCAATACGAAGAGGTGCCCGGTACTCGCCTGCAGCGATGGAGAATGCCCGGTGGTAAATCGTGTGAAAACCTGTGGCAGCCCTGCGTGCATCACCGGAAGGATCGCGTTGGGACCAGTAGCCTCGCTCACTGGACAAACCCAGTAGCACGAAGACAAGCCCAAATATGAAAAAGGCGATGGCAAAGAATACGACGGTCTCGGTTGCGATACTCACGAATGAACCCTACTGGGCCTAAAGTATGGGGGTGCAGCGACTCGTAGACGTGTTCCCTTCGGTCAGTGCGAGCCAGATAGTTGCAGAATTGATCCCGCCACAGCAGTTTGCTGATTCAAGTTTCTCGAACTACATCCCCAGTCCAGATGAACCGACCCAAGTTGCTGCGCGCGAAGGCGTTGACGTGTTCGCGCAACGGGTGGGAGCACCTGTACCAAAGGGATTCTTTAAAAAGAATAAGGCGCCTGAAGGTCGCCCAGGGGTCTACCTCGACGGAGGATTCGGTGTCGGCAAAACTCACTTACTAGCCGCCCTCTGGCATGCGTCGCCTCAGCCAAAATCTTTCGGTACCTTCGTTGAGTACACGAATGTGATCGGGCTCCTCGGTTTTCGAAAGGCCGTCGAGCAATTCGCGAATCGCAAGCTTGTGTGCATCGACGAATTTGAACTGGATGATCCTGGGGATACAGTCCTTATGTCAACATTTCTCAATGAGCTTGTTGATCGAGGAGTCCGTGTCGCCGCGACATCCAATACGCTACCGGACCGCTTGGGTGAAGAGCGTTTTGCAGCGGATAATTTTCTGCGCGAAATTCAAGGGTTGTCGGCTCACTTCGACGTGATCCGAATCGAAGGCCCCGATTACCGTCAGCGCAATCTTGATCTGAACCAGAAAGTATTCACGCACTCGGAAGTCGAGAAATTCTGCGCAGCGACTATTCATGCGGCGATGGACGAATGGCAAGGGCTATTGGATCACCTATCCAAGGTTCACCCGGCTCAATACGGACCCATGGTTGAAAACTTATCTTTGTTGGGTTTGCAAGATGTGAATGTGGTTCGAAATGAAAACCAAGCTCTGCGAGTTGTGAGTCTGGTTGACCGGCTCTATGACCGTTCAGTACCAATAGTGAACAGCGGGTTGGATATCACGAGCATCTTCACCGACTCAATGCTCAGGGGTGGCTATCGGAAGAAGTATTTTCGTGCTCTTTCTCGGCTCGCCGCTCTTGCCCAATTGGGTGCAGTAATGGTTGAGTAGGGCTATGGAAATTTCCGGCCTCATCAGCGGCCTCTTTGTTGGAATAGTTATCGGCCTTATTGCTCGAATCTTGGTACCGAGCATGCAGCCCATTGGGTGTTTCGTCACGGTTTTAATCGGTGTCGTCGGTGGAGCGGGAGGGGCGCTGATCGGCAATGCGGCGCAATGGGGTTTCTGGCTCACCTTCGGAACCCAAATCCTGATTGCGACCATTCTGGTTGCAATCGTGGCGGCTGCCTTTAGGAAGGGAACCTAATTGGCGGGTATTCGCCATTAATTCTTAGTGGGAGTGAAGGCATCCTTGAGTTTTGTCCGCTCACAACAATTTTCGTTAGTTGTTCGTGCGCGGCTGGGTCATCGAGTAGGTCTTCTGGCAAGGCAAGAAGATCTGAAGGCACGTCTGCGTTTCGTAGAACTGTGATGAGTTCGGTGCTGGAAAAGTTCGCAAAAGCCTGTGAAAGCGTTTCCTTCAATTCGGTTTGGTGTGCCACCCGGGCGCTATTGGTAGCAAAGCGTGAGTCGGTCAGTAGTTCCGGCAGACCAATACTGTTGACAAGCCGTGCGAAAACGGCGTCACCACCAACGCCGATCATGACTTGGCCATCGCTTGTTGGGAACAGTCCATAGGGAGCAAAAGCAGGGTGGCCGGTTCCGGCGCGAGTTGACGCCTCTCCCGTGAATTGATGGGCGAGCAGGTGATACGCGCTCCAGTTCACTCCCGTCTCAAACAGTGACGTGGAAACGCTTGATCCAAGTCCCGTTATCGACTTTTGATAGAGGGCCGAGAGCACCCCAATCGCAAGCCACATTCCCGAACCCATGTCCAGGATCGAAACTCCCGCACGCGCCGGTTCAGTGGCTCCGGTTACTCCGATAATGCCGGTCCTTGCCTGGATTACACCGTCGTAACCGGCCTGATCTAATTCATCTGGATGCGGTCCGTAGGCATTGAGATAGGCGGTGATCAAGCCGGGCAAAGTTACAGCAAGGGTCGGAGCGTCTAATCCCAGTTCTGCAAGCTTGTATGGTCGTAGGTTACTCACTAAGACATCAGCTGCGGTGAGCATCTCGAAAAGGGTTTCCTGATCCGTGTCCAGTCGCAGGTCCAATGTGACAAATGACTTATTTCGATTCACCACGTAGAAAAAAGCTGAGCCGCTACCTTTTGTTGGCGACATGCGACGACTGTCGTCACCAGCTGGGGGTTCAATATGGACAACCTCGGCACCTAAATCAGCCAGAATCGCTGAGCCGAAGGGTGCGGCAATATTGGATGAGAGGTCAACAACCACTACCCCGGCAAGTGGCAGAGATGAATCATTGGTTACCACGATCACAGAGTACTGGAAAGCAGATCAGGCCAGACACGACCGATCGGAGGTAGATCACTATGTTTGAAAGGTGTGGAAGACTTTGGCTGTGGATCCCGTGAACCAGCTGCGTGAAGTTCAAAGAAATGGCGCGGTGGCTCAGGCGAAGCATGCCGATGAACTCCTCGAACGGATCGCAGCCAGCCCCTATGATTCTCAACTGTATGAAGAAGCGCATTCACTCTATGACGCTTATGTGAATGACCCCTATTTGACCAAGACTCAGGAATGGATGATGCCTGAAGCAAAGCCCTCTACACATGCTTTACCAGAGCGCGAGCAATGACAGTCACCGGTGAACCGCGGCTTCCAGATCGGTGCCGCATGACTGTGGGGCTTGCCACAGGAGAAGACTAAAGGGATTCAATGTACTCCGAGGCATCATCCGTTTCAGGGAAACTCAGGTAAGTGAGCGATACAGGATTCGAAAATGTATTCCGTTATTATTTATGTTGGAAGTTTTTCCCCTTGTTGTGAGCGTTTAATGACGGAAAATGAGCCGATCTGTCCAGTGCTGGAAAGGTTGGAACGCCCCTACAGTACAAGCGCCCCGAAATGCACTCCGGCGGTCGCCACAGCGATACCGTTGCGGCGCGATGATAACCCAAAAATTGCACTTTCCTTCTTGTAACGCTGCTCGATGCTGGAGTTCCCTGTGACCCTTACCTGAATCAGCCCAGCCAGATAGGAGGTAGCCCCGCCCACTTGCTGAATGAAGCTGTCTCAACTTTTTGAGGCGAATGAACTTGGGGGAACTTTAGGCGTGATTGGGCCACGGCAGCGGCAACTCGCATCTGGTTGACTCAGCTGGTTTCATTGAGCAAGAACATTCAATACCCAGAACTCAAGTGCTCAAACGCTATCGATGGTCACGGGTTCGAGGTGCCGATGCTCCGTGTCGACAAGTGGCTGCGCAAGTTGGGGGTGATCGGAACACTGCTTCACTCTGTGGATTAGCAAACGTAGGGGCGGTTGAAGAGGAGTCAACTATCGAATCGTGATCATAATTGAATTGACTTGAAGTTAAAGCTGAGTCAGCAGACGTCCTCTGTCTGGGGCTTGTGCAATTTTTGTATCGGATAATTTGGAGTTTGCAACATAGACAACTGGTCGTCTCAGTGCTAATTTCCAATCAATAGCTTCAAGGGGGAGGTGCCGTGAACGATAACCAGCTCATGAGACCCCCTATCGAACTTCGGCAGTTGAGCAAGTCATATGGTGGACAGAGCGTTCTTAACGAAGTGAGTTTCTCCTTATTGCCCGGCCAGATTACGGCTTTACTAGGCGAAAACGGTGCAGGAAAATCAACTCTAGCCAAGATCTTGGCCGGCGCAGTTGAACCTGATAGTGGAGAGATTTTCATTGGCGAGGATCGCCTGCGGTTTGACTCTCCTCGAGAGGCATTGATAAATGGGTTTTCGCTCATTCCACAAGAATTGATCTACGTTCCTCGCATGACAGTCGCTGAGAATATTTGCTTGGGGCGATGGCCGCGTTCAGGGTTCATGACTACGAACAAACGAATACTCAGGTCTTCTGCGGAAGAGTCTGCGCGTCTGGGATTTGACTTGCCTATGAGGGCGGAAATGTATTCGCTGAGTTTTGCCGACCAGCAGGCTGTAGAGATAGTGAAAGCGATGTCTCGACGCTCTAAATTGATCATACTCGATGAACCAACGGCTGCACTTAATAGTGATCAAAGTGAGCGTCTCCTCGACCTCATGCAGAGTGTAGCCGCTAGTGGCACATCAATCGTCTATATCTCTCATCGACTCGATGAGGTATTCCGGGCCTGCTCCCATGTGCAGGTTCTTCGCAATGGCTCTCTAGTTTTTTCGGGAAGCGTTTCGGATACGAGACCGTCAGAAGTAATTAGCCACATTCTCGGGCGGGAGGAAACTGTACGGCAAGTGAGTTCAGCAACTGTAGCTACAGACGTGCCGATTTTGGAAGTGTTGTCTTTGGTGCGCGATGATTATCCACAACTTCGAGGCATATCTCTTACTGTTGGCAAAAATGAGATTGTTGGAGTTTATGGACTTTCGGGCTCCGGGGCTGGGACACTCGCTGAAACACTTGGGGGTTTGCACTCGAGTGTTCGTGGCGGCCTTACGGTTGCGGGTAGATCAGTTCCCGTCCCTAAATCACCTCGTGACGCATTAAAGGCGTCCATCGGCTACATGCCTGCTGATCGAAAGATTCAAGGGCTCATCTCTATCATGAGTGTGAAATCCTCATATTCATTATTGGTCATGCGGTCTCTAGCAAGGCTCGGTTTTTTGCGCCTGAAGAAAGAGGATGAGCTGGCGCGCACTCTCGCTAAGGTCACTCTGCTCCGTTCCAGGAGTCTGAATCAAGCGGTGTCTGAACTCTCTGGTGGAAATCAGCAAAAGGTGCTGATGGGCAGTCGCATTGCCTTGGCACCTGCTGCGCTCGTTCTGCATGAACCGACGCGTGGTGTTGACGTTGGCGCCCGGGTGGAACTTCACAACATCCTGCGCCAAATGGCAGATGCTGGTACCGGTCAACTTGTAGTGACCTCAGATATTGAGGAAGCAGTAACAATTTGTGACCGACTCCTAATCTTCCGTGAGGGAAGAATCGTGCATGAAATTTGCAACCCGACCGAAGACTCGCAGGTCGAAGCCCTACAAGCCGCTGGGGGATTACTATGAAAGGCACACGCAGATGATTGAGTCCGCTAAAGTTGAAATTCCCAAGAATAAGTTTGTCGTGAGTGAGACTAATGGACGCGCGCTCATGCTGCTGGTATTCCTTTTGCTTCTCATCTGCGTTTTTTGGTGGCAGACTGGTGGTTCATCGATATCGCCTAATAACCTCACGAATGTACTTGCAAACTCGGCGGTTATCGGAGTTATTTCTCTGGGCCAGCTGCTAGTCATTGTCTCTGGGGGCTTTGACCTTTCAGTGAGTGGGACCGTACCGCTGGGCGGAGTTATTTTTGCAATGCTGTTAAATTCTGGGTGGACGATGCCATTGGCGTTGTTGGTGGCAATGGCATCGACGGGGATTTTCGGATTGATTAATGGTGTTCTCGTTGGTTACACCAAGGTAAGCCCGCTCATTGCCACGCTCGGCACTTGGTATTTATCTGGCGGGCTTGCCCTAACTTTATCGGGTGGAATTCAGATCCCATTCGTTAATGCCGATGACGGAATTCTGACGAGTCGATCAATTTTTGGTTTGAACAATCAGATTTGGGTGTTTTTGGGCCTTTGCCTAGTTACCTCACTCGTGTTGAGATATACGATCTTCGGGCGTTCTCTTTATGCGGTGGGTGGAAATCGCGAAGCGGCGCGACTCGCTGGCATCCCGGTCAATATGGTGACGCTTGCCGTATATCTGACTTCAGCAGCGTTAGCTGGACTGGCTGGAGCGATCCTCGCGAGCCAGTTGCTTACAGGTTCCGGTACCGCAGGAATCAATTCAGCTCTTCAATCAATCGCTGCAGTCATTCTTGGGGGTGCTGCATTGACAGGTGGCGTCGGTGTCGTCTCGGGCACACTGGTGGGTGTTCTACTCCTTGGGGTTCTGTCCAATGGGATGGCGATGCTGAGCATTCCCTCTTTCTACCAAACAATGGCCACGGGCGTTGTCTTACTTATTGCGGTGTTATTGAGTCAGTTTCGAAGAACAAAGAAAGTACTGAAGAAGGTGTAGCCAATTAAGGTCGGTTCTAACAACGGATCCGACAGATTATTCAAGGAAGGTCAGGTGAGGTGAATGAAAAAAAATAGGATTATTGAACTAGGTGTACTAATCGCTGTGAGTGCTCTGACAGTGACTGCCTGTGGCGGAAACTCAGGAGGGGAAACCACTTCCGCTGCTTCCAGCAGCGCCGACGTCACCACTGAGTCGAGTGCCCCAGTGGAGTCTCCGACTGCTGCTACAGCACAATTGCCAGACCCGTTCAACGTGAGTATGTCGATCTATACGGAGGCGGCGCCGCTTTTCCAGGTAATTCACAAGAATCTGGACCAACAAATTGCGGACAATGCCACGGGTGTGGAAGTCAAGTGGTACGACAATGCGGGAGATCCAGCAAAGATGCTGGAAAATGTTCAACTCCAGATCGCGGACAATCCTGCAGCTATCGTTATTTACCCGGTCTCGACAGCGACCAAGGGTGTCGGAAAAATGCTAGGAGAGAGCGGAATCCCTTGCGTTGCCATGAATCTAGACGTCGCTGAATGCACTTTCCTCAATATCGATAATCGGAAACTTGGCGAAGAGTCGGCGAATATCATTGGTGCCATTGCGAAGGATCGTGGATGGAACGCATCCAACACAACGATCCTCATAGGTCAGAACGCAGCGGCCGGCGAGCAGGTCAATGACTGTGTCCGCTACTTTTACACGACGATTGCACCGATGCTAGGAATGGAAGAGGTGGATCCAACAACCATTACTCCAAAGACTACAAAGATTGGAGCCAATGCGATCCAATTTGATGGACAGTCAACGTTGCAGCCAAGTTTTGATGCTGTGAAGAATATTATTCCAAGTATTCCCGAAGGCAATAACATCATTTTGTACACGGTCAATAACGACTCAACCATGGGCGCTCTACGAGCTATGGAAGATGCCGGCCGTGGTGGAGATGACGATACGCTTGTGGGCGGCTTGGGCGGTGACGAAGGCGGACTAAATGCACTTCGCGATGATCCTCGTTGGGTCGCTGAAGGAGATATTTTCATCTCCTACTGGGGGCAATATGCAATTGCAGCAGCTCAAGCCCGTGCGTTGGGTGTCACTCCTACTGTCAAAGTGACCCCGTTCCCGCAACAGGTGTTGAGCAAGGACACCGTTGGTAACTATTACGACGTTGGAAGCACTAAGCCCAAGTTGCTTCCTGCGCTGGTTCCTGACAATGAATGGCTTTCTAAAGGAGGCTTCCTTCAAGTTGTAGGCAACGTCGAAGGGCTATAGCAATTAGGCCGTAAAGATTAGTTGTTGCGGCTGACCTTGATTGATTCGCTTTATCAGGGTCAGCCGCACGCCCAGCCAAATTCATTCACTGTTTATGCACTTGGAATATGGAGTACGCAATGACCCGTGAGCTGGAAAACGAACTTAACGAAATTATTGGAGAGTTCTCAGGAATCATGGCAGTTTCTGCTCGGAGTCTGAGCGGGATGCAGGAGGTAGACATTGATTCTGATTTAGTTTTTCCCATGGCAAGCGTAATCAAGGTCCCAATATTGGTTGCACTTTATGAATTAGCCGCTTTGGGTAAGGTCTCACTGGATTCTCGATTGACCCTTGAGGATTCTGATAAACGTGGTGGATCGGGAATACTCAAGGTTTTTGAATCAGGCCTGGAGCCAACTGTTCGTGATGTTGCAACCCTAATGGTGGTGCTCAGCGACAACACCGCGACCAACATGGTGCTGGATGCCTTTGGGGGCGACGTTGCGACTGTCAATGCAGCAATGGACGGCTTGGGTCTAGCAACAGTTCGACTCAACAACCGAATCGATTTCGAGGCAATCGGCGATGATATTCGAAGGCTTGGCGTGGCGAGCCCAAGAGACCTCCGCACCTTGATGGAAATGATCGCTCTTCGGTCTATTGTCGATGCAAGGCTGTGCGAAGAGATGGAGTCAATCTTGGAACAGCAGCAGTATCTCAACCAGTTTCCAAGGTATATGCGCGTCACCCCTTATTGGAGAGAGCTCGGTCAAATTCCGGAAATCATGGTGGCCAACAAGACTGGATTCTTCTTGGGCACCAGAGTCGATGCAGGGATTATTCGATTCCCCGGGCAGGGCGGATTCACTTACTGCGTAGCGAACCATGAAGGAAGTGACCTTACTTTCCTTACCGAATCGGAAGGCGATGTTGCGAATGGATTAATAGGTAGGGCGATTCTACGCGCCTGGTGGCCTGAATCCATGGGCGATTGCCCTGTCGTTAATCCCATTTCACGAGCCTGAGAGAGTCAAATATGACACGAATAGCGATACTTAATGCCTTAATTGCAGACGGATCAGGAGACTCAGCGCGCAAGGGCACTTTGATCTTGGATGGGGATTTGATCGAGGCAGTCATCCCCGATGGTGCTGGAATACCCGGAGACTGCTCTCCAATTGATTTAACCGGACTCGTTGTTGCGCCGGGATTTATTGACGTTCATTCACACGCTGACAACGCTCCACTTTTGGATGAAGACGACGTCTCTAAAATAATGCAAGGTGTCACTACAGAGGTTGTCGGTAACTGTGGGTTTAGTTTGGCTCCTCTTCAATATCAGCACGAGGATATTATGCGGGAATATGCCACTCGAATCTTTCCGCCCTTGGACTGGGGCTGGACATCAATGGGCGATTTTTTTGAAGCACTAGATATGCGCGGCTACGTGACCAACTACGCGCCGATGGTTGGTCATCACACGCTTCGCATTCTGGCCATGGGCATGGAAAATCGTAATCCCTCACTGGGTGAGGAATCTGCCATGGGTAGGGCGTTAGATGAGTCGGTTGACGCTGGAATCTTCGGCATGTCAACAGGCCTGATTTATCCACCCGGTGTTTTTGCGGGCCATACGGAGATATCCAAACTCGTAGGGCGACTTCCCTCGGGCATCCTCTACGCGACGCATATGCGTGGAGAGGGGGCGCAAGTTTTTCAAAGCATCGAAGAAGCACTCGCTGTTGGAGAGGCCACTGGGCGACGGGTACAGATTTCCCATTTGAAGGTCGCGGGTCGCTATAACTGGGGGAGGATGCAGGAGGCCTTGGACTTGATCGATAGTGCTCGTGCACGTGGAGTTGATGTTCGCCAGGATATTTATCCCTACACCGCGGGAAGCACAATGCTGACGGCCTGCCTTCCTCCATGGTTTCAGGAAGGTGGAAACGAAGGCGTTTTGCGACGACTTCGTGATGCTCAGGCAATACGCGAACTCGAAGAGAGTCTCTCAGTAATAAGTCTTGAGTGGGAAAATATGGTGATGGGCGCCGGGTGGGAGGGCATTGTGGTCGCGAGTACTGGCGACCACAGATTTGAGGGGCAATCCTTGGCAGAGATTGCCATCGAATATGACATTGAGCCCTGCGCGGCCCTATGCATGGTGCTAATTGACGAGGAGCTTCAGGCAACGATGACCGTTCACCAGATGAGTGAAGCCGATGTAACGACGGCCCTAAGTCATCCGCAAACAATGATTGGTTCCGATGGTTTGCCGCCTGGTACGGGGGGCAAACCCCACCCCAGACTTTATGGGACTTTCCCACGGATTCTTGGACGTTTTGCAAGAGAGCTAGGAGTTCTATCGATGGAAGAGGCAGTTCGCCGAATGACCTCTCTGCCCGCAGACACCTTTGGTTTACACGATCGCGGCAGGATCGCAGCTGGCATGAAAGCTGACCTTGTCGCTTTCGATCAGAGGGGGGTGCAAGATACGGCGACATTTGAGAATCCTGTGCAAACCCCGACGGGTATTCCGTGGGTGATGCTGAACGGGTCCGAGGTTGTGGTCGCCGGATCATATGCAGGTGCCCGAAGGGGGCGCAGGTTAGTGAGGAATTCGACATGATTCATGCTGTGAATGAGTCGCATGTGTCAGCTGCGCGTGAAGAATCGTTGTCGGCCAGCGCTCGTGCCGGGGTTGTTATAGACAATCTAAACGGGACGGATGTAAGAGAGATTGAGATGCTAATAGATCAGGTATGGGGACCCGATCAAGTTAGTCCCTCCAACTTACTAAGAGGAATTGCACATGCGGGAAATTCTTTACTACTTGCACGAAAATCTGGGGTAGCAGTCGGATTTGCATTTGGGTACATGGGATGGGCGGGTAGTTTGCACCTCCATTCCCACATGACGGCAGTTTCACCGGGGGTCGCCTCTTCGGGTGTGGGATACGCTTTGAAGCTCGCCCAGCGGGCACTTTGCCTTGAACATGGAGTGACTGAAATCCGCTGGACCTACGACCCGCTGGTAGCACGCAACGCCTATTTCAACTTGATCAAGTTAGGCGCTCGCGTTGTTGCTTTTCACCCCGATTTTTACCTAGGAATGGATGACAAGATCAACGCGGGGGATCGAACGGATCGATTCGAAGTCTCTTGGCAATTGAATGGTGAGGTAGGCATAGACCACGATCTTGACGGCCAAAAAGATAGAAGGAATACGAGAATAGAGATCCCTCCAGATATAGAAGGCCTTCGCGCCTCCAACATGGCCGAGGCTCTTGAGTTGAGGATTCGCATTCGCGATGTGTTTGCCGTGGAATTCGCTAAGGGTCATCGACCATTATGGGATGAAGGAGTGTACGTGTTTACTAATCATGGGGATCTTGGGTCATGAGAGTCGATGAGATTTCATTGATCCGTGTCGAGATGCCATTGGTGCGAGCTTTCACGACCTCATTTGGCACGCAATCCGTGCGTCAGGTCCTTCTTGTGCGAGTACGTACAGCGACCAGTGTTGGATGGGCAGAGTGTGTGGCGCTCGCAGATCCGTTCTATACGAATGAATTTGTTGATAGTGCCCAGATTGTCATCGAACGCTACCTAGCCCCCTTGGTCCTGCGGTTGGATGAAGTCAACGTGCATGAGTTGGGCAGAGTGTTTGCAGGAATTGTTGGCCATCGTATGGCAAAGGCTGCCGTGGAGACAGCTGTGATCGATGCCTACCTGCGGGCTGAAGGCATTTCTCTCGGAGCTTTCCTCGGTGCTACTAGGGAGAAAGTGGCTTGCGGAGTTTCAGTGGGGATTGCCCAATCGGTTCCGGTACTTATGGAGGAGGTTCGTGGATACATTGAAGAAGGTTACCGCCGAATTAAGTTGAAGATTCGCCCTAATTGGGATCTGGAACCGGTGAGATCCGTACGCGAAGAATTCGGGAGCGACCTACTTCTCAGTGTCGATGCCAATACGGCTTACGACGAAACAACAACGAACAGGCTTCTCCTTTTAGAGCAGTTCAATCTTTTAATGATTGAGCAGCCGTATCCTGAAGATGATCTCGAGCAACACATGAGGTTGGCCAGTATGACAACCACTCCCATCTGCCTTGACGAGTCGATAACTTCTGCTCAGGTTGCCCTGAACGCCATTGAACGCGGGGCGTGTTCCATAGTGAACATTAAGCCAGGACGCGTTGGGGGGTATCTCGAGTCTCGTCGCATACACGATGTCTGTCAGGAACGAAGCATTCCAGTATGGTGCGGGGGGATGCTTGAGACGGGGGTAGGCCGGGCGGCAAACATTGCCCTAGCAGGCTTACCTGGGTTCTCTCTTCCTAATGACACTTCCGCTTCAGCTCGTTACTTTCACGAGGACCTAACTGCCCCCTTTGTCCTTGAGGACGGCTATCTACGCGTCCCGCAGGGCCCTGGAATAGGTGTAGATGTAATACCGGAAGTACTCCGAGAAAGGGAGCGTTCCCGGCTCACTATTACGAGGTCATCCATCACTTAGGTCTGAGTAGGCTTCGAGAAGTATTTGTAGTTCCAGTAACTGTCGTGTCTTCCTGTCGCTTAGATCGACATTGAGAATGTCCGAGATCTTGTTCAGTCGATAGCGAAATGAGTTTGGATGAAGGTGTAATCGCCGGGCCGCTTCGGCAGCGTTACCCATGTGCTCAAAAAACAGATCTAAGGTACTTAATACTTCTTCGCGGTCAGCTGCCCCCAAATTAGAAAATGCCTGCAGACCAAGCATAGGTTTCAATTGATTGCGCAAGACTTCGGCAACGAGCATCAGAGTGACTCCGGTGCGAACTGAGTCCATGCTCGCGACACGTTCCTTGGATTGGTGCCTGAGGTAGGTAACGACAAGATCCGCCTCTTGTCTCGATCTCGGGATGTCTTGCACTTGGGACACGGTGACTCCAAGGCCCACAACTAGATTTTCTGCAACACTTGACAGCCTAGATGCAACTTTTTCCGTGCACTCCTCGAAGTCATCTTTAGCGTGCATCATGTAGGCAACGAAGTACGCGGTTTTGCCTTGGGTTAGCGATAGCGTGTCTATTCCGACTTCCCGACTAGCGACCTCTGCGATGTGGATTAATTGATCGCGAAGACCCAAGTCTCCGCCATGCCAAACAGCGAGGACGCGTGTGCTGGATTTTGAGTTGAAACCGAAATATTCTGCAAGGAAGATGTTGTCATCAGTCCCGTCGACCAGCATCTTAAGAAATACTTCCGACTCTCTCTGACGGGCGTGGCTTTCAACTCGGAAGAAGTAACTTGCAGGCCCGGAGGCCGCCTGGAGAAACTCAGTAGCGTCCGGACTGAGATCGTTGTTGGACTCCGCCACCCAGATTGATCCGACGACAACGCCTTGAATTCTTACTGGGACTGCTATTCGTCGGGCGAAAGCCAGATCAGAGTCTGCCGGAATCTCCACGGCATTGTCTCCGGCCAGAAATCTCTTAGCAACGCCATGTTGATCGAGGAGAGTTTGATATTCCTTAGGGACTTCGTGACTGAGAATCGTGCGGCGGCGTGCCTCATCGATGCGTTGATGGATCGTTGAGTAGGCAATTATTCGCCAAGATGGGTCTTCAATAGTTATCGGCCCGCCCACGTGCCATGCAAGGTGGTTAGCAAAGGCGAAAATATCACGTTGAAATTCATGAGTTTCAAGCGCGGGTTCGTCATGGAATGCGCTACTTGACACAAATGCATTATGTCACTTTTTGATATCGCAATGAGCCAAACTGAATCTTTGGTTAGTCCCTTGTTTGTTCTACTTCAATTGCCATGGGTTGCTATGGAAGCGATGCAAGGACCTTACGCGTCTGTATGGATCCCGAGGATGTTTAGTTCAATTTTGTGCTGCCGTTGGTTGCTTAACTCGAGAGAGCGCGGTTCAATAGCCTCGACTCCCCTGTGAGACCCAGCCTAAGAAGTTTCATTTCTAATCTGGAAGAATTCCAGTATTCGGTACAACCTATTGAAAGCTTTTGGATTGCGAATAGCCGGGGTTTAATCAAGCGCAATTATTACGCACACGACTATGGGAGGATTTTAGGCCCCAGCGGTGCCTCAAGGCTGGCTGTAAGTGGGCGATACAGGAATCGAACCTGTGACCTCTTCCATGTCAAGGAAGCGCGCTAACCCCTGCGCCAATCGCCCGTTGCGGTGGTGAATTCAGTTGTGGTCTTGCTTGTGAGAGGTGGAGACGGGATTTGAACCCGTGTACACGGCTTTGCAGGCCGTTGCCTCGCCTCTCGGCCACTCCACCAGACGGGTTTGTGATACTCGCTAACCCTTCGAGCGGACGACGGGATTCGAACCCGCGACCCTCACCTTGGCAAGGTGATGCGCTACCAGCTGCGCTACGTCCGCACACTCACGGGCATGTGCCCAACAAGCGAGATCAAACACTATCTGATTACGAATGACAGGCCCAAAGCGGAGGGCTCTAGAGGACCCGGGCAGGCTATCGTCATGAACGAGCCAGGTGCACCGAATTTGGGCGCAACCGCGATACCAATGGCTCGATTTGGGGACGAATACGCCTATGACCTGGCTGAACTCAGCCACGACATCGAGTCAATCCAAGGTGGCGGTCGTTGGGCAGTAATGATTCCCTTTTCGGGAGAACCAGTCTTCGCCCGCTTTGCATCGTGGGAGAGTGAGCCTCGGGAAGCAACGATTGGTTCTTGGTTAGGTGTTGATAGTTCAACGTGGACCACGTCAATGGATCAAGAATTGTATGAGAAGGCCGTTGAAACCACTCGAAGCGCGATTTCACGAGGAAACGTATATCAAGTCAATATTTGTCGGATCAGAAGCAATGTGTGTGATCCACACTCAGACATTATGGCACTCGATGCACTACTCGCCGGCGGGAATTATGCGCCTTTTGCGGGCGCACTACGCATCGCCGAGGTGGGAGTTCACATTGCTTGCGCGAGCCCTGAACTTTACCTCTCTAGGGAGGGTGCACGGTTGGTGTCAAAGCCCATCAAGGGAACCGCTGTAAGCGCCAGCGGGTTGTTGGACAAGGATCGCGCGGAGAACATCATGATCGTCGATTTAGTTCGCAACGATCTTTCGCGGTGCTGTGATGTTGGAAGCGTTAAGGCTGTTGACCTACTCGAAGTCCAACAGCACCCGGGATTGGTACATCTTGTTTCAACGGTACAGGGAGAAGTATCACAGCACTTCGAATGGTCAAAAATTATTGAGGCAACGTTTCCGCCCGGTTCAATTGCCGGGGCACCAAAAATCGCTGCCCTTGACATTATTGATTCACTTGAACCTGAGGATCGCGGCCCCTATTGCGGGGCGTTTGGGTGGATCGATGCAGATAAAAAAACCGCACGCCTCGCCGTCGCCATTAGAACTTTCTGGGTTGATTCTGGGTTGCTTAAGTTTGGAACGGGAGCGGGAATCACGTGGGGTTCGAATCCACAAACTGAGTGGGAGGAAACGCAATTGAAGGCGCGACATCTTTCCAGTATTGCTGAGCAAAATTGGAATCCATCATGACAACCATTGTTTTCCGAAGTGGAAACTGGGAAGAGCATTCATCCCTTGAGGCAACCCATGAAGTTTTAACGGGCCAGGGTGTATTTGAAACGATCTTGGTCAAAGAGGAGGTGCCACAATTTCTTGATTTGCACCTTGCACGACTAAAAAATTCATGTGAGATCCTAGGAATTGTTCCGCCGGATTCTGATGGGATCACAACTGGCATTAGGCAACTGCTCGGATCGCATCATGACGCACTTGGTCGTTTACGAATCACACTTTATGGCGGGGTGCCCAAACCGCAATTACTGTTGTCATTGGTCGAGTTCACTCCATGGCCAGCACGCGTCAGCGTAAATATCTCACCATGGACTCGAAATGTGAATTCGACGATCACTGGCGCTAAGTCTGCTTCCTACGCTGAGAATGCGGTCGCGCTTAGTTGGGCAAGAGGAATGAATTTCTCCGAAACCCTTTTCTTTGATAATGCTGGTCAACTTTCTGAGGCGGCAACAAGCAACATCGTGATCGTTGTCGACGGTGAAGCAATTACGCCACCTTTAAGTTCAGGTTGTCTGCCTGGTATTACTCGCCAAGTGGTACTGGAGTCATGTTCGGTGCGGGAAGTATCAATCGATGAGGTCTTACTGGGTAGCGCTAATGCTGCTGCACTGCTTTCCAGCACTCGTGGTATCCAACCAATTGAGTTATTTGTTGATAGAGAATTGAATTCAGCGGATGAAACATTGCGTGAGATTGTGGCCGGTTATGAGATTCGCGTTGCGCTGGACAAAGAAAACTGGGCGAAACTCCCGTAGGAGCTTCGCCCAGTTGACTTGGGTGATTGTGTTTAACGACCCGTGTAGTTGCGGGCTGTTTGGAATGGCTGCCATTGGCCGGCAACTCCGGGAGCATTTCCAATCACGGTGCAGGTTCCCCTGTTCTTAATTCTCAAGGTAACTGCTCCCGAGCTTGGGTAGAGAAGAGCGCAATGCTTCTTGCCACCCTTTTTGATTACCCAAATGATGTTTTGCCCCGCGTTGGTATCAGTTGCATTAGGTGACTCCAGTACCAAGGCTCGACCAGTTTTGTATGAACCGGAAGGAGGAGCTGCGATATTAGCCGTTTGGGTTCCTGGGACAAGATTAATGTTGTAGGTGTATGTGACACCCGCATAACCATTGCCGCCCGGTGATACCGCCTTCATGATGCAGTTGCCGGATCCCGAATTCACCGAAAGTGTCAACCCGGAGATTTGGCATGGGCCATTCTCACTGAGTGTTACAGGAGCGCCGGAAAGGGTACTTGCCTGGAAGGCAAAATTGGAACCGTTGCCCATGTTGTAACTACCGCCATTTGACCAGTTGCCCCAACCTGGTTGCACAAGAGTGATTACATCCGTTGACGTCGGGGCGTTCACAGTGACGACATCAGTTGTAGAACCGGATCCGCCAGTATTTGTCGTGTAACTCGCGCCAAGCGTTACTGATCCAGCAGTTGTTGGCGTCCACGAGAATGTAGCTCGTCCATTCACTAGGGGAATCGAAGCACTGATCCAAGCGCCATTGACGTTGAATCCAACTGATCCTTGGGTATTTGCCGGGTAAACGTTCGCAACCAAAGTAATCGGTACACCCACACTCAAATTGGGCGGAGCCGTTAGGGAAATCGTATTACCCGAGGGCGTTGCGAGTACTGCGTCTTGTACGGATGTTGAAGCCGATGCTTGGCTTCCTGCTGCAGGAACAAAGGTTGCAATGAAGAGGAAGGTTCCTGCGGTTGCTGGTGTCCAGCGATAGTAGGCGAAGGATTGCCCGGCAGCTGGTCCAGCAGTGAGATTCATTATGACGTACTGAGCCCCACTGGCGTCGGTCAAACGAACTTGACCGGCTGGGGTGTATTGGCTACCCCCGCCGCTCGTCACATTGACATTGATCGTCGTTGACTGACCAATGGTTGCAGTATTCGGGGCGCTGATGGTGGTTGTAGTTGAAACAGCACCACCAACTACTAAGGGGACAGAATTCGAGATGAAAGCTTGTGTGCTCACATTCCACACCGAGAGTGAAAGTGTCGCGGCTGAAGCGGGTGTTGTGAAACTAAAGTTCACACTCGAATAGCCAACCCCTGTTGTTACGGATGACCAAACTTGCCCGGTGTTGTCCTGGAGCTGCAGCTGACCCTCTGGCGGTAACGTAAATACGAAGGTTACGGACTGGGAGATATTGGCGGTCGAAGGACCGCTGAGTGTCGTGTCGGCGTGTGCCGCAGGGCTTGCGACTGTAATCGCTCCCATTGCCAGGGTCACGCTTGCCAGCACACCAATGGTGCGGCGTAATCGGGGGGAAATTTGCATGGAATAACTCCTTCGGGTGTGTTGTAAACACAGGTGGCGAATCGTTCTCGTATCCACCACGGTAGACCCAAAGTCCGGGAAAGACCTGTATTCACGCCCTGAATAGGCGAGGATTCTCGTCGGCGCACGGCCAAAAGCCCGACAACGCTCCCAAGTAGTACGGTTAGGCGCAGTTTCGGGCGATTGGCTCAGTGGTAGAGCACTCGCTTCACACGCGAGGGGTCACTGGTTCGAACCCAGTATCGCCCACCGAAACCGTAGATGTTGTGCCGAATTCATTGAAGGAGCCCAGTGCAGGTCACAGTTGTTGAAGGACCCGATTCGCGCATCGGTGATCTTCCCGCTGGGGCTAGCTCAGCCGATTTGTTTCCTAAGCAAAGCGGGGTGGTAGCTGCTGTTGTAAACGGAGTGATCGTTGATCTTTCGGCGCCCCTACACGAGGGCGACACGGTCTCAGGAGTTCACATTGGCAGCCCTGAAGGTTTAGCGATCCTGCGCCACTCAGCCGCGCACGTTGCCGCGCAGGCCACCCAAAAGTTGATTCCAAGTGCCAAATTGGGAATAGGTCCACCCATCACCGACGGTTTCTATTACGAATTTGACGTGCCCGAGCCCTTCAAGCCGGAAGATCTTGAGGCGATTGAAAAAGAGATGGTGAGCATCATTAAATCTCGCCAGCGCTTTAGCCGGCGAGTTGTGTCACGCGATGAAGCTGTTATTGAACTCGCGAGTGAGCCGTTTAAGTTGCGCTTGATTGGATCAGACACGGGCGCGCAGGTTCTTGACCCCGATGTGATGGAAGTAGGGGGTGCTGATCTCACGATCTATGACAACGTTGATGCAAAAACAGGTGAGACCTGTTGGAGTGATCTGTGCCGTGGACCTCACGTGCCCGATACTTCGTATATTCCGCAAAACGCGATAAAAGTTATGCGATCCTCAGCCGCGTACTGGTTGGGAGATCAAAAACAGGAATCCATGCAGAGGCTTTATGGAACTGCCTGGCCGAGTAAAGAGGAACTGCGCGGTTATTTAGAGTTTTTGTCCGAGGCTGAGAAGCGCGATCACCGCAAGCTCGGTTCCGAATTGGATTTGTTTTCATTTCCCGAAGAAGTCGGATCAGGGCTTGCTGTTTTCCACCCGAAAGGTGGAGTTGTTCGTCGAGTAATGGAGGACTATTCCCGTCGGCGGCATGAAGAAGCAGGCTACGAATTTGTTAACACCCCTCACATCACCAAAGGCGCACTGTTCGAGAAATCTGGTCACCTCGACTGGTACTCGGACGGCATGTATCCACCGATGCACCTGGACGCGGAATATCACCCTGACGGACAGGTGAAACGCCAAGGTGCTGACTATTACCTAAAGCCGATGAACTGCCCGATGCATAACTTGATTTTCTCGGCCCGCGGACGCTCGTACCGTGAACTTCCATTGCGCCTCTTTGAATTTGGAACTGTCTATCGGTATGAGAAATCAGGCGTTGTTCATGGCTTGACTCGCGCTCGCGGTTTCACCCAAGACGACGCCCACATTTATTGCACCCTTGAACAATTACCCGGGGAATTGAATTCCCTGTTGGACTTTGTCTTGGGTCTGCTCCGTGATTACGGACTTACGGATTTTTATCTCGAACTTTCTACCAAGAACCCGGAAAAATGTGTTGGCACCGATGAGGAGTGGGAAGTAGCCACGGAGTTTCTCCGATTGGCTGCGGAAAAACAAAATTTGGAATTGGTTCTCGACGAAGGCGGCGCAGCCTTCTATGGACCAAAGATTTCGGTTCAAGCTAAAGATGCCATCGGTCGGACCTGGCAAATGTCTACCATTCAGGTGGATTTCCAATTGCCACAAAGATTTGATTTGGAGTATCAAGGCTCCGACGGAACAAAGCAGCGACCGATCATGGTGCACCGTGCGCTGTTTGGCTCTATTGAACGCTTTTTTGCGGTCCTGCTTGAGCATTACGCAGGCGCGTTCCCACCGTGGCTGGCCCCCGTGCAGGTTGAAGGTATCCCCATTTCTGATGCACATGTTGATTATCTTGAGGGAATCGCTGGGCAAATGCGTTCGCACGGGATCCGAATCGACGTTGATTCATCCGATGACCGCATGCAGAAAAAGATTCGCAATGCTCAAAAACAGAAGGTGCCTTTCATGCTGATCGCTGGCGATGAGGATGTTGCTGCTGGAGCGGTGTCATTCCGGTACCGTGATGGAACTCAAAAGAATGGCGTTGCTATCGCCGACGCCATTGACGAGATTGTTTCGGCGATCGCTAATCGCGTGCAGGTCTGAAGTGACACAGTCCTGGGATCGGATTTACACGCCCCACCGGTTGGAGTATTTGCGTGGGGGCAACAATCCTGATGCCTGCCCGTTTTGTGTTGCGCCGGAACTTGACGGGACTGGTGAGTTGGATCTGATTGCTCACCGCGGAGAAGTGGCCTATGTCGTTCTTAATCTGTACCCGTATAACGCAGGTCACCTGTTGATTTGCCCGTATCGGCACGTAGCCGATTACACGGAGTTGACCGATATTGAGCGCGGTGAAATCGCCGTGCTCACTCAAGAAGCAATGGAGACTTTGCGTGCTATTTCTGGTGCACAAGGTTTTAATCTAGGGATGAACCAAGGTTCAATCTCAGGAGCCGGGATTGCCGGCCACCTTCATCAACATGTTGTTCCACGTTGGGGAGGGGATGCGAACTTCATGCCGGTTATCGGTGAGACAAAGGTGCTTCCCCAGCTACTTACTCAAACACGTGATTTATTACTAGAGGGTTGGATTTCTCGGAACTAATTGTGCTACCTGCGGGCGCCTCTGGATCGGCCAAAATTTCGACTATCTCGCCAGCGAATGAGGTCGCTTTCTTTGCTCCACTAAGCGTGCGAATCTCGGTGATCTCAATTTTCACATTGTCAGCAAAATGGGCACCAGTTGTAAGTTCGCCTTGCCAAACACGTACGCGCCCGTTCCCTAACATCGAGGCGAGAAACTCTTCGCCACGAACAGGTGCTGGCGTCCAAGGTTCACAGTTTAATTCACATGCGAATTTGGCAACTTCGTGAATTCCGATTGAGTCAGCGATTGCAAAAACGGGAATTATCTCGCGACGGGCTGTTGCATTGAGAAGCTGCTCGCGCAATTGATCAGCGGATTCAAAGCCATGGTCAAGAATCGAATGAATCAAACTTTCATCTGTGCTGGTAACGACGACAGCATTTGTGAGCGCTTCTAAGTGTGATTCAATCAAGTCATAGTGTCCTTGCTCAAGTTCATGTGAAATCGATCCACCATCTGGCCCTGGAACCCTGATCTCCAAGTCCACTAGGTCAAGGATCCCGCCGACGTCAGAGTCAGCCAAGGATCCAGACTCTGAGAGGACGGGCAACGTCATTGCAACGGCGTGGTGGTGCTGATCCATCACGCGTGAGATCACTGCCAGGGTTTCATCAAAGTTTGATCGCGGGGAATCCAGCCCAGTTATTGCAACCATCAGTGGGTGGAGTTGTGAGACCTCCTGGGCGTACTTGATTGTTGCGCCATCAAGACCTATTGAGCTGTTGACGACCAGCAGCGCAATGTCGGCACCCCAAGCCAAATAGGAACCGAGCTGGGGTGGATCGAACAACTCGGGTTCTGCCGCGAACGCAGCGAGTGTGGAGATACTCCCGAAAGTGATTGCCGGGTCAGCCTCATTGTTGTCGGCATGATTGTGAGCGATAAAACTCTGGTGCTGGCCTATCTGTTGGGCAACTACTTTGGCGAGATCGCAATCGGTCGCCAGCACTGCGATTGATGCATGGATTGGCACGGTCGGACGGTAGCATCATGCCAATGTTGAACAATCCCAGAGCACGCCGAGCGGTGAGCGGACTAGTAGACCCGCCCGCAAGGCTGCTTTTGCGTCTGCACGTCTCACCCGATGCAGTCACCCTCGTAGGAACGCTTGGGGCAGTCTTATGTGCAGTGGTGTTTATCGCGCGTGGAAGTTTCGTGGTTGGGGTTTTGGGAATTATGGTTTTCGCGGTTGCTGACCTACTTGACGGAACTATGGCTCGGATAAAGGGTACGAGCGGTCCTTGGGGGAATTTTTTAGATGCGTCTTTGGACCGGGTTGCTGACGGAGCCATATTTGGCTCAGTTGTTTTCTGGTCAGCAAGTAACGATGAATTGTGGCTGACCGCGGGGGCTTTGATAGCACTTGTTGCCGGCCAGGTCACGAGCTACACAAAAGCCCGGGCTGAAGCGGTGGGCGCTGATGCAAACGTGGGACTTGTTGAAAGGGCTGAGCGCCTCATGGCAATCTTGGCCGCCTTGTTTCTTACCGGTGTCGGAGTTCCATGGGTATTGGACATTGTCGTATGGGCTTTGGCAGTTTTGGGTCTAGCCACGGTGATTCAGCGAGTCATTCACGTACGAAAGCAACTCAAGCCACGCTCTGAAACCCCGTAGTGGTTCTTGATGAGCGATAAATGGCACGTCGCTGATTCCGTTACGAATTGGGCGTACAGCGCAGGTTGGGCGGCGACTAAGCGGCTACCTGAGCGCGCTGCTCAACGAATGTTTCAAACAGGGGCCGATGCCCTATGGCGGCAGGACGCCGGGGGTGCTGATCAGTTATCCAAGAACTTGGCCCGGGTCTGCCCAGATCTTGATGCGCATGAATTGAGGGACCTCACGCGAAAAGGAATGCGAAGTTACATGCGCTACTGGTGTGAGGCATTTCGATTACCGACAATGTCCCCCGAGTACTTTTCGACCCAATTCCAATTGCGGGGGGTCGAGTTACTCGATCAAGGGATGGAAGCAGGAAAAGGTGTCCTGATGATTCCCGGGCACATGGCCAACTGGGATCTGGCGGGAGCGTGGGGAGCTCAACGATATGGCCGCGTTACGACTGTTGCCGAACGCCTGAAACCCGAGAAACTTTTTGATCAATTTTTGCAATATCGAGAAACACTCGGCATGGAAGTTTTGCCCTTGGGTGATTCTGATGTCATACGCAGTCTCGTGGAAAGATTGAAATCAGGTGGGCTAGTTGCACTTTTAGGCGACCGTGACATATCCGGTCGAGGGATCGGGGTTGATTTCTTTGGAGAGAAGGCGGGTTTTCCTGCTGGGCCGGCAACTTTGGCGCTTCTCACAGGTGCTCCGCTATACCCTGTCACAATGCATTTTGAGGGCCCCATGTCGATCGGGGTAGTTCACGATCGAGTTGAAATACCGGAATCACTGCCAAAAAGTGAACGTGTGGCGCACATGACCCAACAGATTGCTCGGGCTTTTGAAATCGGAATTGCCAAGCACCCTGAGGACTGGCACATGTTGCAGAGGGTCTGGCTAGCGGATCGGAAGCCTCGGTGAGCATTCAACGAATTGGAATCGTATGCCCATATTCATGGGATGTACCGGGGGGAGTCCGTAGTCACGTGGCTGATCTGGCCTTGACACTGCAAAGCAAGGGTTATGAAGTAAGTGTCCTCGCACCGGTTGAGGACCCCGATACCTTGCCCGACTACGTATTCGACGGAGGACGCCCAATCGCTGTCTCATATAACGGAGCTGTTTCCCGATTGAGTTTCGGTGTTCGGGCAACGAGACGGGTTCGTCAATGGATTCGTGAGGGCAATTTTGACATCGTGCACATTCACGAACCTGTGGCACCAAGTTCTTCGCTTTTGACATGTTGGGCAGCGAGAGGTCCTTTGGTAGCTACTTGGCATTCCTCCAATGAGAGATCACGCATACTTTCCGCGGGTTATTACGTCGCCCAAACCGCAATGGAGAAAATCCGCGGGCGGATTGCCGTGAGTGAAGCGGCCCGGGAAACCCTTGTTCGCCATATTGGCGGCGATGCCGTCTTAATTCCTAATGGAGTTCGCGTGGCTGAATTTCGAGATCAAGAAAGCGTGACGGTTGAAGGCACCCAAAAGATCTTGTTTCTGGGACGGATCGACGAACCGCGCAAAGGCCTTGAAGTACTCCTACGCGCTATGCCAGAAGTTTTTTCGGCGCTCGATCGTTGCGAATTGATCATTGCCGGTCCCGGCGACCCAGCCGAATTCCAAGAGTTCGTCGACCCGAGTTGGGGTGATCGGGTGAGGTTTGTGGGAGTCCTTTCTGATGAAGAAAAACGACGAACCTTGAACCAAGCGGATCTGTATGTCGCTCCGCACATTGGCGGTGAATCATTTGGAATCGTGCTGGCAGAGGCCATGGCGGCAGGAACAGCGGTGGTCGCATCTGATCTGCCGGCATTTAATCGAGTGTTGCAATCGGGGAAGGCTGGAAAAATTTTCCCCGTTGGTGACTCACAAGCGTTGGGATTAGCAATTATTGAGTTGTTGACCGACACAGATCAGCGTCAGGCGCTAGTTGATGCAGGAAATATTCGAGTGATGGACTTTGATTGGGATCACGTCGTGCAAGATGTCATCGCGGTCTATGAAGCGGTACATACCGAAGGTGAAAAGGTGGAAGAGGATTTGCGGGGGCAGGTCGTCGGTAGGTTTGCGGGCAGATCAATTCGATTAAGCGAGGATTAAACGTGGCTTTATGGATTGTCTTAGCCGTGGTCTTCATTTTGCTCGCTGCTTTTTTCATTCTCTATCTAGGTATGACGGCTGGGAGAATTGACCGTCTGCACCGTCGAATCGACATAGCGATGATTTCATTGGATTCCCACCTACTGCGTCGCTCCGGAGTCACATTGGAACTTGCATCAAGTGGCTTCTTGGATCCTGCTTCATCGGTCTTGATTTCTGAAGCGGCTCACGCAGCACGGTTATCTACGGATCTGTCGTCAACCCAACGTGATCGCGCAGAGTCTGAACTTACTACGGCCTTAAACGCTGTTCTTGACACCGAGGAAATTGAGCTCATCCAGGGTGAAATTGGAGGTCAAGAGATCCTTGACGAGTGTTTGGCCGCCTCTCGAAGGGTTGAACTTTCTCGAAGATTTCTTAATGATGCAGTCCGGGCTTGCGTGCAATTGCGGCAGCAGCGTTCCGCCCGATGGTTTCACCTGGCCGGGCACACACCACTTCCTCAAACACGTGAGATTTATGACCATGTCGAGATCTCGGACCGAAGTTAGATTACCGGTGCCGCGAGTAGGCCGGTATGGGTGGAAATGCCTAGGAGGAAGTGTTCCCCTATCATGGGGCATCTCATGAGGTGAGTCGCCCCACGATGATCAATTTGTTAAGGATGGCAAGTATGTCAACTGAAATCAGCACCGGCACTAGCCGCGTCAAGCGTGGAATGGCCGAAATGCTCAAGGGTGGCGTGATCATGGATGTGGTCAACGTTGAACAGGCGAAAATAGCTGAAGATGCAGGCGCCGTTGCCGTCATGGCACTTGAACGTGTTCCAGCGGACATTCGTGCTGAGGGCGGCGTCAGCCGCATGTCAGATCCGGACATGATCGATGCCATTCGAGCAGCGGTGAGCATTCCCGTTATGGCCAAGGTGCGAATCGGTCATTTCGCTGAAGCCCAGATTTTGGAATCACTCGGTGTTGACTACATTGACGAGTCTGAAGTTTTGTCACCCGCTGACTATGCAAATCATATTGATAAGTGGAAGTTCACCGTGCCATTCGTCTGCGGGGCTACCAACTTAGGCGAGGCACTGCGCCGACTCACCGAGGGCGCCGCGATGATTCGTTCTAAGGGTGAAGCGGGTACGGGTGATGTTTCTAATGCTGTCACGCACATGCGCAAGATTCGTTCCGAAGTTCTACGTCTGTCGTCAATGGCTCCCGACGAACTCTTCGTCGCAGCCAAGGAGTTACAGGCTCCCTACGATCTAGTGGCTGAGGTCGCCCGCACGGGATCACTTCCAACGGTTCTCTTCACCGCAGGTGGAATTGCAACACCAGCCGACGCCGCACTCATGATGCAGTTGGGAGCTGACGGTGTCTTTGTCGGTAGCGGAATTTTCAAATCAGGCAACCCGGCCGAGCGCGCCAGTGCGGTAGTGCAGGCAACCATGCATTATGACAACCCAGATGTTGTAGCAAAGGTGAGCCGCGGACTGGGCGAGGCCATGGTCGGCATCAACGTTGCGGACATTCCCGTTCACCACCGTCTTGAAGATCGTGGCTGGTAGGTCTTAATGCAGCCAGTTCCCACAATTGGGGTGCTGGCCATTCAAGGTGGAGTTCGCGAGCATCTACGGGCGCTTGAATTGGCGGGCGCAAATTCCATTTCGGTGAAAACGCGCGAGCAACTCAGCGGGGTTGACGGCCTCGTCATTCCTGGCGGAGAGTCAGGCACCATGGACAAGTTGGCGCGCACTTTCGGCTTGATGGAGCCCCTTCGGGAAGCGCGAGCGGGCGGATTGCCGATGTTTGGTTCATGTGCCGGGATGATCATGCTGGCAGACCAAATTGTCGGGGGTATTGAGGGTCAAGAGTCAATCGGTGGCCTTGACATGTCGGTTGAGCGCAATGCATTTGGCTCGCAGACAGAGTCTTTTGAAACCGGGATTGTCATTGGGGGTATCCGGGAGCCAGATCGGGAATTTGAGGGTGTTTTTATTCGTGCCCCGTGGGTAATTGAGGCAGGTGGGTCCACCGAGGTAATTGCGAGGATAAGTGCAGGCCCACACGAGGGTAGGATCGTCGGGGTGCGAAATGACACGTTGATGGCTACCTCATTTCACCCGGAATTAACCGCGGACCCTCGGGTCCATGAATTGTTTGTAGAAATGGTGAGGAATTCATGAGTGGTCATTCCAAATGGGCAACCACCAAACACAAGAAGGCGGTCATTGACGGCCGTCGGGCAAAGCTTTTTGCCAAGCTGATTAAAAATATTGAGGTTGCAGCTCGGCAAGGAGGGGGAGACCTTGAAGGAAACCCCACGCTCTTTGATGCCGTCCAAAAGGCACGTAAGAGCTCTGTGCCGCTGGATAACATTGAGCGGGCGCTCAAACGTGGGTCTGGTGCTGAAACAGGTGGAGCCGATTGGCAAACCATCATGTACGAGGGCTACGGGCCTGGGGGTGTGGCAGTTCTCGTCGAATGTCTTACCGACAATCGTAATCGAGCAGCCTCGGAGGTTCGGGTTGCAATGACGCGCAATGGCGGCTCAATGGCCGATCCCGGAAGTGTGTCATATCTTTTCGGTCGTAAGGGGGTTGTGATTGTCAACAAAGTCTCAGAGGGCCGGGAGGTCTCCGAAGATCAGATTCTTGATGCAGTTTTGGAGGTTGGCGCGCAGGAAGTAAACGACCATGGGGAATCATTCGAGATCGTTTCCGAAGCCACCGATTTCGTCGCAGTGCGCAAGGCTCTACAGGGTGCAGGAATCGACTATGAATCCGCCGAAGCCACGTTCATGCCGAGCATGACCGTGCCCATGGATGAAGAGGGTGCAACGCAACTCTTTCGCATGTTGGAAGCTCTTGAGGACAGCGATGATGTCCAAAACGTCTACGCGAACTTTGACGTATCTGATGAAATCATGGATGCGGTCGGTTAGGCATGACGACGGACTCTGTCGGCAAGCAACTCAGAGGTTGGGACGCGGCAACCTTTCGAACGGCCAGCGGAGATCCAACGATGCGTTCCACGGTTGTTGCTATGGCCATCTTGGACTCGGCACCTGATTGGAAACGACTTCGGTCGCGACTTGAGCGACTGACACTATTCGTCCCTGAACTCCGGATGCGCCCGCTATACAGTGCCATTGGTTTCTCTGCTCCACGACTGAGCATTGATCCGGATTTTGATTTAGATTTTCACGTGCGTCGCTATCGACTTCCCGAAGGCGGCGGCTGGAATGACTTGTTGTCTGATGCTCGCAGGATTAGTTTGGGGGACTTTGATCACAATCGACCGTTGTGGGAAGCAACGCTGATCGAAGGTCTACCAGGCGGTCACAGTGCGTTCTTACTCAAATTACATCACTCAATTGCCGACGGCGCGGCAACAGTCATGATCGCGCTGACACTTTTTGAATTCGGTACCGAAACAAATCCTGATGAGCCCGAGCCGCCGGCTGCCCCGGTAGGTGTTGATGTCAGTTGGCAGGATCTTCTATTAGCAAATTCCCTGGACAACTTGGTGCGGGTTGCTGACGGCGCAAAAGGACTTTTCGGGACGGCACTGCGCTTGGCAAAGACATCGCTAACGGACCCCGCCTTGGCGTATGAGAAGACTGTGGAAACGATCGGGTCGATAACCCGCGCGACGACGGTTTATGACGCGCCACTTTCCCCAATCTTGACCGCGCGGGGCACCACGTACACATTTGGCACCTTGGAAATGCCATTCGCCGAAATACGCAATGCCGCAAAGTTACGTGATTTGAGCATCAACGACGCATTCATGGCTGCCGTGATGACCGGAATGCAGGTTTATCACGCTCGCCATGGCAGTTCCGCGGAATCACTGCGCGTCAACGTGCCGATTTCGTTAAGGGGCGATGCCGGTGACCGCAGTGGTCAGGCTGCGAATGCTGTGGCAATTGCCCGATTCCCCATGCAGGTAGCGGGAAAATCAACCCTTGAATTGATGCAGCAGGCCCACGAATTGGTAGATCAATGGAGGCGTGAGCCTGCGATGCGACTGGCCGACCCGCTCGCTGAAGTCAGCTGGTTTGTTCCGGTACCCATGCTGGCGTCGGTGGCCCGCGCCTCTGACATCACGACAAGTAACGTTCCTGGTCCACCGATTCCGATTTATCTCGCAGGCAGTCGCATGATTGCCGTTTACCCACTGGTGGCCACAATCGGTGCGGCGGTCAATGTCACCATGGTGACATACGATTCCAAGGCGTTCATCGGTGTTTCTACTGACGATCGTGCAATTGGTGATCATGCTGAATTGATGCATGATCTCCGCGCGGGCTTCCATGCGGTAACCCATGCGGGCGATACTCTGTAATGGCACAACTTTAAGCCAGATTGGGTTTCACGGATTGGTTGAGGGTGGCCCTGTTCATTGGAGTGAAAGAGGATTTATGCGTGTTCTGGGGATTGATCCAGGGCTGACCCGTTGCGGTGTAGCCGTGATTGACGGCACCCCTGGTCGACCCGTTCAGGCGCACTTCGTCGGAGTGATTACCACACCCGCAGAGAGCGATCTCTGTGATCGATTAGCTACTTTACATGCAGAATTGTCGCTGATCATCGATAAATATTCCCCGGAAGTCATTGCCATTGAACGTGTTTTTAGCCAACAAAATGTTCGATCTGCAATGTCAACAGCGCAAGCCGCCGGTATTGGATTACTCCTTGCGGGCCAGCGCGGAATTCGAGTTGGGATGCACACCCCGACTGAAGTGAAGGCCGCTGTCACGGGCAATGGAAGGGCCGATAAGAATCAAGTAACACTCATGGTTACGAAAATTGCGCAACTGAAAGTGGCACCAAAGCCAGCGGATGCAGCCGATGCGCTTGCAATTGCGATCACCGCCGCTTGGCGTGGAATTGCCGAAGCAAAATACGAAGCTGCTCGAAAGGCCCACGCAAAGTGATCACATTTATTCGTGGCGAGGTCTGGAAGTCGGGGCCTGATTTCGTGGTCATTGATACCGGAGATCAAGGAATCAAAGTCCTGTGTCCGCCGGCCACAGCGCTGAGTCTGCGCGTTGGTGATCCCGTTTTTCTTCATACGTCATTAATCGTGCGGGAAGATTCATGGACGCTCTACGGCTTTGCCCAAGAGGACCAGTGCGCGATGTTTGATCTGGTGCAAACGGTCACGGGAATTGGGCCACGAATTGCTTTGGGCGTCGTAGCGAGTCTTTCACCCGTAGAGTTTTCTCAATCGATACTCTCCGAAGACTTGGATGCGTTGATGTCCATCTCCGGAATTGGCAAAAAGGGTGCTTCTCGTATGGTGCTTGAACTCAAGGACAAAGTGATCGCATCCGGAGGCAACGCAACAACCGGAACTCGAGCCAAACGCGCGCAAAGTTGGCGTGTGGCGGTCGGAGCCGGGCTTTCTTCTTTAGGGTGGACCGCCCGTGAATCCGAAGCCGCAATGGATGCGGTCGCCGAAAACTATCCAGATTTGGTCGCCCTTGCGGAGCCCGATGTTGGCGAATTGCTAAAAGCATCACTTCGGTCATTGGACCGCTCATGAGTGAATCACTTGTTTTCGCTGAATCAAATGACGACGATTTTGAGGTTGAAGGGGCATTAAGGCCGACTAGTTTGAAGGAATTCATCGGCCAGGATCGAGTCAAATCACAATTGGGGCTGGTGCTTGAGGCTGCAAATCGTCGCGGCGGAGTGTGTGATCATGTGCTTCTTAGCGGTCCACCAGGTTTGGGTAAAACCACTCTCGCCACGATCATCGCTACGGAACTTGGCGCACCTGTTCGTTTAACATCGGGGCCAGCTCTGCAACATGCAGGTGATGTAGCAGCTGTTCTATCAAGCTTGCAACCGGGGGAAGTCTTATTTTTGGACGAGATTCACCGAACAGCCCGTGCAGCCGAGGAAATGCTCTACTTGGCCATGGAGGATTTTCGCGTTGATGTGATGGTCGGAAAAGGCCCCGGGGCAACTGCTATCCCCATCGATATTGCCCCATTCACTCTGGTTGGGGCTACCACCCGAGCCGGCATGCTTCCTTCACCGTTGCGTGACCGATTCGGGTTCACCGCGCACCTCGACTTCTATGAGAGTTCTGACTTGGCAACAATTATTGACCGAAGTGCGCGCCTGCTCGGGGTGGAACTAACAACAGAGGGCGCTGCCGAATTGGCAGGGCGTTGCCGAGGAACTCCTCGAATTGCGAATCGTCTGTTGCGCCGAGTTAGGGACTGGGCTCAAGTGCATGGCACAGGCGTGGTTGATCTCGATGCTGCACAAAAGGCATTGGAACTGTATGAAGTCGACACATTGGGTCTCGATCGGATTGATCGGGCGATCCTTGACGTGTTAATCAATCGTTTCGATGGTGGTCCCGTAGGACTTTCGACTTTGGCCGTTGCTGTGGCCGAGGAACCCGAAACGGTCGAGTCAGTCTGTGAACCTTTCCTCGTTCGACTGGGCCTGCTCGCCCGCACGCCCCGAGGCCGCGTAGCCACCGCCGCCGCCTGGAAACACTTGGGAGTGCTCGGGGCACCGAAGGATGTCATGGGTCAGGAAAGTTTTGAATTGCCCCTGTAAAGCACGATTCCCAGGGTGGCAGATAACCTTGGGCGACAATCAACCCTTAGGAGCTTCATGGATATCTTGAGCCTTGCCCCAATACTGCTGCTTGTTGTCGCATTTTATTTTCTACTGATCCGTCCCCAAAAGAATCGCCAAAAGAAGCATGCTGAAATGGTGAGCGCCGTTGCGCCGGGAACCGAGGTCATGACAACTGCCGGGATCTTCGGAACTGTCCGCGAAGTCAGTGACGAAGCGCTTAGTTTAGAGATTGCCCCAGGAACTGTGATTCGAATTCTTCCCGGCGCAGTTTCAAAGGTTATCCACCCGACTTTGTCCCCAATGGATGACGCGGAGTAGATTTCCTATCTTGAGGTGAAGGGAACCTGCACCCAGATTTAGTCTGTACGTTTGTTTGTACGCACCGCACTAGGTGCGCCGATAAAGGAGCCACGTGGCAGTATCAGCAAAAGCGCGCCCTTGGCGCCTGCTATCACTTTTAGTCGTCGTCCTCGTCGGCTTCAGTGTTTGGGCGCTCTTTCCAGGCTCAGACAACACGATCAGGCTCGGGTTGGATCTCCAGGGTGGAACACAAGTAATTCTCATCCCCGAGGCGGTTACTGAAGGCGCTGAAATCACCGACGAGCAGTTGACACAAACGGTTGAGATTCTTCGTGCTCGAGTGAACGGATTAGGTGTAGCTGAGGCTGAGGTCACAACACAGGGATCGGGTGACGGGGCGGCAATCGTTGTATCGGTTCCCGGTGTGAATCAGGATCGAATTGTTGAATTAGTGCAGCAAACCGCACTGCTCAACTTCCGACCCGTATGGGACATTTATGCTCCGACCCCTGCACCTCCAGCGGAGGGTGCCGCAGCGGTAACAGCGGTGCCCCCGGTACAGGCTCCTGAAAATTCACCAGAGTTTCAAGGCGAACTTGCGGCACTCGACTGCACGGATCCCACCGTTCTCGCCGGAGGAACCCCCGATGATCCAGAGAAATGGCTGGGAACGTGTGAACAGAGCGGCGCTTCTAAGTATTCACTGCAGCCGGCATTTATAAAAGGAACAAATGTCACTAACGCAACGGCTGAACTTCCGCAAAGTGGAGTCACATGGGTCGTCAGCCTTGAATTTGATTCAGAAGGTGCCTCGGCATTGTCGGCTGCATCAACCGAGTTAAGCGCTCTGCCTGAGTGTGGTACGGGCGCGCAGCCGTGTAATGCCTTCGCAATTGTCCTTGACGGAGTTGTCGTCTCGGCCCCACGGTTCAATGAGCCGATTCTTGGCGGCCAGGCCCAGATTGAAGGTAGCTTCACCGCCCAAGAGGCTAGAGATTTAGCGAGTATTCTCAAATTTGGAGCACTTCCCATAACATTGGATCCGGTTGATGTCACGACAATTTCACCCACGGTTGGTAATGATCAACTCGTTGCTGGATTGATTGCAGGTGGAATCGGGTTACTGCTGGTCATGTTGTACCTGCTGTTCTACTACCGGCTTCTCGGTATCGTGGCTGGACTTTCGCTCGTGGTCGCTGGCGGGCTGGTTTACGTCATATTCGTCGTACTGAGTAAGACCATTGGTCTCACTTTGACCCTCGCGGGTGTTGCAGGTGCGATCGTTGCAATTGGTATCACAGCCGACTCATTCATCGTTTACTTTGAGCGAATCCGTGACGAAATCCGCGACGGTAAGTCACTCCGACAGGCGTGCGACACTGGTTGGATCCGAGCAAGGCGCACACTGCTTGCGGCTGACTTTGTCTCCTTCTTGGCTGCGGTTGTTCTCTATCTACTCTCCGTGGGTAGCGTTCGAGGTTTTGCGTTCGTTTTGGGATTGATCACGGTCATAGATGTTTTGGTTGCATTCTGGTTCACCCATCCGGTGACGGTTCTGCTTGGGCGCACAAAATTCATGCAGAATGGATCACGCTGGACGGGACTGGATCCCAGTCGTCTTGGCGGAGTCAGCGTGGCCGACGCACTCGCGGGTAAATCCCGCCGCAAGCGAAGGGATGCATCAGCATGAGCAAACTGTCAAAGATTGGTCAGCGCCTGTATCAAGGCGATGTCACAATTAATTTCGTCGGGCGCTGGAAAACGTGGTACATAATTGGTGGAATCCTTTTGCTGATCAGCGTCGGTGCATTGTTAGGTCGGGGGCTAAATCTCGGTATTGAGTTCAAAGGTGGCGCGGATTTCTCACTCCCCGCAGCCACATGCTCAGTCGAAGAAGCACGGGGTGTTGCAGAAACGCAAACGGGTGCGCAAAGTATTGTGACCGTTAGCGGATCGGGGACTATCCGAGTTCAAACGCAAACACTTACCCCGGCAGAGTCATCAGTTCTTGCGGGTCAACTGGCTGATGCGTGTGGAATTGCAAAAGAAGATGTCAAGTACCAGGTAGTTGGACCGACCTGGGGAGCGGAGATTTCCGCGAAGGCATTACAAGGCCTCATCGTGTTCATCCTCTTGGTCACCCTTTTCTTGACACTCTATTTTGAGTGGCGAATGGCGGTCGGTGCATTGGTCGCACTCGCCCATGACTTGATCATCACAATTGGAATTTATGCCCTGATTGGTCTCGAAGTCACGCCGGCGTCGGTGATTGGGCTTTTGACAATTTTGGGTTATTCGCTCTACGACACGGTGGTCGTATTTGACAAAGTCAAGGAGAACACTCGCGGCCTAACCGGACAGTCGGTTCTCACCTACAACGAGGCGGCAAACCTTGCGGTGAACCAAACCCTGGTGAGGTCTATCAACACGTCTGTCGTTGCACTGTTACCGGTTTTCTCGATCATTTTCGTCGGAGCGTTGCTTCTCGGCGCGGGAACATTGCTTGACTTGGCCGTTGTTCTTGCTATCGGTATGACCGTCGGTACTTTCTCGTCCATCTTTATTGCGACGCCCGTTTTAGCCCAGTTGAAGTCTGCAACACCGGAGATGAAAGCGCTGTCAGCACGGGTACATGCTCGTAGGGCCCAGGTACAGCGAAAAAGTGTTGAGACGGGACAGGGGGAGCTGTCAACGGAAGAGTTAACGATTCCCCGGAATCTCGATCCCGTTGAGCGAACCCAGCCTCGAAAGGTGCCGCGCTCAAAACGCAAATGAGTTGGGATCTGAGCACCCGCTGCCGTGCGAGCATAGAATAGGTTTATTGGTCGCGTTCAGTGGGAGGGCATATGTCAGAAGACGTAGTTACCCCGACACCGACGCTGTCCGGCTCAGGCACCGGGACACCGAATACCGAAAGTGGAATACGCTCTCGACTCTCTCGCTTTGGCCCGAATCGATCGAGCCCATCGGAGATTGAACCGTTACTGCGGACATTGCGTAAGTACCACCCGAAGTCCGATACCAAAGTTGTTGAGCGGGCCTATGAAATGGCCCGACATTTACATCGTGATCAAAAACGACGATCGGGCGAGGACTACATCACCCATCCAGTCGCCGTTGCCGAAATTTTAGCAGATCTTGGTATGACTTCAGCTACCTTGGCGGCAGCTCTACTACACGACACAGTGGAAGATTGTGGTTATTCCCTTGACGCTTTGAGGGAAGATTTTGGGGATGAAATAGCACTTTTGGTGGACGGAGTAACGAAGCTCGACCAGGTCACTTACGGTGATGCAACGGCGGCGGAGACCGTGCGAAAAATGGTGGTCGCGATGGCACGTGACATTCGAGTGCTTGTCATAAAGTTGACAGATCGACTTCACAATATGCGAACGCTGCGGTATTTACCCGATGCGAAACAGGAAAAGAAAGCACGCGAAACCCTCGAAATTTATGCACCTCTTGCGCACCGTCTCGGCATGAATGCCATCAAATGGGAGTTGGAAGATCTTGCTTTCGGGACGCTGCACCCGAAAATGTTCGCAGAAATTGATTCATTGGTCGAACAGCGGGCACCTTCACGCGAACGAAATCTAAATCTCATAATTGATCAACTAAATGACGACTTGCGCAACAGCAAAATAAAGGGTCAGGTAACTGGACGACCCAAACACTATTACTCAATTTACCAAAAAATGATTGTGCGTGGTCGAGACTTCAATGACATCTACGACTTGATTGGCGTTCGAATTTTGGTCGACTCGATTCGCGACTGTTACGCAACATTGGGAACAATCCACGCCCACTGGAGTCCGGTGCCGGGTCGGTTCAAAGATTTCATTGCAATGCCAAAGTTCAATATGTATCAATCACTGCATACCACGGTGATTGGTCCTGATGGAAAACCTGTTGAAGTGCAGATTCGGACGCACGATATGCATCGGGCCTCCGAATATGGAGTCGCGGCGCATTGGCGTTACAAACAGGGTTCTGAAGTAAAGACCGACGACTTTGCGTGGCTACGCCAGCTCGTCGATTGGCAACGAGAGACCGCCGATCCAAGTGAGTTCATGGACTCTTTGCGATATGACCTGGGTACCTCCGAAGTTTATATCTTCACGCCCAAAGGCGACGTTTTCTCACTGCCCGTGGCCTCAACGCCGGTTGATTTTGCCTACACCGTGCACACAGAAGTTGGACATCGTTGCGTTGGCGCACGAGTCAATGGAAAGCTCGTACCGCTGGAATCAGAACTTAAAAATGGCGATGTTGTTGAGATCTTTACCTCGAAATCCGATGGTTCGGGGCCCAGTCGAGATTGGTTGAATTTCGTTGTCTCTGCTCGGGCCAAGAGCAAGATAAAAGCGTGGTTTTCCAAGGAACGACGCGATGAGGCGGTTGACAATGGCAAAGATCAGATTGTGCGTGCTGTTCGCCGGCAAGGACTGCCGCTCCAACGCATGATGACGAATGCGGCGTTGACGAGTATCGCTGCAGGACTGCATCAGGCAGATGTAACGGCTCTTTATGCATCCGTTGGTGAGGGGAGAATTTCTGCTCAAACGATTGTGGCTCGGCTCATCGACGTTTCTGGTGGTGTTGACGGTGCGGCCGATGACACAGCAGAAGCATTCCGGCCGACATTTGGCACGGCCACAAAGTCACGAAATCACGATGTTGGAGTACTGGTCAATGGTGCTGACGATGTTTGGGTCAAATTGGCTCGGTGCTGTACACCGGTTCCGGGCGATTCAATTTTTGGATTTGTGACACGCGGTTCCGGAGTTTCGGTGCATCGTGGGGACTGCGTGAATGTGGATTCACTCATGTCTCAGCCTGAGCGACTGGTGGAGGTTTCGTGGGCGCCCACTCCTAATAGCATGTTTTTGGTCAACATCGCGGTTGAAGCACTGGACCGGGCCCGTTTGCTGGCCGATGTCACCAGAGCGCTCTCAGACACGCATGTCAATATTCTCAGTGCTTCTGTTTCCACTACGCGGGATCGAATTGCTACATCTCGCTTCACTTTTGAGATGGCGGATCCAAAACATCTTGGTTCAGTAATCAAAGCCGTGCGTGGGGTCGAAGGTGTCTTTGACGCGTATCGCGTTTAGGACTGTGATGGTTAAGAACTGAAATGGTTAAGAACTGAGATCTGCTGCGGTGCTTTCTACGGCGCCCAGCAACGCGCGCAGGCTTTTGATTGACTCCTCGAGCTGTGCCGCAGTCTTCGTGTCACCCTTGGCCAAAGCTTGTTCGAGTTGACGCTCGTATTTTGATAAGCCGCCGGCAAATGCATTAGCGGTGTCTTCTGCCCGAGCCAAAGCTTCAGGGTTTGAGGCAGTCCATTTGGTCTCTTCAACGGCCCGGAACGCGTCTTCGACTTTTTTCACGCGGGAATCAAGTCGCGCACGATCCTTCTTGGGGAGTTCGCCAATTTTCTCCCAAGCAATCTGTAGATCGCGCAATTGAGATTTTTGATTCTTCAGGTTCTTAAGATCAACGGGTAGAAGAGCTTCAATCTTGACGGCAAGTTCCTCTTTGAGCGCCACATTCGGGACCAATTTTTCTTCCTCGGCAGCCTCTCCCGCTTTGAGCTTTTCATAGAACTCGTCTTGAGCGGCTTTGAATCGCTTCCACAGTTTGTCTTCGTCTGCACGGCTACCGCGTGGAGCTCTCTTCCAATCCTCCATAAGATCCTTGAACTTCTTGATCCCCGCTTTCGCATCGGCGGTGCCCGCTGCTGCTTGAGCTCGGGTGATCAGATCACGCTTGGCGCTCAAGGCGTCCTTGCGGACGGCATCAAGCTCATGGAAATGAGCTCGACGCCTTTTGTCGAAAGATGTCCGAGCGTTGCTCAGGCGTTTCCAGAGTTCTTGCTCGGCGGAGCGATCAACCCTTGGGAGAGTCTTCCATTCTTCTACGATTTCGGTGTAGCGCTCTGTTGTCGTTTTCCAGGAACCCGAATCAGACATCTTTTCGGCCTCCTCCACGAGGACGAGTCGAGCCGCGTGGGCACTCTCCTTCTGTGCGGCTTTACGTGCCCGCTCGCCTAGCCTCTTTTCCTCAATCAATGTGTCAACTGTGTTGCAGCGAGCATCAAGTGTTGCGATATCGCCAACAAATGAGCGTTTGGATAACGTTTCGCGTACTCTTTTGACCACTTGGGAAGCTGCATCAGCTGAGGTTTTTCCTTCGGCAACGCGGGTTGAAATCACATCAATTTCAACAACCAAATCGTCGTATTTGCGGGCATAAAAGGTTAAGCCCTGCTGCGGAGTTCCAGCGGCGTATTGACCCACAATAACTTCACCCTCGGGTGCGTTGAGATAAACCGTGCCATCTTCGCTAACGCGCCCCCACTGTGACGCCTGTGAAATTGCTGGGCGTACAGGTTGTTTAAGGGATCCTGGAGTCGGAATCAAGGGGGTAGAAGTTGAGCTCGTGGAGACTGTAGAAGATGGAGTTTCGGTCATGGCGGGCCTCTCGCGGGAACCTGGTCGGTCGGCTACAAAGGTTGCAGCACTGTGAATGCATGTGAATCGGACGTAACCCTACTTTCCTACATTTTGACGCTTTTACTGCGGGTTTGCCAACAATGTTAGGAAACTGTTGCCGTATTGATAAAGACTGGCTGGGCCGGAACCCCATCGGTGAGGCCCCCCTTGACGCCGACCGAGGCCACTTCTTGCACGATGTCTAGGCCACTGGTCACCGTGCCCCAGATTGAGTAGTCACCGGGCAGGGTCGTGTCGGCGTAGACGATGAAGAACTGGGAACCGCTGGTCCCAGGGCCAGCGTTTGCCATGGCGATCGTTCCAGCAGGGTAATTAGTTTCCCCTGGTGTTGGTAGATTTTCATCGGGTACTGAGTAACCGGGGCCACCGGTTCCATCACCTTGAGGGTCACCGCATTGCAACACAAAGATGCCCTCGGTGGTGAGTCGGTGACAAGACGTGTTGTTATAGAAGCCGCTATCGGCAAGAAATGCCTCTGATTCAACGGTTTTTTGGGCTTTAGCATCGAGGGCAATCACGATCTGCCCACAATTTGTATCCAGGGTCAGAGTGGTGGGTGTGCTCTCCAGAGGAACGGGGCCATCGGGGTAGGTCATGTCGTTTGCGCGGGGGGTCCCGATTGGTGCGCAATCAAGAGCAACCGCCTCGGTCTGTGCGTCTAGTGCAGGGGTAGCCGGGTCACCGTTGGTCGCGTTGAAAACGGCAAATCCAACTCCAGCAAAAACAAGGGCAATAACAACGACGATCGCGGTAATCCGCTGATTTCGTTTGGCATGCTGGGCTCGTTCGGATCGTTTGGCCTGCTGGCGCTCGTATTTGGCACGCGCTAGATCGCGTTCACGCTTTTGTGTCGACATCCTGTGGCTCTCCAAGGGCTCGTTAGCTTTGTGGTGATAGGTGGGTAAGGATACTCATGGATAGGCTGAGACCCTTATGTTGATCAAAGGTTTCCCCGCGGGCTCTTGGGCCACGAATGCCTATGTTGTCTCCGCAGGTCCGGGTGAGCCGGCGATCATTATCGACCCGGGCCAGGACTCCATTGAAGGAATCAAGGAAATTGTGAGGGAAAACCGTCTCACACCGGCGGCGGTTATCTTGACCCATGGTCATATTGACCATATTTGGAGTGTTGCGCCAGTGAGCGCAGATTTTGGTATTCCCGCGTTAATTCATGTTGATGACCGGTATCGCCTCGCGGATCCGGCAGGAAGTAGCTTCGCGGCCGCACGGGAACAGTTACTAGCAATGACCAAGGGCGAGCTAGAGCTCACTGAACCCGATGACATTGAAATAATCGAGCACAACAAGTCCCTTAGTATCGCGGGATTGGACTGGGAATTCATCCATGCCCCAGGACACACGGAAGGCTCCATGGTGATCAGCACGCAGGGTGGCGGTGAACCGATCGTTTTTAGCGGGGATGTCCTCTTTGCGGGATCAATCGGCCGAACAGACCTACCTGGCGGGAGTTTGTCGGCTATGACTCATTCATTAGAAAATGTGATTTTGCCAATGCCCGATCACACGCGTGTCTACCCCGGCCATGGTCCAAGTACAACAATCGGTGTGGAGCGAGCGACAAATCCATTTCTTTCGACCGGTAAAGGTTTGTAATCCGTGACCACCATCAACGCACCTAAAGGTGTCCCCGACTACGTGCCACCCCGGAGTAGAGACTTTCTGCGTGTACAGGAACAACTCAGTTTTTCGGCTCGCAGAAGTGGTTATGAGTACATTGAGTTGCCCGTATTTGAAGCGACCGAACTTTTTGAACGAGGTGTGGGGGCAAGTACTGACGTGGTTCAGAAAGAGATGTATACCTTCACTGACCGTGGTGATCGCTCAATCACACTCCGACCAGAAGGCACGGCGGGTGTCATGCGAGCAGTTATTGAGAATCGATTAGATAAAGGGGCGCTCCCGGTCAAGCTTTGGTACCGCGGACCGTTTTTCCGGGCCGAGCGACCCCAGCACGGCCGATACCGACAATTGCAACAAGTCGGTGTTGAGGCAATCGGTTCAGTTGATCCGATAATTGATGCCGAAGTTATAGCCCTTGCGGACCAGGCCTATCGCTCGTTGGGTCTGAAGGACTTTCATCTTGATCTGACTTCATTGGGATGTTCTCAGTGTCGACCGGCTTATCGAATCAAGCTTCAAGAGTTTCTTGGTACCTGCGATCTTGATCAGGAAACTAGGGAGAGGGCAGAGCTCAATCCATTGCGGGTACTCGATGACAGGCGCGAAATCGTTTCATCGCAATTAGTTGACGCGCCGCTGATGATTGATTCGCTCTGTGATCAATGCCAAGAACATTACGATCAAGTGCGCGAATTCCTGCGTCTATTCGGCGTACAGTGGAATGAGGCGCCACGGATGGTTCGCGGGCTGGACTACTACACGCGGACAACATTTGAATTTGTTCATCCTGGACTTGGTGCGCAGTCTGGGATTGGTGGAGGTGGCCGCTACGACGGCCTCATGGCTGAGCTTGGCGGTAGTGAACTCTCCGGGATTGGATTCGGGCTTGGTGTAGACCGAACGCTTCTCGCATGCGAAGCCGAAGGGTTGACTCCGTTCAGTGCGCGGATTCTTGATGTTTTCATTGTTCCAGTCGGGGATCAAAGTCGTGGACCAGCCGTGTCCTTACTCAATGCGTTGAGAGCAGCTGGAATCGCAACTGATGTATGTGTTGATAATCGAAGCATCAAAAGTGCAATGAAAGCCGCCAACAGCACGAATGCACCGCTGGTCATAATTCTTGGACCCGACGAGTTGTCTTCATCGAGCGTTCTGGTCAAAAACATGTCCAGCGGCGAACAGCACTCACTCTCTGGCGATCACGGAACCCTGATTCCCGCAATGCAGGAAACATTACGCAATTTACCGGCAGAAACTAGGAAAGAGGACCAATCGTGATTCGCACGGCTCAAGCAGGTGCGTTAACTCGCGCAGATATCGGACGCGAAGTGACATTGGCAGGTTGGATCGCCAGCCGACGGGATCACGGTGGGGTTGCTTTCCTCGATCTTCGTGACTCAACGGGGGTTGCCCAGGTCGTAGTGCGAGATACGTCAATGGCGCACGACTTGCGTGATGAATATTGCATCGCGGTCACGGGCACCGTTGAAGAACGACCAGAAGGTAACGCCAACCCAGATTTGGCTTCCGGTGACATCGAATTAATCACCACCAATCTGGAGGTTCTCTCCAAGTCCGCCCCCCTTCCTTTCCCGATTGATGACCGCACAACTGTGAATGACGAAGTTCGTTTGCGTCACCGTTACCTCGACCTGCGCCGTAAAAGTGCTGGAGATATTTTGCGTATGCGCTCCAAAGTGAGCCACATCGCTCGTAGTGTTTTGATAGACGATGACTTCATTGAGATTGAAACGCCAACACTTACTCGTTCAACTCCCGAGGGTGCACGCGATTTTTTGGTTCCTGTCCGGCTGCAACCAGGTAATTGGTACGCGCTGCCTCAGTCACCGCAGTTATTCAAGCAGTTGCTCATGGTTGCCGGCATGGAAAAATACTTCCAGATCGCCCGCTGCTATCGAGATGAAGATTTCCGGGCCGATCGTCAACCGGAATTCACTCAACTTGACATCGAGATGAGTTTCGTTGATCAAGATGACGTTATGGCTGTTGGAGAGCGAGTCATTCGCTCTGTGTGGCAAGGAATTTTGAATTACACAATCGGCGAAATTCCGCAAATGACGTATCACGAATCCATGCGTAGATTTGGAAGCGACAAGCCGGACCTCCGCTTTGATCTTGAACTTGTTGATCTCACGTCGTACTTTGAACAGACACCATTTCGGGTCTTCCAAGCCGAATACGTCGGTGCAGTCATCATGCCCGGTGGTGCAGATCAACCACGCCGAGGCTTTGATGCATGGCAAGAGTGGGCTAAACAACGCGGCGCCAAGGGACTGGCTTATGTAACGGTGAATGAAGATGGCCTCGGTGGCCCGGTCGCCAAGAACCTCAGCGATCAAGAGCGCGAGGGTCTGGTCGCTGCCAGCGGAGCACAGATTGGGGACTGTATCTTTTTCGCAGCCGGCCGGGCAAGCGATGCACGTGCATTACTGGGTGCAGTACGCAACGAAGTCGCTGAGCGTCTCGATCTCATCGATAAAAGTGTGTGGAGCTTTGTTTGGATCGTTGACGCTCCGATGTTCGAGGAAGTCCAAGACGATGCCGGCACTTGGACGTGGACAGCCGTGCACCATCCGTTCACCTCGCCGAATGGTGAGTGGCTCAATACGTTCACCGAGTCACCTGGTGAAGCACTCGCTTGGGCCTATGACCTGGTGTGTAATGGAAATGAAATCGGTGGCGGGTCAATTCGTATCCACCAGGGTGATATTCAAAACCAGGTATTTCGAATTCTTGGACTCGACGAAAACGAAGCCAACGAAAAATTTGGTTTCCTCCTCGAAGCTTTTGCTTTCGGCCCCCCACCTCATGGCGGGATCGCATTCGGTTGGGATCGAATCTGCATGTTGCTTGCCGGTGCCAATTCGTTACGAGATGTGATCGCGTTCCCGAAAACGGGTGGCGGGCAGGACCCATTGACAGGTGCGCCAACCCAAATCACGGTTGCCCAGCGTAGGGAGGCTGGCATCGATGCAAAGCCGAAAAAGAATGAGCATGAGGAAAACGCTCAAGGACAGGCCTAATCCTGCATTTCAACGCCTTATTGTTGAGACGTGAGTTTATTTGAGCAAAGTTCGGTCGGGCCGCTAGCGGTTCGAATGCGACCACGGAGTTTTGAAGATTTAGTCGGTCAAGAGCGGGCGCTCACACTGGGAAGTCCACTCCAGCTACTTCTTACCGGCTCAGGATCCGTTTCAATCATTCTGTGGGGACCTCCGGGAACAGGGAAAACCACGATCGCGACCTTGATTTCCGCTCAAACGGGTCGAAAGTTCCGTGAACTATCCGCAGTTAGTGCTGGCGTGCGTGATGTCCGTGAGGTGATCGAGAAGGCTCGTGAGGATTCAAGCCTGTATGGGAGTGAGACGGTTCTCTTCATTGACGAGGTGCATCGATTCAATAAAGCCCAGCAGGACGCATTGCTTCCCGCGGTTGAAAATGGATGGGTGACCCTAGTCGCAGCCACCACGGAGAACCCAAGTTTCTCAGTCGTCTCCCCATTACTTTCGAGAAGTGTTGTCGTGAAGTTGGAGCCTCTCGACCAGGTCTCACTGCGAACGGTGTTGATCCAAGCAATGGAAAGTGAACGAGGCCTTGGTGCGAGCGTTACGGCGAGCGATGCTGCAACCCAGGCACTCATTGACGCGAGTAGTGGTGATGCTCGTAGGGCATTGACAGCTCTCGAGGCGGCAGCAAATGCGACGCTTGCTCGCTCAAGTCGAGAAATCTCCGTCGAAGATGTTGAAAATGCAATAAATGTGGTTGCAATTAGCTATGACAAAGACGGAGACACCCACTACGACGTCATCAGTGCATTCATCAAGAGTGTCCGGGGGAGTGACCCTGATGCTGCACTGCACTATCTCGCCCGAATGTTGCATGCTGGCGAAGACCCGCGTTTCATCGCAAGAAGACTCATGATCTTAGCCAGTGAGGATATTGGTCTAGCGGCTTCGCAAGTGTTGTTAACAGCGGTTGCTGCAGCGCAGTCTGTGCAGCTGGTCGGAATGCCAGAAGCGCAAATTATCTTGGCGCACGCAACGCTGGAGGCGGCGCTTGCGCCTAAGTCCAATAGTGTGGTTACTTCAATAGGTGCGGCCATGTCCGATGTACAACAGGGTCGGGTGGGAAGTGTTCCATTGCACTTGCGCGATTCGCACTATCCGGGTGCATCCGAATTGGGCCACGGTGCCAACTACGTGTATCCACACGATGAAATAAGTGGGGTAGCGCAGCAGTCGTATTTGCCTCTGGAATTGGAGGGCTCTCACTACTACCGACCCACTCACCACGGAGCGGAGGATCGCCTTGGGGCCGTGGCAGATCGGCTTCGAAAGCTCCGGAGCGGTGAATCGCTAGACTGAACCATGCGCAGAATGGTCTGGGTCTCGTTGGGGGCCGTTGGAGGAATCCTTGCCTATCGAAAATTGGAAGAGCTGGCGAATGAGTCAATGAATAAAGGGCTTGTTCTCACACTGATGGATGCAGGAGCCTCTGCTCGGGTATTCGCTGTGGGTGTCGGTGAGCAGGTTTCAAAAATTAGACAAACCGCGCAACCGACACAACACGACTCGATAACCCCGTAATCGCACTCAAGGAGTAAAAACGATGGATTCCGCGCAAATTCGGACTCGATTTCTCACGTTTTTTGCGGAACGTGGACATGAAATCGTTCCTTCGGCATCCCTGCTCCTGGACGACCCAACACTGCTCTTCGTCAATGCTGGAATGGTGCCATTCAAACCTTATTTCTTGGGTGAGGCACCGGCGCCTTACTTGCGCGCAACCAGTGTTCAAAAAGTTGTTCGAACCCTCGACATTGAGGAAGTCGGCAAAACCACCCGTCACGCTTCCTTTTTCCAAATGGCAGGAAACTTCTCATTTGGTGACTACTTCAAGGAAGAAGCAATTCCACTCGCATGGGAGTTGCTCACATCTTCGATTGACGATGGTGGCTACGGTTTTGATCCTGAGCGTTTGTGGGTCACGGTGTACCAAGACGATGACGAAGGTGAAGCCATCTGGCGGGATGTTGTCGGTGTGCCACCAGAGCGGATCCAGCGTCGTGGCATGGATGACAACTACTGGTCGATGGGAGTCCCCGGGCCATGTGGTCCGTGCTCGGAGATCTACTACGACCGTGGACCAGAATTCGGTGCTGAAGGTGGACCGATCGCCGATGAAAATCGATACCTCGAAGTCTGGAACCTGGTCTTCATGCAATTTGAGCGGGGCGAAGGTTCGGGCAAAGACAACTTTCCCATATTGGGCCCGTTACCCGCTGCAAGTATCGATACGGGAATGGGTCTCGAGCGCATGGCCGCAATCTTGCAGGGGGTCGACAACATATATGAAATTGACACCACGCGCGGAATTTTGGATTCAGCTTCGAAACTTTCGGGGGCGGTTTATGGGGTCGATGCGAAACATGACATTGCATTGCGCGTGGTAGCTGATCACTCACGAACGGTTGTATTTTTGATCTCCGACGGAGTGATTCCCGGCAATGAAGGACGTGGATACGTACTGCGGCGCCTAATGCGACGGGTGATTCGGAATATGCGAATCCTGGGTGCCTCCGGACCCACCCTGCGAACATTGTGCGAGTCGGCGATTGAAGCTATGGCACCCCAATACCCCGAGCTCAATGATTCTCGCGAACGAATCCTCAGCATTGCAACGGGTGAAGAAAACGCATTTGCTCAAACGTTGATCACCGGAAATACTCTGTTCGAGAACGCCGCAAGCGAAACGAAAAATAGCGGTAGTTCAACGATTTCTGGAGAAAAAGCCTTCGCGCTACATGACACTTACGGTTTTCCTATTGATTTGACAATGGAAATGGCAGCCGAGGCGGGGCTGACAGTTGACCGGGATCGCTTCTCCGTCCTCATGAAAGAGCAACGTGATCGGGCGAAGGCTGACTCTGTTGCTCGCAAAAGTGACTTCGCTGCAACGACCGCCTATAAAGAGATTTTGACGGTCGGGGGCAGCGCCGAATTCACTGGATACTTGGAGAGCACGAGCGAGGCGCAGATCACGGGACTGGTAATTGATGGGACTTCGGTTCTCGCTGCGCGTGTTGGTGACAACGTTGAAGTTATTCTGAGCCGCACCCCATTTTACGCCGAATCAGGCGGTCAACTTGGGGATCACGGTGTTATCACCTCGGTAACAGGACAATCTCGAACCGAGATCTATGACGTACAAGCTCCAGTCCCGGGACTTGTCCTGCATCGTGGTCGGGTAGTGGATGGTGAATGCATTGTTGGCGAATCAGTTATTGGTGCCGTCGATATTGCGCGACGGAAGGCAATCTCGCGGGCCCACACGGCCACTCACATGGTGCATCGTGCATTTCGTGAAAGACTTGGAGAAACTGCGACTCAAATGGGGTCAGAGAATTCCCCCGGGCGATTCCGCTTTGACTTTCCGAGTCCGGAAGCCGTTTCACCGGCGGTGCTGCGAGACGTCGAGCAATACGTCAACGCAATGCTTATCGAGGACTTGGCAGTGAGTGCAAACGTGATGTCCCAGCAACAAGCGCTCGACATGGGAGCCATGGCTCTGTTCGGCGAAAAATATGGCAAAGAAGTGCGAGTTGTCTCTGTCGGTGACTGGGCCCACGAGTTGTGTGGTGGAACACATGCGCAGCGAACAGGAGCACTTGGCTTGGTGTACTTCGTGGGAGAGGGCTCCGTCGGTGCCGGCGTTAGAAGAGTGGAAGCACTCGTGGGTTCGGACGCTTATCAATTCGCGGCGAATGAGCACGTATTGGTTAGCAAGCTCACCTCGATGCTCAAAGTCCCAGCAGACCAGCTCACTGATCGACTGGAGTCAACGATTGGCGCACTCAAGGTGGCTGAGAAGGAGATTGCTGAATTCAAGCGCGCAAACTTGCTCAAAGATGCCAGTGGCATCGTGGGCGAGCCGGTGCGTCAGGGTGACGTTGATCTTTGGGTTTTCGCCGCACCGACGGGAACCGATCCGAATAGTCTCCGAGAATTAGCCCAGCAGGCGATTTCCCGAGGCGTAAACGCATCGAAGGCCGTTGCATTCGCAACGGTGATCGTAGATGGAAAAGTTTCTGCGGTAGTGGCCGTCAATGAACTCGGCGTTGAATCTGGGATTTCAGCTCAAGAATTACTGCGGCTGGCACTCACCCAACTTGATGGCAAAGGTGGGGGCAAGGATGCTTTCGCTCAGGGAGCAGGTACAAACGCTGCGGCACTACCAGCAGCGATCTCAAGCATTGAAGCGGCGTTGGTTGCGCATAAATAATGTCCCGGGTTAATCAGCGGCGTCTTGCATTTGACGTCGGTACGGTGCGCATAGGGGTTGCCACGTCTGACTTTGATGCAATTTTGGCATCGCCGCAGGTTGCAATAGGTGGGGGGGAGCACTCAATCACAGCTGCTCTCGCACTTATTCTCGAGTATGAACCATGTGAGATTGTTGTTGGTTTACCCAGCAACTTGAAAGGCAATGACACGGCATCTACAGAAAATGCTCGGGAATGGGCGCGCCAACTTGCCCTTGTTTCATCAATTCCAATTATTCTCATTGATGAAAGATTAACCACAATTCAAGCCATAGGAGCCTTGCGAGCTGGCGGTTTAAGTACAAAACAGATGCGTGACAAAGTGGACAGTGCAGCCGCCGCAATATTCTTGCAGGCCTATATCGACGGGTTAGCTCAAATGAAAGGCTCAAGCTAGTGACGTTTTTGAATGAGGTTCTTAGTGACGAGCCATTGCCACCCTCACGAAATGCAAATACATGGAGCAAGCGTGTAGTGATCGGAGCGGGATTGATTTCTGCTCTGGCAATCATTTTTGGAATGTACTCAATTTTTGGTGGGGGAAGCGAGACAAACGACTACGTCGGTTCTGGGACGGGTAGCGTCAGCATCACGGTGAGCAGGGGCGAGAGTCTCACCAAAATAGGTAGCACGCTGCAGGCTGCCGATGTAGTCAAATCAGTTGAGAGTTTTACTAGTGCCGCATCCAACAATGAGGCTAGCGCAACGATCGGTCCAGGTAATTACACGATGAAGACGCAAATGAGTGGTGAGTCCGCCCTCCTTTTGATGTTGGATCCGGCTTCACGTGCAGCCTCTCGATTGGTTTTACCTGAGGGTTTGCGCCTAAATGAGACGGTTGAATTATCTGCGAGCACCAGCGGGCTCCCCGCAACTGACTTTGAAGAGGTGTTGGCTAATCCCGACGCACTTTCTCTACCGAGTTGGGCGGAGAGCAGGCCAGAAGGCTTTATGTTTCCGGCCACCTATGACCTGGTCGGAGATGAGAATGCTGAGGGAATTCTGAGCGCACTGGTGAAGCGTTTCAAGCAGTCCGCGTCCAGTATTGACCTTGAAGCGCGGGCTGCCCAGCTTGGCCGTAGTCCCTACGAGATCCTGACGGTGGCATCGCTGTTGGAGGGGGAAGTTGTTCCTGAGGACTTCGCGAAAGTCGCAGCCGTGGTGTACAACCGACTAGAAGCCAAGATGCCCTTACAGTTTGACTCGACAGTGTCCTACGCATTGGGGCTAGACGAATTGCAACTGTCTTCAGATCAATTGGACACAGAGTCGCCCTACAACACTTATAAGGTAATAGGGCTCCCACCTACACCGATAAATTCACCGGGTGATTCTGCGCTTGAAGCCGCGCTTTCGCCCGCTAAAGGTAAATGGTTGTACTTCGTTACCGTGAATCCCGATACGGGGGAAACGAAGTTTGCCAGGTCCTATGAAAAATTCTTGAAATTTAAAGCCGAGTATCAAGCTTTCTTGGATGCACAATGATGTGTCCGCTATGACATTGAAAGCGGCCGTTCTTGGTTCACCGATTTCACATTCACTCTCGCCCACTTTGCATCGTGCGGCGTACGCGGCTCTCGGATTGGATATTGATTACTCGGCGATTGACACATCCACGGAAACGCTCGCACAACGTATTGCGCAGTTAGATGAAAACTCATTGGGTTATTCGCTCACCATGCCCTTGAAGCGTGATGTCCTGGCATTGGTTGACCAACAATCGCAACTCGTCATTCAAACAGGTTGTGCTAACACTGTTTTTCGAAATGGCGGACATAAATGGGCTCTTGAAAATACTGACGTCTTTGGAATCGTGCAAACAATTGAGCATGCCGGGCTTGGGTCCATTAATTCAGCCTGCATTATCGGCTCGGGCGCGACGGCGAGCAGCGCACTGAGTGCCCTCGCTGAGCTTGGAGTGGTGGATATCACCTGTTATGGACGTAACCGTGAAGCTTTCTCGCTGCTTCATTCCCAGAGTAATTCGCTCGGGGTTGATTTGCGGACGGTTAAATTAGAAGGTGACGTCGTGCTGTCGGGTGACATTGTGATCAGTACTGTCCCCGGTTCTGCGCAAAAGCAGATTATTAGCAGGATCGCAGTAGATCAAAGCCTCGCTGCGCTCCTCGATATTGCCTACAACCCGTGGCCGAGTGAACTGGCGGGTTTCTGGAAGATCCATCATGGCGGGGCGGTTTTGAGCGGTGTCGAAATGTTGCTGTGGCAGGCGTGCGCCCAAGTTGAGCTGTTCACTGGGGAAAAGGCTCCCGTTGAAGCCATGCGGGCTGCATTACCAAATGAGTTTTCCACAGCCTGACTATCAAACTTGGGTGGCAGGCTTCTGTCAACGAGAATTCTCAGATGGTCACATTCAGTTCGGCTGCCTATTGTGCAACGTGGATTTGGTTTGCTGTGACCGCTGTGATGTTATCCAAAGTTGACCTTCACGAGCACCGATTACCCAATTCACTCGTTGCGGTGTCATTTCTCGGAGGCCTCATCGGATTTTGCCTGGTCGCGATTACTCGCGGTGATGTGCAGATACTCGGAATGGCGATTGCGGGATCTCTTCTTGCGTCTCTGGCATATCTGGCCATTCATCTACTGGGAGGTATGGGAATGGGAGATGTAAAATACGCAGCGGTCGTTGGACTGTATCTTGGATCACTTGGTTGGACCTACATCTATGTTGGCTCCTTGATCTCCTTCGCTAGTGCCGGATTGTGGGTGCTGCCACTCATCTTCAGCAGCCGTAGGAGCCGCAAAGTGCCATTTGGTCCATTCATGGCCCTGGGTGTTCTTGCAGCGGGATTAATTGCTGCAGGTGTGAGCGCGGGAGCGTAGTTCGGATCTGACAGTATTGACCCATGGTGTCGCGACTGCGTTGGTTAACCGCTGGTGAATCCCATGGCCCGGCCCTGATGGCGATCGTCGAGGGGATGCCCGCTTCAATCCACATCACTACCGCCGACCTTGATCGAGATCTGGCCCGCCGCAGGCTGGGAACGGGTCGTGGAGCCCGGATGAAATTTGAGAAAGACGATGTCAGATTCCTCGGTGGGGTTCGACACGGCCAGACATTGGGCGGCCCAATTGCCATAGAAATTGGGAATACCGAATGGCCGAAATGGGAAGCCGTCATGAGCCCGGAGCCGGTTGACCAAGATGTTTTGGACGCACTGGCTCGAAATGCACCATTGACGAGGCCTAGACCCGGACATGCGGATCTTGCTGGAATGCAAAAATTTGATTTTTCCGATGCGCGGCCAGTTTTGGAGCGTGCTAGCGCCCGCGAAACTGCAGCTCGTGTTGCATTGGGGGCCGTTGCCCGCGCTTTTCTCGCGCAGGTTGCAGGGATCACACTAGTGAGTCATGTGGTGCGAATCGGGTCGGTGGCGTACACGGGGCCCGCACCAACGCCCGATCAAATAGATGTCATTGACGCTAGCCCCGTTCGATGCGTTGATCCACAGGTCAGTGCACTCATGGAAGAAGAAATTGGGGCAGCTCACCGCGATGGGGACACGCTGGGTGGGGTTGTTGAGGTGGTTGCTGTTGGTTTGCCACCCGGCTTAGGAAGCTACACCCATTGGGACCGCCGACTCGACTCGAAGTTGGCTGCGGCCCTCATGGGAATTCAAGCGATAAAAGGAGTCGAAGTAGGTGACGGTTTTGATATCGCCGCGGTTCGAGGATCATTAGCCCAAGATGAAATTTTCGCCGAGGGCGACCAAGTTCGGCGCGGTTCAGGAAAGTCCGGCGGCACCGAGGGCGGCATGAGTACCGGGGAAATGCTTCGTGTCCGTGCCGCGATGAAACCGATTTCTACAATTCCACGAGCCCTGCAAACAATTGACACCGCAACGGGTGAAGCCGCAGTCGCAATCAACCAACGATCCGACGTGTGCGCGGTTCCCGCCGCTGGAATTGTTGCAGAGGCCATGGTGGCGCTCGTTCTCGCGGAAGCAATACTGGATAAATTTGGTGGAGACTCCCTAGGCGAATGTCAGCGCAATATTGCGAGTTACCTAGAGAATCTCACGATTAAGATCGCCCCATTGGTTAACTAGGTTTCTTGTGACCCCTCGAGCAATTCTCATTGGTGCGCCAGGTGCTGGCAAGACAACCGTCGGCGAAATTCTCGCTGGTGGACTTGGTTGTTCATTTTCTGATTCAGATCAACTAGTTGAGGCTGCGCACGGACAGAGTGTTGCGGATATTTTTATTGATCACGGTGAATCGGTGTTTCGCGAGTGGGAAGCCCGAGCAATTACACAGGCACTCGGCGGGTTTGACGGTGTCTTGTCTTTGGGTGGTGGCGCTGTAATGGATATGAACACTGCCAAGGAGCTCACAGCGAGTACTTCACCAATCATTTGGCTTGAAGTGAGTAGTTCAGTGGCGTTTCGTCGGGCTGGGCTTTCGGCCCCTCGTCCGCTGCTTGTGGGAAATGTGAGAGCAAATCTTGTTTCTTTGTTGGAAACTCGAACCCCCATTTATGCAAGCCTTGCCACGCACCGGATTGATGCAAACACACTTGATGCACAACAACTTGCCCAGCAGATCTCTGACCTACTCACGAACGGCGTCCCATGCTAAGTATTTCGGTTAATGCGGAACACAGTTACGACGTTCATATTGGACGTGGACTTCTTGGTGAATTGAACGAAGCTGTATCAACCGCGACTCGAGTTGGGATCATCTATCCCGTTGCACTTCGAGTGAGTGCTGAATCCCTACAGGTTGAGTTGGAAGGTTCGGGTCGTCGAGTTGTCTTGATTGAAGTTCCTGAAGCCGAGGATTCCAAAACTGCAGCGGTTCTTGAGTACTGTTGGAACGCACTTGGTGCTTCTGAATTTACGCGCTCAGACATGATTATTGGCTTGGGTGGGGGAGCCACAACGGATCTCGCTGGTTTTGTTGCTGCTACCTGGTTGAGGGGAATCAAATGGATTGCGGTACCAACGACTTTGCTCGGAATGGTTGATGCGGCTGTTGGGGGTAAAACGGGTATCAATAACGATGCCGGCAAGAATCTCGTAGGCGCATTCCACAGTCCAAGCTTGGTGGTAATTGACGTCAACGCTCTCAGTTCGCTGCCAGAAAATGACCTGCGCGCAGGACTGGCCGAGGTAGCCAAAGTCGGCTTGACAAGTGATCCCAGCATTTTGGAAACGATTTTGACCGAGCGCGACAACTGTTTTGACCCCGAGCAGGAAATAGTCACCTCACTGATTGAACGGGCGATTGCGGTTAAAGCTGCAGTAGTCTCCCGTGATTTCACCGAGCAGGGTGGTCCCGATTTGGGCCGTGAAGTGCTCAATTACGGGCACACATTTGGGCATGCGGTCGAGAAGTTTGAGAATTATCGGTGGCGCCATGGTGCTGCCGTATCAGTTGGAATTATGTTTGTGGCCGAGTTAGCCAATATCGCTGGCCGTCTGCCCGATACAGATCTTCAACTGCACCGTGATGTCCTTGAAGTGATCGGCCTTCCCACGACCTATCCAGCTGGGCGCTGGGATTCGTTGCTCTCGACCATGAAGGTGGACAAGAAGGCCAGGGGGGATCTCTTGCGGTTCGTTGTCCTTGACGGGATTGGAAAACCAGCGATCTTAGAAGGTCCCGATCCATCCCTTCTTTTCTCGGCCTATAGCAACCTGTCATCATCAGTTTAGGCAAAACGTTGGGTAAGGTTAAACCATGAAGCAACGGGTTTTGGTGATTAATGGACCGAATCTGAATCGACTTGGGAGCAGGGAACCCGAGATTTATGGAACCCTCACCTACGCCGAACTCGCCAATACCGTGTCGGAGAAGGCCCTTGAATTGGGGTTAGAAGTTGATATCCGCCAGAGCAACAGCGAAAGCGAAATAATTGAGTGGTTACATTTCGCGGCCGAGTCAAAGTTGCCTGTGATTATGAATCCTGCAGCATTCACGCATTACTCCTACGCGATCGCAGATGCTTGCGCGATGTTAGCTGAACCCCTTATTGAAGTTCACATCAGCAATCCTGGTGCACGTGAAGAGTTCCGCCACCATTCAGTAGTGACCCCATCAGCGACCGGAGTGATTGCCGGTTTCGGCGTGGATTCCTACCTATTGGCCCTTCAAGCGCTCGCGCGACTATTGTTGCTCAAGGCTTAGAGAGATTCTGAGGAATTGTCGGATTAGTGTTTGAAATAGAGATAGGGCACCTTGGTGGCAACCAGTAATGATTTAAAGAATGGCGTCGTTCTCAATATTGATGGACAGTTATGGACCGTCATTGACTTTCAGCACGTTAAGCCGGGTAAGGGTGGAGCATTCGTCCGAAGTAAGTTGAAGAATGTGCTCTCCGGCAAGGTGGTTGATAAAACATTCAATGCCGGAGTCAAAGTTGAGACAGCCTCCGTCGATCGAAGAGACATGCAATACCTCTACCGCGATGGGGATAGCTGGGTCTTTATGGACAATAGTTCCTACGAGCAGTTTCCTGTGCCTGACTCGATTGTTGGAGACAGCTCAAAGTACCTCTTGGAAAACCAAACGGTCCAGGTGGCAATTCACGAGGGCAATCCGATAATCGTCGATCTGCCAGCTTCTGTAGAAATCATGCTCACGTACACCGAGCCGGGGCTTCAAGGTGACCGTTCAAGTGGCGGTACCAAACCAGCGACATTAGAGACGGGTGCTGAAATCCAAGTGCCGCTCTTTATCGAATCCAATACCAAAGTCAAAGTAGATACACGCGATGGTTCATATCTTGGCCGCGTGAACGACTGATGTCGGCTCGCGGAAAAGCCCGCAAGCGAGCTTTGGACATTATTTTCGAAGCAGAGTCAAAAGAAGTTCCCATTCTGATGGTGTTGGGTGAACATGTTCGTCGGAGAGAGAGTGAAGGGGACCCTGAACTCAATACGTACGCTGTTGAACTTGTGAATTTTATTGCATCGAATCAATCTCAAATTGACAGTGAAATATCTTCGAACTCCCAAGGTTGGAGCTTGGAACGTATGCCAGATGTTGACCGAGCCATCTTGCGCGTTTCGGTGGCTGAGTTGCTATTCATGCCCGACACACCACACGCCGTAGTTGTGAGCCAGGCGGTTGAATTGGCTCAAAGCTTGTCTACGGATGATTCCGGTTCATTCGTTCATGGTGTTCTCGGTTCAGTATCCCGTTCATTAGATTCATCGGCCCAAACCGGCTAAGAGCTGGGATTGACCAGGAGCGTTATCTCCCCCGGGTCATCTGCTTGCTGGCCTAGAGTCGCGCTGATCGTAACGTCAAAGCCATTACCTATTGCGCCGTAGACAACGATCGAATCCGTTGTTAAGTCCACAAGGAGCTCTACGACGAAGGTTGTATCAAATTCGGTCAGAAATTCTTTTTGGGCCAGGAATACATCACCTTGCACAGTCCACGTGGCAACCGCTGTGCGTTCATCAATGACTGAGATGGCTATCAAGGAGCCGACAGGTGTCGGTATTGCTTTGGGCCAATTGCTCGGGAGGGCAAGGTCACTCCCGACCTCAAGCTCGTTACCAGAGCCGTCATCGAGGAACTCATCTGTTGAATTGGATTGTTCAAACTGATTTCCCAGATCGCTCGTTTGAGCCACGTCAGCTGCACTCGAGCAACCGACGAGTCCCGTAATGAGCACAACACCACACAGCGCCACTGCGATCTTGGAGCGAAAATTCATACCGGCATTATGTGCCCCGGGTGGGATTCGAACCCACACTGGACGGTGTTTGAGACCGCTTCCTCTACCGGTTGGGATACCGGGGCTAGGGGGCATAACCCTACCGATGAACCGAGACGTCTTACCCTTGCCCTATGCGCAGTCAGCCGGAGCAACAGGCCACCGACTCGTTGCCGGCCATGCGCGTGTTGATTGCTGAGGATGAAACCCTGATCAGGCTTGATTTGGTCGAGACCCTCATTGAACTTGGCATGGACGTGGTTGGCTCCGTGAGCAATGGGCAGTTGGCCGTTGACGCTGCGCGAGAATTGAGGCCAGACGTTGTCCTTATGGATATCTCGATGCCGGTGCGAGATGGGATAAGTGCTGCGAGGGAATTGATCGCCCACGAAGTGGCCCCGGTCGTGCTCTTGAGTGCATTTTCACAGCTCGACCTGGTCGCGAGCGCCGCGGCAGCCGGGACCTTTGGATACCTGGTGAAGCCATTCACCGGTGTTGAAGTTCGGGCCGCTATCGTTCTCGCCCATGCACGTTGGCAACAATTTATTGATCTTAACGCTGAATTGGAGCGTTTACGGACGCGAAATCATTCAACCGTGGTTGTTGATCGGGCCAAAATCGTACTTCAGCAGTCGGGGATGAGCGAGGACGAGGCTTTCAGGTTCCTGCGCAAGGCTGCAATGGATAACCGGTTAACGATTGCTGAAGCGGCCGTGAAAATCGTCGGAAATACCGACAAATCGCCCATTTGATCACCAATCTGCAGGGCTACCCCTGTATTGGAAGGTCACATTCCCATTACAAAATGGCGAATTGCGGTTGCGGGAGCTTGAATGATCGTGTCCATGTCTTAGTCTAAGTCGGTTCGGGTAACCGAACGAATAATAGTGGCAGCACACGCTGTGACTTTCGTTTATTCAAGGAGAATGCATGAAGCGCACTATGGTCCTTAAGACCGTGGCTGTGTTGGGTGCGGCATCCCTCGCTCTCGCTGCTTGCAGCAGTGACAGTGAAGATACCACCGCCAGCGCAACCGCAGAAGAAACTGCAGCCGAGACTGCAGTTGAAGAAGCAACAGATGAGTGCACGAGCACTTCTTTGGTTTTGGGAACTATGCTCCCAGCAACAGGTGACCTTGCATTCCTCGGCCCACCCGAGTTTGCCGGCGTTGAATTAGCACTTCAAGAAATTGACGCTGCAGGCGGCGTCCTCGGCTCACCAGTTACCTACATTGAGGGTGACTCAGGCGATACGACCACAGATATTGCAAGCCAGACGGTTGATTCCCAGCTCGCTCAGGGCGTCAATGCAATCATCGGCGCTGCATCATCCGGTGTTTCGCTCACCGTAATTGACAAGATCACGTCAAACGGTGTTGTTCAGTTCTCACCAGCCAACACTGCTCCAATTCTGACCACCTACGCGGATAACGGTCTGTACTTCCGTAACTCACCATCTGACGTTCTTCAGGGTGCGGTTATTGCGCAGGATGCAGTTGACGCCGGATACACAAAGATGGCAGTAGTTGCTCGCCAGGATCCATACGGTGAAGGCCTTGCAGCAGCAACGGTCAAGAACTTCACAGAGGCCGGTGGAACAGTTACAACCGACCTGCTTTACGACCCAGCAGCACCTTCATTCGAAGCTGAAGTTGCGGAAATCAAGGCTGGCAATCCAGAAGCCGTCGCAGTGATTGGTTTCGAAGAGAGCGTCAAGCTCATTCAGGAAATGATCAAGCAGGGTGTTGGCCCAGGCGACATTCAGTTGTACTTGGTTGATGGAAACCTTTCCACAACCGCGTTTGCTGAGTTCCCAGCCGGCACCATGACGGGCACAGTAGGTACCGTTCCTTCAGGTTCAGTTGATATGACAACCTTTAACGAGCGTCTACTTGCATTCGACCCAGCCCTGACTGACTTCAGCTACGGCCCACAGTCATATGACGCTGCCATGGTAATTGCCTTGGCTGCTCACAAGGCTGGCTGTGCTGACGGTGTAAAAATCGCAGCAGAGCTACCCAACGTTGCCGGTAACGGTGGCGAAGCGTGTTCCACGTACGCCGATTGCATTGCACTGCTTGATGCAGGCACCGACATCGACTACATGGGCGTCACCGGAGGCGTTGACTTCAACGAATTCGGCGATCTCCTTGAGGGCACCATCTCAATCAACGAGTACTCCTCAAATACTGAGTTTGCCGAAAAGGGCTCAGTAACTTCGGTAGTTCCACTTCCGTAGTAGAGACTCGCTAGCAGTAAAGACTGTGGCCCCGCACCGAAAGGTGCGGGGCCACAGTCTTTCTCCAGGAAAAGCATTTTGTAGGAAAAGTATTTACGCCTTAGCGAGGGTTCCCAAGTAGAGCTCAATGACCTTGGGGTCATTAGCCAGTGATTGGCCGGTGCCCGTGTAGGCATTTTGGCCTTGGTCAAGGACATATCCGCGGTCAACGATTTGTAGGCATCGGGCTGCATTTTGCTCAACGATAATCACGGTAACACCGGTGGCATTGATTTCCTTGACCCGAACAAATACTTCATCTTGCAATGCAGGGCTCAAGCCAGCACTTGGCTCGTCGAGTAACAGCACGCTGGGTGCCATCATGAGCGCTCGGCCCATTGCCACCATCTGGCGTTCCCCACCAGACAGAGAGCCGGCACGCTGCTTGCGTCGGGTTCCTAGAGTTGGGAATAGTTCTACAACCGCAGCAAATCGGTCAGGGAAAGACTTTGGGTCCTGGAATGCACCCATCTGCATATTCTCCTCGATGGTGAGGGAGGGGAAAACATTGTTGTTCTGGGGGACAAAACCAACACCGCGCCTGACCAATTGGTCTGCCCGTAGGTTCGTGATGTCTTCAGTCCGTAGGGTTACAGCTCCTGAGTTGATATGGACTAGACCAAAGAGCGCTTTAAGCAGCGTTGACTTGCCAGCGCCATTGGGTCCAATAATCCCGACGAGTTCGCCTTCATGTGCGTAAAGATCTGCTTCATTGAGGATATTCACGCCCGGGAAATACCCAGCGACAAGTTTATCGGCCCGGATGAGTGCTCCGAGGGCTTGCGCTTCGTGGACCTGGGCAGGTGATGCAGGAGATGCATCCGAGCGCTGTGAAGCGTTGATATCAATTTCTGATTCAAACTCGTGCGCGCCATCGGGGCTGTCGATTGTAGGAAGGTCGCTGGGTTCGCTGAACGTCATGTGTTTCCTCCTGGCGAATCGGCGGTGAGGGAGGCACCGTCGGCGGTGAGCGCACTACCGTGGCGTGAACCGAGATAGGCCTCAATCACCTGGGGGTCCTTCATAACGGCGTCCGGTGGACCCTCAGCAATGATTTGTCCTTGGGCCATCACAATCACCCAGTCACTTATGTCGTGCACCATATCCATGTCGTGTTCAACAAAAAGTACCGTGGTGCCTTCTTCCCGGATATTCTTGATATGACCGAGCAGGCTCTGGGTCAGAGCGGGGTTGACGCCGGCCATCGGTTCATCGAGCATCACAATTTCTGGACCAACCATCAGGGCACGAGCCATTTCGAGCAATTTGCGCTGGCCCCCAGAAAGTGAGCCAGCAAAATCATCAATTTTTGCATCAAGGTTAAATCGCCCTAGAAGTTCCATTGCGCGCTCGGCATTAGCTCGTTCTTGGGCTTTCCAGGTGAAAGGCAGCAGGGCTTTGAACACTCGCTCACCACTTTGACCGCTCGCACCCAGCAGCATATTGTCCATAACGGTCATGCGAGAGAGCGCTTTGGTGAGTTGGAAAGTACGAACCATTCCCATCCGGGCAAGTCGATAAGGAGCCTTACCGGCTACAGGTGTCGTGTTAAAAGTCCATTCGCCGGTGTCGGGTTTGTCGAAACCGGTCAACAGATTGAAAAGGGTTGTCTTGCCCGCTCCATTGGGGCCGATGAGAGCGGTGATTGCCCCTCGCTGGATTTCAACGTGGGTAACGTCAACCGCCTTTAGTCCGCCAAATTGTCGGCTGACGTGGTCGGCAATCAAAATGGGATCGGGCTTTGGTGAACCGGGCACCCGAGCGACATCGCGCAATGCTTCAACGGCTGCGGCACGGCCAGGTGCCATATTTTCGGTATTAGCGGGCATCAAGGGCCAACTCCCTTCGATCGCCAAATATTCCTTGTGGTCTAAAGATCATGAGCAGCATTAGCCCAAGGCCCATGAGCATGAATCGGATGGATCCAACGTCGGTTGGGGTGAGGAAAGAGATGTATCCGTTATTAATTAATGAGCTGAGAACCTCGCCGAAACCGGCGAGGAGGAACCAGAAAATCACGGTACCCACGATGGGACCAAACACTCGAGCGGCGCCGCCTAAAAGCAGGATGGTGAATACGAAGAAGGTGAAGTCTGGTTGGAAAGTGTCCGGCTGGACTGACTGCTTGGCAACGGCCCACAAAATACCGCCGAATGCCGCAATGCCACCACCGATGATGAGGGCTTGCAATTTGTACACAAAGACGTTCTTTCCCAGTGAAACAACGGCATCTTCATCTTCACGGATTCCCTTGACCACTCGACCCCACGGGCTCCGCACCAACCCCCACACAAACAGGGTGAAAAGCAGCGCAAGACTCCAGCCAACAATGACGACCCAGAGATCCTGGCGGCTCCAACTAAGGAGGGGAAGTGTGAAATCTACGGGCAGGGGATTGAGATCATGGAATTCCTGTCCAAGCTTTCCATTGAGACCCTGTGCGCCACCAAAAACGTCCTTGAAGGCGATTGAGCGAACGAGTAAACGCAGTAGTTCGCTCGCAGCGATGGTGACAATTGCAAGGTAGTCCGCTCGCAACCGCAAGGTCGGAATACCCAGTAATAGTGCCAAAAGTGTGGAAGTGATGAGAGCGACGACAATTGAAAGCCATAAGCTCAAATCGAAGGTGAGAACGATGACACCGACGGCGTATGCACCGGCCGCGACAAATGCAACTTGGCCAAAGTTGAGCAGCCCGGTGTAACCAAATTGAACATTGAGACCAATGGCCGCGAAAAGGTAAATGAGAGCGGTAACTCCGAAGGCTTGGGTAATGGTGAGTGTGAAAACTTGGCCAATGTCCATGTTGGTCAACCCACCCTTTCTTTTTGTCCAAGTAAACCTTGAGGCCGTACCAACAAGATCAGAATCATCAAGAAAAGGGCTCCAACAGTTTTCATTTCAGTGGGGATAAACAAGGTGGTCATCTGGATGAATATCCCCACGACCATTGCGCCAACAATGGCGCCATAAATGGTTCCAAGGCCCCCCAAAATAACTGCCGCAAATAGCACAAGCAAAATTCGCTGGCCCATATTCCAGACGGTGTTTTGAGTCAGGCCGAGGTATATGCCTGCAAAGGCTGCAAGGCCCGCGCCAATGATCCACACGACCGAAATAACGCGCTCTACGTCAATTCCCGTGGCTGATGCAAGTGCCGGGTTATCGGATACCGCGCGGGTGGCCTTACCAATTCGCGAACGTTGTAGCCAGATCACGGTTGCGGCGAGAGCAACGACGGCCAATGCCCCCAAAATGAGCGCTTTCGGGGTGGTATTAAACGGCCCTAAGGCTATCCCTGATTGCCCAGCAAATTGCTTGTAACTTTGTGGGGCACCGCCGAAGAAGAGAACGAGTGTGTATCGAAGGAAAATCGCCAGCCCGATACTGACAATCATGGCAGCGATGAGCCCCGTCTTGCGCCTACGCAGGGGTCTCCACAGAATTCGGTTTTGCCCCCATCCATAAACAAAAGCAGCAAAAATAATGGCAATCGGAGCCGCGATAATGATGTTGAGCCCTGCTGTATTAAATGCAAGAGCGGTGAATGCGCCTAATGTGAGGAGCTCTCCGTGGGAAAAGTTGGTCAAACCGGTTGTGCCGAAGACCAAGTTCAAACCTACCGCGCCGAGAGCAATAACCAGCCCATAGAGGACTCCGTCAAGAAAAAGCTGAATTACGCGTTCACCGGTACCCGAGTCTTCCGCAACTATGCCCGACTCTCCACCCTCGGATAACCCAATGATGATTTTTTTCTCACCACCGAGTACGAGAAGCGACCTGCTGGCATCGGCCTCATTGTTCAACGTAATTCCCTCTGGGAGGGTGCTCACGTCAATCTCTACCGAATAGGTGCCACTGGCGGTCAGTGGGACAACGAAGACTCCCTTTTCATCAGAAGTACCAGACGCGCTCACACCATCGGGACCGGTAGCGGTCACCACAACCCCCGAAACCGCAACACCCGCAGGAGTCGTCAGGGTTCCTGTGATGCTTGTCTCAGCTGCATTGGCAGGGGAAAGCCCACCGGAAACCAGAAAAGCCACGGTTGCGAGAAGTAGGACCCCTAGTGCGAGTCGAACGCGTCTAAGCACGTGTGGCTACCTCCGGGTCTCTGTTAACACTTTGCACATTACGTATAGCTACCTAGCGTGGACCTGACCACCTACGGGATTGGAGAACCTTACCGCCATTAGCCGGTCATGCACGGGGGTATCCCGGATTGAAATGTGTTTGTTACCCGTGGGTAATGTGTGAAATCGCCTCACGGCCGAGGTTTGCGGGCCATTGCGGTCAGTCGAGAGGTGCAAATCCGCTCGCCATCGGAGTTGGTGATCACGATTTCACTCGACAGCATTGTGTTACCGGCACTGACCATGTGGGCGACTCCGGTCACAATGCCGTCCCGAGCAGACTTGTGATGGGTGCAGTTCAAATCTATTCCAACAACGAGAGCCCCCAGCCCAAGTCGCCGATGTGCGGTGACTGCCGAGGCGATTGAGCCCAGGGTCTCGGCCAGAACTGCGCTCGCCCCACCATGGAGTAGTCCATACGGCTGGGTATTTCCCTCAACCGGCATTGTTGCGGTAATGGTTGCTAAGCCCTTCGAATCAATGGTTGCACTGACAATGTCGATGCCCATTCGCTCACTGAGGGCGCCCATTCCGAATGAGCGTACTTCGGCGGTTATATCCGTAACTTCCGCTGACTCTTGGTCGCTCATATTTGACATAGTGATAAATCCTATTGCGTATTCGAGCAACTAGTATCGGATAGTGGCAGCCAATCGTCTTCTTCTTATCGATGGACATTCGATGGCCTATCGGGCATTTTTTGCCTTGCCGGCTGAAAACTTCTCCACAAGCACGGGTCAGCCGACCAATGCCGTCTATGGGTTCACCTCCATGTTGATCAACCTGCTCAAGGAATACAACCCAACGCACGTTGCGGTCGCCTTTGACGTTTCTCGGAAAAGTTTTCGGACTGAAATGTTTCCCGACTATAAGGCGACCCGTTCCAAGTCACCGGAGGAATTCAAAGGACAGGTTGAATTAATCAAAGAAGTTTTGGACGCAATGGCGATTCAAAGGTTGGAAAAAGATGGATATGAAGCTGATGATCTCATCGCAACCTTGGCGACCGAAGCCAGCGCGGCCGGGTTCAACACGGAAATAGTGACGGGTGACCGAGATTCATTTGCGCTTGTCTCACCATCGGTGACGGTCCTCTATCCCAAGAAGGGCGTTTCCGACCTTGCGGTAATGACGGAGGCCGCCATCGAGGAGAAATACAACTTGACTCCCGCGCAATACCCAGACTTCGCGGCCCTGCGTGGGGATCCCAGTGACAATTTGCCCGGTATTCCTGGCGTTGGCGAAAAGACCGCCCAAAAATGGATTAACGAGTATGGAAATTTGGGGGCATTGGTTGATCAGGCCGACAAGGTCGGTGGGAAAGTGGGGGACTCGCTGCGCGAGAACCTTCCCCAGGTCTTGCTGAACAGGCGGATCACCGAGCTCCTACGTGATGTTCCCCTTGAACTCACGGTGGACCAACTCGACCGAAAATCTTTTTCTTTGTCCAACGTGCACCAGCTATTTGACACACTGCAATTCACCGCATTGCGCAGCCGAGTCGAAAAATTGCCGGGAGCCATTTCCTCCGTTGGAAGTGAAGAGGAATCCAGCGCGAAGATCGCTGCAGCAGAGGTCATTGATCGTCAGGTGTTCCTCGATGCCTCAATTGCGGACTTAATGTCATTGGAAGGTCCTGTATCAATTGCTGTGCAGGGTGAATTCGCTCAAGGCTCGGGAACAATAACTGCGTTGGCCGTTTGCTCGAGCAAACAGGTACACGTGCTGCAGTCAATTCCCTCCTCAGAGTTATCAAAGGTTATGTCGTGGCTCGCCACGTGCCCCAATCAAAAAACTATTCATGACGGAAAGTCACTTCTCTGGACTTTGGCCGCTTTTGGTGTGGACATATCTGATGTCAAGATCCACATGGACACAGCATTGGCGGGTTACCTAATCGATCCTGGGCAAAGATCTTATGAACTTACCGACCTTGCCCAACGTGAATTGGGTCGAAGTTTGGATGAACCAGATGATCAACTTTCCATGTTTGGTGAAGCCGACTCGAGCGCAATCCTGCTGCAGGAAGCTCACGTTATCTGGGAATTGGGTTTGGTGTTGTCGGCGAAGTTGGAGGAACTTCAATTGATGCCGCTCTTGGTAGACGTGGAGATTCCAACTGAGGTCTCTCTTGCCCAAATGGAGCATGTCGGAATTGCAGTGGATTCACAATCACTTATGAGCCTCTCGGTTGAATTTGGCGACCAGATGCGTTCGGCTGAAACTGCAAGTTTTGAGTTAGTTGGGCATCAATTCAATCTTGCATCTCCCAAGCAATTACAAGAAGTGCTTTTTAACGAGCGTGGTTTACCCAAAACTAAAAAAATCAAGACTGGGTTTACCACCGATGCGGAAGCCCTCACCAACCTTTACGCCCAGACGAAAGACCCGCTACTGGAACATTTATTGACGTGGCGCGAAGACTCGAAACTGCGTCAAACGGTCGAGAGCCTGATCCCACTCGTTGATCCGATAGGCCGGATTCATACGACATTTCGTCAGACGGTTGCAGCTACCGGTCGCCTTTCCTCGATTGACCCCAACTTGCAAAACATCCCGGTGAGAACCGAAGCGGGTAGACGCATTCGAGCGGCTTTCGTTGTTGGCGAGGACTACGAATGTCTTCTGACGGCGGACTACAGTCAAATTGAATTGCGCATCATGGCTCATTTGTCCCATGATGAAGCTTTGATTGAAGCTTTCAAATCGGGTGAGGACCTGCATGACACCGTTGCTCGCAAGGTTTTCGACGTCGATGAAGTAACGCCCGATATGCGGCGTCAGATCAAAGCAATGTCCTATGGATTGGCATATGGCCTGTCGCCATACGGCTTAGCGGCACAACTTGATATCTCGACCGAAGACGCTCGCATCATGATGGATGACTACTTCCGCAGATTTGGTGGAATCCGGGCCTACCTCTCCGAGGTGGTCGAAATTGCCCGAGGCAAGTTATATACGGAAACTATGTACGGCAGGCGTCGCAAACTGCCTGATCTCGTCAGTGACAATCGGCAGCGGCGCGAGATTGCCGAGCGGATGGCGCTGAACGCCCCTATTCAGGGAAGCGCCGCCGATATCGTGAAAATAGCGATGCTCAAGGTGGATCACGCCCTCCGAGCCGCTCAACTGAAGTCCCGGCTTCTCCTGCAGGTCCACGATGAACTGGTTCTTGAGGTGGCTAAGGGAGAGAAGGAACAGGTAAGTGCGCTTGTGCGGGAAAACATGAGTTCGGCTGCATCATTACTCGTTCCCCTCGATGTAAACGTGGGAACCGGACCGAACTGGGATGCCGCCGCTCATTGAGTAAATGTGAAGCATTAGGCTCCAAGGGCCTTAGGCGCTCGAGGATCAGACCTAGAATCCTCACAAACGGCGTTGAGGCACCCACAACATCTAATCCACCGGAGCCATTTTCTCCATGACAACCCCAACCATAACTACAACAGCACCCCAGGTCGCAATCAACGACATCGGATCCGCCGAGGATTTCCTCGCTGCAATTGACGCAACAATCAAATACTTCAATGACGGGGATCTCGTCGAAGGAATTGTTGTCAAGGTCGATCGAGACGAAGTTCTCCTTGATATCGGCTACAAAACTGAAGGCGTAATCCCTTCCCGCGAACTTTCAATTAAGCATGACGTTGACCCCAGTGAAGTGGTCAGTGTTGGCGACGTCGTTGAAGCACTCGTCCTCACGAAAGAGGACAAAGAGGGTCGGTTGATTCTCTCCAAGAAGCGTGCACAGTACGAGCGCGCATGGGGCACTATTGAAAAAATCAAAGAAGAAGACGGTGTCGTCGAAGGCTTGGTCATTGAAGTTGTCAAGGGTGGTCTGATTGTTGATATCGGCCTTCGAGGCTTCCTGCCAGCTTCTTTGGTGGAAATGCGTCGCGTCCGTGACCTGCAGCCATACATTGGCAAAGTTCTTGAAGCGAAAATCATCGAGTTGGACAAGAACCGGAATAACGTGGTTCTTTCCCGCCGTGCCTACCTCGAGAAGACCCAGAGTCAAGTCCGTCAAACCTTCCTGAATCAACTTCAGCGCGGTCAGATTCGTAATGGCGTTGTTTCCAGCATTGTTAACTTTGGTGCGTTCGTTGATCTAGGTGGCGTCGACGGTCTTGTCCACGTTTCAGAACTGTCATGGAAGCACATAGATCACCCATCCGAGGTCGTTCAAGTTGGCGATGAAGTTACCGTTGAGGTACTTGAAGTTGACATGGACCGCGAGCGGGTATCACTCTCACTCAAGTCCACTCAGGAAGACCCATGGCAGCACTTCGCACGTACCCACGGCATTAATCAGGTCGTGCCGGGCAAGGTCACGAAGCTGGTTCCATTCGGTGCATTCGTTCGTGTCGACGAGGGGATTGAAGGACTCGTCCACATATCCGAACTCGCTGAGCGTCACATTGAAATGCCCGAGCAAATCGTTCAGGTCAACGACGACATTTTTGTTCGTGTCATCGACATCGATTTGGAACGCCGTCGAATCTCTCTCTCACTGAAGCAGGCCAATGACTCATCTGACGGCCAGGCGGTTGAAGAATTCGATCCTTACCTGTATGGAATGGCTCCGGCGTTCGACGAGGCAGGCAACTACACCGGTCCCGCAGGATTTGATCCTGAAACTGGTGAGTGGAAAGCCGGCTTTGAGGAACAGCGTTCGGACTGGGAGCGTGAGTATGCAGAAGCACATTCGCGTTGGGAAGCTCACCGCAAGCAGATGAGCGAAGCCAAAGAGGCCGACCAGGCAGCTGCGGTTGAGTCGGGTGATGCCAGCGCTTACTCATCAGAGACAACAGCGAGTGAAGGAACTTTGGCTGACGACTCTGCGCTGCAGGCTCTTCGGGACAAACTCACTACCGAGTAATTTTATGGCTCACCACATGCCTTTTGTCGTCGGTTTAACCGGTGGTATTGGTTCAGGTAAGTCAGCAGCGGCGTCGTGTTTTTTAGAGCACGGCGCCGTTGTTATTGATGCTGATGGTATTTCCCGGGAACTGACCTCGCTCGGATCCCCGGTGATCGGCGAACTGTTTGAGATATTTGGTGATGGAATCCTTCAAACCGATGGCTCATTGAACCGGGCCGCTTTGGCCACAATTGTTTTCAATGATGAACATGCACTGTCAGCACTCAACGCGATCATGCATCCGAGGATTCGAGCTGTGGCACTTTCCCAGATTTCGAAGGTAAGTTCGGATCAGATTGTTGTTTACGACATGCCATTGTTAGTGGAAACTAACTCGGTAGAGCTTTGCGACGTTGTGGTAGTGATCGACTGTGACTTTCCTCAACAGGTTGAGCGGCTGGCCGCAAGTCGGGGTATGAGTGTTGAACAAGCCGAGGCAAGGATTCGCAATCAAAGCTCGCGTGTGGAGCGCAATCAGGCAGCAACATGGGTGATTGATAACAGTGGCACACGACAGGAGTTTGAAAAGGCCTGCACTTTTGTGTGGAAGGAGATTGTGAAGCGAGCCCATAAGATTAGTTCGTGACCAGGCCCGTAACCGATCTGACGAGAACGGTTGCTCCATTTGAAGTAATTTCACCTTTTCAGCCATCGGGTGATCAGCCGGCTGCAATTGAAGCCCTCGTTCAACGCATTCGATCCGGGGAAAAGAACACCGTATTACTCGGTGCTACCGGTACAGGTAAGAGCGCAACGACAGCATGGCTGGTTGAAAAGTTGCAAAGACCCACATTGGTCATGGCTCCGAACAAAACGCTTGCGGCTCAACTTGCAACGGAATTTCGGGAGTTACTTCCGAATAATGCGATTGAGTACTTCGTCTCCTACTACGACTATTACCAGCCAGAAGCCTACGTTCCGCAATCTGACACCTTTATTGAAAAAGACTCAACGGTCAATGAGGAAGTTGAACGGCTTAGGCATTCGGCCACGAATAGTTTGCTGACCAGACGTGATGTTTTAGTGGTTGCTACGGTTTCTGCGATCTATGGTTTAGGGACTCCTCAGGAATACGTCGACCGGATGATTCGACTTCGAGTGGGGGAAGAGTATTCGCGGGATTCACTATTGCGGGCCCTTGTCGCCATCCAGTACACCAGAAATGATGTTGCCTTTACTCGAGGAACGTTCCGGGTTCGCGGGGACACTGTTGAAATCTTCCCGGTATACGAAGAACATCCGGTGCGGATTGAGATGTTCGGAGATGAGATTGAGCGCATGATGACACTTCACCCCGTCACCGGTGAAATTATTACCGAAGACGATGAGATGTACATCTTCCCCGCGACGCACTATGTCGCAGGTCCTGAGCGTATGTCTCGGGCAATTGGTGAAATCCAGATTGAGTTGGAGCAGCGAGTTGCAGAATTCGAGAAGCAAGGAAAATTGCTCGAGGCGCAACGGATAAAGATGCGAACAACGTTTGATATCGAAATGATGCAGCAGGTGGGTTTCTGTTCGGGCATTGAAAACTACAGCCGATTCATCGATGGTCGCGAACCCGGTAGTCCACCCAACTGCCTCATTGACTATTTCCCCGAGGACTACCTCTTGGTCATCGACGAATCGCATGTGACGGTCCCGCAAATCGGCGCTATGTTCGAGGGTGATGCCAGCCGAAAGCGAACATTGGTGGAGCATGGATTTCGGTTACCAAGTGCCATGGACAACCGGCCATTAAGGTGGAAAGAATTTGAGGAGCGTATTGGTCAGGCGGTCTATCTCTCGGCGACACCAGGACCCTACGAACTTACCGCGGTTCAGGGTGACGTTGTTGAGCAAGTTATTCGACCTACCGGCCTCGTCGACCCTGAGGTTGTTATTAAGCCAACGCAGGGACAGGTCGATGATCTGATCCATGAGATTCGAATTCGCGTAGAAAAAAATGAGCGGGTTCTCGTTACAACTCTTACGAAGCGCATGTCCGAGGATCTGACGAACTATTTGGCTGAGCATGGAATCAAAGTTCAATACTTGCATTCTGAAGTGGATACCTTGCGAAGGGTTGAACTCCTTCGCGAATTGCGCCTAGGTGTTTTTGACGTCTTAGTGGGTATCAATCTTTTGCGCGAAGGACTTGATCTACCCGAGGTCTCGCTCGTCGCGATCCTCGATGCTGACAAGGAGGGATTCCTTCGCTCGGGGACATCGCTGATTCAAACCATTGGTCGTGCCGCTCGAAATGTTAATGGGCAGGTGCACATGTATGCAGACAAGATCACGCCTTCAATGGCCAAAGCTATTGATGAAACGAACCGACGCCGGGCTAAACAGGTTGCCTACAATAAAAAAATGGGGGTTGACCCTCAGCCCTTGCGTAAAAAAATTGCTGACATCACCGATATGCTCTCACGCGAAGAAGAAGACACGGCGAAATTATTTACTACTGACATTTCACAAAGCCGCAAGCACACTCCCAGCGGAGATCTTGTAACATTGATCCAGGACCTCAGCGACCAGATGCGGGCCGCAGCATCCGAACTACAATTCGAGTTAGCAGCTCGTTTGCGAGATGAAATTTCAGATCTAAAGAAGGAATTACGGGGAATGCAATCAGCGGAGGCAAATTAACTAATGGAAATATCACTTGGCTTGTGGCTGATAACAATTTTGGGCATCACAGCTCTCATGGCCATTGATTTTATTGCGATCTCGCGTAAGGCACATGACGTCAAGTTCAAAGAAGCATTATGGACGTCAATTTTTTATGTCGGTATAGCCGTCGCATTTGGTGTCTTCATCTACGCTTGGCAAGGTCCGCAATATGGAACAGAGTATTTTGCGGCATATCTCGTAGAGAAATCACTCAGTATTGATAATCTATTTGTCTTTATTATTATTCTGACGCAGTTCGCTGTCCCATTCAATCTGCATCAGCGAGTTTTATTGATCGGAGTTGCGCTAGCAATAGTTTTGCGAGGCATCTTCATTGCGATCGGTGCGACCGCCCTGGAGTATTTCTCATTCACATTTGTTATTTTTGGTGCCTTGCTGATCTGGACCGGTATCCAGTTAATGCGACACCGTGACGAGGACCCTGATCCGCGTGACAACCTCATGGTTCGCATTGCTCGCAAGCGTTACCGCTTCACAGACGATTACCACGGAACCAAACTGTTCATTAAAGAGAATGGTCTGCGCTTCGCGACCCCGTTGCTTCTGGTGATGTTTGCTATCGGGACCACGGATCTCCTTTTCGCCCTTGACTCAATCCCAGCGACTTTCGGCGTCACCCAAGAGCCATATCTTGTTTTTACCGTCAACGCCTTTGCGCTGCTAGGACTCCGGGCCCTTTATTTCCTGCTGCGTGGTCTGTTGGACAAGATGATTTACTTGTCATTGGGGCTATCAGTTATTTTGATATTCATCGGAATCAAGTTGCTCTTGACCTATTTCCATGAAGTGAATAGCGCAATTCCCAAGATTTCCACAAACATGAGCTTGGCTTTCATCGCGATCGTACTTATTGCTGTCGCTATCGGTTCAGCGATCAAGGTGAAACGCGACCCAGGCGCCATAGGCCATGCCGGTCGACTCACCGATGCGAAGCCAGAGGATGAAGTCTAAACAGTATCTACCAGCCTCGGTCTTGCCACGAGTCGAGTGAGGCTCGTTCAGCTCCAACCGTGGTGTCATTGCCATGACCCGGATATACCCAGGTTGTATCAGGGAGTGCATCAAACACCTGTTCCTTCACACTACCGAATAGAGTTGTGAAGTCTTCGGGTGTTGTGGTCTTGCCGACACCCCCGGGAAAAAGACAATCCCCGGAAAATAGGTGTCCGTGGCCGAATGGATCATCGTAGAAAAACATACTCGCACCAGGTGTGTGACCACCGGTACTCAGGATTCTCAGCGAAATATCGCCAAAGGTGACGGTAGCGCCGGGCGCCAACACGTGGTCGGTGGGAACATCAATTAAACCGATGTCTGCCTCAGGAGCAAAGGTTTCCGCACCAGTGGCGCTCACAACCTCGGCCAAAGCGCCCCAGTGGTCGTGGTGACCGTGAGTGGTGAGGACAGCCGTCAGTCCGCCGGGCCCGACGAGAGTGAGTAACCGATCCGGTTCTGCTGCAGCGTCGATCAGCACCTCGGTGCCCGTTTTCGCACACCTCAACAGATACGAATTGTTGTTGTAAGGACCTACGGTGATTTTGCTAATCAGAAGATTAGGCAACTCACGAACGTGCGCAGGACCATTTACCTGGGTATTCCCGTTATACATATTCAGACTATAGCGATCAAACGGGCTTCGGACGCGGGTTCCCAAAGGAGCCGGCAGGGTGAAAGACGAATAAGATTAGGCAAGCTCGGAAATACATCAGTGGCACATTATGTGGGAATGGGTTTGGGTGGAAAAGTTAATCATTAGAGGCGCTCGAGAGCACAATCTCAAGAACGTTTCAGTGGATTTGCCCCGTGATGCTCTCATTGTCTTCACCGGATTGTCCGGGTCAGGGAAGTCCAGCTTGGCATTTGACACGATCTTCGCTGAGGGTCAGAGACGTTATGTGGAGAGCCTGTCGGCCTACGCCCGGCAATTCCTTGGCCAGATGGATAAACCCGATGTTGATTTTATCGAAGGCCTTTCCCCAGCAGTTTCTATTGACCAAAAATCAACCTCGCGTAACCCTCGATCCACTGTTGGAACGATCACGGAAATCTACGATTACCTACGGCTGCTTTACGCTCGAATCGGAAAGCCGCACTGTCCTGAGTGCGGTGACCCAATTGCTAAGCAAACGCCCCAACAGATAGTTGATCAGATTCTGGAGATGCCGGCGAAAACGAAGTTCCAGGTACTGGCACCACTGATACGAGAGCGTAAGGGTGAATACCTTGAGGTCTTTAAACAACTTCAAGCGGATGGCTACTCCCGCGTACGTGTCGATGGCGAAATCTATTCACTCGACAGCGTTCCAGCGCTTAAGAAGCAGGAAAAGCACACCATTGAGGTAGTGGTTGATCGCCTCTTAGTGAATCCTGAGTCACGTCAGCGGATGACGGACTCGGTGGAAACGGCTCTACGGCTCGGACACGGGAATGTCACCCTGGATTTTGTGGATCGGCCAGCAGATGATCCAAAACGAGAGTTAACCCTGAGTGAGCATTTGGCATGCATGCGAGATGGCTTGTCTTTTGAAGAACTTGAACCGCGATCATTTTCTTTCAACTCTCCCTTCGGTGCGTGTCCCTCGTGTTCGGGCTTAGGAGTCACTCGCGCAGTCGATGAAGAGTTAGTCATTCCCGACACAGCAGCATCGCTCAATGAAGGTGCTATCGCTCCATGGTCACGCGGAACGGTGAGTGAGTACTTCAAAAGATTACTTGAAGCCCTCTCGGAGGAAATTGGGATTGACATGGATACCCCGTGGTCAAAGCTAAGTCCCAAGAACCGCAAAGCAATTCTTTACGGAACGGATTCCGAATTACACGTAAAATTTAAGAACCGCTACGGTCGTCAGCGCTCGTATTACACGACTTACGAAGGAGTCGTCAACTTTATTGCACGCCGCCACGCAGAGGCTGACACCGACTCATCCCGTGAGCGCTTTGAAGGGTTCATGCGAGAAGTTCCCTGTGTAGCGTGTCAGGGAAGTAGACTCAAACCGTTGACGTTAGCTGTAACCGTGTCAGATCATTCCATTGCGCAGATTGCTGCACTGCCCATCAGCGGCGCACGCGATTTACTCGCCTCATTGAAATTATCCAAGCGTGATGAAACCATCGCCGCGAGGGTGCTCAAAGAAGTGAATGAACGCCTACAGTTCCTCGTTGACGTCGGATTGCATTATCTCTCACTGGACCGCGCTGCGGGAACACTCGCGGGTGGAGAGGCTCAACGAATTCGGTTAGCCACCCAAATTGGATCCGGTCTCACCGGTGTTCTCTATGTGCTTGATGAGCCGAGCATTGGCTTACATCAACGTGATAACGAACGACTCATTGAGACGCTTATTCGTTTGCGTGATTTGGGAAATACTTTGATTGTCGTCGAGCACGATGAAGACACAATCAGAATGGCGGACTGGATCGTTGACATAGGTCCGGGTGCAGGGGAGCACGGGGGCGAAGTAGTTGTCAGTGGAAAGCTCGAAGACCTTATGAAATCGAAGAGATCGATAACCGGTGCATACATTTCTGGTGCACGCAGCATCGCGGTCCCTGAGCAACGGCGAAGTCAAGACCGTGGCTGGATAGGTGTTCGTGGCGCCAAAGAGCATAATTTGCAAAATGTAGATGTTGATTTTCCTTTGGGGAATCTTTGCGTAATCAGTGGAGTCAGCGGTTCTGGCAAGTCGACTCTGGTCAACGACGTCCTACTGAACGTTTTGGCACGAGAACTTAACGGCGCCTCGGTTGTACCAGGTAAGCACACCAAGGTTACGGGGCTCGACCAGGTGGACAAGGTGGTCCACGTTGATCAAGGTCCGATTGGAAGGACCCCTCGCAGTAACCCTGCTACCTACACTGGCGTATTCGACCATGTTCGCAAACTATTTGCCCAGACACAGGAAGCGAAAGTTCGTGGATATCAACCGGGCAGATTCAGTTTCAATGTCAAAGGTGGTCGCTGTGAAGCTTGCAGCGGTGACGGAACCCTAAAAATTGAAATGAACTTCCTTCCCGACGTCTACGTGCCATGCGAGGTGTGCCATGGAGCGCGTTACAACCGGGAGACACTCGAGGTTCACTACAAAGGCAAAACAATTGCTGATGTGCTTAACATGCCCATCGAGGAAGCCAGTGAATTCTTCGCTGCAATCCCGGCAATCTCGCGCCACCTCAAGACATTGGTAGAGGTTGGTTTGGGTTACGTCCGGATGGGTCAATCCGCACCCACTCTCTCTGGCGGGGAAGCTCAACGGGTAAAACTTTCAGCAGAATTACAAAAACGTTCGACAGGGCGAACTATTTATATTCTTGATGAGCCAACAACCGGGTTGCACTTCGAAGATATTAGAAAATTGCTACTCGTGTTACAAAGTCTGGTCGATAAAGGCAACAGTGTCATCGTAATTGAACATAATCTTGATGTGATTAAATCAGCTGACTGGATAATTGACATGGGACCCGAAGGAGGGTCGGGCGGTGGAAAAGTCGTTGCCGAAGGGACACCGCTTGACATTGCAGCGGTCAAGGCAAGTCATACGGGTAGATTTCTCAAAAATATGAAACTCAAAAACTAGGGAGAATGACGATGAAGCGAAGAGACGTTCTCAAGGCCGGAGCAGTCACGGGAGCCCTTGCGGTAGTTGGTGTATCCGTGGCTTCCTGCGCTGAGGAAACGGCCGTCACCATGACCGCAGATTCAATTGCGTTGGCTGACATTCCCGTTGGCGGTGGAATCATTGTTTCTGAACCACCCGTTGTCCTCACCCAGCCCACCGCTGGTGAAGTGAAGGCCTTCACGTCGATCTGTCCGCACCAGGGCTGCAAGGTCAGTGAAGTGAGCGATAATGCGATTTTTTGTCCATGCCATGGATCCATATTCTCGGCATTAGATGGTTCAGTTATTCAAGGACCTGCCACCGAAGGGTTAGCCGCGGCAGCGGTGGCAGTCGATGGAACCAAAGTCAGTTTTGGCTAATCCACGTAATATCTGATGTCTGATCCCTCGAGTTATCGCCCAGCACCAGGAAGCATCCCGATTAACCCTGGTGTCTATCGCTTTCGCGACCCCGAGGGTCGAGTCGTGTATGTCGGAAAGGCTAACAATCTACGTTCGCGCCTTAGCTCGTATTTTCAGGATTTCAGTGCATTGCACGCCAGGACACAGAAGATGCTTACAACAGCATCAAGTGTCGATTGGCTGACGGTTGGTAATGAGGTTGAAGCACTGGTTTTGGAATATTCGTGGATCAAGGAGTATTCGCCACGTTTTAATGTGCGCTTCCGAGACGATAAAACATATCCCTACCTTGCAGTGACCGTGGGCGAGGATTACCCACGCGTCGCGGTAGTTCGAGAAGCAAAAAAGAAAGGCACGCGGTATTTCGGTCCTTATACACAAGTGTGGGCCATCAAAGCGACCTTGGAAGAGTTAATTCGAGTTTTTCCTGTTCGATCCTGTCGCAATGGTGTTTTCAATCAAGCAAAGCGAAGTGGTCGGGCCTGTCTACTCGGTTATATCGATAAATGTAGCGCACCTTGTGTTGATCGAATATCCGTTGAAGATTATCGCGAGCTGGTTGACCAGCTGATGCGCTTTCTTAGCGGCCAAACCCGTGAATTCGTCGACAACATTACTGATCAGATGAGGGATGCGGCTGCGAGAGAAGACTACGAGGCTGCTGCCAAATGGCGCGATCGGCTCATTGCGTTGGAAAAAGTTCTCGAAAGGAATTCGGTTGTATTTGATGACTCAACCGATGCTGATCTTCTTGGATTTCACTTTGATGAACTTCACGTTGGAGTCCAGATGATTCATGTTCGAGGTGGTCGGATAACGGGCGAGCGCTTTTTTGTGGTGGAGCGGACCGAGGAACTTGAAGAAGCTGGTTATGTAGAGCGAATCCTGACGAGGGTCTATTCCGACATCGCCACGGATGGAATACCGAAAGAGGTTCTTTTGTCACAGTTGCCATCAAATGACACGGCCCTGTCCGCATGGATGGCTGACACGCGCGGATACAAGGTGGATTTGCGTATTCCACAACGTGGGGACAAGCGGGCACTGATGGCTACTGCTGTCGAGAACTCGGAACGATCACTCGTTAAGGCGCGACTGGAAAAAAGTGCCGACATAACTGTTCGAACTCAGGCCCTCAATGATCTGCAGGAAGTCTTGGGGTTACCCGACCCCCCCTTGCGTATCGAATGTATCGATATATCCACGCTGGCCGGTACTGAGACCGTGGGATCACTAGTTGTATTCGAGGATGGATTACCCAAGAAGTCTGATTACCGAAAGTTCATCATTAAGGGTGAACGCAAGGATGACCTTTCTAGCGTCTATGAAGTGGTCTCCCGGCGATTCAGGATCTCAGCCGATGAGGAAAGTACGCGCTTCTCCTATCAACCATCACTCTTAGTTATCGATGGTGCTGCGGGACAGGTCAAAGCAGCCGCATCAGCATTGCGTGACTGTGGCCTCAGTATTCCTGTGGTTGGGCTTGCCAAGCGCCTCGAAGAAGTTTGGGTGATGGACCAGAGCGATCCGATCATTTTCGCGCGAAATAGTCATGCGCTGCATTTATTACAAAGAGTCCGCGACGAAGCCCATCGGGCGGCAATTAGCCACCACAGGAAGCGGCGTAATGCAACGTCGCTCAAAAGTGCCCTTGCAGAAATCCCCGGTGTTGGTCCCGTAACGATCAAGTCCCTTTTAAGCACTTTCGGTTCGGTTAAGAATATTAGAGCGGCCAGCGTCTCCGAGCTCGGTGCGGCTGATGGTGTTGGTGCAAAGAGCGCCGAAATAATTTGGAATAGTTTGCATCCCGACGGTGCTTGACAGAAGCGGTAGTGTCATTTTGGGAACGAATAAAAGTGAGAATTTACGGAGGAGCGTGCAGGTGCCGGACACTAACCTGAAGGACTCCGAACTCATCATTCTCACCGGGATGAGTGGGGCGGGTCGGACGACGGCTGCCCGAGCGCTTGAGGATCTGGGCTGGTTCGTAATTGACAACATCCCACCAACACTGCTCCTTGAAGCCCTTGAACTGGCGAGCCGCAGCTCAGATATTAAAAAGGTTGCCGTCGTCGTCGATACTCGAAGCCGCTCGCTGTTTGCCCAACTGAGTTCGGTTCTGGCGGACCTCACCCCGCGCGTTGGCAGTGTCACGATTGTTTTTCTTGAGGCCACGGATGAGAGCCTCGTTCGTCGATTTGAATCTTCGCGCCGACCACATCCGCTGCAAAATTCGCAAGGAACACTCGATCATCGAATAATCGACGGTCTTTCGCGTGAGCGCGAGATATTAGGCGATATCAGAGCGGTCGCAGACCTCGTGATAGACACAACTTCGCTTAACGTTCATGACCTTCGACGCAGGGTCGAAGCGGCGTTTGATACACAGGATGAGACAGACTTTCACATAACGGTACTGTCTTTTGGTTTTAAGTATGGAATTCCGGTTGATGCTGACATGGTTGCAGATGTTCGCTTTTTGCCGAATCCTTACTGGGACGAACAGTTGCGACCTCTTACAGGTCAAGACGCAGCTGTTTCTCAAAGTGTTGTCGAGCAGCCGGGTGCCTTGGATTTCTTGACACATTTTCAGGACCTGCTTGGCACAATGCGTGAAGGGTACCTGCGCGAGGGCAAGCGATTAGTTACCGTCGCTGTTGGTTGTACAGGGGGGAAACATCGTAGTGTCGCGATGACCGAGCAACTCGCAATGATGTTGCGGGATAGGGGACTGCAGGCCTCAGTGTTTCACCGGGATCTTGGACGTGAGTGAAATGCACGTTCGTGCGAAGGCGTGTGATCGAAAATTTGTCAGAGTTCAACACCAATGCGCGCGGGCACGCAGGCGGGCCGTCCATCAAATCGAGGCTGGGGTGTTTAGTATTGAGGCTGCAACAAATGGAGCACCGCACGAATCGAAGGTATTGGCACATTCATTGCGCCAAGCAGTAATTGAATTAGGGAGCAAGTAATGTCAATGACCGCTGCGGTGAAGGACGAGCTCAGCAGAGTTACAGTAACCAAGATGTGTTGCCGCAAGGCAGAAGTTTCGACCATTTTGCGGTTCGCTAGTGGACTACACATTATTAATCGGGCAATTGTTGTTGAGGCGGATCTTGATACCGGTTCGGCTGCTAGGCGACTACGAAAAGATATTTTTGATATTTATGGGCACGAAAGTGAAATAGCTCTCGTGCAGGGAACAGGGATAAAAAAAGGTACGCGGTATTTAGTTCGGGTTGTTGTCGGTGGCGAAGCCTTAGCCCGTCAAACCGGAATAGTCGATGCAAGCGGGCGCCCCGTGAAAGGCCTTCCCCCGGCAATTGTTGCTGGTGGAATGTGCGATTGCGAAGCGGCATGGCGAGCTGCTTTCCTTGCCCACGGCTCCCTCACCGAACCCGGTCGATCGTCCTCACTTGAAATCACCTGCCCCGGCCCAGAATCAGCGCTCGCACTGGTTGGAGCAGCCCGACGGCTCGGGATCGGGGCGAAATCTCGAGAGGTTCGCGGGGTAGACCGGGTCGTCATACGTGACGGAGATGCCATCGGAGCAATGTTGACCAGGCTTGGTGCGCATGACGCAATGATGGCCTGGGAAGAGCGACGAATGCGCCGTGAAGTCCGCGCAACAGCCAATCGGCTGGCAAATTTTGATGACGCCAACTTGCGGCGGTCGGCCCGCGCTGCGGTTGCTGCGGGCGCTCGAGTTCAGCGAGCCTTGGAGATCTTGGGAGATGAAGTACCCGACCACCTGGTTATGGCTGGCCGCCTCCGGATGGAGCATCAACAAGCCAGCCTTGAAGAGTTGGGCGCCCTCAGTGAGCCGCCGATGACCAAAGATGCGATTGCTGGGCGGATCCGACGTCTATTGGCTCTGGCAGACAAAAAGGCACAGGAAATGGGCATCCCGGACACGGAAGCGGCTGTGGCAGCTCTTGAGGGTCATCCATGAGTTTTCAGGCTCAGCACAATCACTACGATTGGTCTGTTGATCCAGGATCATGCTTAGGTTTAGGGAGAGAATTCTGTGAAGGTTGGAATTAATGGTTTTGGCCGAATCGGCCGTAATTTCTTTCGTGCCATCGAAGTGAGTGGAGCTGATATTCAGATTGTCGGGATCAACGACCTCACCGACACTAAGACCCTGGCACATTTGCTCAAGTACGACAGTATTTTAGGTCGTTTTAATGGGACAGTCGTGGCTGAAGAAGGTGCGGTCGTCGTTAATGGCGTTCGAATCCCAATTTTTGCCCAGCGGGACCCAGCAAGTCTGCCATGGGGAGACATCGGTGCAGAAATCGTTGTCGAGTCCACCGGATTTTTTACGGATGCGGACTCAGCCCGTAAGCACATTACGGCTGGTGCAAAGAAGGTAATCATTTCTGCACCTGCCAAGGGTGAGGACATCACTATCGTGATGGGGGTCAATGAAGACAAGTACAACCCGGCCACGGATGACATCATTTCGAATGCCTCGTGCACCACAAATTGCTTGGCACCGATGGCGAAAGCCATCGACGATGCATTTGGTATCGAGCGTGGCCTGATGACGACGATTCATGCTTATACAAATGATCAGAGTATTTTGGACTTTCCTCACAGCGATCTCCGCCGAGCACGTGCGGCTGCATTGAACATGATTCCGACAAGCACTGGTGCAGCCAAGGCGATCGGATTGGTAATGCCACACCTCAAAGGAAAACTTGATGGATACGCAATGCGTGTCCCCGTCCCCACAGGCTCGGCAACCGATCTTACGGTTGAATTGAAAAAGACAGCAACCAGAGATGAGATCAATGCGGTGGTTAAGGCCGCTGCAGAGGGTCCGCTAAAGGGCATCTTGCAGTACACCGAGGATCCCATTGTTTCAACAGACATTGTGACTGATCCATCGTCATGTATTTTCGACGCTTCTTTGACCATCGTGAATGGCAATATGGTGAAGGTTCTCGGGTGGTACGACAATGAATGGGGATACAGCAACCGAATCGTTGACCTCGTCACCTTTGTGGGTGCCAAGCTCTAGTGCGAACCCTGCTCGATCTTGTTCTCAAGGACTCTACGATTGCTTTGCGGTGTGACTTCAATGTTCCGTTGAATGCTGAAGGTGAAATTACTGATGATCTGCGCATCGCTGCTGCCCTTCCAACAATAAATGCCTTGCGGGACGCGGGTGCGCGGGTTGTGATTTTGGCTCATCTTGGACGACCTATGGGTGCCCCTGTCGCGCAGTATTCATTAGCACCGGTAGCACAGCGACTCTCTCAGATGTTAGGACTTCCTGTTCATTTCTCACCGGACACTGCTGGTGATTTGTCATTGATTAAGGGCTTGGAAGCCGGTGAAGTTGCCCTTCTTGAGAACGTAAGATTTGATGCAAGGGAAACGAGCAAGGATCCCGCGCAACGTCGTGAGTTGGCCGGCAGTTGGGCCGTTTGGGCTGATGGTTTTGTCAGCGATGGCTTTGGGGTTGTTCACCGAGAACAAGCTTCGGTGACAGATCTTGCTCAACTCGTACCAAATGCAGCGGGGCTTCTCGTAGCTCGCGAATGTGAAGTCTTTGAGCGGTTACTCAAGGGTGCCGGGCGGCCTTACACGGTGATTCTTGGCGGAAGCAAGGTGGGCGACAAACTTGCCGTTATTGAGTCCCTGCTTCCCAGGGTTGACAATTTGTTGGTTGGCGGAGGCATGGCTTACACGTTCCTTCTTGCTATGGGATTAGAAATTGGTGAATCGATTTCACAGCCGGATTTCGTTAATGACGTGAAGCGGTTTATCGCACAAGCACATGACCTAGGTGTGAATCTGATGCTGCCCGTGGACTTCATTGTCGCCAATCATTTTTCCGAGGATGCGCACACCATGCTGGTGGATCGCGATTCCATTCCGGCAGATCACATGGGTCTCGACATTGGACCAAAAACATGTGAGTTGTATTCCAAGGTCATTGCTGGATCCGCAACCGTCGTGTGGAACGGTCCCATGGGCGTATTCGAGATGGAACCTTTCGCTGGTGGGACTGTGGCAATCGCTTCGGCAATGGCGGCATGCGATGGATTCACGGTGATCGGTGGGGGAGACTCCGCCGCTGCAGTTCGCATACTTGATGTCGATTACGAGAAGTTCGACCATATCAGCACCGGTGGTGGCGCAAGTCTAGAATTCCTTGAGGGCAAAAAATTGCCTGGGCTAACAGTATTGGAAGGAAAATAGAAGATGGCAAAGAGTGATCGGGTGCCGCTAATGGCGGGCAACTGGAAGATGAACATAAATCACTTTGAGGCTATTGCGTTAGTCCAGAAGATGGCATTTGCACTAAACGAGGCTGACTTCGCCGCGGTTGAAGTTGCCGTGATTCCACCGTTCACCGACTTGCGGTCAGTTCAAACGTTAATCTTGGGGGACAAGTACGACATCAAATATGGAGCCCAAGACCTATCACCCTTCACAAAGGGTGCCCATACGGGCGATGTCTCGGGTGCGATGCTGGCGAAGTTGGGCTGCACTTTTGTCCTGACCGGTCACAGCGAACGACGAACACATCACGGTGAAGACAATGCAATGGTCAACGCCAAGACTCAAGCGGCCCTGAGTAATGACCTGATTCCAATTGTGTGCGTCGGAGAATCCTTGGATATCCGCGAGGCGGGAAACACGATCAACTTCGTACTCGAGCAGGTTTCTGAGTCGCTGGAAGGCGTCAGTGCGCAAGCGGTTGGGGGCCTAGTCATCGCATATGAGCCAGTTTGGGCTATTGGTACTGGCTCTGTTGCCACGCCAGCTGACGCCCAAGAGGCATGTTGTGCCATTCGTAAGCATGTGGGTGAGAAGTGGAGTCCGGAGGCGGCTCAGAGCCTACGTATCCTCTATGGCGGCTCGGTAAAGGCCGAAAACGTGGCGGCAATCATGGCTCAACCAGATGTCGATGGAGCCCTTGTGGGCGGGGCGAGCTTGGACTCTGATGAATTTGTCGGCATTATCCGATACCGGATGCACCCGGCTGACCTTTAAGTCCCTCGTTGGCATATCCTAAAGTGTCTTTGCCTCGTAATCGAAAGGTCCAAACCCGGTAATGTTAACTGCCCTGACCATCGCCCTTGCGGTGATTCTCATTATCACGAGCGTTCTTCTCATCGTTTTGATCCTGTTGCATCGCGGTAAAGGCGGTGGCCTCTCCGATCTGTTCGGCGGTGGGGTGAGTTCTTCAGTCGGTGGATCTTCGGTTGCGGAAAAGAATCTCGATCGTTTGACAGTGGGACTCGGCCTTATTTGGGCGGCGTCAATTGTTGCAGTCGGTCTCCTGGTTCGAACTGGTTCATAGGCAATAGTTTTTTTAACAACGTACTTAATTCACACAATTATGAGTTCTCAAAGGAGTAATTAATGGCTGGTGGAAGCGCAATTCGCGGTAGTCGAGTCGGCGCGGGACCCATGGGTGAAGCTGAGCGCGGCGAGGCGGCACCACGGTTCTTTGTCTCTTTCTGGTGCAGTCGTAGCCATGAATCTAAGCCGAGCTTCGCCATTGAAGCAGAAGTTCCTGAAGAGTGGGATTGCCCCCGATGTGGCCTCCCTGCGGGTACAGATAAAGACAATCCACCGATGCCACCAAAGATTGAGCCCTACAAGACTCACCTCGCCTATGTTAAAGAGCGTCGATCTGACAAAGACGGTGCAGCTATCTTGCAAGAGGCAATTGACAAGTTACACGGAAACTGACAGGTCTGTGATCGCATAAAGTTTCGCTGCTTCGATTCCACGAGCAGGAGTGATTTCAACGCAACCCGCAGGATCCAAAATTGCTGTGAGGGCCCCTCTCTTTACTTCTCCACCTAGCAGAAGCAGCGTGAGTTGCGAATTATTCAAGGTGGGGAAACCCATTGTGACTCGTACCGGTGGTGGCTTGGGAGAATCGAAAATTGGCATTGCGACTAGCCGTGAATCCAATTCAGGTCTACCAGGAAACAGTGATGCAATGTGCCCATCAGGTCCGACACCGAGAATCACTAGTAAAAATCGTGGTGGAGAACCATCAGATCCAAAATCAACGAGTTCACGTGTATATTGGTTCGCCGACTCGACTGCGCTCCGAACTTTGTCGGCGGCAGGAACCCGATGAATATTCGTCTCAATGTAATATTCACCCAGGCTGGACTCAATGGCGAAATCATTACGATCAATAGAACTTGATTCAACGAATCTTTCATCGCCCCACCAGAAATGTGTGTTGGCCCACGTTTGTTCTGGAATCTTCTTAGCGACGTTCACTAGTTGACTGGTGATTGACAATCCCGCACCACCGCCGGTGAGAACAACGTGGTGCAATTTCTCCGGGTCCGCGTTCATCAGAAGGCCAGTGAGTATTTCAAGGACCTCAGCAACGACGTTCTTGGACACCTGAACCTGAGGTATCACGAGCTCTTCCCGGCATAGGCCCGAATTACCCAGCCATAGACGTCGTCGGGATCAAGCCGACGCAAATCTTCATTGAGCAGTGTGGTCAAATCGCGACGCGGAAGAGAAATGAGGGCATCGGGAGCACCGGTTTGAGACAGGGTCGCAGTTCTTCCGTCGGCTCGGGTGATCGCGATCTCTCCCGATTCCGTTGTGATAATTACCGATTGAATCCCAGGCGAATCCGTTGATGTGATCTCGACGGTGGTATTCAGGGTCTTTTCTAACCACGTTGCAAGAAGAGAGGCGCTGGGATTATTGGATTCTGCGGAAATTGAACAGCCAGTGACTCTAGCCGTAGGTTGGTCAAAGACGGTTGCCAAGACCGATCGCCAGGGTGTTAGCCGAGACCATGACAGGTCAGTGTCACCGGGCCGGTAACCATGGCCACGTTGTCGCAATTCCTCGAGAGGATCTTCACTGTTCGCAGAGTCGGTAATCCTGCGCTGGGCGTGGCGCCCAATAGTGTCCTCCGCTGGCACTGCGGGAGCATGTGAGGGCCAAAAAGCAACGACGGGTGTATCGGAGAGCAGTAGAGGGATAACGACAGAGTCGGCGTGATCGGAGAGTTCCCCTCGCAGTCGTAACACGGCCACTTCGCCGGGTCCATCATCACCGCCAACTGCAATTTCAGCATCGAGTGAATGGGAGCCCTTGCCTGGCTTTGGGATTACGGTGACAATCCGCATCGGGTGTTGACGAGCGGCGAAGACAGCACCCGATGTTGCATCAGATTGAAATTCCTCATCGGTGAGGATTAGCATCGTTAGCACCATGCCTGTAGTCGGAGAACCTTGCCGGTGTCGCTCTGCGGATATTGCCGCGGCAATTGCCCCACCGCTCGTGTTATCAAGTCGGATCATGGCCGCCTCCATGTACGTCCGTCACGCGCAATCATTTCATGTGATGAAGCAGGCCCCCAGCCACCGGAGGCATATTGCTCGGGAGCCCCTTGAGATTCCCAATAATGCAGAATTGGATCAAGTATTTCCCAACTGAGTTCAACTTCTTCGTGGCGAGGGAATAAAGGAGGATCGCCCAGGAGTACGTCGAGGATAAGTCGCTCGTAGGCCTCTGGGCTGGTATCGACGAATGAGTCACCATATTGAAAGTCCATCGTGACATCACGAACTTGGATTGAGTTCGTGTCGGGTACTTTCGAACCGAATCGAACCGTAACGCCTTCGTCAGGCTGGATTCGGAAAACCAGTGCATTGTTGCTGAGTTCTTCTACAGAGGCTGAGCTAAAGGGTAAATGTGGAGCCCGTTTGAAAACTATGGCGACTTCAGTGACCCTTCGCCCAAGTCGCTTACCGGTGCGCAAATAGAAGGGAATACCTGCCCATCGGCGGTTTTCAATATTAAGCCTCATGGCGGCGAAAGTGTCTGTCGTTGAGTCCGCGGGAATACCAGGTTCTTGCAAAAAGCCAATAACGGGAATTCCTCCTTGCCATCCAGCGTGATACTGGCCACGTGAAGTGTGTGCCCCGATGTCTTCGGGAACTCTAACCGCACGCAACACTTTTTCTTTCTCGGCTCGGACATCATCGGCACTAAATGAAAGTGGTTCTTCCATGGCAGTGAGTGCCAGTAGTTGAAGAAGATGGTTCTGAATAACATCACGGGCTGCCCCAATGCCGTCGTAGTAGCCGGCGCGCCCACCAATACCAATGTCTTCAGCCATTGTGATTTGAACATTGTCAACATAGTTGCAATTCCACAGGGGTTCAAACATTGCATTAGCAAAACGCACGGCCAAAATATTTTGGACGGTCTCTTTACCGAGATAGTGGTCAATACGGAAAACACTTCCTGATGGGAATACCGTGTCGACCAGTTTATTGAGTTCCTGTGCGCTTTGAAGATCGTGGCCAAATGGTTTTTCGATGACTACTCGACGCCACGAAGTTGGTGTGGAACTATCTGCGAGCCCGCTACTATCCAAGTTCTCCAGTACTGCCGGAAATAGGCCTGGCGGTATTGAAAGATAAAAGGCGTGATTTCCTCGCGTACCCATCACGGCATCTAAATCCGTGAGGACCTCTGCGATCCGTTGATAAGCAGCAGGGTCGGTAAGGTCTCCGTCAATAAATCTGATACCGGCCGCCAATTGATTCCATGTCTCTTCCCTAAAAGGGGTACGTGAGTGCTCTTTGACGGCGTCATGCACAACTTGTGCAAAGTCTTGGTGATCCCATGCCCTTCGAGCGAAACCAACCAGGGCAAAGCCCGGTGGAAGTAGCCCACGATTGGCGAGATCATAAATTGCCGGCATTACCTTTTTACAACTCAAATCTCCGGTAACTCCAAATAGGACGAGGGCGCACGGTCCAGCAATGCGGGGGAGCCGCTGATCCTCTGGATCTCTGAGAGGATTGATGTAATCGATTTTAGGCACGATCGAGTGCCTTGGCGACCGTGTCAAGGAGACCTGTCCACGCTTGTTCAAATTTCGCGACTCCGTCGGCTTCAAGATCCGCGCATACTGCGCTCAGGTCAATACCGAGGTTGCCAAGTTCACGCCATATTGAGGCGGAAGCATCAGTTGTTCCTGAAACAGTATCGCCAACAAAGTCCCCGTGGTCGGCGACTGCGAAAAGTGTTTTCTCCGGCATCGTATTGACACAACCCGGTGCCACCAGATCGATGACATAGCGAGTATCCGGATACGCAGGATCTTTCACACCGGTTGACGCCCACAGCGGTCTCTGGGGATTTGCTCCCTGCAGCGCCTTCCACCGATCGCCGGCAAGAACATCGATGTAAGACTGCCAAGCGAGTCGTGCATTTGTTATGGCAGCTTTCCCGAGCAGTGCAATTGCCTCGTCACTGCCGTTAGCCTTGAGCAACGAGTCAACGACTGAGTCAACGCGGCTCACGAAAAACGATGCAACTGACTCGATACCTGAAATGTTGTGACCACGCTCGATTGCCAATTCGAGTCCCGACATGTATGCATCCATAACCTGGATGTAGCGGTCGACCGAGAATATGAGCGTGACATTGACACTGATCCCGCGCCCGATCACCTCGGTGATCGCGGGCAAACCTTCAGCCGTTGCGGGGATTTTAATCAATAGATTTTCGCGATTTACTAGGTCCCAAAGCTCCTGAGCCTCAGCAATCGTCGCCTGTGTATTGCGCGCGAGCCGCGGATCAACTTCAATTGAAACACGGCCATCGGTGCCGTCAGACTCTTTGTAAAGATCTTCGAAAATATCACAGGCGCTTCTCACATCGTCGGAGGTCATTAGACGCACCGCTTGCTCAGCGTTTATTCCACTTCTCACAAGCGTCGCAATTTGTGTTGCATAAGCGTCGGCATTACCGGCGATGGCTCCTTCAAAGATGGAAGGATTTGTTGTCACTCCACGAACACTCATAGTGTCAATGAGTTCCTTGAGGTTTCCACTCGTGATCCGATTCCGGGTGAGGTCATCGAGCCAGATACTGACACCTGCTCGTGTCAGGTCTTCAAGAATTGCATTCATCGTGACTCCCGGTTTGCGGTAATTATGAATTGTGCAGGGACTTCAGTGCAGCCGATACAACCGCTGCAGGTGTGATACCAAATTCTTCAAACAGGACAGTCGCACTCGCACTTGCACCAAAGTGATCCAGACCCACAACTTCACCGCGTGTCCCCACGAATCGATACCAACCAAAAGTGGCTCCGGCTTCCACGGCTACCCGGGCTGTGATGCTCGGTGGCAAGACTTCATCGCGGTAGGCCTGCGACTGTTGATCAAACCACTCGATGCAGGGCATTGAGACCAGTTGGACTGCATAACCCTCGGAATTCAAGAGTTCCTTCGCGGCGAGTGCAACACTAACTTCGGAACCGGTTGCAATGATGACAACTGTTGGATTCGCATCACTTTCAAGAACATAGCCACCCTTGGCGACCCCCGAGGTTACTTGCGCGGCGTCGTTGCTCAAGTGCGGTAAGTCTTGCCGGGAGAGAATCAGACCAACTGGTGCGCGACGTGTCATATTTTCAACCCAGGCTGCCGCTGTTTCATTAGCATCTGCTGGGCGCACAACGCTGAGCCCGGGAATCGCCCGTAATGACCATAAGTGCTCTACCGGCTGGTGCGTTGGACCGTCTTCGCCCAGACCTATTGAGTCATGTGTCCAGACAAAGGTAACGTCGGTTTGCATCAAAGCGGCCAGTCGTACTGCTCCACGCATGTAGTCACTGAATACGAGAAAAGTTCCACCAAATGGGCGCGTCAACCCTCCAAGCGCAATTCCGTTGAGGGCGGCCCCCATCGCATGTTCGCGAATCCCAAAATGAATATTGCGCCCATACGGTGAGGTGTTATCGCTGAAATAGGGAAGGAAACTCGGCGAGCCATCGATCCAGGTGTTGTTTGACTCCGCCAAGTCAGCCGAGCCGCCCCAGAGCTCAGGTAACTTCGTCGCGAGCGCGTTTAGCACCTGTCCGGAAGCTTTACGAGTAGAGGTGGACCCGTCGGCTCCATAAGTGGGTAAACCTGAGTTGAAATTCGCGGGCAATTCTTTGGCAAGAAGTCGGTCAAGGAGTGCGGCCTCCTCTGGCTGGTCATCACGCCACATTGAATAATTCGAATCCCAGATCTTTCGCGAAGCCGCGACACGCTGATTTAGGGACAGTCGGATGCGTGCCAAAAGGTCTGCGTCGAATGCAAAACTTTCCTCTGGGTTAAGTCCGAGTTCCACTTTGATTGCCGCAACCTCCTCTGCACCCAATGCCGATCCATGTGATTTTGCCGTGCCACGAGCGTTTGGTGCTGGCCAAGCAATTGTGGTGCGCATCCGAATAAAGCTGGGCCGTTCTGTGTTATTGGCGGCCGCAACCATTGCTGCATGGAGCGCTGGAATATCAACGTCACCGTTTTCCAGCATCTCAACCTCGTGGACGTCCCAGCCATAAGCTCGGTAGCGCGCGGACACATCTTCAGTGAAAGCAACCTCTGTATTGCCTTCAATGGAGATTCGGTTGTCATCCCAGATCACATTGAGGTGACCCAATTGTTGAGTGCCTGCAAGGGAGCAGGCCTCTCCGGATATGCCCTCCTGCAAGTCACCATCCGATGCAATGACCCAGACACGATGCGCGAATGGCGCCCCGGCGAAGAGGCCCGCCTCAAAGCGTTCAGACATCGCCATCCCAACCGCGGTAGCAATTCCCTGACCGAGTGGACCCGTCGTTGTCTCGACTCCAACGGTGTGACCGAACTCGGGGTGACCAGGAGTCAGACTTCCTTTAGTGCGAAAGGATTTCACATCCTCCATGGTCAATCCGTATCCACAAAGAAACAGTTGTGAGTACAACGTCAAGCTTGAGTGGCCGGCAGAGAGGACAAAACGATCCCGTCCCAGCCATGAAGGGTCACTTGGGTCGTGGGTCATGATCCTGTTGAACAGGAGATAAGCCGCGGGAGCAAGGCTCATTGCTGTCCCCGGGTGACCATTTCCGACTTTCTGGACAGCGTCGGCAGCTAGCGCCCGCAAATAATCGACAGATTTTTGGTCGTCGACGGTCCAATCAAAATTTGGGTCAAGGGTCGTCGGGTTGATGGGCACCAGATTCATGCCATGAGTCTATTGGTAAATGTGGTTGTGCCTTGAGACCGATTGAGGTTGTGTTGACCTCGCAGAAGCGCCCACAAAGCGCCGGCGGGGTCGTGATTGGCTAGATTAGGTGTGTGAGCGAAATAGGAGTGCGCGAACGCCTCGCACCCTATTTTTGGGTGACCAAGCCACGAATTGTGGAGCTGCTACTGGCCACCGCCGTCCCGACACTTTTTCTGGCATCAAATGGTCTTCCCACAGTGATCGTAACGATTGCCGTTGTCATTGGGGGTTCGGCTGCTGCAGCGAGTGCTAATACCTACAACAGTGTTTACGACCGGGACATTGATGCCGTGATGCATCGAACGGGAAGTCGCCCGTTGGCTTCCGGGGTCATTAGTGTTCGGGCTGGACTCATCCAAGCAACAATTTTGGGAGTTATCAGCGTCATAACGCTGGGATTGCTCACTAACTGGTTAGCTGCATTTCTGGGCTTTCTTGCCATTGTTATGTACGCACTGGGCTACACAATTCTGCTTAAGCGCTCAACCCCACAAAACATTGTTTGGGGCGGAGCCGCTGGTTGTATGCCGGTGCTCATCGCCTGGGCAGCCGTTACCGGTTCATTGAATTGGACTCCCGTAGTCCTGTTCTTGATTGTCTTTTTTTGGACCCCCGCGCATTATTGGCCACTTGCCATCAAATACAGAGATGACTACGCATCTGTTGGTGTGCCAATGCTTCCGGTAGTTGCACCCGCGCGAACTGTGACGCGGAACGTCGTTATTTATGCAGTGGTGATGGTCATAGCCTCCATCATTCTCATTCCCGTTGCCCCAATGGGTTGGGTTTACGGGATTGGTGCGGTGGTTTTAGGGATCTGGTTTGTCGTGATTTCACTTGGACTCGTTAAGCGATCACATCGGGAAAATGCTGATTACGACGAATTGCAGAAACCTGCAATGAAAGTTTTTCACGGGTCAATTACTTACTTGGCTCTGCTTTTCCTATTGATCGGCATTACGCCTTTTCTTCCTTAGCGAACTACTGCTTGTTCTCTATTTCACCACGTGTGCGCATGGTGAACGGAATGAACAGAACGGCAATCCACGTGAGCACCGCCCCGAGAACGTGTATAGCGACAAGTGCGCTTGGCAAACCTGTGAAGTACTGAAGGTAACCGATGAACCCTTGCGCCAACGTGATTGCAACGAGGATGACCGTCCTTTTCCGCATTGAGCCAGTGCTCGTGAACAGCATGAGGGTTACGAGCAAGCCAATGAGCAAGCCAATAAAGAGAAACACGGTATCCGCGTGGAGCAACGCTATGGACTGAGGATCAAATGAGAATCGCGATTCAGTCTCGGCATCACCGCTGTGTGGGCCACTTCCGGTTGTAATTACTCCCAGAATGACGACTACAGCAGCGACACTGACAAGTAACCACGTCAGGAGTCGGACAGGTTTTGGAGCGAGATAGGTGACTGTCTGGTCACCGGGATCACCTGAGCGAGCAACGAGTGCAACAGCTGCGGCCACCAAACCCATTGACACGAGGAAGTGCGCCGAAACAATCAGGGGGTGCAGGCCCGTGAGAACGGTGATTCCACCCAAGACCGCTTGGGCCGCTGTGCCAACGAAGGGAATCGCGCCCAAAAATATTAATGTTCGGCGCTGTGGCAAACCTGCACGCTTACGCGAAAAAATATTCACGATTATGGCAACGAGAACAGCAATCGCGATAATGGCGACGACGAATGTGAGGAGTCGGTTACCGAATTCAATGACCTTATGGAAGCCTTCTTCCTGTCGGACGGTCGGCGTGTAAGAACCCTCGACGCACTGGGGCCAGGTCGGGCACCCGAGGCCGGAGCCCGTGAGACGAACAACCGCACCTGTGACAATGATTCCGGACTGTGCGACAAGGTTCGCTATGAAAATGCCGCGCATCCAGCGTGGCAAACGAGACTGTGTCACAGCATTCATGTCACTACCTTAAGTTGATTAACGCCACTTGAAAAATCGAGAAGCCAGTATGTGTCCCGCTACACCCCAGACAATGAGGACGCCCATGGCCTGAATCACATTTATGTCTGCGATATTGGGCTCAGAGACGCTGTATTGAATCAGATTTTTCACGGCTAGGGGTGGCAGGTACTCGAGAAATCCATTGACGGTCTCACCGAATGTGAAAATAACCCCGCCGAAAATCAACACCAGTACGAAGATTCCATTGGCAATCGCGAGTACGGCTTCGGCTCTCATGGTCCCCGCCAGCAAATACGCAAAACCGCTGACACTGAAAACTCCCAAGACCATCCACAGTGGAACTAGTAGGGTCAAAAGAGTTGGGGACCAGCCGAGTACAAGCGCGCCGATGAATGTAAATAGGCCTGCAAATAGCGCCAGCAGAAAACTTCCCAAACTCTTAGCAAGAACTACTTCCGCACGCGTCAACGAGGTAGTACCGAGAAAGACTAAAGTCTCGCTACGACGTTCAAATGCCGTCGCAATTGCTAGGGACGTGAAACCTGCAGCAAAAGTGGAGACGGTAAGCACCGTGGCAAGTGCCAGTGCCACCGCCGTACTTTCCCCGCCAATAATCGTCGTTTTGGTCAGTACAATGAGAATTACAATGGGAATCAGTACGAGCAGTAATGCTTGTTCTGAGTTTCGTGCGTTGAGGAGGAATTCCCATTTTGTTTGAATAGTGAGGCGACGGAGTGAAATCACGGTGTGCCTCCATCCAAGAGGAGGTCTTCGATTTCGGCCAAGATCCCTCCACGTTCACGGACGTTTACCTGCGAGACGTCGGCACCAATCTGTGCGCAGAAATTCATGACCGTCGTGATGAATGCGGCATCAATAGGGGCGTTGCTGGTGATTGAGTAATGGCCATTTATCTTCTCCGTGATGTCAACACCTTCGGCAAGTGCATTCCGCAAACCCGTGAGCTCGATATTGGCGCGGCTTGTGAAAGTCATGTAGAACGCAGAAGAGGCTGAACTTACATTTGAGTCATAGGCAACACCACCAGACTTTAGGGCAATCACTCGGCCATTCATGATTTCGAGATCCTCAAGAATGTGTGTTGACACAAGAAGAGTGCTCTGTTGGGGTACGACGCGAGCCAGCACGTTGTAGAGGTCGCGCCGACCTTGGGGGTCCAAGCCCGCCGTTGGTTCATCAAGAATCAGGATGGGGGCACCAGCAATCAGAGCTGCCGCGCACTTGAGTCTTTGCAACTCACCACCGGAAAGGTTTTTGATGAGAGTCTTGGTAGTCAGGCTAAAAGCTTCAACGAGAGATCCGACGGTTGGTCGGCTGTCGGGGTTCTGACTATCCGCATAAAGATGATCGAGATAATTGAGAAGCGCCACCGGCTTTGCGCTGGGATAGGGACGACCATCCTGGAGAGCGACACCAACGCGATTAATTCCCGATGACCGCCAATGGCTGGGGCTGCGGCCAAAGAGAGAGATTCGGCCACCGGTCGGGGACCGCAGACCGGCGATTGACTCCAGCAAGGTGGACTTTCCCGCACCGTTATTGCCAACGATTGCTGTGATTCCAGGACCAAAATCAAGATTTATCTCCGAAATTCCACCGCCGTCAGGGTAGATCAGGCTCACGTTTTCGCACGTTATTGCCCATGGTGACACCTCGCTCAGAAGGGGTGCTTGGGACATGGGGGCAGTCTAGGGTTTCCCTTAGGAACCCCCGGCGGTTGCGTAGTTTGGTAATTAGGCAACAATAGTGTTGTGAAATTCCCCGGTGGTGCTGCAGAGCGGGTGGCTCGTGTCCTCTTGGAGGTCGGGGCGGCTACCGCGGTTGAGGTATCACATACTTTGGGAACATCTGTTCAGGCAACCCGCCGTTCACTCAGTGCACTTCTTGATGCGGGATTTGTCGAGGCCCATGAACGCACACCATTTGGCCCAACTCCCACCCGCGGTCGGGGCAGGCCCAGTGGGACATATTCCTTGACGCCGCTGGGTCGCAGTGCTTGCGACCAAAGCTACGACGATTTAGCCCTGGAAAGCTTGCGTTTCATTGATCGGTCTTTTGGCAGAGATGCCGTTCGGGCATTTGCGGCTGAACGAGCCGCTCGAATTACTTCAGGTGGGACGATTGAATCAATAGTTGAGGCACTCGTGAGTGAGGGATACGCAGCAACACTGGAACTAGCCTCCAGTAACTCACATTCAAGTCAGCTATGCCAGCATCATTGCCCGGTTGTAGCCGCTGCGAGCGAGTTTCCCGAATTATGTGAAGAGGAAACGAGTGCATTCAGTGCAGCTTTGGGACAACACGTGACCCGACTTGCGACTTTGGCACAGGGTGACCCCATTTGCACAACATTGATCCCTAATCAAGTTTTCGGACAGTTAACGCAGGTAAAACATCAAGCTCGCAAACCGCGGGAAAGTCGAGAGGTATCAGCATGAGTACAACGATTCCCAATGCCAAGAGTGAGCAAGACGCCACAATTGAATCACTCGGAAATTACGAGTACGGCTGGAGTGATGCCAGTGATGCGGGTGCTAATGCTCGACGTGGCATCAATGAAGACGTTGTCCGTGACATCTCTGCCAAAAAGAATGAACCGCAGTGGATGCTCGACCTCAGACTTAAAGGTCTCAAGCTATTTGAGAAGAAGCCAATGCCGCACTGGGGTTCTGACCTCACCGGAATCCACTTCGACACAATCAAATATTTCGTTCGTTCGACGGAGAAACAAGCCACTGATTGGAATGACCTCCCCGACGACATCAAGAACACATACGATCGTCTCGGCATTCCTGAGGCAGAAAAGCAGCGTCTCGTTGGTGGGGTAGCGGCGCAGTACGAATCCGAAGTGGTCTATCACAAGATCCGCGAGGACCTTGAAGAACTGGGTGTGCTATTCCTCGATACCGACACTGCTCTGCGCGAGCACGAAGATGTATTCAAAGAATATTTTGGCTCAGTCATCCCTGTTGGCGACAACAAGTTCGCAGCATTGAACACGTCCGTGTGGTCGGGTGGATCCTTCATTTACGTTCCCAAGGGTGTACACATTGATATTCCGTTGCAGGCCTACTTCCGGATCAATACGGAAAATATGGGCCAGTTTGAGCGTACTCTCATAATTGTTGACGAAGGCGCCTATGTGCATTATGTCGAAGGTTGCACGGCTCCCATCTATTCCAGTGATTCATTGCACTCGGCTGTAGTCGAGATCATCGTTAAAAAGGGCGGCCGCTGCCGTTACACAACAATTCAAAACTGGTCAACAAACGTCTACAACCTGGTAACCAAGCGGGCCATAGCCCATGAAGGTGCAACCATGGAATGGGTCGATGGAAACCTTGGCAGCAAGGTGACCATGAAGTACCCGGCAGTAGTGATGACCGGTGAACATGCTCGCGGCGAGACGTTGTCAATCGCTTTTGCAGGACCGGGTCAGCACCAAGATGCCGGTGCCAAGATGGTGCATGCGGCGCCACACACCTCGTCATCAATCATTAGTAAATCAGTCGCCCGCGGCGGCGGTCGCACAAGTTACCGCGGTTTGGTGCAAGTACTCGAGGGATCACATCATTCCAAAAGTACTGTGAAATGTGATGCACTGTTAGTCGATGACATCAGTCGCTCTGACACATACCCCTATGTCGATGTGCGTGAAGACGACGTGCAGATGGGTCACGAAGCCACAGTTTCCAAGGTCAGCGAAGAACAATTATTTTATCTGATGACACGTGGTTTAAGTGAAGATGAAGCGATGGCAATGATCGTTCGCGGCTTTATTGAACCAATTGCGCGCGAACTTCCCATGGAGTACGCAATTGAACTGAACCGTCTCATTGAGATGCAAATGGAAGGGGCTGTTGGGTGAGAGCTCCCACCGTCGCTCCTGCAACAGACTTAGCCCCTCGAGTATTTTCACGCACGATTGAAGATTTTGATGTCCCCATTGGCCGGGAAGAAGAATGGCGCTTTGCACCTATCAGAAAAATGGGAAGCTTTTTCCAACCATCAGACTGGGGGAGCGTCGGCCTTGATGGCGAACACGATGTCACCGTTGAATACGTAGCAATTGACGATCAGCGACTCTCGCGAACATGGATGCCGACAGATAGACCGAGCGCTATTGCTCGAGCGCAAGCAACCCACGCTGTTTTGGTGACGATCCCAAAGGAGTCCGTTCACACGGCCCCGATTGTTATCAACCTCAAAAATGCTGGAGAGAGCAACTATCTCCACGTTGAAGTTCACGCCGGCCCTTTTTCCACGTCGCAGGTAGTGCTCATCCATGACACTTCAGGCAACGTCAGCGGGTCGATGCTCTCACTCTTGGGTGATCAAGCAGATTTGACCATGCTCTCGGTCATCGATGCAGACGCCGCGGTCATGCAACACTTACACTGGTTCACCGAAGTTGGACGCGATGCAAATTTCCACGGTCTGTCGATAACACTTGGCGGCGGGGTTATTCGAACCGTCCCGACATTGACGTATCGGGCGCCCGGTGGAAAAGCTCAAATGCTGGGAGCCTTTCTACTGACGGGTGATCAGTTCCAGGAGCACCGGATTCTCGTAGACCACACTCAGCCCCACTGTGTCAGCAACGTAATTTACAAGGGCGCCCTGAGCGGTGAGGGTGCTCACTCGGTGTGGATCGGCGATGTTCTCGTGAGGCGTGAAGCAATTGGGATTGAAACATATGAACTCAATCGAAATTTATTGCTCACCGATGGGCCTCGGGCAGATTCGGTCCCGAATCTAGAACTGGAAACCGGTGACGTTATTAGTGCGGGTCACGCCAGCGCGACAGGCAGATTTGATGACGAGCAGTTGTTCTACTTGCAATCGCGAGGAATCCCGGAATCAGTAGCGCGTCAGTTGGTCGTTCGAGGTTTCTTCGTTGATGTGCTCAGTAAAATCGACGATTCTGAGTTGAGTGGATCTCTCATGCGACGAATTGAGTCGAAACTGGGGATTGTGGACCATGAGTAGTCAACTGCTTCTCGGTGTTGTCTCCGATGTTCCGGCGGGAACAGCGCGTCAGTTTGAGGTTGACGGGGATTTAATTGTCGTTGTGAACACCCCTGAAGGAATGTTTGCAATGGAGGATCGATGCTCCCACTCAGATGTCGCGCTTTCTGAAGGTGAAGTTGACGGCTGCTTCATCGAATGTTGGTTGCACGGTTCCAGCTTTGATGTCCGCACCGGTATCCCGACCTCACTTCCCGCGATCACCGCGGTAAAGACCTACCCCGTTACGACCGACATAACAGACCCAAATAGTCCAATTTTTATTACGAAAGGCACGACTCAATGAGCAAGCTAACAATTACCGATTTACACGCCAGCGTTATCACCGAGGATGGTGAAACTCCCATCCTTCGTGGCGTATCACTAGTCGTTGAATCCGGTACCACCAATGCGATCATGGGACCCAACGGATCGGGTAAGAGCACGTTGGCTTACGTGATTGCGGGTCACCCCAAGTACACGGTGACATCGGGCTCAATCGATCTCGATGGCCAAGATGTTCTCGCAATGACAGTCGACGAGCGAGCTCGTGCAGGACTCTTCCTTGCCATGCAGTACCCGGTCGAAATTCCTGGCGTTTCAGTATCCAACTTCCTGCGCACGTCGATCACTGCCCTTAAGGGTGAAGCTCCCAAACTTCGTACGTGGACAAAAGACATGAAAGAGGCGATGGCCGACCTTCAAATGGATCCCGCTTTCGCTAGCCGCAATGTCAATGAAGGTTTCTCTGGCGGCGAGAAGAAACGTCATGAAATTCTGCAGTTGGGGCTCATGCAACCCAAGATCGCAATCTTGGATGAAACGGATTCTGGGCTCGATGTTGATGCACTAAAGATCGTGAGTGAAGGTGTTAATCGATACAAGGAGTCCAGTAATGCAGGTGTACTCCTGATTACTCACTACACGAGGATCCTTCGTTATATCCAGCCTGATGTCGTTCATGTATTTGTCGACGGGAGAATCGTTGCCACCGGCGGGCCTGAATTGGCCGACGTGCTGGAATCAGATGGTTATGAGACATACACTGCTGCGGCGCGTGCATAATGTTCGACGTCGATAAGTTGCGCGCGGATTTCCCCATCCTTTCTCGAAAAGTGCGTGGCGTTCCGTTGGTATACCTCGATAGCGGTGCAACTTCTCAAAAACCTACCCAGGTTTTGGACGCCGAGCGTCATTTCTATGAGACTTCGAATGCAGCAGTTCACCGCGGGGCGCACGCTCTCGCCGAGGAGGCAACTGATGCTTATGAAGCCGCTCGGCAAACAATCGCTTCCTTTGTGGGAGCTCACGTTGAGGAGATTGTCTTCACGAAAAACGCAACCGAGGGAATAAATCTGGTGGCGTACGCGTTTTCAAATGCAACAGATAAGTCACGTCAGGGCATTGAGGTGGATCCTCGATTTGTTGTTGGGCCAGGCGATTCCATCGTTGTTACCGAAATGGAACATCACGCGAACCTGATCCCGTGGCAAGAATTGTGTGCCAAGACAGGTGCGACGTTAAAGTGGTTTGGCCTCACCGAAGAAGGTCGCCTCAATATTGAACCAGGAGTAATTGACAGCACCACGAAGTTTGTCTCGGTAGTGCACCAATCGAATCTCTTAGGCACGATCAATCCGGTCAAAGAAATTATGGGCATGGCACACGCGGTCGGGGCTCTCGGAATGGTTGATCTTTGTCAATCCGTTCCGCACATGCCGGTTAACGTGAATGAACTTGGCGCCGATTTTGCCTCATGGAGTGGTCACAAGATGCTCGGTCCAACGGGCATTGGAATCCTGTGGGGCAAATCCGATCTACTTAATGCCATGCCACCTTTTCTCAGCGGTGGTTCGATGATCGAAATGGTTCATATGGAGCACAGCACATACGCACCAGCGCCACAACGGTTCGAAGCGGGCGTCCCAATGGCGGCGCAGGCGATCGGGCTGGCCCGGGCTTGCGACTACCTATCTGAAATAGGCATGAATAATGTTTTTGAGCACGAACAAGAATTGACCGCCTATACCTTGGATGAACTAGCGAAAATCCCTGGTGTTCGGGTGATTGGACCAACGGATATGCGCAACCGAGGGTCGGCAGTCTCCTTCGTAGTCGACGGGATTCACCCCCACGACGTGGGTCACCTCATGGATGCCAAGGGAGTTGCGGTGCGCGTAGGACACCACTGCTGCTGGCCAACCTGTCGCCGTTTCGATGTCCCGGCAACAACCCGAATCACAACATATATCTATAACGATAAGAGCGATATTGATCAAGCGATCGCCGGAATCAAAAGTGCTCAAGAATTCTTTGGGTCAGGTATTGCGGTGAGTGCATGAGCGAGGATCTTTATCAAGAAATAATTCTTGATCACTATAAAAATCCAAGGGGTAAGAAAGTCCAAATTGATTCACTTGCTCAAAGCTATCAAGTCAACCCCACCTGCGGTGATGAGATAACGGTTGAGGTCGGTCAGGGCCCTGATGGCACATTGCTGGTGTCCTACGACGGTCAAGGTTGCTCGATCTCACAAGCCAGTGCCAGCGTGATGAGTGAACTCATTAATGGAAGGACCCCGGAGGAGGCAGCGCCCATTCAAGAGGCCTTCATGGAACTCATGAAATCAAAGGGACTACTGGAACCAGATGAAGATGTGCTCGAGGATGCAATCGCATTTGCTGGTGTTTCCAAGTATCCTGCGCGCATCAAATGCGCTCTAATTTCATGGATGGCTCTCGCCGATGCGCAGATAAAGGCTCAGTTAACCGCGACAACTACTACACGAAATGGGTGAATCATGGCAGTAACCAATGAAGACGTCATTGAAGCGATGAAGGACGTTATTGACCCCGAATTGGGTATCAATGTTGTGGATCTTGGTTTGGTTTACGGAGTGACCGTAGACGAGAACAACACCGCCACGGTTGATATGACCCTGACCTCGGCAGCCTGCCCGCTCACCGATGTCATCGAGGATCAAACACGAAGTGCACTGGATTCTATTGTTACGGACTTCAAAATCAACTGGGTCTGGATGCCGCCCTGGGGACCAGACAAGATCACCGACGACGGTCGAGACATGTTGCGTTCCTTGGGCTTTAACGTCTGAATCAGTTGGCGGACGCAGGGACTAGACTGCGTTAGCCATGATTGCTGCTTCCGAAATTGAATTACGCGCAGGATCAGAACTTTTACTCACGGCCCCGATGCTCCGGGTTGACAAAGGCGATCGAATTGGCCTTGTCGGGCGAAATGGCGCTGGTAAAACAACTTTGACTCGAGTTTTAGCCAGTGAGGCAGCACCGGCAAGTGGAAGCGTGAAAATGACGGGCACCGTGGGCTATCTGCCTCAGGATCCCCGTACAGCAGACCCCAGTCAGTTGGCACGCTCTCGGATCCTCAGCGCTCGCGGGCTGGACGCTGTCTCAATCCGAATGACAAAAGCCGCGGAAGCCCTATCCACACCCGGTATCAGCGCAGAGGATTTTGATCGGGCCGGGGATCGATATAACCGGGCACTGGGTGAATTTGAGGGCCTTGGCGGATATACGGCTGAGTCAGAGGCAGCGACAATCGCCGCAAGTATCGGACTGGACGAGCGAATATTGGCTCAACCATTGGGAACCCTTTCCGGTGGTCAACGCAGGCGCGTTGAGTTAACGCGCATTCTTTTTTCTGACGCTGATGTTCTGCTGCTCGACGAACCCACCAACCACCTCGATGCGGATTCCATTCGTTGGCTACGCAAGTACCTTGCGGCCTATGAAGGTGGATTCATCGTGATCAGCCATGACACCGAATTACTTGAGGACACGGTAAATAAGGTGTGGCACCTTGACGCGAATCGTCAGGAAATTGACCTTTACTCAATGGGCTGGAATAAGTATCTGCTCGCGCGTGAAACTGACGAAAAAAGGAGAAAACGCGAGCGCAAAAATGCGGAGACCCAAGCGGATAGTTTGCGCAAGACGGCCGAGAAGATGCGGGCAAAAGCCTCCAAGGCGAAGGCTGCTCAATCGATGTTCAAACGAGCCGATCGACTCATGGCCGAAACTGCAAATGTTCAACTGAAAGACAATGTGGCAAAACTAAGGTTCCCCACACCGAAAGCATGCGGTCGGGTTCCATTAATGGCCGAGAATCTTTCCCGTAGTTACGGCAGCCTCGAAGTCTTCACCGATGTTAATTTAGCCATTGATCGCGGCAGCAAGGTCGTCATCTTGGGGCTCAATGGTGCGGGTAAAACGACAATGCTTCGAATCCTTGCTGGAATTGACCCGCCAGATACCGGGTCGAGGGAGCTTGGGCACGGGGCAATTGTTGGGTATTACGCGCAGGAACACGAAACTTTGGATCCAACAGCAACCGTCTGGGAGACCATGGCTTCAGCTGGTACACATCTCAATGACACTCAACAACGTACGGTACTTGGATCGTTCCTTTTTCAAGGTGATTCCGTTCATAAGCCAACCGGCGTGCTTTCCGGTGGGGAAAAAACACGCTTGGCACTAGCCTGCTTGGTCGTTTCGGGGTCGAACGTCCTTTTACTCGACGAGCCGACAAACAACCTTGATCCGGCAAGCCGCGCAGAAGTTCTCAACGCGCTATCACTGTATGAAGGTGCAGTTGTTCTGGTAACACATGATCCTGGAGCCGTGCGAGCTTTGAATCCTGAGAGGGTCTTGATTCTGCCTGACGGTGATGAAGACCTGTGGAGCGAGTCCTACATCGAACTCATTGAGTTAGCCTAACGGCATGGAAATTTTAACGAGTCTCTCTGGTGACGTTTTCACAATCACCCTCAACGACCCAGATAAGCGCAACGCTCAAACCCCCCAGACATGGGATGAGCTCTACAACATCAGTACACAAGTACCCCCAGAGGCTCGCTTCATTGTTCTGCGCGGAAATGGCAAGTCATTCTCAGCTGGGTTAGACCGAGCGATGTTCACACCTGGTGGAATACCCGGCCAGCCGTCATTCATGGAAATGGCTTCCCAAAGTGACACTAAAATTGACGACACAATCGCGTATTACCAACGTTTTTTTCGGGTTTTGCGTGATTTACCGCAAATAAGCATTGCACTCGTTCAAGGGCATGCCATTGGAGCTGGATTCCAACTCGCTCTCGCGTGTGATCTCATAATTGCTCAGCCCAGTGCAGAATTTGCACTCAAAGAAGCGCAATGGGGACTCACTCCCGATTTAGGTGGCACGGTGCGCTTCATGGAAATTCTCGGGTACCGAAAGAGCCTTGAACTCATCGGGAGCGGTCGTGCAATAGATGCGTCGGAGGCCTTCGCACTCGGTTTGGTGAGCGTCATCTCGGAAGACCTTGATACGGGGTTAAGTCAACTCGTTGATCCTTTGCGAGCCGTTATGCCAGAGGTGCTCATTGATGCCAAATCGATGCTGGCTGGGATTGCCTATGGTGAAGAACCATGGGTCGCCGAACGGCGTTCACAGACAAAGCGACTACGTCACCTGCACGATCTTATGTCGCAACATTAAACAATAAATCATTCACAATTAGTTCGGAGAATAAGTCGTGTCAATGGAAAGCGCTTGGATGATGTACCGGTCGATGACACGAGATGCATCTGTCAAGGACAAAAAGATCAGTCGTGAGACCGTTAAGCGGATCCTTGGATACGCAAAACCTTATAAAGCGCTCATCACATTTTTCCTCATCACTTTAGTGTTCGCTTCCTTGCTCAGTGTCGCCCAACCATTACTTTTCCGCCGAATAATTGACCAGGGGATAACTCCGGGTAACGCATCCCTCGTAACTTGGACAGCTATCTTTATCGCCTTGCTGGCGATCGCGGATGCGGGATTGGGAATCGTCAGCCGTTACTATTCGGCTCGAATTGGAGAAGGTCTGATTTTTGATCTGCGTAATGAAGTTTATGACCACGTGCAGTCCCAGAGCATTGCTTTTTTTACTCGAGCACAAACTGGCGCCCTCATCTCGCGCCTAAATAATGATGTGATTGGGGCACAGCAGGCCTTCACATCCACTCTTGGTGGTGTCCTGGGCAACATGATCTCACTTGTTATTGTCTTGATAACCATGTTCATCCTGTCGTGGCAAATAACCCTCGCCTCACTCATTCTGGTACCGCTGTTCCTACTACCCGCACGTTTCATGGGCCGTCGACTTCAATCAATGACGCGCGAACAGATGAGCGTAAATGCCTTGATGAGCAACCAGATGACCGAGCGGTTCAACGTTGCTGGCGCACTTTTGGTGAAGCTATTTGGACGTCCCGCTGAGGAATCCCAGGTGTTTAGCGACCGCGCGAAGGTAGTTCGTGATTCCGGAATCCAGATCGCAATGGCAAATCGTTGGTTTTTCACAGCGTTGACCCTCGTTGCTGCCTTAGCTACCGCCGTAACGTACGGACTTGGTGGCAATCTGGTTATCACTGGCGCAATCTCGCTAGGAACATTACTGGCACTTGTTGGCTTGCTGGCACAACTCTATGGTCCGCTGACAGCCATTTCCAATGTACGCGTTGATGTAATGACCGCATTGGTGTCATTTGACCGCGTGTTCGAAGTCCTTGATTTGAAACCACTTGTGGTGGAGGCACCCAATGCAAAGAAGTTACCAAGTGGTCCACTGTCTGTCGCCTTTGATCACGTTGATTTCACCTACCCAAAGGCCAGCGAAGTGAGTTTGGCGTCACTTGAATCAATCGCTCGAATGGATTCGGCTGGGGGAGAAGGGCCGGTATTGCGTGACGTAAGTTTTGAGGTTGCGGCAGGAACTCTCACAGCCTTAGTAGGTCCATCGGGCGCTGGAAAAACCACGATAACCGCACTTCTGTCACGGCTCTACGACCCCGTTGATGGGACTATTCGGATCGGCGGGGATGACATTCGAGATGTTACCTTTGAATCACTGCGTGATGCGCTTGGCGTTGTGACACAAGACTCACACATGTTCCATGACACCATCGGTGCAAACCTGCTTTATGCGAAACCTGATGCTACGAATGATCAAATAGAGCAAGCCTGTGTTGATGCACAAATCTGGAGCATGATTTCGTCATTGCCCGAAGGCTTGGATACGGTCGTTGGTGATCGCGGTTATCGGCTTTCTGGAGGCGAAAAACAGAGAATCGCCCTGGCTCGCTTGTTGTTGAAGTCCCCTCGAGTGGTCATTCTCGACGAAGCCACCGCTCATTTGGACAGCGAAAGTGAGCGGGCCGTTCACCAAGCTCTCGATAACGCTTTGAGTGGCCGTACGTCAGTTGTGATTGCGCATCGACTATCAACAATTCGCGGAGCACATCAGATTCTGGTAGTTGTTGATGGTCAAATTGTCCAACGCGGCACTCATGAGCAATTGCTCGCCGAAGGTGGCGTCTACTCGGATCTCTATGAAACGCAATTTACGCGCTAGGTGTATCCGCCTCGCGTTTGAGGAAAATTAACCAGCCGATCATCGCAACAAGTGCAAACAGGATCCACTGCACAGCGTACGAAATATTTTGGACTTCATCGACATCCGGGAGAGGAACAACCACGATTTCACCTGCGGACGGTGTCGACGTGATCAACTGAACAACCCGGTTATCAACAGGGTTATTGGATCCGGGCGTTGCTAATTCATCCAGGGACATCCTGGCAATAACACCATTGGGAAGGCCGTAAACATTTTCGAGTGGTGGCTCAAACATTCGAACGGCTCCATTGACCACGATCGTCCCCGCTGGAGCAGGGGGAACCTCGGGTACCTCTGTGGCAATTGTTGACGCACCCACCCAGCCCCGGACTATCCAGATCCGGGTACCCCCGTTTGTATCCAGCGGAGTCATTACCCAATACCCATTTCCGCCGTCTAGGGGTCGTTGGCGAATCAATTGCGTATCTTGATTGTTGAAAACACCGGAGACACGGACCCGGGTGAATTCTTCTAGGTCATCGACTGAGCCTACGTCTTGCAACACCTGGGCTTCCGAGATTGCTAGGCGTTCCGCACGTTGTTCATCGGCCCGACTCCACTGCCAACGACTGAGTAGACCAAAGCCAATAATTGAAACAAGCACAATGGCCGTGAAACCAACCCAGCGCCGGGTCTTGAGAAGGGCGAGCACACTTCACCTTAATCCACGTGAGACACAGTCAATAGGGCAGGAACGATGAGTTAAGTGGTGATTATCTTTCGATTGATCGAGAAACTCGCCGCTCGTATTCCTGAGCGGACGCCGCACTTGGCAACGCAACGGCCGAAACGCCCATTGCGCCCGGTTCATCGTTCTGGCGACCCGCATTTGCGACCACGACCGCCAAGTAGGGAAGGACAACGGCTCCAGCAATAAATATCCACTTCGGCCAACCAGGAACCACAATTGCTGCAAGTACGCAGGCCGTCCGGATCCCCATCGAGATGAGATACCTCTTGGTGCGACCTGACTGTTCATTACTCAGGGCGCGATTAGTCGCCGTGATGGTGTAGACCTCAGGTGCCATGACGATAGCCTAAGCCCATTGCCCAATAGGCGCGATCTGACTGAAGGAGTTCTATGACGGACCGAAGTTACGGGATCGCCACGCTAGTTGGTACTTCCCCTGAATCCCTGGATACCGCGATTCGTAATGCGGTACAGCGAGCTGGTGAACTTCACCGGCATGTGGATTGGTTCGAGGTGGATCAAATCCGTGGATATGTGCGAGAAAATGGCGTTGATCATTTTCAGGTTACCGTGCGAGTTGGTTATCGCCTCGAGGATCAATAGGTGGGCCAGAAGTTGGGTGTCGTTTTCATCACGGGAGGCAGCCGCGGGATAGGCGCGGCAACAGCACACGTGTTGGCCGAAGGCGGGTATCAAGTCGTGATTGGCTCGCGAGCGGGTACAGCCAGTTCACATCCTGGGATATCTAGCGTTCTTATTGATGTAAGCGATGCTGAATCGATTGAAAAGGCGATAACCGAAATCGAGGAACGATTCGGTCCAATCGAAGCACTAATCGCTAATGCGGGTATTACTCGCGACTCGTTGCTGATGCGGATGAGTGATGCAGATATCGAAGAGACGATCAATACCAATTTAATTGGATCTATTCGACTGGCTCGTCGGGTACTACGACCCATGATCAAGGCAAAAAATGGTCGGATTATTTTTGTTTCCTCAGTCGTTGGTCTGTTAGGAAGCGCGGGGCAGGTGAATTACGCTGCATCAAAAGCGGGCCTGGTTGGCGCGGCACGCTCTCTGACCCGTGAGGTTGCCAGTCGTGGAATCACGATAAATGTCGTAGCACCCGGTTTTATCGATACTGATATGACTGCAGCCCTTGATGAGAGCACAAAGAAGGCAATCTTGGACACAATTCCAGCCGGTCGCTACGGTGAACCGAGCGAAGTTGCACACGTCATTAAGTTTCTCGTCTCACAGGAAGGCTCCTACATTTCTGGGGCAGTTATTCCCGTTGACGGTGGGCTTGGAATGGGACACTGAGGAGAGTTATGTTGCTAAAAAACAAGAATATTTTGATTACAGGTGTACTTACGGATCAGTCAATTGCATTTCACGTCGCACGACTCGCGCAAGAACAAGGTGCGACTGTGGTGTTGACGTCTTTCGGTCGAACAATGTCCTTGACTAAACGCAGCGCCGCACGTTTGCCCAAGGAAGTTGCGATTGTCGAGCTTGATGTGACCTCCCAAGAGGATCTTGATTCCTTGGCTGATCGCGTGCGTCAGTATGTTCCCAACCTTGATGGAGTTCTGCATTCAATTGGCTTCGCTCCTGAGAGTGCACTTGGCGGAAATTTTCTACACACCCCATGGGAAGACGTTGCCACAGCAGTGCAGATTTCAACATTCTCATTCAAATCATTATCAGTTGCCTGTCAGCCGTTGTTGGGCCGCGGCAGTTCGATTGTTGGCCTTGACTTTGATGCAACGGTCGCTTGGCCGACCTATGACTGGATGGGTGTTGCTAAAGCTGCACTTGAAAGCACATCACGGTATTTGGCAAGGGATTTAGGTCCCTTAGGTATTCGGGTAAATCTTGTTGCCGCGGGACCAATTCGAACAATGGCCGCCAAGAGCATTCCAGGTTTTGAGGAATTTGAAAACATTTGGCAAGAACGTGCACCATTAGGTTGGGATGTAAATGATCCAACGGCTGCAGCCCAAGCCTGTGTTGTACTTTTTTCAGATTGGCTGCCAGCAACAAGTGGTGAGATGATCCACGTTGACGGTGGAATGCATTCACAGGGATCTTAAACTGATTTTTCCCTATCGGATCGAACGATCTCGTCGCGTGTAATGCCAAGGAGATACAGAACGGAGTCCAGATAAGGGACGTTTACGGTGGTATCTGCACTCTCGCGAAGTGCAAGCTTCGCGTTGAAGGCAACTCCGAGACCAGCTTCAGAAATCATGTCAATGTCGTTTGCGCCATCTCCGATCGCAATTGTTCGTCGGTTCGGAATATCAAACTCTGTTGCAAAATCGATAAGCGCCTGGCGCTTACCTTCACGGTCAATAATTGGCCCAACAAGACTCCCCGTCAATTTCCCATCAATGACCTCCAAGGTGTTAGCTCGAAATCCGCTAACACCTAGATCTTTGGCGATCGGTTCTATCACATTAGTGAAACCACCGGAAACTAAGACAATGCGATAACCCAATCGATTCAAAGTGCGACATAAAGTTCGAGCACCCGGGGTGAGGGTCACCATCTCTCGGACCTGGTCCAACAGGCTTGCTGGAGAGCCCGCGAGGAGTGTCACCCTGGCCATTAGTGACTGAGCGAAATCAAGCTCCCCATTCATGGCTGCTCGGGTTATTTCACTCACTTGTGGGCCGACACCGGCTAACTCAGCGAGCAAATCGACAACTTCCTCTTGAATAAGGGTTGAATCGACATCAAGAACGACGAGGTACTGGCCCCGCGCTTCCAAGGCGACATCTTGAACTGAAATATCAACTTGGCACCTTGCTGAAACCTCCGCTAGGGGGCGCCTTAATCCACTAGGAGCCACTCCAGAACCCTCGAAACGAATTGCCGTAACCGGGTAATCAGCAATGCGGTGGATACGATCAAGGTTTCCACCATGATCGGCAATTGTTGAGGTGACGATGCTGATGCATTCTGGGTGAAGCGGGGCTCCCATGACGATCACCTGAAATTTGTCGGGGGAGTGATCGACTCCTAATGTTGCAACAGGGCGGGTCGTGACCTCCATATTTCGATCACTTGCTGCCAGTCGAACGTCTTTGCGAACTGACTCGAGAACTTCTGGTGCCTTGGCGTCAGAGACGGTGGGGTCAATTTCAACCGCGATCGCCAACGTCAGGTGACCTCGGACAACGAGTTGCTCCATATCAATGACAACCATGGGCGAAGGAGCAAGCGCTTCAAAGATTGCACTGGTTAGCCCCGGTGCGTCAATTCCACTGACGGTTATCAGCAATGTCCGATCAATCACTGGCCAAGCCTAAGACTCTGTCCTTCGATTCACAGCTATGGTCTCTCAATAGGCTAGATCGCGTTGGACTTGGAGATGTCAGAAAGGGGTAGCGGTGCGGCGCTTTCGAAGGATAATCGCAATTCTTGCACTCTCCTTGGTACTGATCTCAGCGCTGCTGGCAGGCGTGATTGCAGTTTTCGTTTATGCAATCTTTGGCTCTGATCGAGCACTTGTCGCATCCGGACCGACAATCAAATCTTCGGAATTGCAATCATGTTCAGCTGTGCTCATTGACGTGGAGCGAATTAACATCAGCGACCCCAATAACCTCACGCTACTGCCCAGTATTCGAGAGGAAATCAAGATCTCCCTATCGCCGGAAGTCGAGTTCAATGCTGGACTGATGCCTCGTGAATCTGTCGATGCAGCCATATTGGGGTATGACACTTGCATCGCGACGTTTGAATCAAATTCCTGGTCAGTGATGCATAGTGCACTGGGGGAACCATGGTTGACACTTGGTGAGATTGAGGGATTCACGGCCAGCGGGACAGGGACATCTATCTCTTTTGATGTGGCTCAGTCCACCGAATCATCACTAATGATTGCTACCTCTGACCCGAGTCTGCCGTTTCAACAGATTCAATTGAGTGCTGAGATTAGTCATTCTCAGGCGAACGTTTGGGCTGTTGGATTACTTATTGTTGCAGCAGCTCTTGTCTGGCTTTTCATTGTGCTTACTGTCGTGTTCATTGTTCATACAAGGAAAGGAGCTCGCGTATGAATCCCTGGCGACCGTGGACTATCGCGAATGCGGTCACGCTTCTTCGCCTTCTTGGAATCCCGCTATTCCTATTTCTGCTACTCGCGCGGGAGGACTACTTCTGGTCGTTGTGTGTCCTGATCATTGCCGGGGCTACAGATTGGGTGGATGGCTTTTTGGCGCGAAAGTTCAATCAAATTAGTCGACTAGGCGTCCTACTTGACCCTATGGTTGACCGCCTGTACATCGCGGCAACAGTGCTCGGATTGGCCCTGGCAAATCTGATCCCATGGTGGCTCGTAATCCTGATAGCGCTTCGGGACGTTGCACTTCTGGCGTTGATCCCGTCACTGCGCAAATTGGGGATCTCGGCGTTGCCTGTTACTTACATTGGCAAGGCAGCCACCTTTGCATTGCTCTGGGGATTTCCCCTGATCCTCCTCGGAGGACTCGATGGAACCCTCGCCACCGTTATGGCCGCCGCCGGATGGGCATTTGCATTATGGGGGACTTATCTGTACTGGTGGGCCGGCGTGAGGTATTTTGTTCAGACCCGTACATTGTTAGAGGATCACAGTCGCAAAGGATAGGCTTTTGTCATGACCCCTGAAGAATTGTCCTACACATCGGATCACGAATGGGTACGACTCAATGACGATGGCAATGCGGTTTTCGGCATTACATTTTACGCCCAGGACGCACTCGGAGATATCGTTTACGTCTCACTACCCTCAGTGGGCGAGGAGCTAAAAGCAGGTACCACTTGTGGCGAAGTGGAATCAACCAAAAGTGTCAGCGACCTATTCGCCCCCATTGACGGCACAGTTATAGCAGTCAATCCTGAACTTGAAGCCAACCCTGAGCTGATTAATTCGTCGCCGTATTTCCATGGATGGATGGTAGAAATTGAGCCAGACATTCCTCAACAAATTGACGGGCTTCTTAGTTCCGCCGATTACAATGCATTGATTAACAAGGCCTAGGAATTACCCATGAAGTGTGCCGTATGTGACGAGAACGTTGTACCGAGTGATCGTTTCTGCTCGTCGTGTGGCGCTCCGGTCGAATTTGGCATCGGGGAGTTGGGAATTGAACAAACAGGCGCGATCACCTCAATAATTAACACCGGAACCGGACCTGTATCGGTTGGCACAGGAGTTCACCGGGATCTACCCAGCGGAGCGGCTATGTTGGTCGTGCATCGGGGGCCTGGTGAGGGCACGGAATATAGCTTGCAGCCCCGCAGTGAGGTAATCATTGTCGGTCGTGCCGAAGAATGCGACGTTTTTCTCGACGATGTCACCGTCAGTCGACGCCATGCAGAGTTCCGACATGGCGCTCAAGGCTGGAGTGTTCAAGATGTCGGCAGCCTCAATGGGACATATGTCAATCGAGTGAGAGTTGATGATCAACAATTGCGCGGAGGAGATGAAGTTCAGATTGGGAAGTTCCGCTTCATCTTTTTAGTTGGCGTGGAAGGCTAATGACTTCGCAGCCAGAAAATACTTTGAGTATCGGTGAGGTACTCAGCATGCTAAAAAAGGACTTCCCTGATGTCTCAATTAGCAAGATTCGATTTCTGGAAACCGAAGGACTAATCACTCCTTCACGAACTGCATCCGGCTATCGACGTTTTGACACCCACGATGTAGCCCGCCTGCGTGCAATTTTGACTTTGCAGCGTGATCAGTATTTGCCTCTGAAAGTTATTAAAGATCAACTCGATGAAAAACAGGAACAGGCAGGACTTGCCGTCCCCATGTCCTCAGGATTGGGGGTTCGCCCCGATGATTTTCGTCCAGGCGCTGGGAAAGTTCGTCTCACTCGAAGTGAGCTCGCAGAGGAGACCTTGCTCTCGGAGACCCTGATTGCCGCATTAGAAAAAGAGGGTCTGGTTTGGACAAATGCAACGGGCCACTACGACGAGGATGCGGTTCACATCTGCATGATCGCAGCCAAACTATCCGAGTTTGGGGTGGAGGCGCGCCACCTTCGTTCCTTCAGAGTTGTTGCCAATCGAGAGTCTGGTTTGGTTGAACAGATCGCCACCCCCTACTCGCATCCACGTGATCGCGATGCCAAGGCTCGGGCGCAGCAAACAGTGCGTGAATTGGCCTCACTCTTTGTCCAACTACATGCTGCACTCCTCCGAGCTGAGCTAATCAAGTCGGGAAGTGGCTAAATTTTTGGTCAGGGTCTAGCCTTATCGCATGATCCCTGTAATTGTTGCTGGTGTCCGGATGGAAATGCCTTCGAATACGCCGATCGTGCTGCTCAATGAAATTGATGGCACCCGATATCTTCCTATTTGGGTAGGGGCCGTGGAAGCCACCGCAATTGCTTATGCCCAACAGGATGTCACCCCACCGCGGCCCATGACCCACGACCTAATGGTCGATTTAATTGATGAGTTGGGCGCCCAACTGATTGGCGTCAGAATCACCGCCTTGACCGATGGAGTTTTCTTCGCGGTTATGGACCTGATGAGCGCTGGTGGCCAGGCCCATGAACTGAGTGCTCGACCATCCGATGCCATTGCGCTTGCCTTGCGGATTGGCGTCCCGATAACTGTTGCTCCCGAGGTTCTTGAAATCGCTGGGGTGGAAATCCCTGAGGATGCCGAAGGCGAGCCTGAGGACCAGGTAGAAGCGTTCAGGGAGTTCCTTGAGGGTGTTTCACCGGAAGATTTCGACGCCCCCCAGTAGGTGGCTCGACTTCACGTTCAGGTTGAGACTTACCCTGCAATTGCTTTGGCGTGTCGGATACCATCGGCTGTATGGCTTGCGTAGGTTCGAGTCCTATTCGTAGGAGGAAATTGTGACTGGCGAGAATATTGGTGCCTTTGAGAACTACCCGATTCAGCCATCTATGTTCGAAGAGCTAGATGTGCCGGTAGTGCCATCAGATTTGGGGTACCGGGGGCCGACAGCGTGTTCCGCCGCCGGAATCACCTACCGTCAGTTGGACTATTGGGCTCGGACCGGGCTGGTTGTTCCCAGTGTCAAAGGAGCCCACGGCTCCGGTAGCCATCGGTTGTACGGTTTCCGCGACATCTTGATTCTTCGGATAGTTAAGCGCCTCATTGATACGGGGGTATCCCTGCACAACATTCGGCTTGCCGTTGAACACCTGAGTTCACGGGACGCAAGTGTTCTTTCGAGTTTGACCATCATGAGTGACGGGGCAAGCATCTATGAGTGCAATAGTGCAGACGAAGTTGTGGACCTGGTGCGAGGTGGCCAAGGTGTATTTGGAATCGCGATCGGCAGCGTGTGGAAAGAAGTTGAGGGGAATCTAGCGTCACTTCCTGGGGAAGCCCCCGAAACAGGCGTAATTGCCATGCACGGCCACGACGAACTCTCGGAGCGTCGCGCAGCACGAGTGGCGGGCTAGTTGTAAGGTTTCGCTTAGCTGCTCGATCTCTAGCGGGAGAGAGTGCGTCAGTAATGGCTATCTACACGATTGCCAGCGTTGTGCACCGCCGAAGGAGCAAGGCCCCACCAAACTCTCAGGCCCATGAACCGCTAGAAAAAGGCTAATCTGGAAAGCAATTTCACGATTGCACCGAAGGGGAAAACTGCCACTTGGTAGTGAAGCTCTCAGGTAGGGGAAACCTTAGAAACAGATGGGGTGCGTACACGTATGCCCATCAACCTTGGAGAGTTTCATGAGCGAAGTTCGTTTTGCCGATCGCCATATCGGGCCACGTAAACATGATGTCGAGCGAATGCTCACCGTGTTGGGGTATCAATCAATCGAGGCCTTCACCGAAGCCGTGGTGCCTGAAGTAATCAGGTGGAATGACGCACTCGACCTCCCGGCGGCTCTCTCTGAAGAGGAAGTGTCTGCTAAGGCGAAAGCTATCGCCTCACTAAACAAGGTGAATACATCTCTGATCGGCATGGGTTACTACAACACGTACACGCCGGCTGTCCTCAAACGGAATATCCTGGAAAACCCAGCCTGGTACACCGCGTACACCCCGTACCAACCCGAAATTTCTCAGGGGAGACTAGAAGCGCTGATCAATTTCCAAACCATGATCGAAGATTTAACCGGACTTCCCGTTGCCGGAGCGTCGCTACTTGATGAACCAACGGCGGTCGCCGAAGCCATGACCCTCGCGTTGCGACAGGGGAAGACAAACTCCAACGCAATTTTGGTTGATCAAGACATCCACCCGCAGACCTTGGCGGTACTCATGACTCGAGCAAAGCCACTTGGCGTCGAAGTACAGACTTGGAATACGCAAAAATCAATGCCCGTGGGTAATTTCGCGGGGGTGGTAATTAGTTACCCGGGGTCTTCGGGAAATATTGGAAATATCGGCCCGATCATTGATGAAATCAAATCCACCGGAGCGATGGCAATCGTGACCACCGATTTACTCTCGCTAACTCTGATCGAATCACCGGGATCACTGGGTGCAGACATAGTTGTTGGATCTGCTCAACGATTTGGTGTCCCAATGGGATTTGGTGGGCCTCACGCAGGATTTATGTCTGTCCGTTCAGGATTAGAACGCAGCCTGCCAGGTCGTCTGGTGGGTGTGAGTGTTGATGCTGACGGCGCTCCCGCTTATCGACTGGCTTTACAGACCCGCGAGCAGCACATCAGGCGAGAGAAAGCCACCAGCAATATCTGCACCGCTCAAGTTCTTTTAGCGATAGTTTCTGGCATGTACGCCGCCTATCACGGCCCACAGGGCTTGACGGAGATAGCCAAACGGGTCAATGGCCTCACCACAATCTTGGCCCAACATCTCACCCTTCACGGTTATCTGCTCGAGTCAGAGAGTTTTTTTGACACGATCACAATTACGTCATCAAACGCGCAGCAGCTAGCGGATAGCCTGGAAACAATCGGTATCAATGTGCGTCGCACAAGCCAGTCTGCTTTGGGGATATCACTGGATGAAACTTCAACGTCGACAACGATTCAAACAATTGCGCAGGTTCTAACACCGGGTAAGCCCATATCACTCGAGACGCCAACGATACAGTCAATTCCTGCAACGTCTGTCCGTACAACAAGCTTTCTTGAACATCCAGTATTTAACACGTATCGCTCGGAAACAGCCATGTTGCGTTACCTTCGAAAGCTTTCCGATAAAGACATCGCTCTCGATCGTTCAATGATTCCGCTGGGTAGTTGCACAATGAAACTAAATGCAACAGTTGAAATGGAACCCATCACGTGGTCCGAATTTGCCAATATTCATCCCTTCGCACCAATTGACCAAGCCAAGGGTTACGTCGGGATGATTCGAGAACTTGAAAGTTATCTTGTTGAGATAACCGGATACGACGCCGTATCTCTACAACCTAATGCTGGCAGTCAAGGTGAATTTGCTGGGCTACTTGCCATTAAGGCCTATTTAGAAAGTATGGGGGAGTACAGCAGAGACATTTGTTTGATTCCCAGCAGCGCTCATGGCACAAATGCAGCGAGTGCCGTAATGGCTGGTATGCGTGTAGTTGTCATCTCATGTGACGAGTTGGGTAATGTTGACATCGGTGACCTCAAGGACAAACTAGCGCTCCACGCGGGAGAGATTGCAGCTCTCATGATCACGTATCCGTCAACTCACGGTGTGTTTGAAACAGCGGTTGGTGACATTTGTGAATTGGTGCATGAGGCTGGTGGGCAGGTGTACGTCGACGGTGCGAACCTCAATGCGCTGGTTGGAGTGGCTAAGCCTGGAAAATTTGGTGCTGATGTGTCGCACTTGAATCTGCACAAAACATTTTGCATCCCGCACGGCGGTGGCGGCCCTGGCGTCGGTCCGGTTGGCGTCCGAGCACATCTCGCGCCCTTCCTTCCATCTCACCCGTTACGTCCCGAGTGTGGACCCAGCGGCATGGGCTTCCTCGATGGCGGCGTGGGGCCGGTCAGCGGAGCACCGTGGGGGAGTGCAGGAATCCTGCCGATTCCGTGGGCTTACATCAGGCTAATGGGAGCCGAGGGGCTTCTCGAAGCAACACAGGTTGCAATCTTGAGTGCCAACTACATTGCATACAAACTCAAGGACCACTTTCCCGTTCTCTATAGCGGCGCCAATGGCCTAGTAGCTCACGAATGCATTATCGATATTCGGCCGATAACTACCTCAACCGGAATCAGCGTTGATGATATTGCCAAGCGACTCATTGATTACGGCTTCCACGCGCCAACCATGAGTTTCCCTGTTGCCGGCACCCTCATGATTGAGCCCACCGAGAGTGAGAATCTTGCTGAATTGGATCGCTTTATCAATGCCATGATAAGTATTTCTGCTGAAATCAACATGGTAGCGACAGGGGAGTGGCCGGCAGATTCAAATCCCCTCGTCAACGCGCCGCACACAGCCGAATGCCTCATCGATGGAGATCTGTTGCCTTACCCTGGAGCGATTGCTGCCTATCCCGTTTCAGGCGTGAGAGCGAATAAGTATTGGCCTCCGGTGCGTCGAATCGATGGAGCATTCGGAGATAGAAATTTGGTGTGTAGCTGCCCAAGTATTGAAGAGTTGGCCATTTGAGCGATTGCTAAACGTGAATACAGTCCAGCGACAGCACATTACGTTCAACGCAGAAATCGCATACCAACGTTAGCTCCCGGCACCAATCGCTCGAACAGTTATAAAAGGTTTTAGTGAAGCCGTCGCAATGTGCACATTCACCTATCGCCTCTACATTCTCCTCGAAATCAACTGCCATCCGGCGGTCAAATACATAGAGGCTGCCCTCCCATAGACCTTTGTTGCCAAAAGCCTCACCGTATTTCACTATGCCGCCGTCGAGTTGATAAACCTCTTCAAAACCACGGGATTTCATCGCGCTGCTGAGAATCTCACAGCGAATTCCACCCGTGCAATACGTCACAATTGGTTTGGATTTCAAATGATCGTATTTGCCCGACTCAATCTCAGCAATGAAGTCATGCGTGGTATTCGTCTCCGGCACAACTGCGCCCGTGAAGCGTCCAATTCGCGACTCAAATGCATTGCGGCCGTCGAAGAATGTCACATCACTTCCACGAGCCTCGACTAATTCGTGAACCTCAAGGGGGGAGAGGTGTTGACCTCCCCCAACGATGCCGTGTGCATCTACTTTTATTTCATTGGGGATTCCAAAACCGACAACCTCGCTTCGAGCTTTGACTTTGAGTCGAGGGAAGTCATCTCGATGGCCTTCAGACCATTTATATTCAATTTCTCGAAAAGAGGGGTATTCCTTGTTTTGCTTTATATAACTCAGGAGGTTCTCAATTTCGCCACCCACAGTGCCATTGATACCGTGTTCGGAGACCAAAATTCGCCCTCTAAGATCCAAGGATTCACACAATTTGCGCTGCCACAGGCTGATCGCCTGCGGATCACCTAATGGGCGGAAAATGTAGTACAGCAGGATCTTATGCGGTTGCATGCCTGCCATCCTATAAAGCCTGAGAAGGCCTTTAGATGCTCAATCGGGTTGAGGTGAGGCGATGGCACGTTTGATGAATTTCCCCTCATTGTTTCTGACATAATGTTCATTATCGGTTAAGTAAATTGTATTTCTGACTCAGTGTTCACCTGATCCGGCAACTCTTTTCACGAATGTCAGACCTCCATCCACTGATCCCCATATGGAATCATCAAGGAGGGCTACAACGTTGCCAGCATCCACAGACAGCTCACCGGGCGCTGCTCCAAGGGATCCTCGAGTACTCCAGCTCTCACCGCTGTCGCTTGAAAAGAGGATCTGTCCTTGTGTCGAAGCAGCATAAAGTCCCTGTCCTCCCCAGGCCAAAAAGGCCAGGAGCTCCGGTGTTTTCACAGGGATGAAGGTTTCTCCACCATTCTCGCTGCGAAGCGTGCCATCCTCTGATGTTGCGAAAACCACATCTGGATTTGCTGGATTAATCGCCAAGTCGAATAGCCCAGGAGTTCCCAGATCACTCCATGAGCGACCGCCATCAGTTGAACGAAGTAGCGAGCCCGAATGCGCGGCAATTCCAAGAATGAAATCATCAACTGCAGCAAGGCGATGAAAGTCAATTTCTCCCAAGAGTGATACAGACTGCCACGTTACACCCTCATCTACTGATTCGATCAGCCCCAAATCAGAAGGAGCATCCATTTCGGACCCAGGGTGACCGGATGCCAACCACCTATCGTTGGATCCCGTTAGACCCATTACATCAAAGGATGGCTGTGAAAGTAAAACTGGTTCTCGACCAGTCTCCTGCCTCCAAAAACCATTGTGTGTGCCGATATAAACCACATCCCCGTCCAGCTTCAGGTTGTGGACATGCCCCCAGTCTGGCGCCTGCGCCACCGTTGGAGTAGTTGCTTCTGATTCCGTAATTGATTCTGGAATGGAGTTACTCGTCACCACGGGACTGGATTCCTTGGACGAGCAAGCTACTAGCAAAGTGACGGATGCAACTAGGACCAGGGGTAAAACGGAACCCCGATTTTCCGATAACACATACCTATTGGCTGGCATCGTTAAGTCCTTTCATGAATTGAACAAGTTAACCCGCAAGCAGTTCCTGCATCAGTTCAATTTCGGTCTGCTGTCCAGCAATAATTGCTTCCGCGAGAGCGCGAACTTCGGGATCAGTGCCCCCCGCAAGAACATCATTCGCCATCTCGATTGCCCCTTCATGGTGGGCAATCATTCCGATTAGATACAACTGATCAAATTCTGGTCCCTGCGCTGCTTGCAAAGCTTCAAGTTCATCGTCGGTCAGCATTCCCGCCATTGTGTGCCCACCATGGCCTCCCATGCCGGCATTAAATCTTTCCAAGATCGCATTCATTTGATTGATCTCAGGCCCCTGAGCATCAATGATTTCTTGGGCTAGAGCCAAAACCTCTGAATTATCTGTATTGGTCAATGCAAACTCAGACATCACGACCGCTTGCTCATGGTGAGGAATCATCATCTGTGCGAAAGCTACGTCGGCCACCTCGGTTGATGATTGATCTCCCGTGTCCATCGAGTCATGGCTGGAACAGCCGGTCACTAGCAAACTTAAAACAGATAATGCGGCAAGGCAACGAACCAAAGATCTCATGATTCCATTATGCATACTTTGTTTAAAGACGCAAAATTTACTCGTACACAAACAACCGTTCCAGAATTAGTCGCTGCCTATACGGGAACTATCACGCCTTAGAAGGAATGGGAGAACAAGTAGTCCCAAAGGCAAATATGAGGCAATGCCCGATGAAAATAGCGAAACAACGCCAATTATCAGAAAGTAGGTGGCGTAAATCCACCCACGCGAAATTTCCTTCCAACCCCAGATGGCTTGTTCAGGATCGTACAAGTTCGTGTTACTGCGCGCACGCAGGGACATGAGTGTGATGATGAAACTGATCAAGGAAAGGGATCCCCAGTACAACATTCCCGAGCCAATAAGAATCGTGCCGGAAAACCACCCACCGGTACCGCCTGGACCTGAATCCGAATAAAGCGCACTTGTTACAGGCAGGAAAGCAATAACGGAGAGCCAGGCTGTGTTCAACCAGAAAATCACCCCGTCGTATCCACGCAATTGATTCATGAATCGGTTGTGGGTCAGCCACATGATCGATACAACGTAGAACGTGAAAAAGAAGGTAATGATTTCTCCAGCGTGATTGGAGAGAACCTCCCAAACAGAGTCCTCTCCGCGGGAAAGGGTGATGTCTGCAATGGGAAGCACCAGAACAGTTACCGCGACAGCGACCACAGCGTCAGAGAAGTTGATTAAGCGGTCAAATGCCCGACCACTCCGGAGTGCTTGAGTTGGCATTGACGCAGCCTAGCCGTAGTTAAGTTATCCTTTTTGGGTGAATGATTCCTCCCCCAACTTCGATGAATTGCTCGATCCCGAGTTCCTGGCCAAAGGCCCCAAAGAGGCGAGCGCCGACGAGCGGATTGCTCAAGCGTCGCGAATTGCTAGGGGTAATGAGCAACTAAAGCGCCAAGGCGAGATTTCTGATGGCGTGGGGAAGCCGAAGTATGGTCGGGTGCGAAAAAGTGCCCCCTGGATCACAATCGGCGCTGTAATTGCCGTCACAATTGTGGTTTTTGCCCTCGTGGCCCGCTAGCGAGCCACGAATTCAGGGTTGAGGGGAACCAACCCTGAATCTCCCCCGTCTGACCTGCACGAGCCAATATTTGGTTCGGTCGGGCAGGAAAGGGGCACGTCATGATTGAAACCTCTATGCGAGGAACACGTCTTGGAGCATTGAGTTTAGAGCGCGATGACTTGGTCCCACCCGCAGAAAGAGTCTCCGTTAAGTACGTTTGTCCGACCGGGCACGTATCTCTAATTCCCATCTCCGTCGAAGCCGAGGAGATTCCAGTCGAATGGGACTGCCGTTGCGGTGGTGTGGCCGTTCGGCCTAATTTCGTTGTGGAGCCCAAGGTCCTCGATCGTCCAGTTCGTACACACTGGGACATGTTGCTTGAGCGTCGAACCTTAAAGGAACTTAAAGCGCTCTATGAAGAGAGAGTCGCGCTTTTACACGAAGGAGCTCTTGCTCAGTCAGCGTAACAACGTAAGTTTTCTCGCTTCAAAGTTAATTTAAGATTTGCGGAGGCCCTGCGGGGCCTCCGTTTTCTTTCTGATCTAGGTCCCCTTCCCTGATGACAACACCGCGGATTACTTCACCATCAACGTAAGATGCAAATTGACTACCTGTGAAGCCCGCATTGCCATAACCCGGCATGCGAACCATACGCGCACCAATGAGTGAACTGAAGGCTTTGACAATTCTATTCCCAATAGGGGGAATCAAAAAAATGATTCCAAGAAAATCGGTGGCGAATCCAGGCAGCAAAATGAGCAGGCCGGACACAAACATCAAAGCAGCTGAACGAGCTACTTTTGGTTTGTCTTCATCGGGTGTTGTTGCAACGACCGCCGCTTTGGCCGCGGCGTTTCGCATCAAGGCAACTCCCGCAGGAAAGCCAGCGATGATGAGCAGAATGGCGATCCCCCACCCGACCAGGCTTGCGACCCACCAAAACAACAAGATTTCAACGAGCGGGTACCCGAAGACCAAAAGCCGTGAGCGTATTTTCACTGGTTCACCCCGCCATCTTTCGCCAACGCACTCTTGAGCTTCTTGAATCGCCGGTCAATCCCCCACACCGTTACCCTCCATAAAGCCTCGGTCACTATTTTTCGACTCATCTTGCTCGTACCAACTTCGCGCTCCACAAACATTATTGGAACTTCGGTGACTACAAATCCCCGTTGCTTGGCACGCCAAGCCAGATCAACTTGAAAGCAATACCCCGCAGAGGCAACCTCGTGTAGATCAAGGGCGCGCAAAGTGCTGGACTTGAATGCGCGATACCCACCCGTGGCATCGTTGATATCAAGCCCAAGCATCTTTTTCGTGTAGTAATTTCCACCCTTGGAAAGTAATTCACGATTCTTTGACCAGTTCTGGGTTCCGCCGCCTTGGACCCAGCGAGAGCCGAGTACAAGATCGGAGTATTGCAAGGCTGCAAGCAGCTCGGGTAGTTGTTCTGGCTGATGTGATCCGTCAGCATCCATTTCGACCAATACGTCAAAACCCTGTTGCAATCCCCAAGAGAATCCGGCTAAGTACGCGGCACCTAAACCGGCTTTGCCAACTCGATGAAGGACATGAATGCTGGAGTGATCGGCAACCCACTGATCGGCGATCCGTCCGGTGCCGTCAGGTGAGTTATCATCAACAATAAGAATTTCAGCGGTTGGAACGCTGCTTTGTACTCGCGCCAAAATCTTGGGAAGTGCCTCCAACTCGTTGTAAGTTGGGATTATTACCAAGATTCTTCCCAGCGCGGCATCAACGGATTTGGGAATTGCACTCACTGACTCACCTTAACTCGTGATCCTTCGACGGTCGCGAATCGGGATTAGTGCAAACGTAACTATTGCAAAAAGGCACAAAATCAATTCAATATATGGTCCAAACCGCGCGCCCAACGTGAGATTCGAGTTGGGCGCAACCTCGACAACAAATGAGCCGGTGGCTCCGTCGGGCAGGGTCTGACCGATGCTGCCGTCCGGGAGAATCTCAGCACTGATACCCGTAGTTGCTGCCACTATTACCGTCCGATCATATTCAATTGCGCGAAGTCGCTCAATATGAAGTTGCTGTTGCGGTAGAGCCGTTCCGGCATAGGTAGCATTATTTGTTTGAACTACAAGTATCTGTGCTCCTTCGTTAACAACTCGGTTCACAACCGGGTCAACGGCAACCTCAAAACAAATCAAATCACCGAGGGATACTCCACTAACCTTGAAAATCCCGGGATCGCTTCCATGAGCAAAATCACGTGATACCCGGTCATAACGTGAAATGAACTGAGTCAAAAGGCTGCGAAAGGGAATGAACTCGCCAAATGGAACCGGAGCATTTTTTATGTAGGTGTCACCCGGTCCGGACAGAGGATCCCACAAAATTCCCATGTTGTATACCTCGTTCTCTGGATCCGTAGCAGAGTCGACAACGGCGCCCACCAATATTGGTACACCAATTGCCTTTACCGCTGTCTCAATCAACATCGCGGCATCAGGTTGATTGAACGGATCTAGGTCGGAAGAGTTTTCCGGCCAAATAACAACCTCCGGCTGACGTACTTCACCACTTTTGACCTTTGCAGCCAACTTGATCGTTTCATTTACGTGATTTTCAAGTACTGCTCGACGAACGTCCATGGCGCCCAAACCCGTTTGAGGAGTTCCTCCTTGAACCACGCCAATGGCAATAGTTGGAATAGTCGAATCGGTACTTGCGATCCCGCTCACGGTGAGCGGAATAACGAACGACGCAACGATTGTGAGAACAAGAACACACTTGGCACGAATTGAGGTAACGAAAATAACTCCAACCAGCGCAATAGCAATCATCACCACGATGAAACTAAGCCAAGGAGTTCCACCGAGTCGCGCCCAGAAAGCCAGTGGCGAATCAGCCTGACTAAAACCCAGTCTTGCCCACGGGTAACCCCCAAAAGGAAAACGACCTCTCAAGAATTCTTCCAAGATCCAGATTGAACCCAGTGCGATCAGTCCTACCGGCCAAGGAATCGTTCGGCGGGTGATGGCCCGTGACAGTATTGAGGTGAGCACACCGATGAGGGAGATCCATAAAGCCAAATAGATCGAAAGGATCCAGGTTGCATCAACGCCTACCACTATCAGCCAATCGTGCTGAACCCGAAAAGCCACGAGGCCAAAAATGAATCCGCTTACGGCGCTCACCTTTTTATTCGTATTCCACACCGCAAATGTGAAAATCGCAATTGAGATCGGTGCCAACCACCAAAAGCTTGCCAATGGGTAAGCCAAGGCAAGAAACCAGCCGGCTATTCCTGCGACAATAATTCGAAGCCCGATTGCGACAGATTTACTAACCATTTCGGCTAACTCGATCAGAGAAATCATCCTCGAGGTAAGCAATGTGACCTTTTACGATGGTGCAGACATTGACGGGAGTCACCGGTGAATCCGCATCACCCAAATTCGGCAAAGGCACGGTGGCTGATCGCGGGTCAGTACTCCACTGAGTGACCCGCGAGTCCGGAACACTTACTTGATAGTCATCGACGCGCCACGTCGCCAAGTTGGCTGTGGCCCCAACTTCGATAACACCCTCGGAATCAAATTGCGGGCCAAGGGATCGCCAACCGCCACGGGTGTGAGCGGCGAAAGCTGCTCTGCCACTCATCCGCTCATCTGAATTGTGGTGGTGCATTGCAGCATGAACCGCATGCCAAGGTGTATTCGGCGTTACAGGTGAATCAGAAGAAAAACTCACGGCAACACCTGCGGTGTGAAGACTGCCCCATCGATTCATTTTTTGAGAACGCTCACCCAGTCGATTTTCGTACATGCCTCCTGGATTTCCCCACCACGCGTCAAATAGTGGTTGCATACTGGCACTCAGGCCGAGATTGCGCATGATTGCGATGTGGTCCTCGGCGAGCATCTCTGCGTGCTCAAAACGGTGTCGAAGACGCTTAAACTCTGATTCAGAAGTTTCCGATGCGGCTAAAACTGCTCCTTGGATCGCAATTTCGCACGCTTGATCACCGATCACGTGGAACCCACCTTGAATACCAGCTTGAGTGCAGGCAACTAAATGCTCAGCCACCTGCTCAACAGTGAGGTAATTGGCGCCGCGAGAGTTCTGGTTATCGCTGTAGTGATCATGCAGGAACGCGGTGCGTGAGCCGATCGCACCATCAATAAACAGGTCACCACCCGCACCATTCGCATCTAGATCTGACACGATTTCCTGGGTGCGTGTACTGAAAAGTTCGCCCCAGTAAATAGCCAGATGCGGCATACCAACCCTCGATGCTAGTTCTCTGAGAGAACTGGCATCTTGGTGCGAACTAATCTGTGGCCCAGCCATTTCATGGACACCGACAACTCCTTGTGAGAGAGCGTTTGCGAAGAAACTTTCCTGCGCATCGAGTCGCTGACTACTCGATACTGAACCCAGAGCAAAAGTTCGAATTACGCCATGAGCGGCTTGGCTCAACGGGCCATCACTGAACCCAGTGAGTTCTCTGCACTCCGGCAATTGTGCAATGAGTGAATTTGAAACCAGGGCAGAGTGCACGTCAACCCGACTCAAGTAAACGACACTCCCCCACGTTGCCCGATCGATTTCAATTCGAGTAGGAAGTTCTGGATCATCCCAGTTGGATTCATCCCAGCCGTGGCCCAGGACTGTTGCGCCTCCGAGCAGCTTTGCGTAATCGCTGAGCAAATCAAGGAACTGTTTTTTGTTCCGCACGCGGGTGAGATCAAGGCCATTTAGCATGATTCCGGTACTCGTAGCATGAACATGTGCGTCAACAAATCCTGGCGCTAGAAAATGTCCTTGCGCATGAATTACAGTGTCGGCAAGTTCGCGGTGAACCTCGGCACCGCTGTGATCACCAATCCACGCAATCTCCTGGTCATCAATCAACATTGCCGTAGCAAAGGGAACACTCGGAGCGTAGATCGCAGCATTTGTGATCAAGGTTCGTTTGGACATGTCGTTGCCGATTAAATCTCAATGATGACAAGATCTCGTGTCTGATTGTTGATTACTTCTGGTCCCTCAGGGGTGCAAATAACAATGTCTTCAATGCGAGCTCCGTGCACGCCTTCAATATAGAAACCTGGCTCAATGCTAAACACCATATCGTTTTCAATTACGGTTTCGTTATTCTCACCAATGTACGGTTCTTCATGGGTCTCGAGGCCTATACCGTGACCGGTTCGGTGGATGAAGTATTGAGCTAGATCGCTCTTTGCCAGTTCATTGCGCCCGGCGGCATCGATGTCGTGGCTGGTCGCGCCGCTGTAAACGGCTTGGGTTGAAAGTTCCTGCGCTCGTTGCAAGATCTCATAACGTTTGACGTATTCAGAGCCCGGATCTCCCATTGAATAAGTGCGGGTGCAATCGCTGCAGTAACCACTGGGCATGGTTCCACCGATATCAACCACGACTGGGTCGCCAGCATTGATTACTCGATTGCTGAGTTCGTGGTGTGGACTGGCCCCGTTTGGACCAGAGGCAACAATGACAAAGTCAACGCGTACATGGCCTTCGGCCAAAATGAGTTCTGATATATCTCGCCCGACCTCCTCCTCCGTGCGCCCCACTTGCAGCAAATTGGGGACTTGCGCGTGCACACGATCAATTGCTGATGCTGCTTCGCGCAAAAAATCCAACTCTGTTGCAGTTTTGGTGATCCGGATTGCCCCGATAATCGGAGCGGCCAATTCAATGTGCGCCTTGGGAAAGTGCTCAGAGATCTTGAGAACCCGCTCGGCCCACATATGGTTGTTGACCGCGACTCGACCCTCGCTAAACCCAGACACTTCACGGATGATGCCGTAGGGATTGTCGTTTTCAGCCCAACCGAAAACTTCCCAGCCCAATTCACCAAAGGGACTCGCGCAGGCTGTTGATACCTCCAGTCGCGGCACAACCAGAAACGGTGTTGTGTGGGGTGAGATCACCAATGCGGTAACGCGCTCCAGCGGGATTGCGTTGTACCCAATCAAATACCGCAGATCCGCGCTTGGAGTGACCAGCATTAAATCGATGCCCAGCTCTTGCATATGGACCTGTGCTCGAGTTATTCGCTCTAGGTAGTCCGAGGTCGCAGCCATGTAGGACAGATTAGCCCGGGTGTCATACTTTCGCCGTGAGTGGACCTCTGTTAATCCTCGATAGTGCGACTCTGTATTACCGGGCCTTTTACGCCCTCCCAGAGAAGATGACGGCGCCCAACGGCAACCCCCACAATGCGATTCGCGGGTTCCTGTCAATGTTGACCAAACTGATCAGCCTTCACCATCCCAGCGGCCTGGCTGCTGCCTGGGACAACGACTGGCGACCGGCGTGGCGCGTTGAACTAGTCCCCAGTTATAAAACTCACCGGTTGGAAGTGACCTCGGGTCAGGAAGAAGTGCCTGACACGCTGAGCCCGCAAATTGAGGCTATTGCTGCCATTCTTGACGCCTGGGGCGTTGCCAGAATCGGAATCGATGGATTTGAAGCCGACGATGTCATTGCGTCAGTAGCCGCCCAGCATCAGGGGCGATCATTCGTGGTGACGAGTGATCGTGACCTAATTCAAGTCGTTTCTGATCGAGTCTCGTTGCTTTTGCAGGTGTCCGGGGGTGTCGAAAACTGGCCAGTTTTGGATCCCGATGCGATTGAGTCCAAATATGGCGTAACCCCCAAGAGCTACCTATCAATGGCTGCGTTGCGCGGTGACCCCAGTGACGGACTTCCTGGAATCCCGGGGATTGGCGATAAAACCGCCAGTGCACTCATTAACGCTTATGCCGACCTCGATGCACTCATTAAGGCATCTGGTTCACTTGATTTTGATAAGCCTCTCACCCCGAGGCTTGCGGAGCGGATCAAATCTGGAGCCGACTATCTCGCGGCGGCCATGGCAGTCATCACGGCTGAGGAGCGGCTTCCCGTGGGTGCGTGGAGCGTTGAAATTCCCCATGAACCTATCGATATGCAGTCGCTCAATGAGTTGGCTGTCACTTGGGGTGTTGAAAAGTATGTTGAGGAACTACTTCAGGCTGCACTGGGATAAGAAATAATCCCTCTCTTGCACAAATCAATTGCGGTCATCGCGTTCGCGTGCAGGGCGGAATCGGCAGGGGTAACCGCCACGATCTGCCCGAGAAGGTCGATCACCTGTCGCACCCATCGAACAAAGTCTCCAGCCGTCACGTCATTGCTTGTCAAAATCTTCATTAGCGTTGCGCCTTTAGCCCACCGATACAGTGCCCAGGCCAATCCAGCGTCAAGCTTACGACTCTCGTGCACCTTGTGATCGTGCTCGATTCCTTCAACACGACCCCAAATTTCGTGGATGTCGTCAAGTGCCTTTTGGGTTGGCCCGCCCGGCACTGACGGAGCTTCATCAGAGTCTCCTCGCCGACTTTCATAGACAAATGTTGAACAAACAGCAGCCAAGGTCGGTGGGTCGAGCTCATCAAGAACTCCGGCCAAGATGGTTTGGGCAATCAGCAAGTCATTTTCTGAGTAAACCCCTTTCAGCAGATCACCACGTTGAGTGACTTGCCATTCACCTCTAGGGTCCCTTACCAAGTAATCAAGATCCCCCAGCACCGAGCACAAACGATCAAATCGCCGGGCAATCGTGTTTGTTCGTCCTTTCATCCGAGCTGCAACTTCTTGATACTGACTTTCGGTCTTCTGGTATCGCTCCCCCCAACGCGCATGGGCTTCCCGCTCGTCGCAGCCATGGCAAGGGTGGGCCCGCATCTGGTCACGAAGGTCTTGAATCAGCGGATTCACTTCGTGCGACTTTTTTCCGCGTCGCTTGGGATCAGCGGCCTGATGACCCATTTCGCGAACTTGGGACGCCAGGTTTTTCTTCATGTGCGCATCACGGGATGAGAAACTTTTCGGAACCCTGATTCGCCCTATGGGGGTCAAGTCCGCGAGTGCGTCATGATGGTTGAGTCGACGCACTTGACGATCCCCGGTGAGCACCATGGGTCGTGGCTCCACTTTCTCACTATTGATCGCGGGTGACACGACAACAGCTGGGCCTGCCTTTTTCCCTGCAGAGAGTATGACCACGTCTCCGACCTTTAGAGTTCGCAGTTGTGCTTCACCAAAATCGCGCCTTTGACGTACAACTTGCCTGCTGTCTTGACGTTCGGCAACTGAAATCTCGTATCGAAGGGCGCTGTATTGCTCAAAGTCACCAAGATGGCATTGCATAGAGTCAAAGTAACCGGCTTTTGCCTCTTCGAGTTTTCGTAGTTCCGTGGCTAATCCAACGACAGAAGCATCGGCCTGGAATTGGGCAAATGATGTCTCCAATAGTTCACGTGCACGCTCGGTGCCTATTGAACCAACCAAGTTGACCGTCATGTTGTAGCTGGGTCGAAATGAAGATTTTAAGGGATACGTTCGTGTGGAAGCCAAACCAGCGAGGGATTTAGGGTCGAGTTCCTGTTGCCAGAGCACGACCGCATGACCCTCAATATCAATGCCACGACGTCCAGCACGACCGGTGATTTGGGTGTATTCCCCTGGGGAAAGGTCAACGTGGGCATCACCGTTCCACTTGACCAATCGTTCGAGAACCACCGATTTAGCCGGCATATTGATGCCCAGCGCGAGGGTTTCGGTAGCAAATACAACTTTCAACAAGCCCTGCTGAAAAAGGGATTCCACGATCTCTTTGAATCGTGGTAATGCCCCAGCATGATGTGCCGCTACCCCACGTTCGAGCGCATCGATCCAGTCGCTAAATCCAAGTGCTGCAAGATCCTCATCAGGAATATCTCGCGTGGATTCAAGAACTTGATGTCGAATCTTTTCACGCTCTACGGTCGATGTTAAACGGAGTCCGGACGCAAGGATTTGCTCAACTGCATCGTCACAACCGGCACGGCTGAAAAGAAAGTAGATGGCCGGGAGCAACACTTCAGCCTCGAGAAGAGCGACCACGTCACTTCGTCGTGGTGTCAGGGATGTCCTTCGGGGTGCACTACGACCTTTGCTGCCGTATTTCGATTGGCTTCGGGCAGCTGATGCTTGTGAAGAGTTGCGAGCCAGTGCCGCTAACTCAGGGTTCACTTCATGTTGTGAGTCATCAATAAATAGGTCGTAGAGCCTTTTGCCCGCCATCACGTGCTGCCACAAAGGCACAGGGCGCACCTCTTCAACAATCACCTCGGTTTCACCTCGGATGGTCGCAAGCCACCGGCCAAACTCTTCTGCATTACTCACAGTGGCGCTCAAGGCAATAATCGTGACTGACTCGGGTAAATGAATAATCACTTCTTCCCAGACGGCACCTCGTGACCGGTCGGCGAGATAGTGAACTTCATCCATGACAACAAATGAAAGATTATTCAAGGTGGTTGAACGGGCATACAACATGTTGCGCAAAACTTCGGTGGTCATAACGACTATCGGGGCATCTCCATTGATGCTGTTATCTCCCGTAAGCAATCCCACATTTTCACTGCCATAACGCTCAACGAGCTCGGCGAATTTTTGGTTGGAGAGGGCTTTGATAGGAGTCGTGTAGAAGCACTTTGTCCCGGAGTTCAGGGCTCGAAATATTGCGAACTCCCCCACCACCGTTTTACCTGCTCCCGTGGGTGCGGCTACTAATACACCCTTGCCCGACTCAATTGCTCGTACGGCTTCCAACTGGAATTGATCGAGATCGAACGCGTAACCGGCGGTGAAGGCCCCCACCATGGTTTTATCATCTTTGGCTCGTAAACGAGATGCGGCATACTTTTCGGCCGCGGACGTCATGTCGCAAGTCTAGCCGTGAATCATCAATCTTCTAGATTTGTGTCAAGTGGTGAGATTTCGTCGTCATCAAGTTGACCAAAGTCAGAATTTCGAGTCTTTCGGGCCCGCCGACGATCATTAAGCAACGAGATCCCGACCGCGATAATGACGAGGATCATGATCGGACCAGCCAGCAACATTAAGTTAATGGGGTCACCCGTTGGGGTTGCGATCGCGGAAAAAATGAGCACCGTAAAAATAATCCAACGCCACCAGGAAAGTAGGCGTTTACCGGACAGAATTCCGGCGAAGTTCAACAGAACAATGAGAAGTGGGGTGAGGAATCCAACCCCAAAGACCAGAATTGTCCGAAGGAAAAATGATAGATAGCGGTCAACCGAGACAATATTCTCAACGTTAGCGGGAGTGAACCCGAGCAGAATTTCTAAGCCGAGGGGCATTACGACATAAGCCAGACATATTCCAGCAGCGAAAAGCGGTGTGGCGACGGCGGCAAAACCAAGCGCCCATTTCTTCTCATTACGGTGTAAGCCCGGAGTTACGAATCTCCAGAGCTGATAAAGCCACACCGGTGAACTCAGGGCGAGCCCGGCAGCAGCGGAAACTTGAATTTGCAAAACGAATGGATCGGCTACCCCGGTAAGTGCCAGAACAACATCTTGGCCATTCGCTTTGGCTTCTTCGATGACGTAGGTGAAAGGTTCGGCTATCCAAGCAAAGATTTCGGCATAATAAATCCAACCGATAATCATGCCGATAGCGATCGCAATCCCACTTTTAACCAATCGGGATCGTAACTCCCGCAAATGCTCAATCAGCGGCATACCGACCGACTCCTGCTTTTCGCGCAGGGCCACTAGCTACAGCTAACGTTCAGTGGGCGAAGCAGGCTGTGTTTCTGCGCTCACTTCGGGTGCTGTCGAGTCAGCGGTACCGGACTGGACTGCCTTGGATTCTAATTTCTTTGGTTCTACGGCCTTTACTTCCTCTTCGGATTCGTTATTCACGAGGCCTTTCGTTTCCGCCTTGAAGATCCGAAGGGAACGGCCAAGGCCGCGTGCAGCATCGGGCAGACGTTTTGCCCCAAACAACAGAAGAATTAAGGCCACAATTATAAGCCATTCCCAGCCTTTAAGATTACTGAACATGTGATCCCTTTCCTGCAACGCAGATTACTTTATGAACTGCCCCATTGGCGCCTTGCACAGTCTACTTCTCGAGGAAATTCTACGCCGGCCTTCGTGTTAATTGCTCAACCGGACCATTGATTCTGATACTAATTCACTGATTTCCCTCGCAAATGCGGTTGGCTCGAGCACGGTAGCCGCACCTGCCATGGAAAGGATCCAACGAATAAGCCATTCCTTGGACAGATAGGGCACGCTAATCAGGATTTGTCCATCCTTCTGCAATCCAGGGTTGTCAGGTAAGCGGGTCACCCAAGCTTCTTCGGTGACCCAAGCAATGGTCGGATCAATTCTAACAAGGGCAGCGGGAGCTGAGGCTAAATCCGTTAAACCAAAAACTTCGACCGTCGAATCCACATCAGTGGAAGAGAAAGGATGGCCAGTACGGAGATCGGTGATGCGGTCAAAACGGAAGGAACGCACGGCCTCAGCTTGCTCGCACCATGCGGATAAGTACAGATAGTCATCAACACTAAAAACTCTGATAGGGGCTACATTGCGGCGCGAATGATCGTCTTTAGCTGTTGAATACGCGAAGTTCAATGAGAGATTGTTAGCCAGAGCAGATTCAATTAATTGATTCTGGGCGATCTGATCTTCACTCGACGTAGCCACGACACTGACTACTGAACCAGTGACGGTGTCCATCTTTGCAATCAGTCTGTTGATTGCGTCCTTTTCGGCGACCCCAGGAATCTGGTTCATGCGCCGGAGCGCTATCGACAGAGCGATGGCCTCATCAGAACTGATGCGCATGGGAACCGTCAACGTTTGTGGGTCGTGAACCCAGATTCGGTCATCGTCCCAAAAATCAATGTCAACGAGTTGATCAGGTCCATAACCCGGAAGCCCACACAAAACGAGCTGCCAAAGATCTTTGGTGAGCGTCTCGACGCTGATACCAAAATGTTCAGCTGTTTGTGTCAACGTTATTCCCGGACGCTTGGCGAGCCATGGAACCAAGGCGAGTAGCCGAGATATTCGGTCAGATACCTGTTCAGCCATGGGTTTCACCACCCTTGGCCACAACAAGATGTTCTTCGCAGATCTGTTTACTGGCGCTGAGTACAGATTCGGCGAGTATGGGTGATTCAATTCTTGTGACATCGGATAATGCGAGCAGCGTCCATTGGGTTAAATCAGACAGTTGGCCTCGGACCGTCAAAACATCACCATCGACCGTGTGCTCAATCAAAGTTGCATTTCGGCGCAGCATGGCTCCGCGATTGGGCGCAATGGCGATTCGGGCCGTGATCATTTCATCAGGCTGTGGCATCTGCATTGTCGGATTATCAGGCCGCGAAGCAGTGTGAGCCTCGGCGGTCAATTTAACACCACCCTGGATTCTCGGGAGCTTAAACGTTCTCTGCTCCTGACGATCACGGTCAAAACCGATGCAGTACCAATGCCCCTCGCGACACAGAACGGCCCATGGCTCAATACTTCTCGCCGATTGCAACCCGTCGCGGTTTTGATAATTGAATTTCACGACACGCTTTTCACGTGCTGCTCGGAGCAATACTGGCAGTGACACGTCATGCGCCTGCAACCGAACGAGACCAGACAATTCAGCGGGGGGCGAAACAACGCTCTTGCCGTATTTGGCTTCGATTTTTCGCAGTGCACTTTGTGCGGGCGCGCTGAGCACTGCTTGATCCCACACCTGTGCTGCTACTCCCAAAACAATCAGGTCCTCGGGGCTTAATTCCAAATCCACGAATTCGTATTCGCTGGGCAGGATTCGATAGCCCAAAATGTCACCCATGGTGTCCGTCACCGTTTCAATCGGCAGACCCATCGATCGAAGTTCGTCTTTGTCGCGTTCGAACATCCGCTCGAATGCTTCATCTGAGTGCGCATCCTCATAGCCCGCAACGTTATCTCTAATGTCGGCGCGCGAAATTGCGCGACGAGTTGACATCATGGCGAATACCAGGTTGAGCAGCCGCTCAGTTTTGTCGCGTCGAGGCATTAATGCACTGTTTGTCTATTTAACGCCGAGGAGATCGATGATGAAAACTAGGGTCTTACCCGATAAACGATGTCCACCGGATTCCCCGTACGCGAGTGCGGGCGGGATGACTAATTGCCTGCGGCCTCCCACTTTCATGCCGGGGATGCCTTCCTGCCAACCGGCAATAAGACCTGAAAGAGGGAAATTGATGCTCTCCCCACGATCCCAAGAAGCATCGAATTGCTCCCCGGTCTCGAATTCAACCCCAAGATAGTGGACATCGACCGTTGCACCGGGTGTGGCTTCTGCACCCGTTCCGACCACTAAATCGGTGATTACTAACTCAGTTGGTGCTGGTCCTTCAATGAAATCAATTTCGGGCTTAGTCAACTCAGACATGTGAATCCAACTTTCTTGATAAGTGAAAAATTGTGAGATTAACCGATGGAAACAAGTTCAACGACAAAAATAAGGGTTTCATCAACTTCAATGCCGCCGGGTGGGTTTGCGCCATATCCCAAATCACCGGGGATCTGCAACAGGCGACGTTCACCGACCTGCATTCCTGGCACGCCCTGAGTCCAACCTTCGATGAGGCCTCCCGGCACAAGATCAAATGTGGCTGGCTCACCACGCCCCCATGAGGAATCAAAAAGGGCACCCGAAATTTGACCGACTCCGCAGTAATTGACGGTAATGGTGTCCCCAACGACAACGCTTGCGCCACTGCCCGGGATGAGTTGCTGTGATACAAGTTCTACGGCAGGTACTGAGTCGGGGCCAACGCTGATCGTAGGTACCGCGTCTCCGCCGATCACCAGCCCGTCAATGGCAAGCCCTGGGGGTGCTGTTTCTGAACTAATGGGTGAGCCTAAAGTCGCGCAATCATTCACTGAATATGGTCCGGAGGCGGCGCCTGTTTCGGTGAATTCAGGGTCACCATCCTGGCTGCTTGAGCAGCCGGTCACAAGGATGAGGGCGGTCAGGGCGATGGCTGTGGTGGCTGTGGTGGCTCTGTGTTTTCTCACTTGCACAGAATACCCGCTTAACTCAGGCGGACCTACATTGAGGCGATGAGTCGATCAACGCGTTCGTCGGTGTGCTGGAAAGGATCCTTGAGAAGGACAGTTCGCTGACCTTGGTCATTAAGTTTGAGGTGTACCCAATCGACCGTGTAGTCCCGGCGACGCTCCTGCGCCCGTGAAATAAAGTCACCTCGCAACTTCGCACGCGTAGTTTGCGGCGCGATATTCTTTGCTGTTTCAATCTGATCGGGTGTCAGGATGGAATCCACAGCCCCACCGCGTTCCAGAAGATAAAACAACCCTCGATTTTGGCGAATATCGTGGTAGGCCAAGTCCAGTTGTGCAATCCGCGCGTCTTCCAGGGTCATGTTATTTTTACGCATGTAACGCTCAATGAGACGCAATTTGATCACCCAATCAATTTCTCGATCGATGAGATGCAAATCGCCCGAACCGACAGCTTTAATCGACCTTTCCCACAGTTCCATAGCCTGCTGCGTAACCGGATCTACAATCCCACGGCGGGAAACAAAATCAGAAACCTTTTGAAAATATTCACTCTGCATCGCAATTGCTGAGATTTCTCTTCCATTGGCCAATTTAACCGTCCGTGTGCCGGTGGTGTCGTGGCTGATCTCCCTGATGGCTCGGATGGGATTTGCGAGACTGAGGTCACGCATGACCGCGCCCGACTCAATCATTGAAAGCACCAAATGCGCTGAAACGACTTTGAGGAGATTGGTCGTGTCACTCATGTTGCTGTCTCCAACAATTACGTGAAGACGTCGATATAGGTCTGCATCCGCATGTGGTTCATCTCGTGTGTTAATGATTGGCCGTGAACGGGTCGTGGCGCTAGAAACACCCTCCCAAATATGGTCGGCGCGTTGACTGACAGCGTACGTCGATCCGCGTGGAGTCTGCACAACTTTCCCCGCACCGACCAAAATTTGTCTGCTAATGAGAAATGGGATAAAGATTTGTGCAAGATGTGCGAAATCAGTGGACCTATCGATGAGATAATTTTCGTGGCATCCGTATGAGTTTCCTGCTGAATCCGTATTGTTCTTGAAGAGATATACATCACCGAAAATACCCTCTTGGACTAGCCGTTCCTCCGCCTCAATACTTAAACCCTCGAGTATTCGTTCACCAGCCCGATCCTGGGCCAATAATTCTATGAAGTCATCACACTCTGCCGTTGCGTATTCAGGGTGTGACCCAACATCGAGATAGAGCCGTGCTCCATTTGATAGAAACACATTGCTACTGCGACCCCAGCTCACAACGCGACGAAACAAATATCGAGCAACTTCATCAGGACTCAAGCGTCGCTGACCCTTGAAAGTGCAGGTGACACCGTATTCCGTTTCTATGCCAAATATTCGGCGTTCCATAGCGGGGTCGCTTCCCTAGCCCAGTAGCTCTGTTATCAATTCAGCGGAGCACCGACTAAAACAGCGTCCATCACCTTTCCTACTCAGTATGGCAACTTCCAACGAGGTGATATCTGGCTTGGCTCCTGGATAAAGTGCATTGACGGCAGCCTTTAGCGTGTCCTGGCCGCTGGCGCCCATTTTCCAGTTCTGTTCCATGTGATTGCCCACAGTCTCACTGTCCCCACCCATGCTGATAAATCCAGCTTGATCGTGAACTGACCCATCAAATGAGATCCGATACAACTGATCTTGATCTGGGGTGTCACCTACTTGGGCGACGGCAATTTCAACTTCAAATGGTTTGGCAGCCTCAATAAAAATACTCCCCAACGTTTGGGCGTATGCGTTTGCAATGGTTCGAACGGTCACGTCAGCTCGGTCGTATGAGTAACCGCGGGTATCAGCGAGACGAACTCCGGCAACCCGCAAATTCTCAAACTCGTTGTATCGACCGACTGCCGCAAAACCAATGCGGTCGTATATTTCCCCGATCTTATGAAGTGCTCGTGAAGGATTATCCGCAATAAAATAAATGGCATCAGAGGCGCTGGCCACAATCACAGATCTACCGCGCGCGATTCCCTTACGGGCAAACTCCGCTTTGTCAGCGATTATTTGTTCTGGTGATACGTAATACGGCATGCTCATGTGCGATCCTTGCCGTTAGTCAAATGTGCACGAGGACCATTGGGTTCTACGGATCGACGAAGAAGCATTGCCTGTGACAGTTGCGCAATCCGATCGTTAGCGATTTCTCGAACGCCATAAGGACCAGCGGTATAAATCACCGGAAAAATCCCGCGACTGATATCGGGTCCACCTGTAGCGCTGTCATCGTCTGCCGCATCAAAGAGTGCTTCGATTGCCGCAGCGATCGCTTCATCCTCGCTTTGATCAAGTGCATTAATTTTCTTCAGTGCTCCTCGGGCGAATTGCGACCCAGAACCAACCGCAAAAAAATCATGCTCTTCATAGCGGCCACCGGTCACATCGTAGGAAAATATACGTCCAATATTTAAGTTACTATCAAATCCTGCAAACAACGGCACAACCGCCAAACCTTGCATCGCTAGTCCAAGATTGGAACGTAATAGGCTCGAAAGGCGATTGGCTTTACCATTCAGCGATAAGGATGTTCCCTCAATTTTTTCATAGTGCTCAAGTTCAACCTGAAAAAGACGCACCAACTCCAATGCAATTCCTGCAGAACCCGCAATGCCAATCAAGGAATACGTGTCTGCTGGAAATACTTTTTGGATATCGCGTTGCGCGATGATATTTCCCATTGTTGCTCTGCGGTCACCTGCCATGAGCACGCCATCGGCGTGACGCAGTGAAACAATTGTGGTTCCATGTGGTGCAAGGTGATCAGATGTTGTTCCCATCGAGATTGCGTTGGGAAGCTTGCCTTGGGATTGTAGGTGCGCAGCAAACGAAGATTCGGGGTTCACTGGCCGCCTTTTTGAACGAACGACTTCACAAAATCCTCAGCGTTGACTTCTAAGATTTCATCGATCTCATCAAGGAGTGAATCCACGTCACTATCCAGTTCAGCGTTATTCCTCGTCGAAGTAACCGTGCTGTCCTGCTCTACCTGGTCTTCGTCCCGACGGGAACGCTTTATTTGGTTGCTGTCATGGGTGGGCATGTGCTCAGCCTAACTGCTAGTCGTGGGAGCGCAACGAATTGAGGAGGTCCGCGGCACTCACATTTTGGTCGAGAAGGTCCTGAATTGATGCCCGGTTGCCCTTTCGCGGCTCGAGGGTAGGAATCCTAAGAAGAGTGTCTCCCCCCGTATCAAAAACTATGCTGTCCCACGAGGCCGCAGCGACATTTTGTGGATAACGCCGAACACACTCGCCACGGAAGTAAGCCCGGGTGTCGTGTGGGGCTTCAGTAGCCGCAAGCTCGACCTGATCGTGCGTAAAAAGGGTATCGATGACCCCCTTATTCATGAGTTTGATGGCGATTCCGCGGCCCGGATCAATATCGCTGTACTGCAGATCAATCAGCGATAAGCGGGGACTGTCCCAGCCAAGGGAATCTCGGTCACGATAGCCCTGCATCAGCTGAAACTTTGCAATCCAGTCAATGTACCGAGCGGCTACTGCATGTTCACCTGATATGTCGTTGAGAGAATCCAAGGTCTGTTGCCACAAGTCAAGAATATCGGCGCTCTGTGCATCCGGCTCGGTGTGTGCATATAAATGAGAACGAACAGCATCAAGGTAGGCGTGTTGAATCTCTATTGCCGTCATCGACGTCCCATCTGACATCGCAAGAACATTCTTCATCGAGGTGTCGTAGGAAACTTTGGACATTGCTGCAACCGGATTCGCCAATTCGAATCGGCCAAAATCCTCGAAGCCGGACTCTATTAGGGCCAAGATGAGCGAAGTAGTGCCCATTTTGAGCATCGTGGCTTTTTCTGACATGTTGGCATCTCCCACGATGACATGGAGACGACGATATTTTTCGGGATCTGCATGCGGTTCATCCCGGGTGTTAATAATGGGACGTTTTAATGTCGTTTCTAGACCAACTTCGGCCTCAAAATAATCTGCTCGCTGGGAAATTTGAAATTCCTTTACCGTTCCTTCCTGACCACGACCAAGTCGACCAGCACCGGTATATATTTGTCTTGTTACAAAAAACGGTGTTAACAGCCGAACGATATTTGTAAATGGTGTCTGACGAGCCATTAAGTAATTCTCGTGTGTGCCATATGAGGCGCCTTTATTGTCAACGTTGTTTTTGTACAATTTGATTTGCACACCGTCAAACTTTGGAGCGAAAAGTGCTGCTTGATGCATGATCACTTCACCTGCTTTGTCCCAAAGCGCTGCATCACGCGGATTCGTCACCTCAGGGCTTGAATACTCCGGGTGTGCATGATCCACGTACAGCCGAGCGCCGTTTGTCAGGATTATGTTTTCCAGTCCAAGCTCCATGTCATCGGTCAACTGACTAGGGTCAGCGTCGGCACGACTCTGATCAAAGCCGCGGGCATCGCGTAATGGTGACTCGCGGTCATAATCCCAACGCGCATGTAATCCTTGATCTAGCCCGCTTAGGCGTGCGTATGCGCTCACAATATGTGAACTAGTCACCATGGCATTCATGGTTGGGTGGCCGGGAACGGTTATCCCGTACTCGGTTTCGATTCCCATTATCCGATTTACACTCATGACTACCTTAAATTCCCTAATTCTCAACGCCCTGCGGATAATGGATACCCAAAAACAACTACAGGTTTAAAGGTTTAAAGATACTGCCCGGTATTGGACAACGTGCTGATTGAGCGACCGGGCTCGGTGCCTTTTTTCCCTTCGATCAGGGTGCGGATAAAGACAATTCTTTCTCCCTTTTTACCGGAAATGCGTGCCCAATCGTCGGGATTTGTCGTATTCGGTAAATCTTCATTCTCACGGAACTCATCAATACAAGCATCAAGAAGGTGCTGAACACGAATTCCTCGCTGACCGGATGTCAGGAAGTCTTTTATTGCAGATTTTTTAGCCCGAGAAACGATGTTTTCAATCATGGCACCAGAATTGAAGTCCTTGAAGTACAGCACCTCTTTGTCGCCATTGGCATATGTGACTTCCAGGAAGCGGTTCTCGTCCATGTCGGTGTACATACGCTCGACCGCCCGAGAAATCATGTCGGCGGCTGTGGCGTCGCGATCACCGGAGTGCTCTGCCAGATCTTCCTCATGAAGGGGTAGATCTGATGTGAGGTATTTGGAGAAAATGGCAGCAGCAGCCTGCGCATCAGGCCTTTGAATCTTGATCTTCACATCAAGTCGACCAGGTCGCAAAATCGCCGGATCAATCATGTCTTCACGGTTACTTGCACCGATAACAATGACGTTCTCCAAACTTTCAACTCCGTCAATTTCACTAAGTAGTTGGGGAACTATGGTATTTTCAACATCGCTGCTCACCCCGGTGCCGCGTGTTCGAAACAGCGAATCCATTTCGTCGAAGAACACAATGACGGGCATGCCTTCAGAGGCCTTTTCTCGAGCGCGTTGAAACACGAGACGGATATGGCGCTCAGTTTCACCAACATATTTATTCAGCAGTTCTGGGCCCTTAATATTCAGGAAATAGGAGCGTCCCTCCCCCATTCCCGTCTTCTCGGCAACTTTTTGGGCCAATGAATTCGCTACCGCCTTGGCAATCAGGGTTTTCCCGCACCCTGGAGGACCATAAAGCAAAATCCCTTTTGGTGGTCTGAGCTTATGCTCGAGATACAAGTCGGCATGTAAATACGGCAACTCAACCGCGTCCCGGATGGCTTCAATTTGCTCGCCTAGCCCGCCAATATCCTCGTAATGAATGTCGGGCACTTCCTCGAGAACGAGTTGCTCAACCTCTGCACGGGCAATTTTCTCGACGGCGACTCCGTTACGCATGTCACACAAGAGTGTGTCACCGGCACGAAGCTTTTGATCAATCAGTGGCTGCCCGAGTTTGATCACCCGCTCTTCGTCAGAGTGGGCAACCACCAAAGCGCGATTGCCATCAATGCGTTCTTTCAGAACGACTATTTCACCGGTTTCGTCGTATTCACGGATACTGACAATATTCATCGATTCATTGAGGAGAACTTCACGCCCAAGCACCAAGTCAGCTATATCAATGGTCGGACTCACTCCCACCCGCAACTTTTTCCCCGAGGCCATGATGTCCGCGGTGGCATCATCGTGTGCTACCAAAATTGTGGCAAAACCACTTGGGGGCTGACCTAATCGATCCACTTCCGTTTTCAACGACACGATTTGCTCACGTGCATCGCGCAAAGTCGAGATGAGACGCTCATTATGATCCCGCGCGGCAGCCAGCTCACCCTGTATCTGAGTCAGATTGGAGTTCTGCTCCATGTGGTCACCATCCCTTTAAGGTTCACTCGTTTTGTACCAACAACACCATAACCCGATTAGTCGGTTTCAGCGACTGAAGCAGGCATAGATTCCTCAAAACTATTTTCTCCCCCTGGCCCGTGGTAGTCCACCCCGTAAGCCCCTGGCGCTGGGCGCCGCTTTCGATCAAGTGCCGGGCCGTTCATCAATCTGGCAGCAACGAGAAACCCTGTGTGTCCATTCATTTTGTGGTCGGGGCGCACCGAGAGGCCATCCAGATGCCACGTTCGGAGCAAACTCTCCTCTGCGCGCGGCTCCGTCCATACATTGCGAACCCTGATTGTTTCCACAAGCCGAGACAATTGCGTTGTCGTAGCAACATAGGCCACGAGGGCCCCACCAGGCCGTAGTGCGCGTTCCACGACCCCGAGACATTCCCAGGGTGCCAACATGTCCAAAACGACGGAGTCATATTTGCGAAAATCTGGTTCAAAGTCCACGAGGTCGGCAATTTTCAGTGACCATGATGCGGGAAAACCCCCAAACCAGCGACACACATTCTCCGTCGCAATTTCAGCAAAATCCTCCCGACGTTCGAGACTGATGACCGATCCAGTAATCCCTGCGCTGCGTAGCAAGGAACAGGTCAAAGCACCGGAACCCACTCCAGCCTCCAGGATGTGCGAACCTTCACCGATATCAGCCAAACCAACAATTCGCGCCGCATCTTTTGGATAGACAACGGTAGCTCCTCTGGGCATCGACAGTACGTAGTCATCTAATGCCGGGCGCAATACTTGATACGCGATAGCCCGATCGCTATTGATGATGATTCCTTCGCTATTTCCAATCATGTCGTCGTGGGCAAGCTGACCACGGTGGCTATGAAAAATAAGCCCCTCGGCTAACGTAATTGTGTATTTATTCCCTTTTGCGTCAATAAGTTGCACGAGATCACCCGAACTGAGTGGGCCCCTGGGTCGGGCTCCCACACTTACCCGCTCGCGTGGCGCTGGCGGGTGAACTGGGCGTTTGGGCATATGCGGACTTTATCGGCGGGAGGCATTTGATCGCGGACCGCGTCGTATGCCTGGTTCAGGTATACGGGTGAGTTCGGCAACTAGGCTCGTAACGTGTTTCCGACATCTCTCTCACCCTCGCGAAGCGCAGATTACCAACAATGTCCACTTCTCTACCGGTTCAAGACGATTGATCAGTTGCCCGAGGAACCCTCGATAGCAGCGGTGCGAGGAACGCTGGTCCATTCGGTTTTGGAGAATATTTTCGATGCCCCGGCCGGACGACGCACCTATGAACTTGCCATTTCACTGTTTACATCGGCCCTTGACGCACTTGCGGAGACCGCACCCGCAGAAGCCGAACTGATTCACGGTGAAACCGTTGAAAAAACGTTGGCACCGATTCGGCCCCTGTTGGAGACGTATTTTGCGATGGAAGATCCCAATCGTCTTGAACCATATGCTCGGGAACTCGCCATGAGTGTCGAACTTGACGAAGGTTTCGAAATTCGAGGCTTCATTGATCGGGTTGATCGGACACCATCCGGTGATATTCGAATTGTCGATTACAAAAGTGGGAAAGCGCCGTCTCCTTTGTACGCGGAGAAAGCCATGTTCCAGATGCGCTTCTATGGCTTAGCTTGGTGGCGGATAAATGGCGAGATTCCACGTATGTTGCAACTCATGTATTTGGGTAACGGTCAGTTTCTTAGATATGAGCCGACTCAGAATGACCTACTCGTTACCGAGAAGAAGATTTTAGCCCTGCGAAGCGCTATCGCGCACAGTGCAGATCAGCAATCCTTTCCGCCAACCCCCTCGAAACTGTGCGGTTGGTGCTCGTTTAAACCGATCTGCCCCGCATTTGGTGGCACTCCCCCACCGATTCCCGAACAGAGCCTATGGACCTCGGGGAGTTCCCTCGTTGAAGAATCCCTTAAGGCCGCACTGGAGTCAGTCGCTAACGAGCTTCCATAGTGATTCTACGTCTTGACCAACAAGGGTTTTCACAATCACGACACCTTCTACATCGATAGTTGCCAGGTGCTCAACTGCAATTACTTTGGCACCGGCAATCACAGCTGACAACGTCCCGGTAGGGGAATCCTCAATCGCTAAACATTCCGCGATGGGAACACCAACACTGATCGCAGCACGCAGATAAGGCTCTGGGTGCGGTTTCGAGTTCTGAACTTCATCACCTGCAATTGAATGGGTAAAATTGCCCACACTCGCAGTCATGCGCGCCATCACCGAATCTAGAACCGATCGCCAAGTAGCCGTCACAATGACGGTTGGAATGCGAAGCTGATGTGCCTGTTCCACGAGGGCTTGGGCTCCTGGCCGCCATTCGACTTCCTCGGATACGAAAAGTTGGGCAACCGCACTCAAGAGTTGAGCTTCGATGACAGCCGAATTTGCTGCACCATTGGCTTTTTCTTCCATGTAGGTGGCAACTCGCTCTAAAGGTCCACCCAGACAGTGTGTCTGATCTGCGGTAGTCCACGAGTAGCCATATTGGTCCATTACCCGCCGCTCCGCCATCAGCCAAAGTCTCTCAGATTCCAACAATGTGCCATCAAGATCGAGCAAGAGAGCCTTGGGTTTAGTCACACATAACCCTAATGGAAGAGTAGGTAGGTGAATTATCCGAGCGCGCCACCTGCTGTGAGCACCTCTGGGTTAGCGTTTCGCTACGCGCAGGGAAGTGATCCTTCCCTGCCCACAATTATTCTCTTGCACGGACTTTCCCAACAATCTGATTTTTGGCTCCCCGTAGTTGATGCACTAGGGAGCCGATACAGCACCGTGTCCATAGATCTACGTGGCCACGGCGAGTCCAGAAATATGCCACCGGATTATCGAATCGCGCAGGTGGCTCACGACTGCATTGATCTCATGGGCGAAATGGCATTCAACAGCGTGTGTGTTGTCGGCCACTCGTGGGGCGCCTCTGTTGCCCTCAACATTGCCGCGCAGGGAGCGGTGCACCCATTTCGCGTCGATAGCTGTGTTCTCATCGACGGCGGGGCCTTCACTCCTGCAAACATTCTTGAAGATGGATCATTCACTCGCAACGACTTGATAGCGGCGCTGACACCACCCTTGGGTCCGTTCACCGAGGACGAGTTAAAGGATCACTATCTTCTGGCGCACGGCATCTTGTTGGCAGACCAGCAACGCTCGGTCATGTCCGCTATCGGGAGGGCATACGTGTCAGCGCCACGAGGCGGATGGGTGACAACTATCGGCTTTGACCGCCATATGGCCGTTCTCGAGGCTTTTCTTGACTACAACCCCGATGTCGACTTGGAGTCACTCACGGTCCCGGCCTGGATCCTGATGGCAAGGGGTCCCTTTACCCCAAGCGAGACCGGTTCAATTCACGGATGGGCGAGGGCGAGAAGCCAGGTTGATAGAAAAGTTCGTAAAAAATTGAACATTGCGCTGCAGCATTGGTACGGTGCAGTGCATGACGTTCCTCTGTACTGGCCCCATCAGGTCTCGCAATTGATCTCACACGCAGTTTCTAGTTCTCAATTACCACCGATATCAATCTCGGATTACAGCGGGAAGAGTGGATTGGCATGATCGAATACGACGACCTTCCTGTGCTGAATAACCCAATTTTGTTATGCGCTTTCGAGGGATGGAATGACGCCGCAGAGAGCGCATCCGGAGTCATTGCCCACCTACGTGAAACGTGGAAGGCAGAGTTGCTTCTCGAACTCGATCCTGAAGAATATTACGACTATCAAGTTAATCGGCCGCATACGTACGTGAGTGACTCCGGAGATCGAGGGATTATGTGGCCGGCGACCCGCGTATACACCGCCCATGTACCTGAGCTTAAACGTGATGTGATTTTGGTGTCCGGAATTGAACCCAACATGAAATGGCCGCAGTTCATCAGAGAGATTCTCTCACTTGCTGCTGAGCTTGATGCAGGACTTGTTTTAACCTTGGGCGCGCTCCTGTCAGACAACCCGCACACCAGGCCGGTTCCTGTCACCGCAACATCTAGTGACCCGCAACTCATCAGTGAGCTTGATGTCTCGAAATCAACATACGAGGGCCCGACCGGAATTGTCGGAGCATTGGCAGCAGCCTGTGATCAGTTTGGAATCCCTAGCTTGTCCCTATGGGCGTCAGTTCCCCACTATGTGGGTCAGTCACCGTGTCCTAAGGCAACTTTGGCTTTGGTTGCAAAAATCGAAGACTTACTTGACCTGCCGATCCCCCTGGGCGAACTGACCGAAGATGCTCGCGCCTGGGAGGCAGGGGTTAATGAACTCGCTCAGGAAGACGAGGATATTGCGGACTACGTTGCGCAACTTGAGGAAGATCAAGACACCACGGAACTACCCGAGGCGTCAGGGGATGCGATCGCTAAAGAATTTGAACGCTACTTGCGAAGACGCGAAAGTTAACTTTTCTCGCGTAGTTGCAAGTATCTATTTATGGAATACTCAGTACTTGCATCGAAGTTGTGCGAGGGCGTCGGGCCACTAAAGGAATCTTCAATTCCGGTTGCAACTTTCTTACCCAATTCAACGCCCCATTGATCGAATGAATTAACCCCCCAAATAGCTCCTTGCACGAAAGTGGAATGCTCATAAAGGGCAACGAGCACTCCTAGTGTGTACGGATTCAAGTCCTGACAGAGCATGAGGCTCACAGGGCGATTTCCTGGCATAACCTTGTGCGGGATCACGTCCGCCGATACACCACTTTCAGCTAACTGTTCCGCACTAATTCCAAGTGAAAGAACCGATGCCTGTGCGAGTGCATTGGCGACCAAAACATCCTGTTGCTCACCCAAGTTATGTTGCGCTCGAGCTATCACGATGATGTCACAGGCAACCACACTCGTTCCCTGATGAAGAAGTTGATAAAAACTATGTTGCCCGTTCGTTCCTGGTTCACCCCAATATATTGCTCCCGTGTTGTACCCCACACTCTCGCCATTAGAGCGGACGCTTTTGCCATTACTCTCCATGGTGAGTTGCTGCAAGTAAGCGGGGAAGCGAGAGAGGTACTGTGAATATGGAAGAACCGCGGTCGTTTCGATTTTGAGAAAGTTCCTATTCCATACAGCCAGGGCGCCCATCTGCATGGGCACATTTGTTTCCCAAGGTTCATTTGCAAAGTTCAGATCTACTGCGTGAAAACCTTCCAGCATTTCATGGAACCGATCAGCACCGATGGCAATCATGGTACTCAAACCGATTGCTGATTCCATCGAATAACGGCCTCCGACCCAATCCCAGAAACCGAACATATTGGCGGGGTCTATCCCAAAGTCCGCTACGGCTTGAGCGTTCGTTGACAAAGCGACAAAATGCCGAGCAACAACGTCACCTATGGCCTCTGTTTCATAGGCCGCATGAACCCAGCTACTTGCCTGCTGTGCATTTAACATTGTTTCGGTAGTCGTAAATGTTTTTGATGCAATTATGAAAAGCGTCGATTCAGGATCGCAGAGTCTTAGGGTCTCAGTGAGATCCGTCGGGTCAACATTTGACACGAAATGAATTGCGATAGACCGATCGCTGTAAGCACGCAGTGCGCGATAGGCCATAGCGGGCCCGAGATCTGAACCACCGATTCCAATATTTACCACAGATGTAATTCGTTTACCTGAAAATCCTTTCCAGGATCCATCTCGTACGCGCTCTGCAAGAACTGCCATTTGGTCAAGAACTACATGAACCTGCTCCACGATGTCAACGCCGTCCACGAGCAATACTGAATCCCGGGGAAGTCGTAGCGCTGTGTGCAACACGGCGCGACCCTCCGTCGTATTGACATGAACACCAGCAAACATGTCATCGCGCGACCGAGCGACATCACATTGATCAACAAGTGCTTTGAGGTCTCTCCACACCGTGGAATCAATGCGCTGCCTACTGAAATCAGCCTCAACCCCTGCTACCGTGTTTCGGAATTCGCTTCTGTCGTGATCGACCAAATCTCGTATCGGAGCGATGATGGCGCTCTGGGCCTCGAGAGTTTTCCAAGCAGGGGTGGTGGTGGGATCGGTCACTCATCTAGTCTTGCATATGTTGGATCAAGTCCCGTGTTACCCAGATTTAAGGAGTCATCGTGGTTGAACACAGCGCGAACGTGAGTCTGGGCATGGTTGGCTTGGGTCGAATGGGCGCAAATCTGAGTCGGCGCGCAGCAGCTGCTGGTCACAACGTTGTGGGTTTTGATCGTAATCCCAACCTGGTATCACAGCTAAATGTTTATGGCGTTCGCGGAGCTGACTCACTGCCCGAACTAGTTGCGGCTCTGCCAGCGCCTCGGACAGTTTGGATCATGGTTCCCGCCGGCCCTCCAACACAAAGTGTGATCGATGAACTTGCAGTCTTGCTCGAACCGGGCGATACGATTATCGACGGTGGAAACTCCTACTACCGTGACGACATTGCCCATTCGCATCAGTTGCAAGCCCAGGGGATTTCGTTCATTGACGTCGGGACCTCCGGTGGCGTCTGGGGCTTAGAACGCGGCTATTGCCTCATGATCGGCGGATCATCCGAGCAGGTAAACGCCCTCACTCCCCTATGGGATTCATTAGCGCCCGGTGTCGAATCAGCTCCGCGCACAGATTCCTCTCAGCCGGAGAGTGCCGCCGAGCGCGGTTGGTTGCATTGCGGACAAAGTGGCGCTGGGCACTACGTGAAAATGGTTCACAACGGAATCGAATACGCGCTCATGGCAGCTTACGCGGAAGGTTTTAATATTCTCAAGCACGCCAATTCAGGCGCGGAAGGTTCACGAGATTCAGAGCATGACGCGGAAACTGCTCCACTTTCCCATCCAGAGTTTTATCAATACGACATTGATATCCCCGCAGTCGCCGAAGTTTGGCGTCGCGGTTCCGTAGTGAGTTCATGGCTACTCGACCTCACCGCAGCCGCATTGGCTCAGAGTCCCGAGCTCACGGAGTTCTCGGGTCGTGTTTCTGATTCGGGCGAGGGTCGTTGGACTTCGATCGCAGCGATCGAAGAAGGAGTTCCAACACCGGTTTTAACCTCGGCGTTGTTTTCCCGATTTGCTTCACAGGGCAAAGATCAGTTTGCTAACCAAATCCTTAGCGCCATGCGCAAGGGTTTTGGTGGACATGATGAGAAAACAGATTAAAGATACACACCCAGCAGGCTTGCACACAGGGCTTTGACTAGCCCAGGAGCATTAGGGTGAGAACCTCCAGCGTGCAGAGAGTCTCGCGCCCAGTTATCGATTGCGTCAAGTGCACTTGGGGTTTTTAAGTCATCAGACATGACCTCGCGCACACGATCCAGAACGGGTTCGGCGTCCATGGCAGATTCCAGACTCGTCGCTGCCCTCCAAAGGTCAAGTCTGGACAGCGCGCCTTCCAACCCTTGCGGGGTCCACGACCAGTCAGCGCGGTAATGGTGTGCCAATAGCGCCAGCCGGATCGCAGCCGGATCAATGCCTTCATGGCGCAAAGTTGAAACGAAAACCAAATTCCCGCGTGATTTTGACATTTTGTGCCCTTGCCAAGAAACCATCCCTGAATGGACATAGAACCGTGCGAATGGCTCAACACCGGTCAGACTTTCTGCTTGGGCTGCACTCATTTCATGATGCGGGAAGACAAGGTCAGATCCACCTCCCTGAACATCGATCTGATCTCCCAAATAGGTCAAAGCAATTGTTGAACATTCGATATGCCACCCCGGACGTCCGTGACCAAGAACCGTGTTCCATGCGGGTTCATCGGGCCTCTCGTTCTTCCACAGCAACGGATCAAGTGGGTCAATTTTCCCGGTGCGTTCTGGATCACCACCTCGCTCACCAAAAATATCAAGCATCTGGGGTCGAGTCAGGTGTGAAATCGATCCAAAAAGAGGTGCCTTCTCAATTGTGAAATAGATATCGCCGTCGAGTGCGTAAGTTTTGCCCGCGCTCTGCAATTGCAGTACGTGCTCAGCCACCTGTGGGATTGATTCAACAGCCCCGATGTAATGCTGGGGAGGGATGACTCCGAGGGCCTGCATGTCCTCACGAAACAATGCCGTTTCTCTATTGGCGATCTCACGCCAATCCTGACCGGTGGCGATTGCCCGTTCCAGTAGAGGCTCATCAATATCGGTAACATTTTGCACGTAGTTGACGGAAATTCCGCAATCAAGCCAAACCCGGATTAACAGGTCAAATGCCACATAGGTGTTGGCGTGCCCCATATGCGTCGCATCATACGGAGTTATCCCACAGACATAAATTTTTGCGATCTTCCCCGGAGCTGTCGGCCGGATAGATTGGGTTGCCGAGTCAAACAGTCGGAGGTCGCGACCCATTCCTGGGAGTTTTGGGTTTACCGGCTCCAACCAACTCTGCATACTGTGAGCCTACCGGTTGATTTCAGGGTGCTTAAAACACCGGCCATGGAATAGCCGGCCACTGCGTATTCGGTTGCGGAAACATTTGTGTTTTGAGCAATCCGGCGATTCTTTGTCGCAATTCATGTGATTCAGCGAGAGTCAAATACGGGTCAATCTGGTCATGAAAATCACCGAGTGTTCGCTGTAGTACTTCGATGGTCGTAAGGTCAAGCTCTAAGATCGGTTGATCCACCCAACCCCATAGAACGGTGCGCAATTTCGGCTCCTCATTGAAACACACTCCGTGATCGATGGCGAAGATTCGGCCGGTTGAATCCGCCAAAACATGTCCCGCTTTACGATCCGCGTTATTCACAATCGCGTCAAAGAGAGCCATGCGCATGAGTGACTCGCTGGAGTCATGCGCCAGCACCACCGGGTTACCTCTTTGATCCGCTGCTTCCAAAACTATCAACCATCCCGAGGGGGCACTCTGCGCGTCAAAAATGTTTACGGGACGAAGTTCATCCACTTCATCTACCCATTTCTGTACCATGCCCGGCCCTACCGGTCCGTCAGGAATCCAACGTGTTGGTGGGACTAAGCCCCAACCCAATAACCCATCAAGATTTGCTGCAGCTACTTCACGCCCGGACAGCGTGTCTTCGGGAAAATCCCATAGTGGACGTTCACCCGCGACGGGCTTATAAACAAAAAGAGATTCGCTGTCGTCCTGGCAGAGGAGGGAGCCATTACTCGCGTCTCGTAATTGCCCAATGGGTTCAAGGGTGCCCTTGAAAATCGAGTTAGAAGTCTCGTCGCTTGTATCCATTGGCCCTCGGACAAATGTGACCCTCTGGATCGAGTGGTTGCTGGCAAAAGGGGCATGGCGGCCGACCCGATTGCGCGACCCGATGGGTTCGATCAGCGAATGCGCGTGCATAGGGGGCGCTCAACCAGACTCGAAGCGTGTCGGGTCCTTCATCGCCGTCCTCGCCTAACTCTGGGACCTCGTCACTTTCATCGGCAATTGCATGCGCTTCAATCACAACACACGAACTGCCTTCATCCCAACCTAATGCCATCGCTCCTACCCGGAATTCTTCGAGAAGAGGCATATCTAAAGGTTCTGCATCCAGTAGCTCAAGTGGTGCACTTTCAGGCACCACTCCACCGGGATCTCTGCTGGCCCGAACTTCATCGAGTAAGTCATCGATTCGCTCAGCTAAAACAATCGCTTGCTGCTTTTCAAAAGCAACGGCTGTTAGTGCACCGGCTGATTTCGCTTGTAAATAAAATGTTCGCTCACCCGGCATACCGACGGTTCCGACAACAAAGCGCTCAGGCAGACGGTATTCTATGACCCGTCTAGTCACCGGACCCACCTCCCACTGGAGCATCACTCTTACTCTTGTGTGCAACGCTTACATGCCTGCGGATATCAGATCCATTGCCATTTGTACTCAATACGAAGGGACGGGAAGGCGTGTAATTAATAACACTCACCGAGCCTGGATCAACCCCGATTCGTTGGAACAAATCGAGATGAATTCCGAGTGCATCGGCAATGATCGCCTTGATGACATCGCCGTGGGAAACAGCCACATAGACAGAATCGGGTCCCAATAAGTCATTCCAATGCCGAATAGAAGCAACGGCTCTGTGCGCCATATGCGCCATTGATTCTCCCTCCGCACCGGGAAAAACCACTGACGCCGGGTGGTCTTGAACCGCGCGCCACAAGTCCTCTTGGGCCAATTCACTCAAGCTTCGGCCGGTCCAATCACCGTACTCGCACTCTGACAGGCCCGAATCGATCGAAATCTCTAATCCGTCACCGGATTTATTCACCAAAGTTGTAGCAAGGGCCTCGGCTGTTTGCACGGTGCGCTCGAGAGGTGAGGAAATGATGGCGGATACCTCAAGACCTGATAACAGTTCGGCCAAATGCTGAGCCTGCTCGATTCCACGACTGTCAAGAACCGTCCCCGGTGCAGTTCCCGCCAATATTCCCTTTTCATTGGCACTTGTCCGCCCGTGACGAACCAACAAAACCGTAGCCATGCCCCCTAACGTAGTGCCGAGATCGATTTTGACCATATATATTTTGGAGGTGTTCGCGTGGGGCGGAAAGATGCCCGCATTCACTGACACAATGGGCAAATGATCCGACGTATGGGACGGTATTCAGCCGACGGCCAATTTGAGCATCAGCACATGCCGCCGATTGACGTTATTGCCCCCGATGACGCTGCAGCACAGGAAGCTCGAGTCGCCATAACCGACCTGATATCCCAGGTTAAAGCTGATACGGGGTCCTTTGTGTGGCTCGGTTTGGTTTCCCCCACCGCGGCTGAGTTGTCCTTGGTGACTGAACTTTTTGCGCTCGAACCGCTCGACGTCGAAGACGCCGCCAATGTTACCCAACGCGCTAAGTTTGAGTTGAATAATGGTGAGGGCTTTGCATTACTCAAGACATTGTCATACGACGCCAATAGCCGGGAAGTGACAACAGGACAGACTTCAGTATTTGTCGGCGAATGGTTCGCGATCACGGTTCGGTACGGTGTCGCTGGCGACCTCACAAATGTGCGCAAACGAATGTCTCATGATGAACGACTCAGAAAACATGGGCCACTTGCCGTTCTCTACGCCGTTATGGATATTACAGTTGATACCTATCTCGCAGTATCCGAGGACGTTCATGAAGATATGCGTGTAATTGAACAAGATGTTTTTTCAATGCAGCCAACGGCAGTGACAACAAAGAATATCTATCAACTGAAGCGGGAAAATATCGCTGTCAGCCAAGCCGCAGCACCCCTGGTTAACGCCGCACAGAAATTTTCTAATGAAACATACGATTCTATTCCACAAGAATTAGAACCATTTTTTGCTGATATAGGTGATCACATTCTGCGCGTAAATGACGTGGTAGAAAGTACCGACAACGCACTGCTCACAATGCTGATGGCTTCAACCGCCTTGCAAGACCTTAAGCAGAACACAGATATGCGTAAAATTTCTGCTTGGGTGGCGATTGCGGCCGTTCCTACTCTGACCGCAGGTATTTTCGGGATGAATTTTGAAAATATGCCTGAGCTCAAGAGCGATTACGGCTACTACTTCGTTTTGGCGTTCATGGCTATCACTTGCGGTCTTCTGTTTCGCGGGTTTAAAAAAAGCGGATGGCTCTAACTGCCGGAAGTTAGTGCGCCGGTGGACAGCAACACCAGCACCAGAACTCCGAGCACAACCCGGTAAATCACGAATGGTGTGTAGGTACGTGTCGTTAACCATCGAAGTAGCCATGCAATAACACCTAGTCCAACAAAAAAGGCAATTATTGTTGCGAGGATGGTCTGACCCCATTGCGTGTTTTGTTGATCCGAGATTTTCGTTGCCTCATATAGCCCAGAACCAAGCACCGCTGGAATTGCGAGTAGAAACGCATATCGCGTTGCGGCGACTCGGTCATAGCCCAACGCTAATCCCGTCGTGATCGTTGCACCCGAGCGAGACACGCCAGGAATCAATGCAAGCGCCTGACCGCAGCCAAATGCGATGGCATCAGGGAACGTGAGCCGATCAATCGACTTTATTTTGCGGCCGTAGCGGTCCGCTAGGCCAAGGATAATTCCAAAGACAATTAACATCGTGGCTACGAGGTAAAGATTCCGGGCCGTAGTCTCAATCTGACTCGAGAATGTAAAACCAAGCGCCGCCACTGGAATTGTTCCAACGATCACATACCAGCCCATTCGGGCATCGAGTGACTTACGCAGCGCTGGATCTGCCAGTGACCGCAACCATGTTGACACAATTCGCCGAATATCACGCCAAAAGTACACAATCACGGCGAGCTCGGTACCAATTTGACTCACCGCGGTGAAGGCAGCTCCAGGATCTGTCCAACCGAAAAACTGACTAAAGATAAGTAGATGTGCTGAAGAAGAAATGGGCAGGAACTCGGTCAGACCTTGAAGAGTGCCTAAAACGATTGCTTCAAACCACGTCATTTCCATTAATCGCCGGCGTTTGCATTCAGATCTCCCAAGCCAGAACTCTTGAGAACATCTTTCATCACATGCAAAGTTCCCACACGTTCCTTCAAGGTTCCGGCGAAGGAGGCAACACTTAGATTGGTCACGCCAGCTTCTGCATAGGCGGGTAAGCGTTTCGCGATTCGCTCAGGCGGCCCGATGAGTGAGGTAGCATCGATGAATTCGAAAGGGACAGCGGCTGCAGCACCTGCGTAGTCCTTTGACATATAACGATCTTGAATTTCAATCGCTGCTTCTTCATACCCCATGCGCGTGGCCAGCTGATTGTAAAAATTCTTATCTCTTGCACCCATGCCACCGATATACAGGGCTGCGTAGGGGCGCACATAGTTGGCGCACTCTTCAACATCTTCTCCGGGCACCACAGGCACGGTGGGAACAACGTCAAAGCCTTCCATCGTCTTTCCCGATTTTTCGCGGCCAGCGATGAGAGGCTTCATAAGCTCAGAAGCATGCTCGGGTGAAAAAAAGATGGCCAACCACCCGTCAGCGATCTCACCTGTCAGTTCGAGGTTTTTGGGCCCAATGGAGGCCAAGTAAATGGGAATGTTTTCGCGGACTGGGTGAACCGTGAGCGTGAGTGCCTTCCCGGGGCCATCGGGCAGAGGCAGGGTAAAAAATTCGCCGTCGTACTGAACCCTCTGGCGTGAAAGTGCCATTCGCACAATGTCCACGTACTCGCGGGTTCTTTGCAAAGGTTTTGTGAATCGTACGCCGTGCCAGCCTTCAGAAACTTGTGGTCCAGAAACACCAAGTCCCAGTCGAAAGCGACCACCAGAAAGTGTGTCCAAGGTTGCGGCTGTCATGGCGGTATTTGCCGGAGTCCGCCCTGGGATCTGAAAAATTGCACTACCAACATCAATCTGCTTGGTTTGGGCGGCAATCCAAGTGAGAACAGTTGCAGCATCGGAGCCATAAGCCTCAGCGGCCCAGACGCACGAATAGCCCAGGCGGTCGGCCTCTCGAGCAACTTCTAAATTGTCCGCGTCGTTTCCCGCGCCCCAATATCCAAGGTTGACTGATAGTTTCATGGAAGTAGCCTACGGCCTGCATTCCCCAATTTTCTGGCCCATGGGTCTACGGTTATGCCATGCAGCAACGACCACTGGGTAATTCTGGAATTCGAGTCGGGCGATTGGCGCTGGGCACAATGACCTGGGGTCGTGCAACCGATGAATATGACGCACGCGATCAGCTTGCCGCCTTCCTCGACGCCGGTGGAACACTCATCGACACGGCCGATGTTTATGCCGAAGGTGCCAGCGAGGAAATGCTGGGAACTCTTATTCAAGAATTTGAATGTCGCGATTCAATTGTTTTGGCCACCAAGGCTGTTTCGCTGCCAAACACGGAGCGCAGGTTCGATGCCAGCCGAAGGCATCTCCTTGACGCACTCGAGCGCAGCCTTAAACGCCTCGATGTTGAACATATTGACCTCTGGCAAATGCATGCGTGGGATTCACACACCCCGATCGAGGAGACTCTCTCCGCAATCGACTCGGCGATTACCTCGGGCAAGGTTCGATACGCGGGTGTATCTAATTACTCCGGCTGGCAAACCGCGCGTGCCTGCACAATGCAGCAAGCCAAACCCGGCTCGGTCCCGTTAATCACGACCCAGATGGAGTACTCCCTTCTTGAACGCGGTGTTGAGCGGGAAATCGTTCCCGCATCCAAATCACTGGGAATCGGAATCCTGCCGTGGTCCCCGCTGGGCAGGGGCGTTCTCACCGGTAAGTACCGCCATTCAATTCCGATTGACTCGCGTGGCGCATCGGCTGACACCAGCGCGTTTGTTAACTTTTATTCGGACGAGCGAGCAAAGCGAATCGTCGATGCGCTCGCAACCGCCGCCCAAGGATTGGATGCCAGCCCAGCGGAAGTTGCTCTCGCGTGGCTCCGCGATCGCCCTGGTGTGATCGCCCCCATTTTGGGTGCCAGAACAAATGCGCAGTTGCTCATGGCATTGGGATCCGAGGAACTTGAACTTCCTGATGAGATAACAATGGCACTCAACGACGTTTCCGAGCCAGCAATGGGCTACCCCGAATCAGGTTGGGCGCAGCTCCGATGAAACCACAAACCCGTGCCGAACCAATTTGGGAGTTTCGTGAGATTTTATTCTCTAGGGACAGTGACCGCGAAGAAACTCGCCAGCTGCTCACCTATAAGGCTGAGCGGGGCCGCTGGGAATTGGATCAAACCAGAATCTTCCGTGATGGACGAAAAAAAGTCCGGCTCCGCCGAAAGGTGTACCGGGTCGTGAGCGCGCTTTAACTGGGAAACAGCCGGTAAAGAATTTTACTTAAACAGAACGCAAAAAACGGTCAAGGGTGCGGACGCCAAAATGCAGACCATTAATGGGCACTCGTTCGTCGACACCATGGAATAGTTGCCAATAGTCAACATCAGGTGGCATCCGAAGCGGGGAGAATCCGTAACAGTCGATATTTATTTTGCTCAGCGCCTTTGCATCCGTTCCACCCGAGATCATGTAGGGAACTGCGCGTGCCCCAGAATCTTCGTGGCGCAAAACACTCGCCATCAAATCAAAAGTTGCCGTGTCAAACGCGGATTCAATTGCAATGTCCGAACTCAAAGATTCAACATTGATGTGTTCGCCCACGAGTTCACGGATAGTTTGCTCAAATTCACTTTCAAACCCTGGTAGTACCCGGCCGTCTATATATGCGGTGGCTTCAGAAGGAATCACATTAACTTTGTATCCTGCGTTCAACATGGTCGGATTTGCCGTGTTTTGCAGCGTGGCACCAACGAGTAATCCCAATGCACCCAGCTTTGCCACCAACTCCTCAGTATCGCTTCCATCGATCTCAACACCATACGCATCACTGAGCTGTGAGAGAAAAGCGTCAACGGTTCTTGTGCGGCGAATCGGCCACTTGTGATCACCGATTCGAGTCACAACGCGCGCCAACTCGGTAACGGCATTATCTGTATGGATCAACGAGCCATGACCCGCTCGAGCAGCAGCGCGAAGCCTGAGCCAGCGAATTCCTTTTTCTGCTGTTTGAATCGGATATAAACGTAAGTTGTCGTTAACTGAGACAGAGAAACCGCCGACTTCGCCAATAGCCTCTGTGGCTCCCGCAAAGAACTCTGGTCGGTTGGCAACCACCCAAGATGATCCGTGGTGCATGCCGGCTTCCTCATCGGGGAAAAAAGCAATGATCAAATCACGCCGAGGCCTGATCCCCTCTCGAGCCCAATGGCGCAATACCGCAAGGATCATCGCGTCCATATCTTTCATATCTACCGCGCCGCGACCCCAAATAAAACCGTCATGGACTTCCCCGCTAAATGGAGGGTGCGTCCAATCTGCCGCCATTGCCGGCACCACGTCCAGGTGACCGTGGACGACGAGCGCACCAGCAGTCGGGTCTGTGCCAGGGATTCGCAAGTGAACCCCTCTACGTGAATCAGATGTCGTTGAATAGACCTGTGGGTCATACCCAACTTCGCGCAATCTGTGGGCACAGTATTCGGCGACTTCCACTTCACCCTTTGTTTCAAGTGAATCCCCCCAATTACTTGAATCAATTCGGATCAATTCCTGAGTAAGGGTGACAACATCGGTTTCCATCGCTATTCGTGAAGACTCACTCAATTCGAATTCTGCCGGCCCTTGACTCATGCGTTGATCATGCCACCCGACTTGTGCTCTCGTCCGAGCAGTGCTGTGCGCGGTTCACTCCGGATTCACCGGCAAAATGGGCGAGGGTATAGTTGCGCTTCGCCGCGCAAGCGGCACCCAGTCCGGGTGGCGGAATAGGTAGACGCGCTAGCTTGAGGTGCTAGTGCCCGAAAGGGTATGGGGGTTCAAGTCCCCCCTCGGACACGGCCTTCTATAAAAGAGGGGTACTTATCCACAGGTTTGAATTGTGGATAACTCCCATACCGTTTGCAAGGGTGTCGCTGCAAAGATATTAATCTCATCCGCCTTTTCGTGCGCACGTGAATTCGAGCATTCCCGAAGGTCAACGTCCTCGCGCAATGCTCATTGCGGATCGGTAACCCTTAGATTTGCCTGCGTCGGCGAAGCTCGAGCGATACAGTGAAGTGAACTGAACGGAGGTCTCCTGGGTGAGTCGAAAAAAATCCAGTAAATACAAACCGCCACGGTCGCGGAAATCAGCACCGGCGACCGTTGCGCCGGCGACCGATCCATCGAGGGTTACGAGGCCTCAGACCGCGATGGGTAGTGCCCAGGCAGGCAGTGGCACCGCGAGCACTCGCCCAGCCACGACTCCATCAGCACTTGAAGATGAACTGAAAGCGGCGGGCCTCACAGGCGACCAACAGCAGGCGTACATGCGGAGACAGCCGGAGGTAGAGGCCATTAAGAAGCTTGGAGTCACCGATCACAAGGTAATCAATAGCCAGCTCGAGACCGCCAACGAAGGAACGTTCACTAGCCGACAGCGCCAGCCTGGTGAGAAGTTCTACGCTCGAAGAGGCAAGGGGGCGTTCAATGGCAATTGGACAAGCCCCATGCCGACGGAACGCGAGGAGGCAATTCAAGGTCACGCTCTCGCATGGACGGGTTCAAACTTCGACGAGAAGCTCCCCGGCCCCGGTAATGGATTCAAGCAACACGACATCGGGAGTCAGCATTCGGAGGCACAGGCCTTCAAGTACGCCGGAGACGCGAAGGATGCGAGGTGGATAGCCGAGTCCATCGCCGCTCCCCAGACCCATAGGGGTACCGGGGATCTTCTTTCCGGAGGGTTACCCCAACAGTGGCAGGCAGAAAGGTACTCCCCTTCGCTGAAACGGGATACTTCGAGCACTGGCACAGGCGCAGTCGTGCGAGATGCGGCAGGGACACCGGAACTGGTCGACCACAAGCAACACGACGCCATGCCCATGGCGCCCTACGTGAAAATGCTCGGCACTGTGGGCAGGGCCCGTGAGCGACTAAGCGCAAAAAAGAAGCCCCCTCCTTAACCAGTCTTAACCAGTCTTAACCATCGATGCCATGAGAACGCAGGTCGAGAGCGCCGGCCCAAACCAGCATCCGCTTGCTTGTTCGGAGGTTCGTTTCTCTATTTACTGCGATTGCGATTGAACATGCTGGTACCTTCGTTGGCGTGGTAAAACTTTCATTCCCATCGGTCTGTGGTGACTTCGGGGCTCTCAGCCCGAGAAGGAGGTAGCGTCATGAATTACAATCTCAACCCGAGCGCATCCATTGGCGTGACGATCGGCGTGTTCTTCATCATCATTACCGGAACAGCCCTTCTGGCCCGACTGCTCAATAATCGCATCAAGATCGAGAACCGACGAGGTGAACTCTCCCAGCATGCGGAGAAGACGCTCGGACCCATCGCCGCCTCACTTGCCTTCCTCATCGGCTTCTGCATCACCATCGCGTGGGGGGGCATCAGCGCCGGACAAGTGCAGGTGGAGGCGGAGGCAACGGCAGCCAAGCAGCTCGTATGGGCCCTAGATATGCGAACTGAAGAACAGGCACGGGCCGGAGCGGACCCGAGATCCATCACCGTGTTGGCAAGCTTGTTGGAACTGCTGAGGGTTCAAGACGCAGAAGATCGACAAGCGCTTGCGTCAACTAGCATCTTGGAGGTTCCCTCGACTGTGAAGATGGCCGACCTTCAAAGATCTCTTCACGGCATCATCTTGGACCCCAAAACAAATCCGGCTCAGTCCTCGGCCCTGCAGCAGGCCTCGTCGGAAATCGCCAGTGCGAGAGGAGAACTTCACGCAATCTCACGTCGGGCACTCCCACCCCTGCTGAAGTTCCTGGTTCTGATGAACGGTCTCCTCTTGGCAGCTGTCATGGGGATGGCGTTATCCACCACTCGCCGTCCTGTGCTCCTCGTGGCATGGTCATTCGTGGTGAGCCTGTCCATATCGATTGTCTTCCTGCTCGACCATCCGCTCACTGGGCCCCTCGGGGTGAGCACGCAGCCACTTGTGGACGTGGTGACGTGGATCAATACAATCGCACTCGCTAAGTGAGCATGCCGATCAAGAACGGGAAGCGATCAAAAAGAACCCGGGCCCATTGGGGTTGACTCGGTCCAAGATTCCGTAGGTGAGATTATCGAATCCTAATTGCTGCAGAATAAATTCAATATCAGGAAGTTCGAGCCAGTTGGCGTAGGAGTTTGGGCCACCCGCAAAGGTTCCTTGGCTGGTGTCCTGCTCATACTCGTAACGGTGAAGACAGATATCTCGTCCGTGCCACGATCGTATTTCGTCCAAGTGCGGTCGGAACCTGTCTTTAGCAGCCATGCCGGACACTGCTTCTGAGTCGAAGAAGTGCGAGTGAATGAACAAAGTGTCTGCGTGCGCGGCGATCGCCTCAAGGAAGCCGATCGGATCAACCTGATGGTAAAGGATGCCACTCGCCCACCCGATATCAAATCGATCGCTTGTCGAGGCTAAATAAGCGTTCACGTCACCATAAAGCATTTTCGCCTTAAGGCCAAAAAACTCTTTCACCACCAAACACTTCAGATACGCGGTTCGGCTCGCTTCAACGGAAGTAATACTTGCTGCTCCCGCCCACTCCAGAGACGCGGTGTGATACCCCTCGAATGGCCCCAACTCCAAGATCGATTTCCCTGCGAAGCCACCCGGTATGGCGGTGCTTGCCCAAGGGACTCGGGTATCAACTTCGGGATCGAAATGATTTACCCACCCTGCGGTGACACCAAGATCACTGGGGAAAGCCGAGATCCACTGGTTTGCAAAAATGTCTAATGTCTGTTGCGGTGATGGCGCATCGGCCGCGAAGTCATGCCGTGTATCGGCCTCGAAATCATGTCGCGCCTCCACTTCAACCCCGAGGACCCGACGTAACCGACCCTTCAAACGAGTAGCGATATGACGACTTGGGTTGTTTTCGGCCATTTTGCAAGCATAACGATTGCGCAATCAACGCGATGGATCTTCTGCTCATGGATTAATTCACGCTGGTCACGCCAACACAAAAGACACTCCGGGGTACGACCCGAGTGCTATCCGAGGATGGGGATATTCACGGCGCCGCCGCCGTTGAACGGATTGCTGGCCTCCACCACCAAGAACATCAACAATCCGGTAATTCCAGCCATGATCCCAATCAGCAAGAGATTAGGACCGCGCCGCGCCGCCTGGAAGGCCGCGGTCAGGACAAGGTTCGTCACTCCCAAGATCCCGATCATCATCAAGATAACTGGCACATTGGGACTCGGGAGTTGCGCGATGCGCTGGGTTGCATCCGCGGTCATGCTGGTGATCGCTTCAGTGAGTAGGTTCCATTCGGGCAATTTGGTGGCACCCGCCCGGCCCGCCTCGACGCTTGCCTTCCCAATCGCACCGGTTGCCTGCACCTGAATGGCATAGGCGCCCGCAGAGTTCCCATCCTGGAGGAGAGGCCACTGCTTTTCACTGATGTCTTCGCGGTACTTTTCTAAGGCTGAGAGGATCTGAGTGCCACCTTGCTCGGCAGGAATCAGTTGAGCAATGGTGACTGCACGGGCATACATCGTCCCTTCATCGAGGATGGCACTGCTGGCGGCAGTGTGGTTTCCCCAGAAGTTGCCTAGCGTGAAGGCGAGCAGGAACACGAAGCCCGTCGCGGTAAGCCCAAGAACTCGCTGAGCCAGGTACACCGTGTTAGGAACTTTGATAGGCGGCGGGGCGGCGGGGTTCACGACCTCTTCGGACTCGGACTTGCCATCGGTCACTAGATTTTTGTCATCCATGCGGAGCATCCGTTCATGGAACACCCACACAAACGCCAATGACACTCCGACGAAGATCACCAAAGCGAGCAGCAGGCGAACCCCGGCAGGAACCTGGATCATGAACTGAGAGAACGACACGAGCCAAAGATAGTGGACAACATGCCCACAGGCGGCCCGGGTACAAAAAAGCACCAAGCGAGTCGTCCTAATGCGATGTTCCAACTCCCAAGTAAATATATAAGTGTGCACCGGCGAGGGATACCGGTGAATGGCGTACCTTGCGTCAGCCACCTCAATAGGCGCGCACTCTGTGACCAGCTATGTTCGCATCTTGATGCGTCGTCAACCCGTCGTTTTTCGTCTCACAAACTCAATCACAACGGTCTTGGGCAGGGTATTTCTGCTCGATCGTTTCGCCAATCCTTAGCCCAAAGTGACTTAGTGGGGCTCTATCTCGCATGACGCTTGCGCAGGACCATGCGTATCCCGTTTTCTGTGCGCAGCACAACTCCGGGCAATGGTTGCGGGGTTTCACCAATCATCTCCGGGGTCCAGTGTTGGGCCAGCGTGGCGATAACCAACGCCGCTTCCGTTCTTGCAAACGCCTCACCGATGCATTTGCGATTTCCCCAACCAAATGGAAACCACACGCCCTTTGGCAGTTTCGGTGCGTCCTCGCTGAAGGAACCATCGCTGTCAATCCAACGTTGTGGTAGAAACTCTTCCGGGTCATTCCACCAACGTTCGCTTCGTTGCATCATCCACGGACTGGCGAACGCCATGGCTCCCCGTGGCAGAGTCCACTCGCCCACCTCAACGTCACTGAGAAGCCTGCGACCTTGAATCCAACCAGCAGGAAACAGTCGAATCGTCTCGTTTAACACTGCGTGTGTGCGTGGAAGGTTCTTTAAATCATCAAGATTCGGTTCACGTCCACCAAGTACCGCATCAAGTTCTTCATGAAGCCATGCTGCTTGTTCAGGGTTGTTCGCTAATAACACCCACATCCAACTCAACGATGTAGCCGTAGTTTCGTGACCAGCGAGTACGAATGTCACTGCTTCATCACGGATTTGCGCATCGGTCAGACTAGCTTCACCATCTGTCGTTGAAACCAGCATGCTTAAAACATCTCCAACATCACCCAAATCGCGATGCTCGTCGATCATGCCTTGAACAATTTCATCGAGGCGGGCAAGGCTTTCCAGCAGACGTTTGCGTTTCGGAGTCAGTATTTTCATATCAATCGACATGATTTTCGGGCTAAATAAGAGCCGTGCATTCATGGACTGCATGACTTCCGAGAGTGTCAATCCAAATTCACGAGCCTCCCCCTGCAAGTCCGAATTGAAAAGCGTCTGACCCACAATGACAAGCGTTAACGCAGACATGTCAGCAGCCATGTCCAACTCCATACCGTCTCGCCAGTGCTTTTCATGTTGCGCCGTAATTGAAACCATATCTTTTGCGTAACCGGTAATTCGATCACGATGGAATGCCGGCTGGGCAAGACGGCGATTATGCATGTGCGCATCACCGTTGCTCGTTAAAAGCCCGTTGCCGAGGAATGATTTCGCGCCTTGAAGTGCGCGACCTTTCATTGTGTTTCGCCCATTATTTGAGAACACTTCGACGATGAACGCTGGGTCGGTCAAAAAATATGCGTGTTCGCGCATTAGACGGAAGTGTGCGATCTGTGAGTACTTCTTAGATATCTCGGTTGCAAATGGCAATAGGCGATTCCCGAACGTCGCGTGACTCACGAATGCGACACTCGAAGGCCCTGGTGGACGGGCGACATCTCGCCGACGATCCATTGGCGCTTCGATATCGTTGTAGGAGACTCGCTCTAAAATTGTCTGGACAGTAGCCGAGTAGTCAACTTTCGATGTAGCACGCTTCATGAATCTTCCTCCCCAAAAATATCAATCATGAATGTCTTCTCGCAATGAAGCTAACCGGTCGTAGCTTTCGCATCCCAGCCTGAGACTACTCGCAGCCATTCGTGACTGACACTCTCTTGTGGGACAAGGTCAGACAACTCGACGAATAAGTCCCGTAGCGCATTTTTGTTATCGTCATGAAGCGCTTGTCTCGCGCGCCGATGCCAGGCCTGAAGTCGCAACTCCAGATCTGTTACTTTGCTCGGTTTAGTCTCTTGCGGCAAATCGTTGTCGGAGGGCGTCACGTCGCTCCTCAAACCGATTGACATTGACATCCATGTCGGCGAGCAGCTCCGCCAATTGGTCACGCGCAGCATCACCTTCGGCGCCAAAATCATTGCGCTCGAAGATCCGCCATTTACGCAACACGGGCATGATCACTTCGTCACGGTGTTGCTTAAGGTCATAAATTCCAGCAACAGCGATTTCTACCGCCTTGCGCTGGAAACCTTCAATTCCGTTACCGGGCATTGCGAAATCTCGCACGCTCTCCAAGATGGCGGCCATTGTCGCATCAGGTTGCAGCTCCAGTGCCGCATCGAGGAGATTGCGGTAAAAGATCATATGCAAATTTTCATCAAGGGCAATACGTTGCAACAGAGCCTCACCGATGGGATCACCCGTAGCGGCGCCCGTATTTCGATGGGAAACACGTGTTGCTAACTCTTGGAAAGATACATACGACAACCCAGCCAGCATGCCGGGGTGAATTGCCTGAAAGCCCTCCTGCATGTGGACCATGCGGGCCCTTTCAAGTTCAACGGGGTCAACGGCACGGGTCACCACCAAGTAATCACGTATGGCTGTTCCGTGTCGACCCTCTTCTGCTGTCCAGCGACCCACCCACTCACCCCACGCTCCATCACGGCCAAAAATGGTTGCGATTTCGTGGTGATAGCTCGGCAGGTTATCTTCGGTGAGCAGGTTGATAATCAAACTGGTTCGGGCGGCCTCACTAAAACGTCTTTCTTCAGGTGTCCAGTCTTGACCACCCAGGTGGGCGAAGTTTCGACCTTCATCCCACGGTATGTAGTCGTGGGGAAACCACTCTTTAGCGATCGCAATGTGACGATTGAGCTCCCTCTCAACAATGGGTTCCAATTCGTTGAGCAGATTAAGGGTGGCAACATCATCGAGCATCGCGGTCATGGCCCTAGTCTGTCACGTAGGCAGGGCTTTTGCTTCCCAGCCCTGTATTGCAATTGGGGAAGTGATCATTCAATTTTTTAGGGTCGACCTCTTGTACAAAAAGGCTATGTGGCTGACGGCTTAGGCTTACGCAACTTGCGGGCTGTTCCGCGTACTGCTCCCCCAAGGACCATCCCGAGTAAAAATGAGACGACCACGATTACCCACACATAAATGTCAAAATTCATACCCAAGAAAGTTACTTCAGCGGTATTAAAGTTTTGAACGGCAAAGAGCGCCAGTAAAAAACCAATAATCACGAGGACTACCCCTCGCCACGTAATGCGCATTCCTTTTTTCTGCTCTGAGTGTCCAAAAGCATCTGACATAATTCACACCACTTTCGTCGATTATACACGGGATTCTTCCATACATATATAGCCAAATCCTGTTGATTTTGATATCCCTACCGGATTCAATTCGACCTCACCTGGCAAAAAGCACAAGCATTGCTGGTATGAATAGTGCATGAGTCTGTCTCCCGCTACTGAATTTGTGACATATTCCATTAAAGATCACATTGCGACCATCACTTTCAACCGGCCGGACCGGTTAAATGCCCTATTACCCGACATGATCCACACCTACTCTGATCTTCTTGATTTTGCTGATGGCGATCCAGAGGTGCGTGCCATTGTCGTAACGGGAGCTGGCCGTGGATTCTGCTCTGGCGCTGATTTGAGTATCTTGGGCGAGGACCCGGAACTTGTTCAAGGATTTCTCAAAGGTCAGAGTCACAAAACAGTTCCTGGAAAATACCTCCACCTTTCGACACCGGTGATAACCGCTATAAATGGCCCCGCGGCTGGTCTGGGCTTTGTGATCGCGATGAGTGCTGACTTCCGCTTTGCAAAATCAGACGCAAAACTCAGTTCAACATTTTCTCGACTGGGACTCATTGCAGAATACGGAATCGCTTGGCTGCTCCCCCGAATTGTCGGTCTCGCGCGTGCTACCGACATTCTGGTAAGTGGTCGAACATTTAGCGGATCAGATGCCCACGACTACGGGTTGGTTCTCGCCGCAAGTGATGATCCGCTATCCGATGCCTACGCCTGCGCGCACGACCTGGTTGCCAATTGCTCGCCAGCATCGATGGCTGTTATCAAAGCCCAAATGCTCAGGGCGATGAATGCCGATTTCAATGACAGTGCCGACGATGCATTTATTGAAATGGGCCATGCGTTTAACCGGGAAGATCTCGCAGCGGCTTTGATCGGGAAAGTCAATAAGGTGGCGCCCCAATTTCCACCAAACAACTAAATGGTGCGCGGTCTAGCGCAATAGCCCGCAATGGGCTAGAGCCATCCGGACGAGCTTTCCTTGGCCACCTACCATCTCTAATTCAAACTCAGGACTGGTGGCAGCATCGGGTGTTACCCAAATGAGGTCAAGTGAGTCTTGCGATGGCGCACAATCACCTTCAATTGGAACGATGTAAGCCAGGGCAATCGCGTGTTGCCGAGGATCATGAAAACCCGTCACACTTTCATCAGGGAAATACTCAACCACGGTGAACGGCTGCGGTGACGCAGGTAACTTCGGGAAGGCCATCGGGCCTAAATCTTTTTCAAGGTGTCTCATCAGGGCATCACGTACTCGCTCTCGATACAAAATCCGACCCGAAACCACCGCTCTGCTAATCGTTCCATCGGGTAAAACGCGAAGAAGTAAACCGACTTCCGTCACTTGCCCGTTTGCGTCAACCCGAACGGGAATGGCGTCAATGTAAACAATGGGCAGATTTGCCCGAGCGTTATCTAACTCATCGGTGGACAACCAGGCGCCCGAGTTTTCTAGGAGTTCCATCACAGCACCATCTTCACACATTAATCAACGCCCAGCACGGATGAGCGCGCAGAACGCTTGCCCATTATCCTTTAGGTATGGGAATGTCCACGCCGGCTCGAGACGGCTCGCAACGTCCTGACGGCTCGCAATATGAAACGGTTTTATCCGAGGAACAGTGGCGAGAGCGACTGAGTTCTGAGGAGTACCGAGTCCTTCGGGAAGCCGGGACCGAGCCCGCTTATCAAGGCGAGTTCACCAACGAGAAGCGGGTGGGTTCCTACTCCTGCCGCGCCTGTGGCGCTGCGTTATTCACCAGTGAGACCAAATTTGACTCGCATTGCGGGTGGCCCAGTTTCTATGAGCCACTGGCGAAGGACTCCGTGGTCTACCTCGAGGACAACACTTTGGGGCAATCCCGCACGGAAGTACGTTGCGCCAGTTGCGGGGGGCACCTCGGGCATGTGTTCACTGGCGAAGGTTTTGGAACCCCCACGGATCAGCGTTATTGCATCAATTCGATCTCCGTCAACTTCGAGTCACCGTAGCGGCGCGCCAGCCCCAGCAATCCCACCCCTCTCATTACTCTTGAGTGATGCGAACCGTTACCCCAGCAGCTGATCACTTCGCATTAACCGTTGAGCAAATCAGCGCTGCGACTGTCCGGCCCGATATCACTTTGATTCAGGTGCCGGCGCCGAGCCGTTTGGCTCCCTTTGCCCTGGCTATGACGGCTGAACCAACAGATGTCGACAGTGACGCCTTTTCCGGCAGGTTTGTTTTATTGCATGATCCCGATGGTGTTGAAGAGTGGGGCGGCACATTTCGTGCGGTTATTTTTGCTCGAGCTGAGCTCGAATCTGACTTGTTAAACGATGATCTCGTGCGCGAGGTCGCGTGGAGCTGGATTCTCGAGAGCACAGGTAACTTGGAAATCACCGAACTCGGCGGAACCGTCACTTCGAACTTTGGCCAATCTTTTGGAACATTGTCTGACCGACCTGCCGATGGATTTGTTGAGATTCGATCCTCATGGACTCCGATTGAAAGTGCATCCGGTGCGCCCCTGGACGATTTGGGTGACCACCTCACCGCATGGATCAATGTGCTCGTGTGCGCCGGTGGCTTGGTACCCCTACCCGAGGGTGTTGCCCATGTTGCACACGCGCGACGCCGTGGATAGCCTGGAAAGCCTGGAAAGCCTGGAAAGCCCTGATGATCACACTGATAGTGAAATTGAACCGAGAATCCCCCATGAAACACGGGAGCCCGTCCCTGAACTGATCACTACCGCCTCTGCGCTTGCTGAGTACGCGGAAGCGCTGGCCGGTGGTAGTGGCCCACTCGCACTTGATGCCGAACGAGCTTCGGGGTACACCTATTCGCAAAGGGCATATTTGATTCAAATGCGAAGGTCCGGTTCCGGGACCGCGCTTATTGATCCCATTGCCTGCCCCGATTTGAGTTGCATCGCCGAGGCCACGGTTGATGTTGAATGGATTCTGCACGCAGCTACCCAAGATCTTGAATGCTTGCGTGAGGTCGGCCTAACACCTAGTTCACTTTTCGATACCGAGTTGGCGGGTCGGATACTCGGCCGAGAACGAGTGGGTCTTGGTCCTCTCATGGAAAACGAACTTGGCGTGTACCTTGAAAAGGGTCACGGTGCTGCAGATTGGTCGCTGCGTCCATTCTCCCCAGCGATGTTGCGGTATGCGGCGCTCGATGTTGAGTTACTCATTGAACTGCGTGACTCACTCGCCGCAAGCCTGGATGAAAGTGGCAAACGTAAATTCGCTCAACAGGAATTTGACGCTTTAATTAACTGGCGCCCGCGCGAACACAAAGGTGAAGCTTGGCGACGTACATCGGGAGTTCACGGCGCAAAGACGCCCCTAGCCCGCGGTATCGTCCGAGAGTTGTGGCTCACGCGCGATGACATTGCTCGTCGTCGCGATATCGCCCCTGGACGGATATTGCCCGACCGGGCCATTTTGGCAGCGGCACTTGCTAAGCCTGCTGATCAACTTCTCAAGGTGCAGGGCTTCAACGGTCGTGGTGCAGGCCGTTATGAAAAACAGTGGGTAGCTGCCGTTGAGCGTGCTCGATCACTACCGGAATCAGAACTCCCCCAGCCGCCTCCGAGGAGTGAGGGGCCACCGCCACCCAAAGCGTGGGCTGACAAGAATCCCGGTGCTCACGTCCGATTGGAATTCACTCGTGTTGAGTTGGCCCGCATTTCGGAGGAGTTAAGTATTCCAACGGAAAATCTGATGCAGCCAGATTTGGTTCGACGCGCCTGTTGGGCCGAACCCACGGAAGATTCGAAATGGTACGTGGACCTGTTGAGAGATGGTGGTGCTCGAGAATGGCAATGCGATCTCGTTCTTCCGATTTTGCTGCTAGCCCGAGCTGAATTACCCAACCAGATGACAATTGAGGATTTGCTCTGACTCAGGCACCGCTACCCATTCATATTCCGGGTGTAGGTACACAAATTCCGTAGTGGGTGTGGAAATAAGTTACTAGCGGGTAACATAGGGCTTTCACAAGGAGGATCTATGGCTGAGCGCGCTAGTGTCGTTTTCGTTGACGGGGCTCGAACCCCATTTGCCCGGGCGGGAAGTCTTTACGCACAGACCCGAGCCGATGACTTGATTGTGAAAGTCATGAGGGAGCTGCTTCGGCGAAACCCGAATCTTCCGCCGGAAAGAATTGACGATGTTGCCATTGCAGCCGCCAGCCAGACCGGCGATCAAGGTATGAACATTGGGCGCTCTGCGTCATTGTTGGCCGGCCTCCCGAACACGGTTCCGGGTTACTCGGTTGACCGTTGGTGCGCGGGCGCGATGACCGCGGTAACGACATTGTCCAGCGCGATCATGGCTGGCGCCTACGACTTAGCACTTGCCGGTGGTGTTGAACATATGACGCATCACCCAATGGGTGAAGGTATGGATCCCAATCCCCGGTACCTCTCAGAGCGACTTGTTGACCCCGAAGCAATGGCTATGGGCATGACGGCCGAAAACCTGCACGATCGTTTCCCCCATTTAACGAAAGAGCGTGCTGATGTATTCGCGCTTGGTTCACAAGAAAAGACCGCTAAGGCCTATGCGAACGGTTTGATTCAACCAGATTTAGTTCCGGTTGCGGCCCGCAGCGCTGAACTTGGCAGCATTTTGGTGAGCGAAGATGAATCGCCACGGCCAGGAACGACCCTCGAGGCACTGGCGAGTTTGAAGACACCATTTCGGCCACATGGTCGCGTGAGCGCGGGTAACGCATCAGGTCTCTCCGATGGGGCTACCGCCGCCCTATTGGCGAATGAAGAAGTGGCCGATCAATTAGGACTCTCAAAGAAGATGCGAATGGTGGGTTTCGCTTTCGCTGGTGTTGAACCCGAAGTAATGGGAGTAGGTCCCGTTCCCAGCACGGAAAAGGCCTTGGCTCGAACCGGACTCACGATCGCAGACATTGATCTATTTGAGGTCAATGAAGCTTTCGCGATTCAGGTTTTGGCGTTCCTTGACCATTTTGGAATCGATGACGATGACCCGCGCGTGAACCCGATGGGTGGCGCAATCGCGGTCGGACACCCTTTGGCCTCAAGTGGTATTCGCCTGATGAACAACCTCGCCATGAATTTCACCATGAATCCGAGCGCAAAATATGGAATCACCACTATGTGTATCGGCTTGGGCATGGGTGGAACAGTTATTTGGGAAAATATTTCAGGGAGTAACTCATGAGCGAATCACAAGGAACAACAGCCGTAGTTAATCCCGAGGAAGTAGTCACCGAAGCTCGGGTGAGGTATTTCCCGATGCCACTTGGCGCTGGCACCATGGCGCTCATCACTTTGGATAATGGAAAGGACCATACGCGTCCATCAACTTTTGGACCAGCCGGATTAGCATCACTTAATAGCGCCCTGGACGAAATCGCTGATCGCTCTGACGTGGCTGCGGTCGGCGTCACGGGAAAGCCGTTCGTTTTTGCTGTTGGTGCGGATCTCTCAGCCGTGGGCTTGGTGAATGATCCCACAATCATTGCCTCCTTTGGAAAACTTGGACACGATGTATTGCGACGCTTTGGTGAGTTTTCTGTACCAACATTCGCATTTGTCAATGGAGCTGCAATGGGTGGGGGCTTGGAACTTGCGCTGCATTGCAACTACCGAACGGTCTCTTCCGATGCTGCAGCATTGTCACTTCCAGAGGTATTTTTGGGAATAATCCCTGGTTGGGGCGGTGCATGGTTGTTACCTAATTTGATTGGTCCAAAAAACGCGCTTGAAATAATAATCAACAACTCAATGAGTCAAAACAAGCAAATGAAGCCCAAGCAGTCAATATCGCTCGGCGTCATGGACGTCATGTTTGAACCCGCTGACTTTCTCGAACAATCAGTCCTGTGGGCGGCGAAGGTGCTCACCAAATTGATTACTGTCGACCGACCACCGATTGAGCGGGAGAGCTGGGATGCAATCATCGATGCTGCACGCAATCAACTTGATTCCCGAATTCATGGCTCAACTCGCGCACCATACGTGGCCCTTGACCTCGTATCCGCTGCAAAAATTTCGACGCGCACTGAAGGTTTTGACGCCGAAGATCATGCTCTAACCGAACTCGTAATGTCAGATCCCCTGCGCGCGTCGCTGTATGCATTTGACCTGGTACAAAAACGAGCTAAGCGACCTGTCGGGGTCCCCGATAAGTCCTTGGCGCTTCCCGTAAAAAAGGTGGGAATTGTCGGCGCCGGACTCATGGCAAGCCAACTTGCTCTGCTTTTCGCACGCTCACTCATGGTTCCTGTTGTGATGACTGACCTTGATCAGGAACGAGTGAATAAGGGCGTCAAATATGTCCACGCGGAATTGGACAAGTTACTCGGGAAGGGACGCCTATCACCCGATAAATGTAATCGGCTAAAGGCTCTGGTCACCGGCACAACGGATAAGGGATCGTTTGCCGACGCCGACTTTGTTATCGAAGCCGTCTTTGAAGAACTCGGTGTAAAAAAGACCGTATTCGCACAACTGGAGGAAGTTGTCCGGCCCGATTGCATTTTGGCCACAAATACCTCTTCTCTCAGCGTCACCGATATGGCAGCCGATCTCAAGAACCCTGAGCGGGTCGTGGGCTTCCATTTCTTCAACCCGGTCGCCCTCATGCCGTTACTCGAGATTGCCCGAGCTGAGAAGACAAATGATTCGACGTTGGCCACGGCATTCGCTGTTGGCAAAGGCCTCAAAAAGTCATGTGTGTTGGTGGCGGATCGCCCCGCATTTGTTGTGAACCGCCTGCTCAACCGTTTCCTGGGCGAAATCATTGCGTGCGTGGATGAAGGGGCTAGTTTCGCTGATGCCGACGCTGCGGTACATGAGATGGGACTACCCATGGATCCCTTCGTTCTCGTTCAGATGGTCGGCCCTGCGGTTGCCCAGCATGTAGCGCAAACCCTCAACGGGCATTTCCCCGATCGATTCCATGCTTCAGAGAAAATGGGTCAACTAGTTGCAGCGGGACTACCCGGTATCTGGTTGTGGGATGAGGCCGGGAACAAGTCGGTTGACCCGCGAGTATCGGAGATCTTTGGTGATTCGCCCAGCACAATGACCCCGGACCAAATTAGAGACCGAGCGCTGAAAGCATTGGCCCAGGAAGCCCGGATCATGCTTGATGAGGGCGTTGTCGCCGAGGCGCAAGATCTCGATCTCTGCATGATTCTTGGAGCCGGCTGGCCATTTTGGCTGGGCGGTATTACCCCCTACCTCGATCGCGAGGGATACAGCAACCCTCGATTTTTAGACCAAGGGGTAGCTAGCGTTCCTGCGTGAGTGAATCGACAACCTCGCCACGCTCACCGCTTGCCATCCACTCAGCTATTGACCGCGTAATCGACTGAGGGGTAAGCCCTAGATCCGCGAGGATCGAGCTTCGCTTGGCATGACCCAGAAAGGCAAGAGGGGTGCCAAAGTTACGCAGGGGAACATCAACGTTTGAATCCCGCAAAGCTTGACTCAGTGCAGCACCCACTCCACCGGCCCGAATGCCGTCCTCGATCACGACGACCAACGTTGCTTTCGCCGCCTGGTCCAGAACATATTGCGGGATCGGCTTCACCCATCGTGGATCGAGTACTTGCGCTCCAATACCTTGGGCTTTGAGCCCCTCAGAGACATCTATTCCTAGTTGGGCAAATGAACCAATGGCAACAATGCACACTTCGGGATTTCCATGGCGAGCGAGAACATCAACACACCCCTCGCGGGCCAATGCCACAAAATCTAGTGGGATGGCGCCCTTAGAGAAGCGAATTACCGAGGGTGCATCGTTAATATCAACTGCTTCGCGTAGTGCCTGTTTTAGGGTTGATTCATCACGGGGAGCAGCGATGTGTAACTCAGGAACAATTTGCAACATGGACATGTCCCAGACACCGTTATGACTTGCTCCGTCATCACCGGTAATGCCAGCCCGGTCCAGAACAAAGGTCACTCCCGCCTTGTGAAGTGCGCAGTCCATCACGACTTGGTCGAATGCCCGATTCAAAAATGTCGCATACACGGCCACGACCGGATGCATTCCGCCATAGGCCAAACCTGCAGCGCTCGTAGCTGCATGTTGTTCGGCAATACCGACGTCATATGTGCGAGTGGGAAACTCCTGTGCAAATTGATCGAGACCAGTTGGCCCTAACATCGCTGCGGTTATCGCAACGACATCCGGTCGAACTCGTCCGATTGAGACTAACTCATCAGAGAATGCCTTCGTCCAACTTCGGCCAGCAGCAGCTACCGGTAATCCAGTCTCAGGATCGATTACGCCCACACCGTGGAATCGATCGGCTTCATCAGCCTCGGCCGGAGCGTAACCCTGACCCTTGTGCGTTATCACGTGAACGATCACGGGTGCGTCAAAATCGCGGGCACGACTGAGGGCGAATTCAACTTCTGCTTCATCGTGGCCGTCTACCGGACCGACATACTTCAGTCCAAGATCTTCAAACATGCCTTGTGGAGCAACAACGTCCTTGACTCCCTTTTTCATCCCGTGCAGTGCGTCAAAAACAGGGGGGCCAACGACAGGAGTGCGCAGCAGTACCCGCTTACCCCAACCCATGACCTTCTCGTAACTTGGTGCGGTTCGAAGTGTGTGAAGGTGATGGGCCAGTCCACCGATCGTCGGCGAGTAGGACCTCGCGTTGTCGTTTACGACAATCACAACGGGTCTCTCCCCCGTAGCAATATTGTTCAAGGCCTCCCACGCCATCCCACCGGTCAACGCGCCGTCACCAATAACGGCAACCACATGCTGCTTTCCCAGTAGGCCGCGCTGCTGCCAAGCCTTAGCTAGTCCATCGGCGTAGGACAGGGCCGTTGAAGCATGTGAATTTTCGACAATGTCATGAACACTTTCACTGCGGCTGGGATATCCACTCATGCCGCCTTCCTGGCGCAGCGAGTCAAAATCTCCAGCTCGCCCCGTCAGTATTTTGTGAACGTAAGCTTGGTGCCCGGTATCCCAAATGATGGCATCTTCCGGTGAACGAAATACCCGATGAAGCGCGATACTGAGTTCTACGACACCCAGGTTTGGTCCCAAGTGACCGCCTGTAGCAGAGACTTTCTCGACCAAAAATGCACGGATCTCCCGGGCAAGTTCAGGGAGCTTGTCAGCGGGGAGGGCCCGAACATCGCGGGGATCACGGATTGCCTCCAAATATCGCACCCACCTAGTCTAGATCAGAAGTGTTGGTCGTGCTGTGGTCTAGCGCTGCGATAGCGCCGGCAACAGAAATGGCCTCGCGTTCGGTGCGCAATAGCTGCGCGCCGATCACGCTAAGCGCCTCGAGAAGCACCGAAGGTCTAGCGCTTCCCGAGCTGACTCGAGCGGTGGCATAGAGACGCCGCATCAATTCAAGATCGCTTTTTGTGCGTTCGTGAAGTACCCAAGAAAGCGCAATCGGATCATTTCTGATCTCCGTGTCCCGGAATTCACCCGGCAAGCGCTCGAGCAGCCAACGAGTGACCTGCCCGGAGAACTCCGGGTCGAAGGAGGAAACCAAGTCCGCTGGCCACCCAGCAGGCATATTGGTCACAGAAGCGAACGAAGGACGTACTGCAGAATTCCACCGTTTCGATAGTAATCAGCTTCACCCGGTGTGTCGATTCGCAGATCCGCAACAAAATTAATGACGCTTCCCTGTGGTGTCGTTGCGCTAACCGTCAATTGCTTCGGCGTTACTCCCGCATTGAGTTCTGTGACACCGTCAATGGCAAACACTTCACTGCCGGTTAGGCCAAGTGTTTGAGCGTTCTCACCTTCCACGAACTGCAGTGGTAGAACCCCCATACCGATCAGATTGGACCGATGAATTCGTTCATACGACTCTGCAATAACCGCCCTGACACCGAGAAGTGCGGTGCCCTTAGCAGCCCAGTCACGACTTGACCCCGAACCGTACTCCTTACCCGCCAGAATAATTAGTGGAATGTCATCATTCTTGTATTTCATCGCCGCGTCATAGATTGGCGTGACGCTCATGCTGGGGTCCGTGAAATCGACGGTGAACCCACCCTCGGTTCCCGGAGCGATCAGATTCTTCAATCGAATGTTGGCGAATGTCCCTCGAATCATTACTTCATGATTCCCTCGACGTGAGCCGTATGAGTTGAAATCCTTGCGTTCGATTCCATGTTCGCTCAAATAAATACCGGCAGGTGAATCTGCTTTTATTGAACCTGCAGGTGAAATATGGTCTGTTGTAACCGAGTCACCCAGCCAGGCGAGAACGCGTGCTCCGGTGATGTTTGTGACGGGCGATGGTTCGCGTTGCATTCCTTCAAAATATGGAGGGCGCCGAACATATGTGCTCTGTGCATCCCATTGAAAAATACTGCCCGTCGGAGTTGGGAGAGATCGCCACACTTCATCACCGGCGAATACATCGCGATACCGATCAATGTACATCCGGGAATCAATTGACCCTGCAATCACCTGTTCAATTTCAGTGGATGAGGGCCAGACATCGGCGAGAAAAACTGGGGTGCCGTCTTCGTCGAAACCCAGTGGATCGTTGGCGAGGTCAATATCCATCGTTCCCGCGATTGCATAAGCAACAACTAGTGGTGGTGAAGCAAGGTAATTCATTTTAACGTCCGGGTTAATTCTGCCTTCAAAGTTTCTATTTCCACTGAGCACCGAACTAACGACGATGTCATCGGTATTTATTGCGGCGGATAACGCGGGAATTAATGGACCAGAATTACCGATACAGGTTGTGCAGCCATACCCAACGACACTAAATCCGAGTTTTTCCAAATATGGCAATAAGCCCGACTTCTCGTAGTAGTCGGTTACGACCTTTGACCCGGGTGCCAATGTCGTCTTGACCCAAGGTTTGCGGGTAAGGCCACGTTCCACGGCTTTTTTTGCCAGAAGTCCAGCACCGATCATGACGGACGGGTTTGACGTATTGGTGCATGACGTGATCGCGGCAACACCAACAGCCCCGTGCCCAACTTCTACGGACTCACCTGCAATGTCAATACGTACTTTATGATCCGGTGCCGCGGTGAAGCCTGCCAATGCTTTTCTAAACATTGGTTGAGATTGCGCCAGAATTACTCGATCCTGTGGGCGCTTTGGGCCTGCGATACTGGGCACCACGGTGCTCATATCTAGTTCAATTGAATCTGAGTAGGTGGCGTGCGAGGTGGTGTCATGCCATAGACCCTGTCGCTGGGCATAAGCCTTTACCAATTCGATTGATTCTGGGGTCCGTCCCGTCAGAGCGAGGTAATTCAAAGTCACATCATCGATGGGAAAAATTGCCACCGTGCTGCCGTACTCGGGGCTCATATTTCCAATAGTTGCTCGGTTTGCCAGAGGGACAGAACCAATGCCATCGCCGTAAAATTCAACGAATTTGCCCACCACACCACGTTCACGTAGCATTTCTGTGATTGTCAGTACTAAGTCGGTGGCGGTTGCGCCGGGCGGAAGTTCACCCGTCAGTTTGAAACCAAGTACGCGAGGTATCAGCATCGAGACGGATTGGCCAAGCATTGCCGCCTCGGCTTCTATTCCACCTACGCCCCAACCCAGCACACCCAGCCCATTAACCATGGTGGTGTGCGAATCCGTTCCCACAACCGTGTCGGGGTAGGCCTGGCCTCCTCGGGCCATCACCACTCGAGCCAGATTTTCGATATTTACCTGATGCACAATTCCGGTGCCGGGTGGAACAACCTTGAATTCGTCAAATGCGCTCTGTCCCCATCGCAGGAACTGGTAGCGCTCCCTATTACGTTCGTACTCCAACTCAACATTTCGATCAGCAGAATCTGGGGCCCCAAAAAAGTCTGCGATAACAGAGTGGTCAATAACCAGTTCAACGGGATTAAGCGGCTCGATCTTGTCCGGATTACCGCCGAGCGCGATGACAGCTTCACGCATCGTCGCCAAGTCAACAACTACCGGGACCCCGGTGAAGTCCTGCAGAATAACGCGCGAAGGAGTGAATTGTATTTCTTCCGTGGGCTCTGCTTTGGCATCCCATTTACCCAAGGCCGCTATGGTCTCGGCGGTGACATTTTCGCCGTCTTCGGTTCTCAGCAAGTTTTCCAGCAGGATCTTGTGCGTAAAGGGCAGATTTTTGCTGCCAGGAACAGCGTCGATAGCGAAAATTTCATATTCCGCACCACCAACGGTGAGTGTTTCCTTTGCGGAGAACGAATTCAGACTAGTCACAAGACCTCCCGGCTTAGATTTCCTGGAGTCAAGATATCACAAGTATCTTGACGTCAAGATACTTCGATCTTCGTGAACACCGCGAGTGATTCAAAATGATGGGTCATCGGAAAAGCATCCCAAGCTGCGACACTGCTCAACTCATAATTCCCACTTCCGCACAGCACCTTGGTGTCACGCCCCAAGGAAACCGGATCACATGCAAGGTAAAGGATCCGTGACGGCGAAATTTCACATAAGACTTCGCATACAGAAATACCAGCGCCCGATCGGGGCGGATCAAGGAAAACACCGTCGGGCCTCACACCCACTGTGCGCATGTGGGCCACGAAGGATTCGACACTGCTGTTAATCACCTGAACCGGTGCCGCCAAGGAATCAGTAGTTGAGGCAAAACGATCGCGAGCAAGGTACGAAGCATTTCGATTACCCTCAACGCTGGTGACCGACCCGGCGCTTCCTACCTCTTGTGCCAGTAATTGGGAAAAAACTCCAGAACCCGCGTATAAATCCCACCAAGTGGTACCCACTGACGCAATTCCAGCGGCACGAATGTATTCCGCGACTTCCGGCAGGAGCGCCGGATTGGATTGCCAGAAATCCCGCGGGCTGCTCTCCCAATGAGCACCGGCAAAAGACCGACTTACCGAATGTGGCCCCGACACGTGCCCTAACGGTCCGATAGAGCTGACACCTTCAACGCCCTGGGCGAATGTGTATTCACCGGGTGACAGCCCTCCCATCTGCTCGAGTCGAGTGAGTTCTTCGCTCATTTGCGTCGTGATAGTTGTGCAATGGGGCGTGCTCACTAAGGAGCCGCTGCGGTACTGGTGCATCTGCCAGCCTTCGTCCCATTCAAAGCGTGCCCGTTCACGCCAACTCAAGCCGGAGGGGTCGCCTATTCCCCGGACCCCGGAACCAACAAGGCGATCAATCTGGGATTCACCGAGGAGAGCAAAACGTTGCAATGATTCCTTCAGCACGGAGGTCTTGAGTACTCTTTGATGGGGTGGTGAAACATATTGAAAATCGCACCCGCCGCACAACTGACTGGCCTGGCAACTTGGGATAACGCGAAAATCGGACGCCTTCACAATTTCTTGGGCTAGGCCATAAAATACTTTTTGCCTTTTATGAGTGATCTGGATAACTGCCTGCTCACCCGTTAAAGCACCTCGAACGAAGACAACGCAGCCCTCAATGTGAGTTATAAAGTGACCGCCGTGAGCAACATTGCCAATTTCGGCTAAATATTGTTTTCCAATTTCCAGACCGGGTTTAGAAGTCATTTTCGAGACTGTGCTCACTTGATTCAAGTTGCCACGGCACACTGATGACCATAACTGAGTTGGAGAAGAGCAGGCGACTTTTGAGCCGAAGTGCCGATTGATTGTGCAGGACCTGTTCCCACCAATGCCCAACAACATACTGCGGTACAAATACAGCAATCAAGTCATTGGGTGACTCTGATCTAATCTCTTTCACGTAGTCAATTATCGGACTGGTTATCTCTCGATACGGCGAATCAAGAATACGCAGAGTCACTGGAATATCTCTACGAATCCAATCCTGCTGCAGGCGCTCCGTCTCCGAATCCTCAACATTGGCAGTAACTGCCTCAATTACTGTTGGGCGGCTAGCACGGGCGTAAGCAATCGCACGCAGAGTCGGTTTGTCAATCTTGGAAACCAGCACAAGCGCGTGCACGCGTGCGGGCAACATAACGTGATCAGTTTCAAGGGTGGCCAACTCACGACGAACTTTGTCATAGTGTCTATGAATCCGTAACATCACGTAAAAAATAATTGGAAGCGCAACAATTACAATCCAGGCACCGTGCGTGAACTTGGTAAACACAACAATGATCAGCACGGTTCCTGTCAAGACAAAACCGATTGCATTAACTATGCGGGATCGAAAACAACGTTGCCGTTCTCTGCGATTGGTTTCAGTCTTGAGCAACCTAGTCCAATGTCGAATCATCCCGAACTGACTCAGCGTAAATGCAATGAAAACGCCAATGATGTACAGCTGAATGAGCTTTGTAACATCGGCTTGGAATCCAATGATCAAAAGCGTGGCTAAGCCGGCTAGGGCAAGAATTCCATTGCTAAAAGCCAGCCGATCCCCGCGTGTATGCAATTGACGGGGTAAGTAACCATCACGCGCCAGGATCGAACCCAACATGGGAAACCCATTAAAAGCGGTGTTCGCGGCCAAAGCCAGGATCAAGGCGGTCGCCAAAGAAATAAACAAAACGGCCCAACCGGCATTATCAAAAACAGCGGCCGCTACCTGAACAATCACCGTCTTTTGAGTCTCACCGATCGGGAGCCCAATCAGATTCGCATCAGATTCAGATACTTTCACCCCTGTTTTCATTGCCAGCCAGGTGATGCCAGAGAACATCAGCATGCTGATCACTCCAAGTAACAGAAGAGTTGTGGCAGCGTTCTTCGACTTAGGCTCTTTGAATGCAGGTACTCCATTTGCGACAGCCTCGATACCGGTCAGCGCCGTGGTGCCAGAACTAAAGGCCCTCGCGAGCAGAAGAACGAGAGCAAGGCCGGTCAAGGTTCCTTCCTCGGAAATTTCCCAGGTGGAACTCTCCGCCAACATCGGCTGACCAGATAGCGTCTTGAAAATCGCGACGCCGATCATTATGAATATTGACGTAATGAACAGATAGGTGGGAATTGCAAACATTCCACCAGATTCCTTAACGCCGCGTAGATTCAGAAGTGTCACAACCACAACCGCTCCCACAGCAAACCAAACTTTGTGTTGATCAACAAACCCGATAGTTGAACCTAGATTTGCCACAGCAGCCGAAATTGAGACGGCAACCGTTAGCACGTAATCAATCAAAAGCGCGCTGGCGACAAAGACACCCCAACGTGGTCCTAGATTCGTTGAAACTACGTCGTAGTCCCCACCACCACTGGGATAGGCGCGGACGTTTTGACGATATGAAGCAATCACGACGAAATACACCACAACAACGCATGCGGCGATCCATGGTCCGAATGCGAATAGCGATGCGCCGCCTAGCGAGAGGACCAGCAGGATCTCTTGGGTGGCATATGCATTTGACGACAAGGCATCACTAGCGAAAACCGGCAAGGCAATTCTTTTGGGTAATAAGGTTTCCGAAAGTCGATCACTACGAAGGGCTCTGCCCAAAATCGCTCTTTTTAAGCCATCTGCGATCGACACGATCCCCAAGCGTAGACCTGCCCCGTATGGCCGAGACAACCCCGGGCGCCGGCGTGTAGCGTAAGGGTGTGCATATTGTGATTTTGGGTTGCGGCCGAGTTGGTTCCCTACTTGCGACCCGATTAGACGAGCAGGGGCATTCCGTCGCAATCATTGACCAAGATGCTGCAGCTTTTCGTAAACTCAGCGCGAACTTCTCGGGAGTCACTGTAAAGGGGATCGGATTTGACCGGGAAACATTGGAGTCAGCCGGCATCAACCGAGCACATGCATTTGCCGCGGTGAGTAGCGGTGATAACACAAATATTTTAGGCGCCCGAGTAGCTCGCGAAACATACGGCGTAGAGCATGTAATTGCACGTATCTACGACCCAAAAAGAGCCGCGGTTTACCAGCGGCTGGGCATCCCAACGGTGGCGACCGTTTCATGGACTGCAACTCAAATCATGAAGGCGATACTCCCTACAAAAGCAACCGAAGAATTCATTGATGGGACCGGCACCATGATTTTGGCGGAAGTTCCTATGCACGAAAGCTGGCTAGGCCGCAATGCCAGCGAATTGGAGAAGACAACGGGTGCCCGAATTGCATTCGTAACTCGCTATGGATCCGCAGTCCTACCAACCGAAAATTTGGTTATCCAGCAAGATGACGCCGTCCACCTTCTTTTTCCACCCGCAGAGCGTGAGCGAATTGAAGGCCTTGCGCTCTACGGCGAGAAAGGAAATTCATGAGAGTTGCTATTGCAGGTGCTGGAAAAGTAGGCCGGGCGATCGCTCGCGAACTTATCCAAAACGGTCATCAAATTTTGCTGATCGACCGGGATGCAGCGTTGGCCCGACCAGGACTAGTTGAAGGCGCGGAAGTTCTGATGGCCGATGCCTGCGAGGTAAGTGCACTTGAGGAAGCACGTCTTTTTGAGTGCGATGTTGTCGTCGCTGCAACCGGTGACGACAAAGTTAATTTGGTGGTTTCGCTATTGGCAAAGACTGAATTTGGGGTTCCACGCGTTGTTGCTCGGGTCAATCACCCAAAGAATGAGTGGATGTTTGATTCAACCTGGGGTGTTGACGTAGCAGTATCCACTCCACGCATGCTGTCAGCTCTGGTTGAGGAAGCTGTTTCCGTGGGCGACTTGGTTCGGCTGTTCTCATTTCGCCAGGGCGAAGCGGATCTCGTTGAAATCACTTTGGCCTCCGACTCTCCCGTTGCCGGACAGAGAGTCGGTGCTCAGAATTGGCCAGAGGACACGGCGCTTGTGGCAATCGTGCGGGGTGACCGGGTAATTGCTCCGACGGCTGACGATCCCTTGGAAATAGGCGATGAACTGATTTTTGTTTCATCACCGAGACAAGAGTCAGCATTACAGCAGATGCTGGGTCACTCCTGAGATTTGCTGGCTTCCAGTTTGTTATAGATCGGCTGCAATAATCGATACGTGAAGTAGGCGGCCGCCAAGAATAATGGCCAACCCATAACCACCTTGAGGACACCGAGCGCACCAATTGCCCCGGCAAGAAAAACGGGCAGTTGCACGGCCAGGCGAAGGAAAAACATGCCGACCCAGATCCACGTTGCTGCCGCCGCCGCGCGGCTGTATTCGGGAACGGTGCGCCACTTCATGCCGGTTCCACTAAAAACACCAAGGAACACGCCTAATAATGGCCAGCGCACCAAGATCGAGATTAGGAAGAGCGTCCCATAAACGGCATTTGTGAGAAGACCAGGAAGAAAGAAGTTTTCGGCCTTGCCGGTCCAAGCAGAAAAACCTGCTGCAATACCTACACCCACCAAACCTGCAATAACCTGCTGAAGTGAGTCTTTGCGAATCATTCGATATAGCGCAATTGCAATACCTACGGCCAGTGCCGACCAAAGGGCAATCTGCAGATTATCTGGTTGAATCAAGTACACAATGACGAAAACGAGTGTCGGCGCGCCACTGTCAAACAGGCCACGCCACCCACCAATTGCCTTATCAAGCATTATTCGCTCGGCGCGAATGTCAGCGGGTGTCACGTGTTCGCGATCTGCATTCGAGCCTGGCTCTGAGCCAGGTTCAAGCTGTTCGGGATTAGTCATCTGGACAGGGGTCTCAATTCATATCGTGGGTTGAAAATAATGGAACGATCAGCATTGCACGTCATACGGCCACACACTTTCACGGTGCGACCTGCAACTATTCCAGGAATCATTCGACGCCCCATCCACACAACGGTAACCACACCTGATCCATCGTAGAGTTCAATCTCAAGTGCTGGGGATTTGCTCGACGGCGCAATACTGACACTGCGAATGCTTCCCACAACCTCAACCTGCGCCCCAGGTTGGCACTGACCGATTAGTTGCGTTTGGATTTCATCCGAGGCACCGAATTTATCTCGTAATTCCTTTGATTCAAGTTCTGCATTGGAAGCAGTAAACCTGCGGTATGCGCGACTTATCGCATTCATCGGTACTAGCGGGTTTCTGTTATTTCAGGTCCACGAGCAAATGGATTCAGATTCGGCGTATTCAGCGGCAATGCATTGTCTGTGTTGGTATTGGCGGGCAAATTCATCACCAATGGGGCACCCGGGGCCATTGCTGAACCTCCACGCAACACCAACGCACTTGCAAATATCTCCGTGAGCCGAGTAGCGGCCAGTTGGTCCCGAGCAGCCTTTCCCATAAACACGGCCCGCAAAAACCACCGAGGTCCGTCGACTCCAACGAATCGGGCCGGCTGCAGGGCTCCGCCCTCACCTGCTGCCTGGATTTGAGCAACAACCTCCGTCCCAAATTGCCCTTCGGCGGTTTCCACCAGCCCCCCAGAAGAGTTGATAGAGGACTTCAGAGTGTCCATGACCTCGGGCCACATGCCACCAGTTTTCCGCGACGCATACGGTTGGAGTTGCATCCCGCTATCACCGTCGCGTAAAGACAGTTGCGTGATTCGACCTGATGCTTGATCTGCTTGGACCTGAACCTCAACGCCTTCAGGAACCTGCAGTCGAAGGGATCCAAAATTCAATGTCCGACCGGGATCGAGATCCTCGCTCGGTGCCCCCGGATCAGATTCATCCCACGGGCCGCCGTCGATCCCTCTGCGGTATGTCATATGCCTATCCTCTCAGGGTGAACTTGTCGTCGCTATCACTGTGTACCTCAGTGTCGAAATCCACCGCTGGACCCAAATCCTTGTTCACTGCGCACTGACCCTGGCAGCTCGGAAACTTCAATCAATGAAAATTGGGGTAATTGTTGAATCACGAGTTGCGCAATGCGGTCACCACGCTCGATCTTGACCGTCGTCGCGACATCTAAGTTGATTCCAATTACCGAAATCTCACCACGAAACCCAGCATCAATTGTTCCAGGAGAATTAACCAGCGTAAATCCAGTTCTCAACGCCAGTCCGCTTCGTGGGTGGATAAGTCCAACGAAACCTGGTGGCAAAGCAATTGAAATACCGGTAGGAATGAGAACTCGTTGGCCCGGAGTCAGCTCAACATCAACACGCGCTCGCAGATCGAGTCCAGCATCACCCGGATATTCCCATTGTGGGAGCGGCAGGTCCGGGTCAAGCCGGTGGATAAGTATTTCGCGAATCATGGATTCACCTCAAAACCTCGTGACGCAAATATCGTGTCCTCGACACTGGATCTGTCACCATTTTTTTGAAAGTGTTCAACGCCAACTTGAATGAAAATTGAATGAGCAACAACAGCCACCGGTCCATCAACACTATTGAGGCGAGCAGTTGCTACCGCATAAATTTTGCGTCTCTCCTGGCCCAGAATTTCAGCGTGGAAGTGCAGAACCGAACCTACCGGTACCGGCATGCGAAATTCACACTCAAGTCTTCCCGTCACGGCCCGCTCACCGACTAGCCAGTTCAATGTGCCCAAGGCTTCGTCGAGGGCCGCACTCAGCACTCCTCCGTGTGCCAAACCTGATGCCCCTTGGTGGTGCTTGGTAACCGTGAACGTCCCCACCACACTCATATCCGAGCCAGCAAACATCAGCATGTGTAGGCCAGTTTCGTGATCTTCACCGCAGCCAAAACACGATTGGAAATGTGACGGAATTTGGTCACCGGGTTTGGGTGCGTGCTCCGCCCTTGGTGGCGGGGTCGCACCTTGTGGAACAGCGGATGCCGAGGGTTTCATAGACATGACACATGCACCATACTCCGATTGTGGTGTACCGCGAAAGACTCCTGCCGAGTGCGTCAATCATGTTTCTCGGCTTGGGGCTCTTCCTCATGGTGGGACTTGCCTATTCGGCGGCCTTTGGCTCCCTGGTAGGAATTCTATTAGCGCTCGGCATCAGCACCATGTACATTATTTTTGCGGTGACAACCGCTCCTCAAGTCCGAATCGATACGTGCTCGGGTGAAGGGTTTCTCACGGCCGGCAGGGCCAGGATCAATATCACCCTGATCGGTTCTGCCCATCAACTAACGCCAACGCAACAACGCGAGGTTGATCGTGGTACTCGAAATGACACCGCTTTTAACGTGATCAAAGGGAAACTTCCGGTAGTCGAAATAGCTATTTCTGATCCGTTAGATCCCCACGGGTATTGGCATCTGTCGAGCCACACCCCCGAAAAATTGATTCAGGCGATTTCTTACGCCCGGGGACCCAAAATCTGACAGTCCATATTGCGATGGTAGACAAGCGCTATGTCAGGTGCCAAAAATCAATTAATTTCCGATGATTCAGGGCTGAAAGAACAGTCGTCGGGCGAAAACCAATTGGTGATTCACGTACTCGCACCATTAGCCGCCATTGGAGCGACGTGGGCTGTCCGAAAGGCACTGAATAGCAGCTACAGCAGGTTGACCGGACATAAAGCACCCGACCCGCAGGATGCGCAAGTCGCATTGGGTTCGGCTCTCGCGTGGGCGGCTATCACGGCCGCGAGTGCAGCCGTTGTAGAAGTTGCGGTCTTCAGGTTTCTCGCGAAAAAAAACTAGGCGCACTCTTTACAAACTGGCCCTGACTTACCTTCGTGATCCAGCTGGCTTTGGTGGTGAACCAAGAAACACGACATACAGGTGAATTCATCCGTTTGTTTAGGGACAACTTCAACTGACAGGTTTTCGCCAGAGAGATCCGCGCCGGGCAACTCGATTGACTCGGCAAGTTCGGCTTCATCAACGTCTACCGGGGATGAAGCTTTCTCAGCCCGCTGGGCTTTGAGTTCTTCCAGACTATCCTCAGCGAGCTCCTCGTCAGTTTTACGAGGGGCGTCGTAATCGGTCGCCATAGTGTCCCATTCCCTTCGGTTTTACGGAATCCCGAAATTAACTTCCGGGGTGCGCGCAGATTGTCCCCCACCGTCGTTCGAGGTGCGCAGTTGGGTGCCTTTGAGGCTGCTATTCATTGAGGGATATGGCTAATGCGAGAATGAAGGATGCCAATTTACGCATTAGGCGAAAAAACGCCATCCATAGATCCAACCGCTTTTGTTCACCCAGATGCAGTGGTGATCGGAGATGTCCAAGTGGGTCCGAACTCGAGTATCTGGCCGTGCGCGGTTTTACGTGCAGACAGTGGAAAAATCGTGATCGGTTCAGGAACGTCGATCCAAGACGGCTCCGTGATCCATTGCACTTCATCCCATGACACCGTGATTGGCGACAACTGCGTGATCGGCCACGGGGTTCACCTTGAAGGGTGCCGCATTGAGTCAGGTTCACTTATTGGTTCACACGCGGTCGTCTTGCATAACGCGGTCGTGGGTCCAACATCGCTCGTCGGCGCCTGTGCTCTCGTGGGAAATAATAAAATAGTTCCCCCTCATGCGCGAGCCTTGGGAGTGCCGGCAACCATTACCGAGGGTGTAATCACCAGCGCCGATATCGATTATTCTGCCCAAATTTATATTCGGAACGCGAGTTGGTACTCAGCGGAAATGCGACTCCTTGATTAACAGGTCATGTGCGCCAGCTGCCATGAGTACCCGCTCCAATTCATCGAATATTTCTGGCGTGCTTGAAATTAAAAGTTTACCGAGGTCGCCGTCGATCGGAGCCTCCACTCGACCTCCCGCCAAGGAAACGATGAGCGCTCCCGCAGCGTAGTCCCAGGGATTAAGACCAATTTCGAAATAGCCGTCGGTGAATCCACTTGCCAGCCAACACAGGTCAACAACGGCGCATCCGGACCTTCGGATATCGGCGATCTGTGGGAGAACGGCGGCAACAACGTCCGCCTGCAATCCGCGACGAACGGGTGAATACCCGAATCCAGTCGCCAGTAGGGCATCTTTGAGTTGGCTACCACGACGGACTTTCAGTATTTGCAACGATTCACCACTCACACAGAATGAACCCACGCCCGCGATACCTACATAACTTTTGTTTGATTCAGGAATAGCAATGACCCCCAGCTGCACAACCCCGTCAATTTCGACGCCGATGGATACTCCCCAGAGCGGAATTCCGAATAGATAATTCGTCGTTCCATCTAAAGGGTCAATAATCCATCGCACTCCTGAAGTCCCTATTCGATTCGAGCCCTCTTCACCCAAGATGGAATCATCGGGCCGTGATGCGATTATCACGTCCACGATTAACGCCTCCGCCCCTCGGTCCATTTCACTAACGAGGTCAGACCCACTCGATTTGGTCTCAATGTTGAGATTACGGGGCCTCTCATTCTTCAAAAACGCCCCAGCGCTTTGGGCGCACTCCCAGGCGAGTTGGCCGGCTTCATGACTATTCAGCAGCGAATCCAAGGATGTAAACATGCCCTAAGCCTGTCACAGATAGACCGTTACGGCTTGGAGGGTGTGTGAGCGGTACCGTTCACCCGCGATGTTGAAATCAGTGTATGAACCCTATGCAGCGGCGTTACGACTCAAGGGTGCCGCAAAGTTCTCTGGCGCAGGTTTCATCGCTCGAATTCCGCTTGCCATGGTTGGTCTTGGAATTCTTCTCTTCATCAGCAACACTACGGGCTCATACGCATTTGCAGGCTTCTTACAAGCCTCATTCACACTCACGGCAGCCCTTGCCGCCGTGGCATCGAGCCGAATGAGTGATAGATACGGTCAACGAATAGTTCTCATTATTTTGCCAAGTGTTTTTTCATTCACTCTATTCGTCTTTGTTTATGCTGTATCAAATGACTTTCCCCGTTTCTGGCAGACCATTCTCGCTGTGATTGCGGGTGCGAGCTTTCCCTCTTTCGGATCCTTTGTTCGAACCCGCTGGGCATTCCTTACAAATAAAAATGAGCGACTTATGCATAGCGCTTTTGCTTGGGAAAGCATTCTCGATGAACTGATCTTTACCATTGGACCACTCGCTGCCGTCGCGCTGGCATTTAGTGTTAACTTCGCTAGTCCCATTTTGGTGGGGGCGATCATCGCGCTCGTGGGTGCACTGTTGCTTGCCTCACTTAATGAGTCATCCCCTCCCCCTTTCACCCGGGCAGAACACAAAAGTGAAGGATCTGCAATCCGCTTCCCGGGTATGACGTCAACCATTGTGGTTGCTCTCGGCGTAGGCGCATTGTTCGGAACCTTCGAGGTTGCGGCGGTCGCATTCATGCAAGAAGCTGGGACGCCCGAACTAGTCGGCCTCACCTTGGCTCTGTGGGCTGCCAGTTCCATGGTTGGTGGCTTGATCTATGGAAGTCGTCATGTAAGCGCCCCTCTCTCACGCCAATTGGCCTACACGACACTTGTCCTGGCGATCGTCGTCCTACCTTTGGCCTTCATCACTTCTCCGCTTTTGCTGATCATGGCTGCCACACTCTCGGGGTGCTTTATCTCACCCACCTTGATCTGTACTTTTTCGCTTACTGAGCGGCTGGTTCCCTCTAAGTTGCTCACGGAGGGCCTTACGTGGACAAATTCAGGCCTAGCGGCCGGCTTTGCACTCGGTGCCTCAATTAGTGGCATTCTTGTGGATCACGTTGGAACTGCGTATGCCTTCGGTTTGGGCTCGCTAGCTGCGGTTCTTGCTCTTGCGGCCTCACTTCTCGCCCAGAGCCGTTTGAGTGCCGCCATCGATGCCCGTCGAGATGACGACGTATTGACCGTCCCCGTGTCACTTAATCAGGATCCGATACCAGGACCGGCGCCCGGCGCGTTTCTGCACGAACGTGATGCCGAGTAAGTTAGGCTCGCAATTGGTGTAAATTTAGACCTCACCAATAGATAATCTGTACCCAGTACTTCCGACACACCCGATCAATATTAGGAGTATCCCCTGAATCCCCTTAGTCCTCGAGAAGTTCAGCAGCGTGTTCGCGCTGGTGAGACTCCCGAATTCGTGGCGCAGGAAACAGGCTGGGATATTGACCGGGTTATCCGCTACGCAGAGCCTCCACTTCGCGAGCGTGCCTACGTCGCTCAATGTGCAAGTGAGGTGCAGCTGCACCAGGCCCGGGGAAGTGCCACGCTGGAAATCGTGGTGGGTAATGTCCTTGGTCTTAAGCCAGATGAACTCAACTGGGATAGCTCATACGTCGATGGACAGTGGCTTGTTCAGTTACATGAGCCTGGGAAGTTGGAGATTGCTCACTGGTCATACGAGCCGGCGGGTAAATCCGTAAATCCTTTGAATCCACGGGCCCGGGTATTGATGGGACTTGAGCCAACCCGCGAAACTCAAGCGGGAACCTCGCGTGAATCGACCATTATCATTGATACAACTTCAGGTATCGCACAGCCCAGAATCGCATTAACCGATTACACCGAATCTGAAGAGAGCTTCATCACACCCGTCAAGTTGAGTGCCGTCCCTGAGTTACTCGCAATTGATGAGACAGAGACGAGTGAACCTGTCACCGAGATTCCGATTGAGTCAAGAATTCCCCATGAACCGAGTGCGCCGACAACAAAAAAGAAAAAGGGTCGCGCCAAGGTTCCTAGTTGGGATGAAATACTTTTTGGTGCAAGCTCGACCGACGATTAACTCTTTCCACCCTCGCTTTACCGAGTGTCAAATGGTAGGGGGTTACTCGACATATGAGCTTTATTTGATTTGTATTTTGTCAGGCGTGCTCGGTAGTGGCGCCGACAAAGCACTTCATAGGAAGTTGAGCTAGAACTGGCCACATCCCCGACCAGCACTTGGTCGCCTTCAGTTGTCATTTCACCGTCAATGGTGCGTGCGTTGTGAAGTGCCCGATTACCGCACCAACACAAAGCCTCAACTTGCAGGTACTGAACGCGATCAGCGAGTTCCAATAAGCGTGCGGATCCGGGGAAAAGTTTGGTTCGAAAGTCAGTCAAAATACCAAATGCAAAAACGTCAATCGCTAAATCATCAACCAACTGGGCGATCTGCTCTATTTGTTCTGGCGAGTAAAACTGAGCCTCGTCACAAATTAAATAGTCAATTCGGTGGCCGCTTGAGAGTCTGTCAACCACAAACCTGCGAAGATTTAGTTCATCACTCACTTCAATGGCTGGCACTTCAAGCCCAAGTCGGCTCGACAACACCGATTCCCCTGCCCGATCAAATTTTGTAAAAACCACACCCGATCTTCCGCGACTTGAATGGTTGTGATCTGTTTGCAAAGCTAATGTGGATTTGCCGCAGTCCATCGTTCCCACGAAGTAGATCAATTCGGCCACGCCCGCATAATTCCATGTGACCTAGCGCCAGCCTCACTTGGCCATCAGCATGACGCATCTTAAATGTCTTACCCCGAATGAAACACTCTCAGGGGAATCAGCATTTCTGCCTCAGAGATCGAACCATGTTGTCCCACGAGGGACGAGGTGCGCGTATCAACGTTGCTCGAGAGCATCGCATCGCTATGAGCTATCACCATGAAATCACCCATCCTCTCGAAGAAATCTGGATCAAATCGTGGGAAAAGACCCCCCTGGATCAGGTTCTCACGGGATACGACAGAGAAATCCTTGCCTAATACTTCCTGCCATCGGGTGGCGGTATCGCCCGCTGCACCTGTCCGAGTGTAGATGTGACGGGCACGCGGATCCCCACCCACAAATTTCACATCTTTCGCCAAATCAGCGTTGGATTCAATATGAATTCTTCGCTCAACCGGACAAGAAACCATACCGTGATCCGAAGTGATTACCAGACTGATGTCAGACTGTGGATTATCCGTAATGTCGCTAGCGAGACGCGAAATAAATGAGTCAACTAGATTGAGTTCTGCTAACCATTGGGTTGATCCAGGACCATATACGTGACCAATACGGTCAAGGTCGGGCCAGTATACGTACGTAAGCGCCGGTGAAATCGCACTTTTGATTCGATCACGAACAACCCTGTCCATATCAACCAGATCAGCCGCACCTAAATAGGAACCCCCACGAAGTACAGACTGAGTCAAACCAGAGTTTCGGTACTTCTCACGAGCAATGCTGGCAACGTCAATTCCATGTTCAGCAGCCCATTCAAACAGTGGCGCCGACGGTGTCAAAGATTTTGGATGCGGCGTTGAACCCCATTTTAGTGGCGCAAACATCGCCTCCACTTCCGGAAGGAAAAAACTAGCTCCGACAAAGCCGTGTTGTCCGGGACTTTCACCCGTCCCAAATGATCCCAACGCAACCGGCGTGGTGCTGGGGAACTGCGTTCGCATTTGCGTGGAACTTGTTGAGCTTGTCAAAAATAGACCTTCCCCAAATTCCTGGAGTTGGGCTTCACCCAGTCCGTCGATGAGCAGAACGACAACATGCGATGAAGGTGGGATGCGGGCGAATGAATTGAGCGACCCTGCGGGCATGAGATCGGGCATGAGTGCGTGAATTGCGCTGGGAATTACATCTTTTAATTCAAGCCCGGCGTTAATCATGGGGTGCGAAGGTTGCTGGTTCACGCTGGTCTAGTTTTTACCCGAGACACTCGCCTGAGACAAAATGTCGGCAAATTCTCGCACCTGTGCGACGGTCTCATCGCCATCGGCTGCTTGAGACACCCTGAGTGAAAAATCGTCATTGGTTGCCGTTCCAACAAATCCATGTTCCGCATCACAATCGGGATCACCACATGCCGCAGGTTCCAACTCGATCCGGCTCACAGCACCCCAACCAACAGAGAGTACGACTTCAGAAAGTATCGGTCCAACCGAACCCAAAGGGTTTTTTATCACTTGGTTAAGTACCACCGTGTCAATCGCACTCAAACGAACACTCTCATTAGATGTTGATGCGTAGAATTCACCATCGTGGTTGTGCTCGTCAGTATGCGAAACGATCAAGCGAGTATGCGTCAGTGCCAAAACGCTCATATGCCGTCGCAATTCATCTCGCTCAAAGGTGGCTTCCTGGTGGACAACGAATGCGAGTAACTCCTCGGGGCCCAGTGCTTTATCGAGGGCTTGGAACACCAACTGTGGGTAATAGCCATGCCGCTCAAGATCACTTTGCAACTGCTGCTCCAGCACACCGGTATTCATTGAGCGTAAGTCTAGGGGTTAGGGTCGAGACGTGAATTTGCCGAATCAAAAAACCGGTCTTTTTGTCTATAGCGACGAGGTTTCCGAGGCTCTCCTCAATGGAACGCCTGTCGTGGCACTTGAATCCACGATAATCAGCCACGGGCTCCCCCGCCCAGAGAATTTGCGGGTTGCCCTCGAGGTTGAGAGTATCGTTCGATCTCGAGGGGCCACACCCGCGACGATTGCGATGCTTGAAGGACGAGTTCATATTGGTCTGAATCAGGCCGAGTTGGAACAAGTCGCAACCCGCGATGATGTAGTTAAGACGAGCATCCGAGATCTGGCGACCGTCTCAGCGCGAAAAGGATTCGCCGCCACAACCGTTGCTGCAACTAGTCACCTGGCGATGGTGGCGGGAATTGAAATTTTCGCCACAGGAGGTCTAGGCGGGGTCCACCGATATGCCCGCGAGAGTTGGGATGAATCAGCCGATTTGACGGCTTTGAGTCAAATCCCAATCACAATTGTGTGCTCGGGAGTGAAGTCGATCCTTGACGTTGGGGCTACCTTGGAACGACTTGAGACCCTCAATGTCGGTGTACTCGTTTTTGGGTCGAATCAATTCCCCGGTTTCTACCTGAGTGATTCAGGGTTCTCTGTTGACTGGTCCCTCGGAGACCCTTCCGAGATTGCAGACGTTATGGCTGCGCGTCGGGCATTGCAGATTACATCTGGTCTCGTAATTGCAAATCCGCTGCCTTTGACGAGTCAACTTGACCCTGATCTACATGACCAAGTTTTGAGTGATGGATTAACATTGGTTGATTCAAAAAAGATTTCTGGTAAGGACGTCACGCCATTTCTACTCGACCATTTCCACCGAGCAACACACGGTCAGAGTTTGGTCGTAAACACTGACATCATCGTTCGCAATGCAGACCTTGCCGCTCGCATCGCCGTTGCAAATTCCGTGGTAATGAAACAGGCCTAGCCGCACGTGGGGACAGCATCGATTCAACTTCTTGGTGACCTCATGGTTGACATTGCATGTGAGGTCGACACTCTCGAAGCGCTGACACTTGCTCGAGGTAGTGATTTTCCCTCCCGGACAACATTGAGCCCTGGCGGAAGCGCGGCAAACACAGCAACGTGGCTTGCCCGTGCCGGAAACACGGTTCATTTGATCGGAGCCATCGGCGATGATCCACTCGGTGACTACTTAGTCAATAACATCCGCGATGCCGGTGTTAACGTGCTGGTCCAACGGGTACCCGGTGAATTGACAGGTGTCTGTCTCATTCTCAACGAACGCGACGGCCAACGAACGATGATTCCTAGTGCGGGAGCCAACGCGAGATGTGAAAACTTGATACCAATCGGTGAGTTGCCAGTTTCCGATTTCAACCACCTTCACGTGTCGGCGTACATCCTTTTCCACGAAGTCAGTGGAATTACCGCCCTCGCTTACATGGCGCAAGCGCGCCAACTCGGTGCAACCGTGAGTTTGGACCCTGCCTCGAGTGCGCTTCTTG
>JBIHZX010000071.1:0-7449 GCA_044240195.1 Candidatus Nanopelagicales bacterium | reverse complement strand
AAGGGTCGCTTCATCACCGAACTCCGACAGATTCTGAAGCACTTCATCCAACGAGATCGCCGAAACGTACCGGAAAGCTCCTGGTCTCATCTCGTCTCCTGATCTTGGGGGTGCTGCAGAATATGGAGAACACTGCCTTCTGTATGACAAATAGTCAAGCAGATCGAATATTTGTTGCTGTTTAGTTACCAGAGGGCTCGTTTGGGGCTCCGTGCTCGAGTGGAAGTCGTGTGGCCATCGTCCTGGTTTCCAGGAACTCTTCCATGCCCGCAACCCCCCACTCTCGTCCTATTCCACTTCGTCGCATGCCACCGAAGGGCATGTCCGCAGATGTGAACTGTCCACCGTTTATTCCCACCATCCCGGCCCGGATACGTCTACCAACCTGTTCCGCTCTCTCGGCTGATGCGCCCCAGACATAGGCAGCCAGGCCAAATTCGGTGTCATTGGCAAGTTCAATCGCGTGTTCAACGGATGTATAGGGCGTCATGACAACTACTGGGCCAAAAATCTCCTGGCGGGCAGCTTCACTGGATCCTTCGTGATCCGCGATCAGTGTTGGTTCCATGAAATAACCGGGTCCGGGGATCGCATTTCCTCCATAGACAATTCGAGCTCCTTGATCAGCGGATCGACTGACAATTCCCACCACTTCGTTGCGGCGATCTGAACTGATGAGTGGGCCCAAGAATGTATCTGGCGACCAGGGATCCCCCCAATGAACCGCTTTCAGGCCCTCAACCGCAAAATCCAAACACTGTTCAAATTGCTCAATCGGCACCAACATTCGGCTCGGCATGATGCAACTTTGCCCAGCATTAAACATCGCGATTCCCGCGGCAAATGGAAGGACCGCCGCCGCGTCTACGTCAGGAAGGAAGACTGAAGGGGATTTGCCGCCCAGTTCAAGGCATACCTTGGTGAGCTTCGAGCTCGCCGCACGCATGACAGCCTCACCCGTCTGAGTAGAACCGGTGAAGGCGATGGCATCGACGTCAGGAGACGATGTGAGAACTTGGGCAGTCTCCATCCTGGCCGATGGAAGAACTGCGACGACACCAGCAGGAATATCAGTTTCCTGCACAATGATGCGGCCCAGGATCGTGGCACACCATGGGGCCAAGGGCGAAGGCTTAAGGATGATTGCGTTCCCGCCCGCCAAGGCTCCACCAACTTTCGCAAGCATGAGCTCCACCGGAAGATTCCACGGCGTGATTGCTGCAACGAGACCCACTGGCTCACGCCAGAGCTGCCGGTGAAGCACCGCTCCGAACGTTGGCAGGTCGCCCAACGGGTCAGTGAACTCGTAAGTCTCAAGAAGATCCGAGTAAAAGGCAAGTTTCGTCACTGCAAAGTCAAACTGATCGGCAAAGGTCATCCGCGCGGGGCATCCGATCTCGGTGACGAGAGCAGTTCGGAAATCAGCGGCGTTGCGCTCAAGAGCCGAGCACAATTGGCGCAGGCACTTGGCTCTAAATGCTGAGTCCGAAGACCACGTGGTGTTGCTCAATGCCCGCCGAGCTGCAGCCACCGCGACCCGTGCATCATCAGGAGAAGCATCGGCAACCACACCCACTTGTTCACCCGTGGCAGGGTTTATGTTGATGAGTAGCCCTCCATCAGAGGATGGTCGTAACTCTCCATCGACCATTAATCGGGATTCCATCCGGTCTAAGCCGACAGGTGCTACCGCACTGGCATCGAAGGGGCCCAAAACGTCAAGCAAATTGCGGGAAAGATCGCTCACGTTGCAGATCTCGCATCTTCGATTCGAAACAAAGCTTGCGCGTTAGCGCCCAGCACGTCGTGGCGCGCATCTTGCGCCAACCCAAGTTCATCGACCATCGCCAGGTGGCGAGAAATTGGGAAAGGTACCGGTGGTCCATCGCTACCGAAGCACAAGCGGTCAGCACCCACGGTCGCCAACGCAAGCCTCAGCGGATCTGGGCCGTACACGACCGTGTCCAGCCATAGCCGGCGCACATAGTCTTTTGGTGGATGGGGGAGTTGGACTTCGCCCCATGGGCCGAGTGGGGCATAGTCACGGAGTTCATGACCAAAGTTCAACCGATCAGCAATCATGCAAATAGCTCCACCGGCATGGGAGCACAAAAGTTTGAGGTTTTCATGGCGTTCGAGGACACCGGTCAAAATAGCTCTTGCAAGAGTTACTGTCGTATCGAGCGGCCTCCCGCACACCTCACTCAACCTATATTCCCCCATCAGCTCCTGCCCAATGACAGTTCCGCCAGGATGGATGAAAACCGGCACATCCAATTCGGTGACCATCATCCAGAATTCATCAGGCACCGTGTCTAAGTAGCGCCCTTGATCACTCGTCGGAACTGCGAGACCGACGAGACCAAGCTCGGATATGGCTCGGCGCGCCTCCGCAATGTGGTCATCACCGCGCCAAGGAACTACGGTACCCAATCCAATAAGCCGGCCATTAGTTTGTCCACGAAGTCCTGCAGCAAAATCGTTGTACTCCCTCACCTTGGCGATGTCATTCACGTCAAGATCTCCATACCAAATGTGTGGATCCGAGACGATGGCAATATCTACACCACCCGCATCGAGTCGCGCGATTAAACCTTCAACGTCGAACATGTCATCGGGCATATGGCCAGCACTTGCCCAACTCAAGGGGTAGAGATGAGCGTGTACATCAACAATCATGATTGTCCTCCTGGTTAAGATCTCTTCCTAGTTGAGATCGCTGTAGTGCCGCTTTGATGCTTCGCTTGAGAAGTACAGCAGCAGCCTGCACTTTCCACTCGTTTGCCTCGAGCGGGTGAGCGCGGCGACACCACGACTCGGAAGCTGCACTTGCATTTACAGCATTGAATTTGCGTCCCACCAGCAGGCGCTCGGCATCATGTACCCGGTACGGAACGGGCGCCATCGCTCCAAGCACCACTCGGGCATCAGTTATTAACCCATCAACATCTGTCGCTACCGACACAGCTGCTGAAATCATGGCAAAATCACCGTGACCCCGGTTCAACTTTCGGTAGTCGTGGCCTGAGAACTGGTTGGTCTCAACAACGACGGAACGCAGATACTCCCCTTGCCCAAGCCGCACCTCGCCAGGTCCGCTATAGAAATCAGCAACAGCCACCGAACGCTTGCGATCCCCGCCAGCAATTTCAACAGTCGCGTCGAGAGCGCTCAAAATAGTTGATAGATCAGATGGTGTCACCGATTGGCAGCGATGACTGTCGATCACCGAGTGATAGAAGCGATGATCTCCTGTGACCGCGTAACAGGGGCATGAGACGCCACCTCTTTTGTAACACATGAAATCATTTCGTAGGAACCAACAACGATTTTGCTGACAAAGGTTGCCTCCGACGGTAGCCATGAGCCGAATCTGGTCCGTTGCAATTCCATTGATTGCTTCATGTAAAACAGGTAACCGGACCTCGGACCAACTCGCTAGGTCAGAGAGGGTTACGGCTGCGCCAACCAATACGGCCGAGCCACGCTCCTCAATTCGCCCGACAGTGGGAACCGTCATGATGTCAACCATGACCGATGGCTGGACGAGGCCCTGTCGTCGTGCAGGCATGAGATCGGTACCTCCCGCGATAACTCGGGTGCCGGGACGCGCGAGCGCGGCACTCATCGCAGCTTCGTCACTGGGAGATTCAATGGATATCAAATCGGCACGTGGAACCGGGCGAGACCATTTGGTGCCGAATCTATGGAGTAACCGGTGCAGCCCGCGCGGATACCAAGCTCTCACCACCGCGATCTGCCACCGCGAAGGACGCTGGAGAATTCGGTAATTTCGCTTGGGGCTCGAGTCGCGTACGCACAATGATGCGAGCACCCGATCCGGCGTCAGAGGAAGCTCTCGTATTCGCGTACCTGTGGCATCGGCAACAGCATTAGCAATAGCTGCACCCGGCGGAATAAGAACAATCTCACCAATTGCTTTGGCCCCATAGGGTCCGTGTGGATCTTCACCCTCAATAAAGACGACTTCGATTTCTGGCAGGTCTGCAGCACGAGGCAGCGGATATTGTATGTACGAGCGCGTCATGGACTGACCATCCTCGTACAAGAGTTCTTCACTCAGGGCATAGCCAATGCCCATCGCCACTCCCCCAATTACTTGACTGCGAGCCGCTATTGGGTTCACTACCTTGCCCGAGTCGTGAACCGCAACATACCTCTCAACTTTGACCTTCCCAGTCCCTTCGTCAACGCTCACCTCCACTGCATGAACGGCGAAGGAATAGGCTCCGGAAAGATTGGCGATGCCCGTCTCTCGATTGACCGCATCAACGTTAGTCAAAGTAATTTCTCGGGTCCGAGTGAGACTTCCACCAAGTTGTTCTGCGACGACGGTCCCAAAACTCACCGAATTCACGCCGTTTGTGACTGATCCTGCATCGAGCCATACTTCGTCAACGGGTGATTCAAGGATCGTGGCACCATGTAGGCGAAGTGCTTCAGCAACATCACGCGCGGTCTGACCAACTGAATGGCCACTCATGTAAGTCCCCCTGCTTGACCAGGAACCCAGTTCAGTTGGAGTCTCTTCAGTGTCCATGGTTATTAACTGAACTTCGTGGGGCTCAATTCCTAATTCCTGCGCCACGAACTGCGCCACCACGGTGTTTTGCCAGGTGCCTGCATCGGCGGCGCCGAATCGCAAAAGCACCCGCCCATCGCTATCAACTTCCACGGTTGCACTGCTTTTATCTGCACCTTCATAAATATTTGCACCGCTCACATGAATCGCAGCTGCGAATCCGATTCCGCGTCCATCAGCCGCTTTGGCACTTCGGCCCTGCCAACCAATCAAATCTCGAGCAGTCTCAAGGCATTCCACAAGACGGGCCGAATCAAGGCGCCAGCCCGTTAGTGTGGTGTCGCCTTCCTTATTGGCGTTGAGAATTCGAAGCTCAACAGGGTCCATCCCGAGTTGATCGGCAAGTTCATCCATTTGCGACTCGAGTGCAAAGATTGCTTGCGGACCGCCATAGCCACGGAATTGACCTCCCGGCTGTTTATTCGTGTACACCAACTCAGCATCCACATTAACTGCAGGAATACGGTAGAGGCTTCCGAGCACTTGGCCCGCATAAGCCATGACGGAAGGGCCCGAATGGTTGTAGGCGCCGTTGTCGACCGTCATTCGAGCATCTCGACGAAGCAGTTTCCCCTGAGCCGTCGCGGAAGTTTCCAACGTGATCTCAAAATTGTGCCGACACTTCACGGTCGTGAACTCTTCTTCCCGTGTCAGCGCCAGCCGAACCGGTCGCGCGGTCTTCATCGACAGCGCACAGGCAATTGCCTCATATTCGGAAATTTTCGACTTGGATCCAAATCCGCCACCGACAGACACTTCGTGGACGCGAATGCTATGTGGATCTAAGTCAAGGACGTGAGCGAGTTCTTTACGCACAAGATATGGAGACTGGGTACTGATCCAGACATCAAGCATTCCAAGAGTGGAATTCCATGATGCCGTGACCGTGTTCGTTTCCATACACGCATGGGTCTGTCGACCAAATCGATAAGTGCCTGAAACCGCGACCTCGAGTTCTTGGCCTTCGGACAAGGATCCCCACCGACGTGCGTGGCGCACTGGCACATTTCCGCTGGGATGAATAAGTGGTGCATTAGGCGCAAGCGCTTCCGATACCGACACCGCGCTTGCCAGCAACTCGTAGTCCACAACAATGCGGGAGATGGCTTCATCTGCAACTGCTGCGCTTTCCGCAGCTACTCCGAGGATCTCTTCACCAACGAAACGCACAACATCAGATGCAAGTACCCGACGATCTGACAACGGACCGCCGTGATGGATATACGAACGATCAGGAAGGTCCTGCGCCGTTACTACACCATGAACACCGTGCAAGCCCTTCAGCCCAGACAGGTCAATATTGCGGATTCGCGCATGCGGGTGCGGGCTTCGCAGGATACGGGCATGAAGTAGCCCAGGCAGGTCTACATCTCCCGCATATATCGAAGATCCTGAGGTCTTCGCCTCACCATCAATATTTGGAATCGGTCGCCCAACGGCTCCGTCAAGACTGCCGACTCTGCCAAATCTGCTCTCTGTACCAAGAACGGCAGTCATGAACCGTCTCCAGCGACGGACTTACCAATGTTCTTTTCTGCCGCCCGCAGTGCTGCCACGATGCCGGAATACCCCGTACATCGGCAAACATTTCCACTAATTGCAATTCTCAGGGCGGTATCGTCGGCGGGTAGCCCCTCCCGTAGAAGTGCCACACCTCTCACGATCTGTCCAGGAGTACAGAAGCCACATTGAAAGGCGCCATGTGCGGCGAACTGACGTCGAAGTTCAGCAGATTCTGGAGTTACTCCTTCAATGGTCTCGACAGCACCGTCGACCCGTGCCGCCAACGTGATACACGAAAGCACCGGTCGACCATCAATGAGCACCGTGCATGCACCACATTCACCGCGCCCACACGCTTCTTTCGTTCCGCGCAGACCCAGCTCATCGCGCAGGTAATCCAAGAGACGGGTATCGGCTCGAAGGTGCTCTGGATTCGCAGGCGAACCGTTGATCTTCATATCACTCTCCAATTTTCATGCGGTCCAATTGGCTTGAAAGCCCCGGCATCACTGACTCGGCAAGTTCAGCGATGTCAAGGAGTCGGTAGTCCTCGTAGGGTTGGCCCACGAGTTGTAACCCCGTAGGTACACCCATTTTGGATATCCCTGACGGAATTGTGATCGCTGGACAAGCGCTCATCAGATTAAAGGGCACAGTCAACGCCACGATCCACCTGTCCTCATGCTCAACACCATTAACCAACGGCCCACTATCGATGAAATGATCATGAGCTATCGGTGCAGGCATCGCAAGGGTAGGAAGCATCAGAAAATCTGACTGGGATAGGTGTTTGGCTATGGCTGCGTGGAGTTCAGCCATCTCGGACTGCGCGCGAACTGCCTGCATGCCGTCGGCGGTACACGGCATGACGTCCTCAATGAATGCATTCGTAAGGTCAGTGACAGCAATTCCGCTATCACGTGCTGAGCGAGCGAGTGGCATATAGGTCATCGCAAAAGCGTTCTTCACGCAGTTGAAGAGACGTTCAAAATCCCAAGGAAAATCAACTTCCACAATTTCAACACCAGCATTCGAAAGTTCACCACATGCCACATCTAAATTCTTAGCGACATCGCGATCAATACTGAGACCCACAATCGACTTGAAGACCCGAGAGCGAAGTCCCGATAGCGATCGGACAGAGTCACGGCGTCGCACTTCGTAGCCAAATCCTTGTCTGTCATCGATACCTGCCATCACATCAAACATTAAACGGACGTCATCAACATTTCGCGCCATTGGCCCGTTGTGACCGAAGGGATCGAGGTACGCGGGCGCACCTACAGGAACAACGCCGTAAGAGGGCTTCATGCCGACCACCCCGCAAGCAGAAGCTGGCATGC
>JBIHZX010000070.1:0-7487 GCA_044240195.1 Candidatus Nanopelagicales bacterium | reverse complement strand
TTTCGTAGCGGGGACAGGATTTGAACCTGTGACCTCTGGGTTATGAGCCCAGCGAGCTACCGAGCTGCTCCACCCCGCGCTGTTTTTGTACGAACCGAACTATACGGGAGTATCGAGGTCATCAACTTCGCGGGTAAGGCTATTGCGGTTATGGCTAGTTACGCACCGCATAGACCCACGCGAATTCTTGGGCGCCACCGCTGGGGGTTATGTGCTCCTGGATCGAGGTGTCGATAACGGTGAAATCTGCCGCGAGTGCGGTTGTGAGGTCGGCAATGCTGTGACGGGCAACAGGTAACCCTGAGCATTCTTTGGGTCCATTTTCTGAGAAAGTTCCCATGATCAGGTACCCACCCGGGACTAAAGCTTCGGCAGCCATCAAGAAATATCTTTGTTGATCTTCTTTTTCGGTTAGGAAATGAAAAACTGCGCGGTCATGCCAAAGGCCATACATCCGCTCAGGGCTCCAGTCGCGAATATCTGATGCAATCCACTCGACCTTTCGGCCCTCGGCTTTGCGCACACCCTCGCTCAACGCAAATTCACTGATGTCTAAAACAGTGAGGTCGGTGAACTCAAGATCAATCAAGTCGTGAACAAACGGTGAGAGCCCACCACCAATGTCAATAATTGGCGTCGCCTTGCCAACATTGTTTTCGATGAATTCAACTTCGGGTGAACTCTCCTGATACCAACTGAGTTTGGAAGCCGGATTGTTTTCATACCGGTCATTCCAATGATCAGTCAGACTCATTTCATTCCCACTTACGCGTTGGCACCGTCGGTTGCCGTTGCATCTGGCTCAACCGCCGGGACAGGCTCCGGTGGAGAAGACACTGGTCGTGGGTTGAGTAGTGCTTCGGCAATCGCGATTCGCGTGATGGCTGCTTGGAGTCGATCCTGGGCTTGACCGTAAGCAGCAAAATCACCTTCGGCAAGGGCGATTCGACCTTCTGCGAATGCTGCTTGGGCATCTTCTACCGCTGCCGCTAACTGCTCGATGGGATCCGTTGGTGTGACGGTCGTTCCACCGGGATCGGTCGTCTCCCCGGTGGCTGTCTCTCCGCCAAGATCAATATTGGGGATCGTCTCAGGGATCGCATCAGGACTCGTTCCCAAAACCTTTGCAAGGGCTTTAGCTAAGTTGTCTTCCAGCGCGACATTGGCGCCGTAACCTGCGAGGACCTTACGCAACAACGGATAGCCGTCGGCGGCTGCACGAATGTAGACCGGTTCAACGTAAAGCAGTCCGCCGTTGAAAGGTAGCGAGAGTAGGTTGCCGAGTTCAACCTCGGACCCACCGCGACGCAACAGATTAAGTTGCGAACTCACGTCTGGGTCAGACTCAAAGTTGTTTTGGACCTGTTGCGGTCCGGGAATAGTTGTGTTGCTGGGTAATTGCAACACTTGGATGTCTCCATAGTTCTCCCCCGGAGCAGAGTTCACCGCCATAAATGCCGCCAACGTTTGTCGTCGTTGCGGGGCAAAGGTGGTCGTCAGCGAGAACGCGGTGTTTGTTTGGCCGGGCATTTGCAAGGTCAAGTAGTAAGGGGGTTGGAAAACTTGGGCGGTGGGAACCGTTGGATCAAATGGCACGATCCACACGTCGGTACCGTTATAGAACGTCACCGCATCCGTTACGTGATAGCGCGACATGATGTTGCGCTGAACTTTAAAGATGTCTTGTGGGTAACGAACGTGAGCGAGGATGTCTTCTGACATGGCGCTGCGCGGTTCAACTACATCAGGGAAAGCTTTCATCCAGGTTTGTAGAACTGGATCGGACTCATCCCACGCGTACAATTTGACCGAGCCTTCGTAGGCGTCAACAACGGCTTTCACCGAGTTACGCATGTAGTTGACTTGATCGCGCGGGAGTAGCCCCGATTGAATCACTCTGTTGCTAATGGAATCACTTGTCGCATCAGCGAGGGAAACACGTGAGGAATACGGGTATTCATTGGACATTGTGTATCCGTCAACTACCCACTGAATACGACCGTCTGCGACAACGGGGTAGGGATCTTGATCCAAGGTCAGCCAAGGCGCAACTTTTTCTACGCGAGTCAAAGGTGTGCGATCCCACATAATCTGGGAATCTTCGTTGACCAGATCAGAAAGCAAAATATTTGAGTCTTGGAATTTTGTTGCGAACAGCATCTTTCCTAAGAAGGAACCCATGGGAACTCCACCGTTACCGTCGTAGGTATTTGTTGCTTGGCCTGTAGGACTTTTATCATCGGGGTAATCCAGCTCCACGGAAGGCGTACCTTCGGGTGCTCCAACTATTGAGTACTGCGGGCTCAGTTCACCGAAGTACACCCGCGGTTGGGTAACTTTTAGTTCCCCAACCGGTGGAATATCGGATGCAAAAAAGTCAGGTGTTCCATCGCTGAGTGCAGTGTTGTCAAATGCACTCACGAATCCGTAACCGTGCGTGAAAACCGCTCGGTCATTGGTCCAGTTGCGTTGTCCATCGGGGATACCCGCAAGATTAATTTCGCGAACTGCGACTACCGCTCCCCGGCGACCTTGGGGAAGGTCGTAACGATCAACGTCGAGATTTGTGTTGAACGAGTAGTAACCTCGAATTTGCTGCAACTGGTTGTAGGTCGGTGAAACAATGGCTGGATCAAGTAGTCGGATATTGCTGAGCGTTCCCGCACTTGCCTCGAGGGTCTGAACCGTTGGGGGTGAAACTGAACCCGCGTAATCCACGACGTCTGCGTCTGCGATTCCATAGGCATCACGCGTTGCATCGATGTTGAGCTGGATGTAAGGCGCTTCACGGACTAACTCACTGGGGCGAACTTGGAATTGCTGAACAATCATGGGGTAAAGGCCGCCGATAACCACCGAAGTCAAAATTAACAGCCCAAGGCCAATTGAGGGAATGACCCATTGCCTGCGGAAAATATTAAAAATGAACAGGGCGGCTACCAAAATTGCTACAAACACCAAGATATTTAGCGCTGGGAGTACCGCGTTCACATCTGTGTACTTCAAGCCGGTGAAACCACTCACCAAAGTTTCACTTTTGGTGACCAGTCCAAACCGATCAAGGTAATAGGCCAAAGCTTTGAGCAGTATTAGGACCGCTAACAAAATTGATAGTTGCACCTGTGCAGCTCGTGAAGCGCGATCACCCTTTGGTTGGAGGCGAAGACCGCCGTAGAGGTACTGCACCGCGGTCACAATCATGAGGGACAGGATCACGAGTGCGAAAGCGAATCCCAGAGCAAAGCGATAAAACGGTAATTCAAATGTGTAGAAAGAGAAATCCAAACCGAATTGTGGATCTACTTGCCCAAATGGGGTTGAGTTGCGCCACAGCAAAAATGAACCGAATTCACTTGATCCGGCAAGTCCCGCGAAGAAAGAAAGCCCAAAAACTATGGCAGCCGCAACCCATTTGCGGTAGGGCTCAATACCAACCCGATACCGCTCAAGACTTGCCTGCTCTGGACTGGCGCTGACATACGAGGGTCTGGTGCGAAAGGCAATGAAAAGAGCGAGTGAGGAAACCACCGCCATGATCAGGAACAAGATCGCGAACATGATTGCGCGAGTAAACAACGAGATGCTAAAAACTTGAGACTTACCTACTGAATCAAACCACAGGAGTTCAGTGTAAAAACCGGTGAAGATAACGAAGGCAACAACAATGCCAACCAAGATCAACAAGGTCGGGAGCAGCACTCCCCCACGGCGTTTAGGTTGCAGGTCAGGGCTCATCGAATTTGCGGTACTCACCCCCTAAACCTACGTTACAACCGAAATGAGCGCCCTAGGGCGTGGCCGGGCAGGTAGTCACGGGAATTCCGGCCACCCAATGGTTCATTTCTTTGATGGCGTCGGTGAGGGAAGTTACCGGAGTGACGGTGAGCCCGTCAGGAATATGGCCTTGGGCCTCGGCGCAATGCTGCTCGGGCATGAGGAACAATTCCGCACCGGCGTCGCGCGCACCGGCCAGCTTTTGCCGGATCCCACCAATGGGCCCAACTACGCCCTCGGGGGTGATGGTTCCCGTGCCGGCAACGTGCTTGCCACCCGCTAAATCCTCGGGGGTGAGTTTGTCAACGATTCCGGCAGCAAACATCAATCCCGCACTGGGTCCACCGACATCACTGAGGGTGAAGTTGATGTCAAACTCGGCCGAGTAAAGCTCCCCCACCGAAATACCCAGATAAGGCTTGCCAGGAACATCTGGATTCTCACCCGAAGTCACTTTTACCGTTTTGTTTTCCGCTGACCGACGAATCTCAAATGTGAACTCCGTCCCCACCGGTGAGCCTTGAACGGTTTCAACAACGTCTGAGGGAGCCGTTACCGGGACGCCATCAATAGAAAGGATTTCATCTCTTGGCTCGAAGACTTCATCTGCTGGAGCACCAACAATCACCGCGGTCGCAACTATTTTCGTTTCAACGGGTAAATCTAGGTACCTGAGTGCCGCTGCAACCGAGTTTGATTCTGATGTACTAAAAGCTGCCGCATTTCTTGCCTTTACCGCTTCACCGCTTATGTCATCGGGGTAAATCAGTTCCCGCGGAACAACGGCATCTGATGCGTTAAACCAGGCACCAATTGCGTCGACAAATGAGAGTCCGCCTCGGGGGCCTCCGGACTCCCTCACCGTGGTCATGTCCAGTTCACCCGTGGTGGGAAATGTCTGCTCGCCGGTAATTTGGATAACCGGGGTGCCGTCAACGTCACCGATCACGTTAAATGTTGGACCCGGTGCAAGTTTGACGAATGGAACGGGGAGAAAGAATGCAAGTGCAACTATCCCCAGAGTGACCGTTGCGCTCACCAGCAACGCGAATGTGCTCGCGCCGACTCTCCCGGATGAATTCTCTGGATTGCTCACGAGCCCATGGTAACTGGGCTTGCAGGGTGGCCTGAGTTCGCAGATCGATTAACTGGACCCGTGGGATTTTTTCATCGCTTCCTGCATTGAAGCGAACTGACCGAGGTCGTGATCCTCCGGCGGCCTGCGGTAATAGGTGACCACAGCAGTAATTCCCACTCCAATGCCGACTGCCACAAGTGGAATCAGCCACCACATCAACGTGCCCACGTTATTTCATCTCCCTTGCCGGTACATCAATTTCGATCTCTTAACGTCGATCTCTTAATTCTGAGCTGCCTCAGTCTTACACGGAAGTGAATTCTGCGCCCACAGTATGGAGTGTGAGAAAGTCCTCATCTCATCGGTTGTGGATAACTTGTTAATTACTCGAGAATCTGTCGAGCCGCCCCTATAAGACGTTCAACACTGTGATCAATCCCGGGAACGGACTCGTCAAACCCCCACCAGCGAGTCTGCGCCTCTTCGGTGATCTGACGAACTTGACCTGAATCCAGTAGGGCAAGAAACTGCACATCCCAATGAACGCTGTGGATCACTTCGCCGGTGGGCGATTTACACACAACGTCATGGCGATCCAATTGCACGGGAAACTCACCCACCTCAATGTGTGCGTAACCACTTTCTTCCTGGCTCTCACGCAATGCCGCATCGCGAAAACTTCGATCGGTGGATTCAATATGCCCGCCCATTTGCAACCAGCGCTTAACCCGCGGATGCATAACCAACATCACTTGGGCACGCATCGGGTCAACCAGTAACGCACTCGCCGTGAAATGCCCCTGCAGGCGTGCTCGGTCAAGTGATTGGTCATCTGCCGCAATGAGATCGCGGTATTCGCGATACAACTCCCGCTGGTCGGCATTGGTGGAAAAATTCCAGTGATTGAGTTCTTGTGCAAATTGCTCCACCCGGGTGGGTACGAGCATTTACCCTTGCTCCTCATCCGTTTCGAAGTCACTCATGGAGATGTCGTCGAATGCGGATCCCCCGTTGACAATTTCAGCAAAACCAAGTGGATCAGCCAAACTTTGCGCATCGGGTAACAGGTCAGGGTGATTCCACAATGCATCACGTGCCTCAATGCCCGACTTTGCCCGCACGGCCGCGAAGACGGTATTTGCCTCGCGGAAAAGTGTTGGCCGTAGCTTCATGCCGACCAGGGTGCTGAAAGTTGTTTCCGCTGGTCCCCCGGTAGCCCGGCGGCGCCCCATGGTCTCGCGCAGTTGAGGAAGGCTGGCCAGACGCTCGCCAGCAGCCTGTGACACAACCTCATCAACCCAACCTTCGATCAAAGCGAGCAAGGTTTCCAGCCGCACTATGGCAGCGCGCTGTTCGGCAGTGTCCTCGGGCTCGATCACACCCGATGCCATTATTTCTTGGAGGGCTTGCGGGTTGGTCAGATCAAATCCACTGAACTTCTCACCCATGGAGGCAATGTCAACATCCATATACCGGGCATACTCTTCAACGGCAGACATTAAACGTGGGCGAAGCCACGGTGCGTGGTCAAACAGCCGTTGATGCGCGCTCTCGCGCAACGCGAAGAAAAGAAAAAGATCTCGCTCATCAATTCCGAGCCCGGTGGAAAATTCTGAAATATTCATGGGAATCAAAGCTCGGGTTCCAACAGGGGCAAGCGGTATTCCGACATCTGTTGAGGAAACAACTTCCTTCGCCAAGGCTGACAGGGCTTGGCCCAGTTGATAGGCGAAGGCGCTCGCACTTATCTGATTAACCATGCCCAGCATGGGCTTGATCATCGCCATCATTTCGGGGGTCACCCCGTCGGGCAACAATGCTTTGAGCTGCTCAGGCAACTGGTCCTGGATCCCACTTGCATCTTCGGTATCGGTTAGTTCGGGCAACATGGCTTCCATGCGCTGTGACATTGTCGTTGCGATAGGCAAAATAATTGCTTGCCAGACCGGCCCAGTTTCAACGATCCACTCACTGCGTGACCACGCTTTCACCTTCGTGCTACTTGCGGGGAAACTCACACTGTCATTGAGCCAAAGGTCTGCAAGTTCCATAGCGCTCTCGACGGCGCGAACGGAAGCTTCGGACACACTGGGATCAGAACCGAGTCCCGCCCGCGCAACCTGCATCACCGTGGTCCACGGGAGCGGCCCTTCATTTTGCGACTGCTGCAGCATCTGACCAAACTGGGTGAACATCGCCCCAAGATTGTTCATATCAAATCCACCAGGTTCATTACTATCTGCTGCGCCAAAGCCAAACGGAAACTGTGCCATGCCTTTACGGTAATACAGGGCCGCGCCTTCGGCCCCCTCGGTTGCCCAGCGTGCAGTTCACCCTGTGCGAAATCATTCTTCGCCAGGAGGGTCATAAATGGACAAACTCAAAGGGACGGCCCTTACGGGCCGCCCCTCTAAAGTTTTAATTATGTAAAGATTTACTGAGATAAAACGCAGTATTTAGGCTTTGCCCAAAATACGCGTTACTTTGGTGCCGCACGTTGGGCAAATGCCCTTTGCGAAACGACGACCATTGGTTTCTTCCACGTGTCCGGTAAATTCACGCTTGGCCTTGCACTTAACGCAATATGCCTCGCCGGTGTAGCTTTCCTCCGCCATGGGGTCCTCCTGTTAAACAT
>JBIHZX010000069.1:0-7502 GCA_044240195.1 Candidatus Nanopelagicales bacterium | reverse complement strand
CTTGTCAATTGATGCACGTGACACTTGACGCGGCCAAGGGCTCCCCGGTCGCAATTGAAGAAATCGAGCGAATCCAAGTCATAGTGCATCCAGACAGTGCTCCGACTGTTTGTGAACCAAGAGAGGCCAAGAACTCTCCACGGACTCCCTACGATGCAAAGTTTTCACTTCCATGGAGTCTTGCTGCGCAACTTATTGATGGCGAAGTCACCGTTGATACCTACCGTGTCGAAAACCTAGATCGCCCAGAATTAATGCGACTCGCGGAACGTGTTGAAGTCGAGTTGGGACCGGCTGAAGGTTTTGCAGCTGACGCTAGCGGTCATGTTCGAATCCATTCGCTAAATGGTGACGTCTGGTATGGCACTGTCGCTGGAAGTAAAGGAACCCCTCAGCACCCTTTGAGTGATGATGACCTGCTAACCAAATTCCGCACAAACTGCGGAGACGGTTCCGAAGTAGATGAACTCGCTGACATAATTCTTAATCTTGCTAAACAACCAAATGTAACTCGATTACACGATCTTGCTTCATCGATCGTGTTCAAGGAGGCTCTACGCTCATGACCATACAGGCGATACGACCCGATTCTTTTCCGTGGTTCCGTTATGAAGGATACTCATTTTCACTCGGATTGACCGATGGGACGACAGCATGGTTATCTGGTCACTCAGCCTCAGAGTTTGACCCGGAGACGAAGCACATGGTCGTTCGTGGTGGTATGACCGAACAGGCAACAACCGCCTATGCCAAAATTGAAGTAATCTTGAATGCTGCCGGTTTTGATTTCAACGATGTAGTTCGAGTTGTTGAAAATGTTACTGAGCACGGAGCCGATCACTATGACGAAGCAGTATCGGTTCGTAAACGCATTTTTGGTGACAACAACCCGACTGTTGTGACTGTCATGGTTGAGCGACTTCTTCGACCAGCTGCCTTTATTGAAATCGAAGTCACGGCAACTAAGAACAAGGTGCAAACGGCAATCACCCAACCAGATAGCACGTTACATCGCACCGTTATCAACGAAGTTGCCGATGGCACAATTTATTTGCCCACCATGCTGCCCATCGACGATAAAGGCAACCTAGTCGCAGAGGGTGATTTCGCGGGTCAGTACCGATACTGTCTCGAACGTGCCGGTGAACTACTCGGGGGAATTGGGCTAGATCTTTCCCACGTTGTAAAAACAATTGACTACACCACCACGGCAAGTCGTGATCTTTACCGGAAGTGTGGGCGCCCACGAAAAGAATTACTCGGCCCTGTGTACCCAGGTGCAGCGGGAATCTTGATGGATCGTCTTCATGCGCCTGGTGTCCTTGTTGCAATCGACGTTATTGCCTCACGTCACACCCCTGTCGCCGTGAACCCAGGATGGTCCCGATACGAAACCCTCACCTACAACCCAGGTGTGAAAGCAGGACGAATGTTGTTCATGTCAGGTTTCGCCGCGCTTGATCCGGAGACTCAAGAGGCACTCTTCCCCGGCGATGTACTCGCGCAGACCGAATACGTGTACGAATCGATAAATCAAGTGCTTAAGGCTGCCGGTGGTGGACCTGAAAACCTGATCAAGACGATCGAATACGTCTGCGAGGAGGGATTGACGGATTACCGCAGGGTCGCCGAAGTTCGTAAGCAGGCACTGCGTGAACCGTGGCCCGCGTCAACAGGTGCGATTTGCTCAGGACTATTGCGCCCCGAATTTCTTATTGAAGTTGATCCGATGGCGATATTTATATGAGCGACACAATCCTGACCGACGAACTACGCGCTCGCATTGGCGAGACACGGGTCTATGTTGCGCCCGAGCCTATTGGTAAAGCGGCATTTAGGTATTTCGCTTTAGCAATCGGTGATCACAACCCGCTGTACACGGATGATCAATTTGCCCGAGATCACGGTTACGACGGTGTGATTGCCCCGCCAACACTCGTATGTGAAACAAATCAGTACGCAAATTTACCGAAGGAATCCACCGGATATGCAGGGCATGGCTGGGACCTCGAGGTCCCAGGAACCCGGTTGCTGCGCGGAGGAAATGAATACACATTTCATCAAGCAGTGCGCCCGGAGGACATCCTCACGGTCACGTGGCGAATCGATGACATGGCTGAGCGAATGTCTTCCAAAGGAACACCCATGGTGATCGTGACTTCGGTTGCCGAATACGCAAATCAAAATAGTGAGCTGCTGGTTACCAATTCGGAGACTCTGATTTACCAGTCTCGAGGGAGTGGATCATGACGTCATTGACTGTGGGAACTCCAATTCCGCCACTTGAACGAAAGATCGATATTACCGACATGGTCGCTTATGCGGGGGCCACTTGGGACTGGCATCGATTGCATTACGACATGGATTACATCCGCAGCACTGGATTCGGGGCACCCATCGTTGACGGGCAAATGCTCGGCGCACTGATGGCTCAATGCGTACAAGACTGGGCCGGACCGGACGCCCGGCTCACCAAACTAGGTTTCCGATTCTTGACACCTGTTGAAGCAGGAAGTGTTGTCCGTTGTGAGGGCGTCACAGTCTCGGTCGAGTCAGGGGTTCTGAAGTGTGATCTCACCGCGCACATCCTCGATGCTGAAGGAAGAGTCGTGGGGACCGCCGCCACCGGTAGCGCTGAGGTGAAACTAACGTGAGCGCTACCACGGCTATCGTCGGTGTTGCCGAGTCCGACCTTGGAGTTACCAACGCATCGATACTGACATTGCAATCTCAGGCCATCACCCGAGCCTTGGCCGATGCCGGATTGTCGTTGTCCGATGTCGACGGAATCGCAACAAGTGGCGTTTCGCGCTTTTCGGCAACACAGGTCGCCGACTATCTGGGGGTCCAACCCGGTTGGTGTGATTCAACTTTTGCCGGTGGAAGCGCCTATGAAATGTACATTGCCCGAGCAACTCAGGCCATCACTTCAGGGCAGGCTTCCACGATTGTGATCTCCTTTGCGTCGAACCAACGATCAGCGCGTTCGCGCTCACTTGGTGGAGTCGTGGAAACGCACACACCCGAAGCGCAATTCGAAAGCCCATACGGTCCACTTTTCCCGCTGTCCTACTACGCAATGGCGGCCCAGCGATACATGCATGAATATGGGGCGACCCGCGCGGATCTGGCTCAAGTTGCGGTTCTCGCTCGGGAGTGGGCATTGCTCAACCCGAAGGCATATCGATATGGCGCAGGTCCATTAACCGTCGAAGAAGTACTGGCAGCTCCAATGATGTCTTCTCCATTGACGACCGCAGATTGCTGCTTGGTGACCGATGGCGGTGGAGCGGTCGTGGTGACTTCTTTGGAACGGGCGCGTGATTTAGTAAAACCTCCCGTACAGATTCTCGGATACGGGGAATCGACCACAAATACATCGATGAGTCAGGTGCCACTTCTACCGACGGGTGCCGTCGCCAGCGGTAAAGCGGCATTCGCGCGTGCGGGTTTGAGCCCCTCGGACGTTGACGTTGTTGCTCTCTACGACTCCTTCACGATCACGGTGCTTCTCAGTTTGGAGGCACTAGGTTTTTGTGGACCGGGTGAAGCAGCATCACTCGTTGCATCAGATCGAGTTCGACTAGGGGGAGATATTCCCTTGAATACGAGTGGTGGTGGACTTTCTTATTGCCACCCAGGTCAATACGGAGTTTTGTTGCTCGTCGAAGCAGTGCGTCAATTGCGTGGTGAAGCGGGTGCTCGTCAAGTGAATAATCCTGAGATCGCACTCGCCCACGGGACCGGTGGAATTCTTTCGACCCACGCAACGGTTTTGTTAGGGGTGGACCGATGAGTGAACAAGTGTTACCAATTCCCGATGACGTCACGACCCCCTGGTGGGAGGCGACCAAGGAGAGCAAACTCCTATTGCAAACTTGTCGTGATTGCCAACACGTCCAGCATTACCCTCGCGCGGTCTGTACTCAGTGTGCGGGCAATCAACTCGAATGGGTGGAGTCTGCGGGTCAAGGCATTCTGGATAGCTTCACGGTTGTGCATCGAGCACCCAGCCCCGCCTTCACTGCTCCCTACGTCATTGCCCGAGTTCGACTCTCGGAAGGACCCATCTTGTTGACACGCATTGTGGGAGCAGATGAATCTGAACTTGCCTGTGACCTACCTGTGGCTCTTTCTTGGGAGTCGCTGAGTGATGGGCATCAACTTCCCGTTTTCCAACTAACACACCAGCAATAAGTAAAAAGGAGATCAGTAATGGATTTCGGACTGAACGAGGAGCAAAGAGCTTTTCAGAAGGCACTTCGGTCCTTCGTGGACAAAGAGATCATGCCGGTAGCAATTGAGTGGGAGCATTCAGGCCGGTACCCAACTGAAATTGTTGACCACATGAAAGCCATGGGTCTCTTTGGTCTCACAATTCCCGAGGAATATGGCGGTCTGAACTTGGACATGGTGTCTTTCTGCCTGGTGTATGAAGAAATTGCTAGGGGATGGATGGGCATTGCTGGAATCTTGGGCAGTCACGGGCTTGCGGCGTGGATGATCGCCCATCACGGTACCGAGGAGCAGAAGAGCTCGATCCTGCCGAAGTTGGCAACGGGCGAATGGCGCACCGGAATTGGACTCACTGAGCCGGGTGCAGGAACTGACCTGCAGGGCATTGCGACAACAGCGCGTCTTGATGGTGACCACTACGTCATAAACGGCACAAAGACATGGATTACTAACGCCCGTCATGCCAATGTACTCCCGGTGCTGGTCAAGACGGATCCAACTGCTGAGCCACGGCATAAAGGCATGAGCGTGATGCTCGTTGATGCAACTACCGAAGGATTCTCGGTCAGCAAAGACATTGGAAAACTTGGTTACAAGGGGACTGAGTCCTGCGAAGTAATTCTTGACAATGTCCGAGTGCCGGTTTCGGCATTACTCGGTGGTGTTGAAGGCCGTGGAATGCAGCAAGTTCTCTCCGGGCTTGAGATCGGTCGATTGAACATTGCCGCACGCAGCGTGGGTATCGCTCAGGCTGCTTGGGATGCAGCGTTGAGTTATTCAAAGCAGCGGGAAGCATTCGGTCAGCCAATTTCAGATTTCCAAGCAATCCAATTGAAGTTGGCGGATATTGCAACCAATCTTCAAGCTGCACGACTTCTCACCTATTGGGCAGCGTCAAAGGCAGACAATGGCGAACGAATTGATATGGAAGCCGGCATGGCCAAGTACTTCGCTTCAGAAGCAGCAATTTCGGCTTCGATGGAAGCCATGCGTGTTCATGGTGGTTATGGCTATTCCACAGAATACGTTGTTGAGCGTCTCTACCGTGATTCAATCCTGATGAGCATCGGTGAGGGAACTAACGACATCATGAAGACGATCATCGCCAAGTCTCTGATTTCTGGAAAGACTTCAATCAAGTGATCGTACGCAGTTGGCTATACGTGCCGGGTGACCGTCCGGAGCGATTCGAGAAAGCGGTTGCAAAGGGTGCAGATGCAATAGTCCTCGATTTAGAGGACGCCGTCTCACTCGATCGCAAAGTTGAAGCGCGGTCACTCGTAGCCGACTGGGTACGAAATGGTGAACATGGCCGGGCGCAGATCTGGGTTCGGGTTAATCAAGGTGCAATGGGTGTAGAGGACACTGCAGCCGTGGCGCTTCTTGGATTGACCGGGATTTGCGTACCCAAGGTTGATGATCCATCTGAGTTGACTCACATAAATCAGGTCCTATCGGCCGCCGAGAAAGAGCATGGCTTGGCGGATGGTCAATGGCCGGTTATTCCACTGATTGAATCAGCGATTGGGTTGACACGACTGAGCTCCATCGTGTCTACCCAGCGAGTGGTTCAGCTTCAGGTTGGCGAAGTCGATCTTGCTGCAGATCTTGGTCTGAGTGGGGATGTGGATCTGCATTTGGCTCCGATACGAAGTCGGATCGTGGTTGAGAGCGTTGCGGCGGGGATCTTGTCTCCCGTTGGGCCGGTTTCGACCGAGTTCCGTGACCTTGATGCTTTCCGCAGTTCAACGCAAACCGTTATAGGCCAGGGATTCGTCGGTAGAGCCTGCATCCATCCGGATCAGGTTACGATTGTGAACGAGATGTTCACGCCGAGTCCCGAACAGTTGAGTGTCGCCCAAGATCTTCTCGACCGCATGAATGCAGCGATCCGTGAAGGATCTGGGGTAGCACTAGATGCAAATGGGCGAATGATTGACGAAGCAAGTGCTCGGTCAGCGCGGCGAGTAATCGAACTTGGGCAAGCAGCGCGTTAAAGCTAAAAAATGGAGTGTTGAGAGGTGTGAAAATGAAAGATGAATCAATACAGGAAATAGAAACCCTGGAAGAAGTACAGAGCCGAGTGCTGTGGCTCGCGGTACGAATGATTGATCACGCAAACAGGGAACGCCCCAATATTGATGGCATCAAAGTTGGTGGCCACCAGGCATCAAGTGCGTCACTGGTGAGTGCGCTGACCGCGCTGTACTTCCACTATCTCAATGCCGAAGACCGCGTATCGGTAAAGCCACATGCTTCTCCCGCTTTCCATTCGATCCAGTACCTATTGGGCAATCTCGACCGTTCATATTTGACGACACTGCGCGCTAAAGGTGGTCTGCAGTCCTACCCTTCTCGCACCAAAGATCCCGACGAGGTTGATTTCTCCACAGGCTCCGTAGGTCTGGGAGTTGCAGCCCCACTTTTTGCAGCTACAACAAGGCGTTACGTCGATGCCCACTTTGGTGACCGCACAGCCTCTCGCTATATCGCCCTGCTCGGTGATGCCGAACTCGATGAAGGAAATATTTGGGAGGCAATCGCGGATCACGCAACCGAGGGCCTCGGAAATGTCATGTGGATTGTTGACTTCAATCGCCAATCTTTAGACCGGGTAGTGCCGGGAACTCGAATGATTCAATGGCGCGGCCACTTTGAAGCTGCGGGTTGGCATGTAATTGAATTAAAGTATGGCCACCGGTTACGCCAGGCATTTGAGCAGCCCGGAGGTGAGTGCCTGCGCGATTGGATTGATCAAATGTCCAATGAGCAGTATCAGTCTCTGTTCGGTCTCGCAGCCCCGGAAGTGCGTGCACGCTTTTTGGAAGGCGCACCTTCGGAAGTCGAAGCTTTCACTCGCGATATATCCGATGAAGACTTGACCGCACTTGTTACCGACCTCGGAGGCCATGATTTGGCATCGTTGATTGAGGCATATGAAGCGTGCGAAAAAGAAGTGGATCGACCCAGTGTGATTTTTGCCTACACGGTAAAAGGCTGGGGACTGCCCATGGCGGGTCATCCACGCAATCACTCTGCACTGCTCACCGAAGAGCAAATTCATGCATTGCGAGTTGAGGTGGGGTTAACGGAAGCCACCGAGTGGGATCGATTTGACCCAGCAAGCCCTGCTGGGATATTGAGCAATCGCCGACGGGAAACACTTGCCAGAGCGCCCCGTGATTCTCGCCTTGATGTCACGATCCCAAATTCTGTGGGACTGCGGACCAATAAAGATATGAGTACCCAGGAAGCATTTGGGCGAA
>JBIHZX010000068.1:0-7711 GCA_044240195.1 Candidatus Nanopelagicales bacterium | reverse complement strand
TTGAGCAATCGCCGACGGGAAACACTTGCCAGAGCGCCCCGTGATTCTCGCCTTGATGTCACGATCCCAAATTCTGTGGGACTGCGGACCAATAAAGATATGAGTACCCAGGAAGCATTTGGGCGAATTCTTGTTGACCTTGCCCGTGATGAATCTGTGCGTCGCTATTTGGTTACCACTGCACCCGACGTAGCAACCAGCACGAACCTAGGTGGATTCATAAACAAAGTGGGTGTCTTTAGCCCAACCGAGAGGCGGATGTGGTCCGAAGATCCAGTGATGAAATGGGCTGAGGGCCCAACAGGGCAACATATTGAGCTTGGGATTTCGGAGATGAACCTTTTCCTGCTCTTGGGCCAGCTGGGGTTGTCGTGGGATCTATCTCGCCAACCGCTACTACCCATTGGAACGGTGTACGACCCGTTTGTCTTGCGCGGACTCGATGCACTCATCTATTCCGTCTACTCGGGCGCGCGGTTCATCGTTGCTGGTACCCCCAGTGGAGTGACTTTGGCGCCAGAGGGGGGCGCGCATCAGTCCACGATCACCCCAAGTGTCGGAATGGAATTACCCAATCTGACTTACATCGAACCGACATTTGGTGGTGCACTTGATTGGTTGTTGTGTGATGCGCTGGCTCGTATCGCTTCAGGAAACGTGCACAACCCAACTGCAACTCCTAGCAACGAGGGCGCATACTACTTCCGACTCACAACGCGACCCATAGATCAAGGTGCATTCACTAAGGCCGTTGAGCGAATGGGAGAGCCAGTTATTCGTCGCCAGGTACTCTCCGGTGGTTATCGTCTCGTTGACGCATTTGAAACTTACCCGGAGCTCGGGGGCCTTCGCAATGAAGGACAACACGTTCCCATTGTTCATCTCGTGGCCTGCGGTGCGGTAATGCCGGAAGTGCTTTCTGCATCTGCTGAGTTAGCAGACGAAGGAATTGCGGCTCATGTGGTTGACATTACGAGCCCTGATCGTTGGTACACCGCATGGCAGCGAACGATTCGTCAGGGAGTACGCACGGCTACAACGCCGAGTGTCCCGGGGGCATTACGAGTAGCCTTTCCAGAGCGTGCGCCGATCGTCACCATTCAAGACGGTGCGAGCCACGCCCTGGCGTGGCTCGGTAGTGCGCTCGGAGTAACGGGAGCAAGTTTGGGTGTTGATGGGTTTGGGCAAAGCGGCACCGTCCCTGACCTTTACGAACTCAATGACCTCAATTCTGGTTCAATCGTAAATGCGGCAATTGGTGCACTTGAAACACAGAGCTAATAGAGCTAATTAAGGCTTTTTGATGCGACGTATAGCACCGGCCCATCCGTGGCCGCTGCTATTGGGCACGGCAACTTTGCTTTTCGTTGTGATGGTGATGAGCTTTACTCCGACACCTTTATACCCGTTGTACCAGCAGTTGTGGGGGATCAGTGACGGATACATTGGGCTTGCTTTTTCGGCATATCCCATCGGCGTGGTTGTCACACTCATCTTGCTGGGAGGCCTCTCCGATCGCTTCGGACGTCGGGACACGTTATTGATCGCGACGTTGTTGATTGCAGTTGCCCTCATCACCATGATGTTCGCGGTGTCGTATCCGCTTCTACTGTTAGGGCGTTTCCTACAAGGCATAGGAGCTGCCTTGGCTGCCGGAGCGGGAGCTGCCACGTTAATGGAATCTCACCCGGGCGGACTATCCCGTGGATCGCTTGTCAACACACTGTCGGTAGCAGGCGGATCTGCAGTGGGACCTCTCATGGCGGGCGCTTTAGCTGATGCAACCCCCTATCCGTTAATTGCGCCTTATCTCATGGTGTTCATTATTTTAGTCATCCCGGCAGTGCTACTTTTTAAGTCCAAAGACGTCATACCGCGCAAGCGGGACGCGAGATTGGTCCGGCCTATTCGCCTGCCTCGCTCAATCTGGCTCACTTTTTCCATCGCAGCGGCAACCGTTCTCGGAACAAACCTGTGCATGGGTATTTATGGTTCCTTCGGTTCCAATCTTGCAGGGACAGTTGGTTGGACTTCTGAGGCTTCTGTCGGGCTACTCGTCTCACTTGTCCTGCTCATGCTTGCCATCGTTCAAATTTTTGGTCGAAACCTTCACCCCGCCGTTTCGATGACTGCTGGACTGAGTTCCGTTGCGTTGGGTTGGACGGCAGTGATGATTGCATCACTGACTGCCTCAGCCGGGCTCATGGTTGTTGGCTCCATGGTGGTGGGCGCGGGAGCTGGACTGTGCCTAATGGGTTCCGCTGCTTACGTTGGAATCATCTCTCCCAATAATCGGCGTGCCGAGATCTACTCTGCTTACTTGGTGGTTGCATTTGGTGCTCTGGGAGTGACTGCGTTAAGCGCGGGACCGATCATCGGCATTGCATCAATTAGTACCGTGGTGTTTGGAGCCGGCGTGCTTTGTGCGGTACTTGCACTGTACGTGGGAATTGGGTCCAGAAGGTGGATCAGCCGATCGACCTAACTAAAAAGGATAACTCACCCCGGTGATTTCTTCAGACCAGTCCCACAGCCTTCGTGCTGAAAGGGGATCTTTGGCGGCATCGGTTCGATCCACCAAGGTGGGGTAGCCGCGGGTTTGCCATTTATCGGCCGGACCAACAAAACTGTCATTGGGCAATCCAGGTGCGGTGGCCGCAAACAAAATAGGTAGGGCACCCATCTCGGCGCTTTGCGCAATCACCGAGTTCATCAACTGTGTAACGCGGAATTCAAGTGAGTTCCCGCGCATTTTCGAGGCTGCACCTTGCAGGTTCGTTGCCGAAAAACCAGGGTGTGCAGCCACTGCCCCGACGGAGTAGTCACCAAGTTCAAGCCGACGGGAAAACTCGGTAGTGAAAAGTAGATTCGCTAATTTTGATTGGCCGTAGGCACCCCAGGCCCGGTACTTTTTGGTCCCCATAGGGTCTTGGAAATTAAATCCCTTCACCATTCGGTGGGCCAGTGAAGAAACATTGACCACTCGGGAATTCGGGACAGCAACCAAGGCAGGGAAAAGTAATCCGGTCAATGCGAAGTGACCTAGGTGGTTTGTCGCAAGTTGCATCTCAAAACCTTGGGCACTTTTGCGTTGGGGAGTTGCCATGATGCCCGCATTGTTGATCAGCAGATCAAGTCCCTGCGGGTGATCGCTCGACCAAGCCTGCGCAAATGTCCGGACCGAGTCAAGGTCAGAGACATCTAGTCGACCAACGTGTACCTCAATGCCAGGCGCGTTCGCGCGCATTGCCGAGGCGGCTTGATCACCCTTAGTCGTGTCTCGAACTGCCAAGGTGACAGTGGCACCGTGGCGGGCGAGTTGAAGCGCCGTTTCAAATCCTAGGCCTGAGTTTGATCCGGTAACGATCACTGATCGGCCGGTCAGATTGGGCACATTTGCTGCTGTCCAGGGGGGCATACCCTAATGAAACCCCTAGTTGGGCCAGAAGGCAAACGAGTGAGGCGCCCTCACGGGTGGCTCGAGGCTGCCACTGTGTACGCTTGCGGGGCTTCACGCCCCTTTAGCTCAGATGGTAGAGCGTCTCCATGGTAAGGAGAAGGTCTACGGTTCGATTCCGTAAAGGGGCCCGGATGAAAGGTCAGGAAACAGGGGTCTTTCTTCGTTCGGCGGGGTAGCTCAGGTGGTAGAGCAAGCGGCTCATAATCGCTGTGTCGCCGGTTCAAGTCCGGCCCTCGCTACAAGATTTTTGGCATCAGGCACAATAGGAACGCATACGAAGTTGAAAAGCGAAGTATCAAACCAGCACATGAGAGTGTGCTTCATGGAAGTGAGAGAGCAGTGGGCAAGGCCAGCGACGTTCGTCCCAAGATCACCTTGGCATGCGAAGAATGCAAAGACCGCAATTACATTACAAAAAAGAACCGTCGTAATGATCCTGACCGCCTCGAGGTCAAGAAGTTTTGCGTGAAGTGCAAGAAGCACACCCTTCACAAGGAAACCCGCTAACTTTTTCACGTGGCTATCAACGAAGCGTTCATTGGCCGCACTTACCCACCAACAGAGGCCTACTCGGTTGGTCGGGAGAAAATTCGTGAATTTGCGAAGGCTTTGGGTGACACCTCACCCTGCTACTTTGATGTTGAATCTGCGCGAGCACTTGGCTACCCAGATTTAGTCGCACCCCCGACTTTTGCGATCACCTTTACTATGCAAGCGGCCGGACAGGTTATCCATGATCCTGAACTCGGCTTGGACTACACCCGAGTCGTGCACGGCGAGCAAAGATTCGTGCAGCATCGTCCCATTTTTGCTGGAGATGAAATCGCGAGCACGGTGAGTGTGGAATCTATTCGGACCGCTGCAGGAAACGACATGATCACGGTGAAGGCACAAGTGCATGCAACCGATGGTGAACTCGTTTCCACTGTTTACACGTTGCTCGTGTCGCGTGGAGTTGGTGACGCGTCATGACTTTGATCTCGATCTCACAAGTTCACGTTGGTTTGGAGTTGCCAGCACAAGAATTTGTTTTTACGCGAGCCGATCTAATTCGATACGCAGGAGCGTCCGGGGATTTCAATATTATTCATTGGAATGAGCGGGTTGCCCAAGAAGTCGGTTTACCGAACGTGATCGCCCACGGCATGCTCACTATGGGAACCGCAACCCGAGTTGTAACCGACTGGCTGGGTGACCCCGGCAAAGTGATTGAATACTCAGCCCGCTTCACTCGACCAATTCCAGTTCCGGACACCGATGAAGGAACAAGCATCAAAGTTTCTGCGAAAATTACTGAGCTTCTCGAAAACAATCAAGCGGTGATCTCTATATCTGCGATTCACAACGAGGTGACGGTGCTCGCCAAGACGGTCGCCATCGTACAACTTGCACCATGACAGCGGTCCCTGATCCGATCACCGCGTTAGCCGAAGAACGTCAAGCCGCTCGCGCGAATAAAGACTTTGCACGATCAGATCAACTTCGGGAACAGATTTCACAATCGGGATGGTTGATAAAAGACACCTCTGCGGGTTATTCGCTCACCGAAGCTCCACCATTTGTTATCACGGAACATTTGGGCGCATGCATGGATCAGTATGCGAATTCGGTGACCGGTACAACAGTCGTGCTTGTAATTGTTGATGGCTGGCCGCAGGACGTTCACTCATCATTGAGCGCATTGCTCAACTGTGCCCCAAGCCATGTTCGAGTTCTGGCTATGGACTGCGGCAACGTTGATGGCGCAGGTGAAGTTGTTAATGAATTAGCAAAGGTTCACGGCAACCTCAATGAATTTCACTTTGCCCAAACACTTCCTGAACTTGGGTGGGCAAATGTGGTGAGTGCAGCCGTTGCGGTTTCCGACAGCAAATTTTTTGCCGTAATGGACGTGTCAACCATCTGGGAAGGTGATGCTCTAACACCATTATTGGGAGTCTTCTCAGATCCACTGGTTGCAATGACGGGCTGGCGTGCGGTCAATGTTGATGTGAGCCAAGAATGGCGGGAGTTCACTGCGGCATCAGTGGGGAGCGTCGACGCGATTTTGGGTTACTTCCTCGTGGTGCGCACGAGCGTGGCTCGGGAAATTGGTCCTGACCCGAAAGCTAAGTTTTATCGAAATGCTGACATGGAGTGGTCCTTGGCAATCAGAGCCGCTGGCTACGAGGTCGTAATTCCCGAAGGCGAATTGCCACTGCGCCAGGAGCGGCACCACGGCTATCACGATAGCGACCCGGACTATCGTGAAAAGCAAAGTAAAAAAACGTATGACCGACTTTTACAGAAATTTCGTAAATCACCAGAGATTTTGCATAAAGGCAAAGATCATGACAATTGAACGAATCGGGGGAAACCTACGTGAACACACATCGCTGCACGTTGGCGGTGGAGCGAAACAGCTCATCCGGGTTTCAACCGATCAGGAGCTCATAGATCTCGTTCACGATCTCGATCGACGCAATGAACCACTATTGATTTTGGGTGGGGGAAGTAATGTTGTTTGCGCGGATTCCGAATTTCCCGGGACAGTAATCATCATTTCAACTCAAGGTATTGATTGGCTGGGTGATCACGTAGTTGTTGCTGCCGGTGAAGACTGGGACGCATTTGTATGTTCTGCACTCGCGCAAGGGCGTGGAGAACTCGCGCCCTTGTCGGGAATCCCTGGTTCAATGGGGGCGACACCGGTTCAGAATATTGGTGCGTACGGCGTTGAACTTGCAGAGTTCATCGATCACGTTGAAGTGTGGGACCGCGAATCGGGTACCAAGCGAACCATGTCCGTAACCGAATGTGAATTTGAGTATCGCGACAGTACGTTCAAAAAAAATCCGAATAGGTACGTGGTATTGGCCGTAAGGTTAAAACTCCTAAAAACACTTGAGGTACCGATCAAGTACCTTCAACTAGCAAATGTAATGAATCAAGCTGTAGGAACAACAGCGAATGCAGCGGAGGTGCGGGATCAGGTATTACAACTGCGCGCGACAAAAAGCATGGTGCTCAATTCTGTAGATATTGAATCAAATAGCACCGGTTCTTTTTTTATCAATCCAATTGTTGAACACTCGGACATTCCACAAAGCTGCCCAAGTTACCCCCTGCCGATGAGAGATCCCCGAGTGGAAACACATGTGAAAGTTAGCGCAGCATGGTTAATCGAGAATGCGGGAATCACCAAGGGGTTCCATTTGGGTAATGAAGACTCCAGTATTCGCGTTTCACGAAACCACTCGCTCGCAATTACGAATACAGGACGGGGGACGGCAGCTGAAGTCATCAAATTAGCGAGCCATATTCGTCAACAAGTATTTGACGCTTATGGAATTGAACTTATTGTTGAGCCGGTCCTCATCAACTGCGAGCTCAATCAGCTCAGTGTTAAATAGTTAAATAGTTAATCAGTTAATCAGTTAATCAGTCAACTAGTCGGTAGCACTCGCAAGCAGTGCGTGCATTCGGGCAAGCCCTTCCGTGATGTTTTCATCCGAGGTGGCATAAGAAAGTCGGAAAAATCCGGGTGTTCCAAATGCCTCACCGGGGACTACCGCTACTTCTGCTTTATCCAAAATAATTGCAGCGAGATCAGCTGAGGATCGCGCGACGGTCCCTCCAATTGATTTATCAAGCAAGCCGGCAACGGAAGGGTATGCGTAAAAGGCACCTTCGGGTAATGGAGAACTCACGCCGGGAATCGCATTTAGCAGGTCAACCATGAGGGTGCGTCGTCGATCGAAGGCAATCCGCATTTGATCAACCGCGTCGAGATTGCCGCTCACGGCCGCAAGGGCTGCAACCTGTGACACGTTTGCCACATTTGAGGTTGAATGCGACTGCAGGTTCGTCGCCGCTTTTATGACATCGGCAGGAGCGATCATCCAGCCGACGCGCCAGCCGGTCATGGCATACGTCTTTGCGACTCCATTGATGACAACGCAACGCTCGGCAAGTTCAGGTACCAGTGTCGGCATCGAGGAAAAGACGGCATCCCCGTAGACAAGGTGTTCGTAGATTTCATCGGTAATGACCCAAATGCCTTTTGCCAGTGCCCATTCACCGATTGCCTTGACCATTTCCGGTGAATAGACCGCACCTGTGGGATTGGAGGGTGAGACAAAGATCAGCGCCTTTGTTGCGGGGGTGAGGGCAGCGTCAAGTTGCTCAACGGTGGCGCGGTAACCGCTTGTTTCATCGGTCATCACGATTACCGGCTTGCCCCCAGCCAACATGATCGATTCTGGGTAGGTC
>JBIHZX010000067.1:0-7751 GCA_044240195.1 Candidatus Nanopelagicales bacterium | reverse complement strand
CAATCGCGAACCCAATCTTTGGCCGATCAGTGGGCCGCGGACCTTGCCACTTGGGCGCTCCCACAGGAGATCCTTGATCAAGCTCCTGAGGTTCCTTGGAAGCACTCCGTTGCCATGTTCACCGTTGCCGCGGAAATCCCTGATTCACCTTCACACCAACGCGCACGTGAGGCGCTTGAGCCTGGTGGCAGTGTCCTTGACATTGGATCGGGTGGCGGCCGAGCCTCAATGGCCATCACCCCACCGGCGGGGACTTTGACGGCGGTTGACCACCAGCAAGAGATGCTCGACGAATTCCTCAAGGCGGCTGAGACCCGCGGGGCAATTGCCCACACTTACTTGGGGGACTGGCCTGAAGTCGCGCATATGGTTCCTGAAGCTGATGTTGTTGTGTGCCACCATGTCGCTTACAACGTGGCGGATATCGTTCCGTTCCTTCAAGCTCTCAATGACCATGCACGCAAGCGGGTGGTCATGGAAATCCCGATGACCCACCCCATGAGCAATATGAATGCGCTGTGGAAAAAGTTCTGGAACTTGGATCGACCCACCCAACCAACTCCCTTTCAATTACAAGACATTTGCTTATCACTAGGATTTGCTGCGGTTCTTGATATGTGGGAAGACGAAACTTGGGGAGCTCGGGTTAATCTCCCTGAAGCCGAACGAATCCGTCAGTCGCGAATTTGGTTGTGTCTTACCGAGGATCGTGATGCGGAGTTAGCGGCTGCGTTGCTGTTCGAAAAAGACTCCAAACCTCGATCAGTTGCAACTTTATGGTGGGATGTGAAGTAGATGAAATCAACGCAATACCGGTCAACGCCATGGCTCCTACTTTTCTCGGGGGTTATTGGGCTTATCGCTGCGTTCACTTTGACCCAGGACAAGATCGCGATCCTGTCCGATCCCAGTTACATCCCTAGTTGCAATATCAACCCGGTACTTTCGTGCGGTTCAGTTATCGTCACTGATCAGGCATCGGTATTCGGTTTTCCCAATCCCATCATCGGGTTGATTTCCTTTTCGGTGGTCATCACGCTCGCTGTTCTGCTGATCGCGCGAGTGGTTTTACCGAACTGGGTGTGGTTGGGTCTCAACCTTGGCGCACTGGGTGGGATGGTGTTCGCCGTCTGGTTAATTTTCCAAAGTTTGTATGTAATTGATGCACTATGCCCATGGTGCATGGTCGCTTGGGTTGGCACAATTCTGATTTTCTGGCTGACTACGGGCGAAAATGCGAAAGCAGGCAGGTTCACTCGCAGTGGAACACCGGGATTTGTATCAGATATTTTCAGTTCACTGCGCTGGGTGTTTACCGGTGCGACGTTCTTAGTGATCTTAAGTTTGATCTTTATCAACTGGATGGACTTCTGGCTCGGTCGCACCTGATCCGGAGTTGACCGCTACCCACTGCGGATAGTGTTTCTCTGCCCAACCTCGGGTGACTTCGCCTGTTCGCATTCCCATCCGGGCTTGGGTGTCTTTCATTGCCATATATATATGCCCGGTGAGAACTATGACTATCACCAAGGTAAGCCAGTCGTGAACAAAAGTTGCCCCGGTGCGGATATCGTCGGTGAACAGTGAACTGAAAAACATGACCATCCCGGTTGCGAACATAATCATGATCGCCCCAAAACTGAATGCAGCATTGAGCTTTTGCCCGGCATTAAATTTTCCGTAAACGGGATCAGGGTTGCTGATAACAGGCTCGATAGATGCGCTATCGGCTCGTTTGAGCCACGCGAAATCATGTGGGTGGAATCGGTTGAGTTCGCGCATGTTCATGCGAAACACGGGGAATGCAATAGCGATGACCAAGGGGATGGGTAGCAGGAATCCACAGACTGAGTGGATTGTCTTGACTATTCCACGGTTTCCAATAAGCACACTGATATCGGGGATGTACAGGGCGGCAGCGGTTGCGATCAGAATTAGCATCAAGCCCGAAATAGATCGGTGCGCGAAGCGTTCAATCCGGGTAAAACGGTTCACGTGACCGGCTCGTCGCTGCGCCCATTTGATTGGCCGACCCAAGCATCAATGTCATAACCGCGCTGCTCCCAGTAGCCGGGAATAACCGAGTCAACGACATCAATGTTTGACAACCACTTGAGCGATTTGTACCCGTACATCGGGGCAACAAGTAGCCGGACGGGTCCACCGTGCTCGCGAGTTACGGGTTTGCCATACATCGAGGTGGCAATCAAAACATCGGGGCGAATTGCTTGCTCCATGGTGAGTGATTCGGTGTATGCACCGTCAAATGAGTCAATGGTCAACGCGATTGCGGTAGGTGGTGCGCCAGCAACAGCAAGTAGGTCGCTCATGAGAACCCCCGACCAGGGCACATTGTCAACGCGCCAACCCGTAACGCATTGGAAGTCCTTTGTCATTGAAGTTTGGGGCAGCGATTCGAGGTCAGCAAAAGTCAGATTAAGTGGTGAACTGACGGCGCCGCCAACGGTTAAACGGTAGTCCGCCTGAGACATTTCTGGGTAGCCATTGGTCACTGTATAAATCCGAAATCCGCCGGCGGCCGGAATGATCGCCCCGAGCTCGGGCAACGTTGAAGCGACAGTGTCATTGACAACCGAATTCAATTGCCGACCGAATACGACGCCGAGGGCGCCTAGTCCCAACATGCCAAGAATTACTCGTCGCCCGACAGGTGACCCCTTTGATTCCATTGGACAATAGGAACACAGAAAACCGGTTTTGGCACGGGAACGCCTCGCGGGGTGTACGCTCAAAAAATGTTTGAGGAAGCTAGGTGGATCAATCCACCTCAAGAATTTGTGGTCGGTCCAAGTGAAATAACACTTCAGACCGAGCCGGGCACAGACTTTTGGAAAAAAACTTTCTTTGGTTTTCAATACGACAATGCTCATGCGCTTGTCCTAAACCGGAGTGACAACTTCACCTTTTCGGTGAGCATCGAGTGCGGCTACAAATCGCCCTTTGATCAAGCGGGAATCATTATTTGGATTGATGAAAATAATTGGATCAAGGCTTCCCTGGAATATGAGAATGAGGATTTCTCCCGACTCGGGGCCGTCGTGACAAATGAGGGTTATTCGGACTGGTCAACACGCGACAGTCCTTCCCTTGCACGGGTTGAGTTCCGAGTTTCCCGTCGAGGACCAGATTTTATGATTGAGGCTCGCACCGGCTCTTCATGGGAGCAACTGCGGATCTCCCATTTAAGTGCACTGGGTGAAACGACGAAGCAGATGGGAATTACGCGGAGTGATGAGCTCCTTGCCGGTCCTTCGGTGGAAGTTGGCATTTATGCCTGTAGTCCAGGAAAATCACAATTTGAGGCAAAATTCAGTCAATGGGCGTGTGTCCCGACAATATGGGCAGGGCACGAGGATTAATTATTTGAGTGACACGGTCAATTGGTGGTCACGGTGCCGTTGACTTCGGCAACTCGCCTTGCAACTTCGAGTGATACCGGCTCCAACCCAGGTGGGTGTCGACAAAATGTAAATCCCTGAGTCAACAGGAACACAGAAAACTGGTTTTGGCGAGGGAACTTTGCATCGACGCCTCGAGACCGGGCCCCACTACGGCGTCCAGGGGCAACTTTTTTAGTAAACGTATCTTCGATGGCCCGCAGGGTGGTTACAGTCAAACTATGACTCTTTGGCCACGCCCCAACGTTCTCGCCACCAGAACCGTTCTCGCCATCTTGGTGGCGGTCTTCGCCTTGGTTGCGGCAGGGCTGCCTGCTGCACATGCGAGCGACAACAACCTGGCTTTTGGGGGAAATCCTCCGGGTGGCTGGGTTGTGGATCCGGATATTTATCAACAAATTTTCGGGAATTTTGACGAGGGCATCCCGCAGGGAACAGTTATTGCCGACTCAGGTTTCCGTCCCTACCCCCATGGTTTCCCGGTACCAAACTGGGGATCAGACGAGTCTTTTGTCGAGAACGCCATGGTTTACGGAGGGGCGACACGGGTCACCTTGGAGCAACTCCAAAAGGGTCAGGCCGCTGGTCCGGCACCGCTCAATGCCCTCGCCCTGCGCCGAACCCTCGGTGATGGCGTCTGCCGTAATTCGAAGTCCATTGACCCAAAAACCGGTAATTGCGATCTGATCCTCGGGGCCGAGCTCCTGGCTCAGATGGTCGAGTCAAGCGCGCTGGGCGGCCATTGTTTCGGGATAGCAGCAGCAGCCGCGGCCCTGTACAACGGACAAATCCCTGCCAATCAGGTCGGGGCTTCCGGCTTGGGACTCAATGCTCTCAACCCGATGGGTAATCCGGCAACACAGACGATCACCCGCCTGTTCGCCACCCAGTACCTCAACGCGGATGTCCTCAACAATGCGGAAACCGGCCAGTCGCCAACGCAACTTGTTCGGACACTTATTCAGATGCTTCCCAACGGCACCGTTCCCTTCGTTCTCACTGTTTTTGGGGGTGTCGGTGGTCATGGCATCACGCCTTACGCCGTGCTTGATCGAGGTAATGGCCTCTACGACATCGCCGTGTACGACAACAACTTCCCGCTTCGGGCCCTCGCGGTCACCGTTGACACGACAACCGACAGCTTCGTATATACCTCAGCTACCGACCCGAATTCGCCTTCGTACACCTGGAGCACGGCGAATGAGTCCACCATCTCCCTCGTTGAGGTCGATGATCTTCTCGGCCAGCAGCCGTGTCCCGTGTGCCGGGGGAAGGATCAGGGGACGATGCTTGCCTTCAGTTCGATTTCTCAGGTGAATGCTGAAGCGGTGAATATCGCTTTGCTCGACATCGAGGGTCAACCGCTGGCACCGAGCCTTTATCGCGTCGTGAGCACTCTGAATCCGCCTACCGAGGCAGTGCGAAACATTCCGGTGATTTTTGTGAACCCTGGCGTCGAGTTCCTCGTCGCGATTGATGTCAGACAGCTCTCCGGATCGCAGTCCTTTGAGGTGTACGCATTGAGCAATGGCGCTTCCCAATATCTGCTTCTCGACGAACTCCGCGCGAATAGCACTGCCCTATTCGCCGTTGGCGGGGACAAATCGCTGTTCCAGTCCACCAAGGCGGCGAGCCCACGTATTCAGCAGTTGTACGACGGGCCGACCACGAGTTACGACGTCAACGGTCACCCACTGGCACTCCCTAAGGAAGTCTCCGCGAATCAGGTTTGGAATCGATCCAAGAAGCAGGTGCGCTACAGCAGTACGGCTACCCAAGCACTCGTCTGGAACGTGCAGGTGAACGGTACTAATGCCACCGGTGAAGTGGGCTGGGTCGGGATCGGCGTTTCAGTCCCGGCGGGCGGAGAGATTTTGGTGGATTACTCAGGAGCTTCTGCAACCAAAGCCCCACTCGCGTGGGTTATCGACAAGGACAAAACCCGCACCCCTTTGACAATGCAGCGGTTTACCCCTGAACTCCTTGAGCAGTACCGCGACCAGATCTATGTGGTTCAAGGCCCCTCTTAGAAGCCTCACTGTGAACTAACTCGGCTTGGGGGTCATTGAGAACTCGGTTGATAAACAGTTACTGCTAATTGTTTGATTAATGGTTTAATTGTTTAATTAGTGGTTACTGTGCCGTTGACTTCGGCAAAATCAACTTTCGCCGACTTTGACATTTCGCTAGCAACTCGCTGAGCAACCTCTAGCGTGACCGGCGAGGCAAAATCAACTTGGTACATGCGGAAGCCTAAGTAGGTCCCTAAAGTGAGATCCGTTTTCTTCACAGAAGTAACTCGATCAGTTCCCGTAATCGGGACTTTGCCAGTCGGTTTCACTTTAACTTTGTATTGAACGATCAACGAGTCCACTGTTGAAGCCTTCGAGGCTGCAGCGACACTCGTACTGTTACTTCCCGGCGCCGCATAGATCAGAGCGGCTCTGGACTGGACGAGTGTGTTGCCAACAGAGACGCCGGTGGAAGCGGTGACCCGTTGCGCCGCCAAGAACTTGGTGATCGCTGCTGAGCGTTGCTTTGCCAAGGTTGGGGAGACCTTGTATTTTCCGGTGCTGGTGAACACTGTCACCTTCACTGCCGATCCGGCTGATTTAGCTTTCGTAGCGAAGGTGGTCAGTTTCTTTTTGGCCGTCGCTGAAAGGGATGCGCTTCCCGCGGCGAAGTAGGTCAGGTCAGCAAACGCCGACTGCGCACCATCACTGCTTTGGGCGCCCGTCGTTGTCACCGGTGTTTTATCGGGCTGGGCGCCTACGCCAACAAGGTTAAAGCCCAAAGCGATACTGACCGGTAACTGTCCCTGACGGACCATATTAATTTGCAAAGTGTGGGTACCCGGCGTTAAAAACGGCAATACGAAACTCGAAGTGAAGGTTCCGTTGGACCACACCATCCCAGCCCCGACCCAAGTGGGTGTCGACAGAAGGTAAATCCCCGTAGTGGTTGATGGCTGCAAACCAGATCCAGAAATGGTGAATCGCTGACCCGGGGAAAGGCTTTGGCTCTTCGAGTTCAGCGGACCGGCGCCCTTTAACTCCCAATCCGCTCCCGCGACACTGAAACCGGTACCGGTCAGTTCTGCCTTTCGAAGTACCAACGGGGCACCGCTGGAATCCACAGCTTTGAACTCACCTGGTCGGGAAACTTGATTGGATGTCACCGGTTGCTCGGTCACCGTGATTTCACTACCGCTTTCGCTGGAGCCACCACCGCTACTGGAGCCACCGCCGCTGGAACCTCCACCACTGGAACCTCCACCGCTGGAGGGCACAGCAGTAAAGGTAAACGCGCTCGCCAAGGTTGCAGAACCGGCAAGGGTTGTCACAACTACGTCGACGGTACCGGCGTCGCGGGCTGGAGTGAATGCATACAGCTCCGTGCCCCCAATAATGAAGTACGTTGCTGCGGTACCGCCAAAGGTGATGGACACGGTGGAATCAAGATTCGTGCCAATAATGGATGTCCCTGTTCCACCCGACCCGGAGCCGGTGGTGATCGATAGTGAACTCACGGTTGGTGCTGGGTAGTAGGTATATGCGTTAGTTGCGGTTGCGGTACCACCGGGAGTAACCACCACTACGTTAACCGTGCCCGCGGATCTGGCCGGGACGGTAACGCTCAATTGCGTTGAGCTGACATAGGTAACCGACGTGGCCGAGTTAGAACCAAATCTCACCGTGGAACCCGTGGTGAAATTCGCACCCAAGATGTTGAGCGTTTGCCCACCTGCGATCGGGCCACCCTCACTGCTCAGCGAAGTAATGCTGGGCTGGGATACAAACGCGAATGGAATAACGCTGGTGCTGGTTCCACAAGCACTACTAACAAGGACATTGACGTCAGAGACCGGACTGACCGGTGCGGTGGTCGTAATGGAGGTATCGCTGACAATTGTGAAGGTCGCTGGTCGACCACCGAAAGTGACTGTAGTTGCTCCGGTAAACCCGGTTCCGGTAATCGTGACCGCCGTGGAACCATCAGCAGCACCCACCGAAGTGGAGAGCGAGGTCACAACAGGTGTGCACAGCCCTGTCGTGTAGGTGAATCCACTGCTAAATGTCGTGGTCCCAGATGAATTGGTCACCGCAATCGCAGCGGTACCCGAAGCACCTGCAGGAGTCACGAATGTCAGTTGAGAATCTGATACAACGCTGACACCGGTCGCAGCTACGCTTCGAACGCTCACACCCGTTGTTCCGGTGAAGTTAGACCCGGAAAGTGTGACCGTGGTTCCACCGCTGGTTGTACCGCTCACCGGCGAGAGTGAGTTAATCACCGGTGCCGCGCTGTATGCGCGTGCATAGAGCAAAGTAT
>JBIHZX010000066.1:0-7782 GCA_044240195.1 Candidatus Nanopelagicales bacterium | reverse complement strand
GTGGCCCCGGCATGATTCGAACATGCGATACCCCAGACCTAGACAGTCTCTAGCGATTCTCGAAACTACGGCAACGGGGCAGGAGATCGCACCGGCTGCGGCAGCGACGCGTAATCGGTCGAGCACGTTGTCGTGGACGCGGGTACGACAGGGTGCTTGCCAGTCTTGACGCATGATTGAGGAACATAGATATTGATGGTGCCGGCAACGGAAAGGGTGTACCACCTGCCGGAGTAGCCCGGCATCGCAAACCAGCCGAGATTCGTCGGCCCGTTGTACGCAGATTGGGCCAGAGTCTTGCCCGTTTCCTCGTCGACCCACAGAACACTCTCAGTCCAGGAGTTCGTGCTGATCTGGGCAGCAGAGAAAGAGGGCGACATGTACTGCGAGGAAAGTACGCGGCGGTGGGCCGGGCCTGTAGCCGTGAAGTAGTCCGATGTTCGCCAATCGGGCCGACTCCACTTGATAGCCATTCGTCCGTTTGCCTGGTTCAGATGCACGGCGAAGACACCACCCACCAGAAGGTCCTGCATGAAAATCAAGCTCTTCTGCGGATCTGTAGAGAAACTTGCAGGAGCGTTGCTCATGACCCCTGCGGGGATCGTCGTTCCCCATGGGCATAGCCGTTGAGTCTTCGTCGCATCCGTCATCTTCACGACGAACGCGCAGATGGGCACTCCCGGAGTTGGCGCAACGGCGTTGTTGTTGAAGACCACCCACTTACCCAGAGGCACCGGCGCGTCGCCTGCGCTCTGGCCTGGCAGGAGAAGAGGGGGCGCCCAGGAGAGATCCTGGCGAAGGGTCTTGTTCTTGGGATTCCAGATCACGCGCACGCCTTGAGCGCTGCCTGCGAGGTACATATGCGTGTTGGAGCCATCGGCTACTAATGTCGGCCGGGAGGCAACCGGCTGATTAAGGGTGATAGCCGCGAGGTTCTTCAACGAGACGGGATCCACGGCGATCACGGTCGTTACCGGCTGAGGGCCGAATGTCTTGATGCAAGCAGACATCGCCTGGTTACCTTGAACTTGGCAACCTGACGAACGATTCTGGCTCTTGAGCAAGATCGTGCCGGATGAATCAGGAGCAACTGCGAAACCATCGAAGTTGGCATCAACCGCAGCACCGGCCAGAACAGGCTGCTGCACGGAGGCGACGATCGCGCCACTTTTGGGATCAAGCTTGTAGACCGTGGGCCCCACGACGACGACGACCCAACCGCCCTTGACCACGGCACCGCTGGGCGCAGCCACCCATTGACCTGCGAGCTGAGGGAGTGCAGTGCGCCATATCTGCGTTCCTGTCGCAGGATCAAATCTGGCTACATAGGGCCCGCCGGCATATGAGGGGACGGGAGTTCCGGGCGCACCGCCGACGAGGAAAGCGGCATTGGGGCCGCCCTGGATCACCAATTGGATCTGCCCCGGATAGACCGTCGGCGACGAGAACTGCGCTACTTGGTACTTGCGCCCGCTTCCGCTCACCCCATCGGCAAAAGTTGCACATGGCTGAAGTCCGCTGTGGATCGCGTCAGTTACCTCGGGTGACCCGATCGCTGGTGAATAATTGAGATAGTTATTCGCCGGTTTCTTCGCGTATGCCTTTATGCACTTTACCTGTGCCGCTTGCGCAGAGGCCTCGCTAGAATTTGGGGCAGCCTGCGCGGAGGAACCTACTGTCAAGGCAGACAGCATCACAAGGCTCGCTGTTAACACCCCGCATACCTGGACCTTTTCTAGGAAGAAGAAATAAATCGCCCAAACCTCCGTTTACATCTATACGCCGAGAGGATCCACGTCGGAGGCTCAAGGCGCCACAGCGGCTCTACGCATTGTGGTGAATGGCATAGTAGGGCAAGTGATCGCCGCAGCAACGTCAAATCCCTTAATTACCAAGATCGATCGCCATGGCTTCATACCGAGACGGCCACGAATGAGGCGGAGCAGCACTTTTCTGAGGTGGCCCCGGCATGATTCGAACATGCGACGCACGGTTTAGGAAACCGACGCTCTATCCCCTGAGCTACGGGGCCGGGGGGTGTGTGCAAAACCTATTGCATAACCGCGTGCATAACCTCAGTGCGTTCTAGGAGGTGATCCCGAATGGGAGTGCTCGCTTATATGTGTGAAAGGCGGTTATCAAAAAGAGGGTTTGCACCGTTCTGACCTGCCGATGAATCCCCTTGATCAGGGTTCCGAACGCCAGCCGAATCATAGATTGATGTTTTGATGTCCACAGGTTATAGTTCATACATGCGAACGACTCTCACTTTGGACAAGGATGTCGCCATGGCTCTGAAGAACTATGCACATCAGCATGACATGAGTTTCAAGGAAACGGTGAACGCACTCCTTCGAAAAGGTCTCAGAAGGTCAATTGAGCCAGTACTTGAGGGTGAGGTAGTTCCACGGTCGGTAAACCTTGGTCAAGAGATAAAGCAGTCATCACTCTCTTCGGAAATGATTTTAGATGATGAAGTAGATCGGTATCTACGTGTCAGTGCACAAAATAATCAGTGCACAAGCTAAACAGAGCTCTTGAATGGGGCGGTCATGAAAGTTATTGACACCAACATTTTGATATACGCTGTCAATGAAGGTTCGCCCAACTTTGATAAAGCGTCGGTCTGGTGGCGCAATGCGCTCAATGCAGATGAGCCCATTGGCATCCCATGGATTTCCGCGCTTGCCTGTGTACGCATTCTCACTAATGGTTCTCTTTTCGAAAACCCGTTAACCATGGAACAAGGATTGGATCTCGTGGAGGGGTGGCTGTCTTATCCGCAGGTCAACTCACTGAATCCGACGGTGGGACACCTCCATCGAGTGCGCACGCTTCTGACAACAGGTGTTCCCGGGGAAACAAGTGAAGCTGACCACAAGCGTCACAAACTTCTTAATGATGCGCACATTGCCGCGCTGGCAATTGAGCACGGAGGCACTGTCTTCACGGCTGATTCAGACTTTGAAGTATTCACTCAGGTGAAAAGCGTGAATCCACTCAATTCCAGTTGATTGAGACGGTGCAGATGGATTTACGACGGTGGGGCGTAGTTGTACCGAGTGAGTTGAAAGAATGAACTACAGTTCGGCTAAGACGCAAGCTGCGGTACTGGCCATTACGCTGAAGCCATCTTCTTCGGGCAGGAAAGCCTCGACCACTCCATCTTTCAAAACGAGAGCGTAACGCTTGGACCTAATGCCCAGGCCAAAACCAGATGCATCAACTTCGAGACCAACCGCTTTGGCAAATTCCGCATCGGGATCGGCCAACATCACAATGTCCCCGGAACCTTGTGCCTGGCCCCAGGCATCCATTACGAAGACATCGTTGACTGAGATACATGCAATTGAATCGACTCCAGCCGCAGAAATATTCTCCGCCAACTCGACATAACCTGGAAAGTGAACCTTGGAACACCCCGGGGTGAATGCACCCGGCACCGCGAAGAGCACCACGCGACCGGATCCGAGAATCTCGGTGCTTGAAACCGTCGCCGGAGCGCCATCGACCATCATCCGAATTTCCACCTTGGGCAGTGTGTCGCCAACTGCAATACTCATGTCAGGAACCTTTCGTAAGGGATAGCCGATTGATGTTTGGTCGGGGTAATTCGCGCAATTTACCGGACTGTACTGTCGAATAAGTGTTCTGGCGCGCCCAGTCAAGAGTTAGCATCGATTTTGACCGTGCCAAGGTCACGTTGGCCTACTTGGGAAACCGATTACCTGCTCGGGGTGAGGTACTTCAGCCGCTTGCGGGTCCGCGTTTGCCGATATTGGGGCCTGCATACGCAGCCAAGGTCTGCACGCTACTGGAATTGAATCCGGTGGGGCAGTTGCGAGTGACCTTCTCGAGATACACCGACCCGCCGGGGAATTTTGCGGTCGGTTCAAAGAATTCGGCGTAGCACTGGGGGTTGCAGTAGAAGATCCCAGCTGGCCCAGATGTAGTGACCACGGACTGATCCGTCTGAATCACCTTCTGGCCAGTGAGTGTTCCCGACATGACGTAGCACGTTTGACCGCTCGCCACGCTAGATGAAGACGCGGTGATAGTCATGGATACTTTTGCACCGGTGATCGGATTGCCCGCCGAATCTGTTCGTATAGTGAAACTGTCCTTGGATGTGTTGAACACAGTTCCGGTGAAGCAGTCAAGGATGTTCCACTTACTTATGCTCTGAACGTTATAGAAGTAGTCGCCATTGGCATCTTTCATACCGCGACACTTATCGAGTTTGCCCTCCACGCTATTCGCGGGATTGAACCACCCGAGCGCCAGGATGGGGTGGGCATCGTTCGCGATTCCAATCGGAGACCGCTCAACCTCAACCTTCTTTGAACCGAGTTGTTCAATGAGGCATTTGGGGGCAATGTGGTAGTGGTAGTCGTCACCACGACCAGCGTGACCACCGCAGTTATCGAGTTCACCGGAATCGAGAGTGTGTTCGAGCAGAGCTGATTGCGTCCATGGACTAAAAAGGGGCACGCCGTTAACCGCGACCCCGATGGCTCCATCACCGGGAACCGTTGGAGTTGATGCCAGGATCGACTTACGGGGAATCGTGAAGGTGTAGTCATGTGCCGACGGATACTGCTGATTGGTCGCAGTAATCCCGACCATGGTGGGCGCTGAACCACCAGGAAGCCCGTTGGCTCCGAATAAAATTGTTGATGTGGTGCATCGAAAGCCAGTCACTTGACTGGTGTAGGTGGAATTGCGGCAGAGCAGATCCCCTGTGCTGGTACTGGTCGAGGTGGTAGTGGTGGTGGAAGTCGTGGCCCACTTCAGCTTTCCCCCGACCTTCTTGCAGGTGAGCTTTCCCAGTACTTGCCCTTTCTTTTTGCACGTATCACCTGCCTTGGCAGTAGGTACTGCCGTGGTGGTCCTTGCAGCGGCAGATCGGTGATCCTCATCTGACTGCCAGCCTTCGTGTGCAGGCGCCGCTGTTGGTGACATGAGCGCCATAGCTGCAACGATGGCCAACACAGTGGTCGTACGACGCACGACCTGCATGTTTCTGAGTGATGTCACGAGCTGCCTTCCTTCTCAAGAACCGCCACGTTACAACTGGCCTAGGAAAAAGCAGTTTAGTGTGCGTTCTCGCGCAATCGAATGAATATCATCATTCTTTACTTCGGGTTGTTGCTCACCCTTGGTTCAGGTGTCCAACCTGGTTCACGGTAGGACCTTTGGCTTGAAAGAAGGGTCTTTTGGCGACCAAGAATCATTGCTATCAAATTTAGGCTTCAACGTGGTAGCAATTTGCTATTGACGCACCGCGAAAGGTGCTTAAGAGGGAGGAGTAGACCTCATGCGAAGAAAAAGTTTAGATCAGATTCTTTCCCTGACGGGGCTTGTTGTCACCGTTGTCTTGATAGTTGTTGGAATGCTATTAATGTGGGGCGGCAACTTTGCTAAAGACAGTGTGAAAGCACAACTCGAAGTTCAAAACATTTCGTTCGGTGAAGACCCAGCGAGTTTGCCACCTGAACTTGCACAATGGGCTGGTGTTGCCGTTGTTGATGGTGACAGTGCCAAGGCCTATTCAGATTTGATTGCCGTGCACATCTCCGGTACGACGGGTGGACTTTCATATTCGGAGGTGAGCGGAAAATGGATGGCAGATGGAAAGCCAGGTCCAGCGGCCGACCAGAATGAGCCATCTTCATATGACGTGCGAATGACCGCATTCATGGGTGAAAGTTTGCGCGGCATGCTGTTGAATGCCTACGCTTTCGGCACCATTGGCTCAATTGCTGTCTTAGCTGCTTGGGTGATGCTTGGCTTAGCACTCGTAATGTTGATCCTGACAGTTCTTGGGTTCAGGCACTTGCGCAGGACTGATGAGAAGGAAGCAATCTTCGAACCTTCCTCATAAAAACTTGAGCTCCCTCATGGTCATGAGGAAGCTCATTTTTTTAACAGGCAAGGAATTTCAACCATCCATGACTGTGTTGGATCTTTGTAAGCGGAGACGCCGAGAAATCAGGCTTCCGGAGCGTCTGGCATTGGTGTGGGAAGTGTGGGAACCTGCCATCCAGCAGCAACTGCGCCCAGTCGAACAATCAGGGTAACGGCCACCCCAACCAAGAACGGCACCCAATTACCGAAACTTTGGGTGAGGAGGAATGTAACGGAACCGGCTACCGCAGCAAGTGCATAAACTTCTCCGTCAAAAATGGAAATTCGTTTCCCAGCGAGGACATCTCTAATGATTCCGCCACCGACCCCACTAATAACGCCTAGGACAACCGCGGGTCCGACAGAAAAACCTGCATCACGAGCGATATCGGTTCCCACAATCGTGAAAGCGGCAAGGCCTATTGCATCGGTGATGACAAAAAAGCGGCTCATCCATGATCGGTGGCGTTGCCAGGGGAACACCCGAGCCGCAACCCACACCACAACAACGGTGATCGCGATCAAACTCACTGTTGGCCAAAAATCTGTCAACCAACCGGGAGTTGTGACCATCAGTAGGTCGCGCAATGTTCCGCCGCCAATTGCTGTGACGGCCGCCAGTGTCGAGACGCCCAACCAGTCCATGCCGGCTCGCGCACCTGCGATTGCACCGGAGGCAGCGAAGGCCACGATTCCAACCACAGTCATGACGAGAAGTGGGAGTGGGAGTTCGAGCACGATCAAAGCCTCTCACTCTGGATTCACCGATGTCCTACCTGGTCTTTGAACCATCTGCCAAGATAGATTCATGAGTGAAAAAATGAACAACAATTATCAGGAATCCGTCACGGTCAATGCCTCAGCACAGGATCTATATGACATTGTTTCTGACGTCACCCGCACCGGCGAGTGGAGTCCAGTCTGCACGTCATGCTGGTGGGATGACGAGGCGAGCGCCGGTTCCGAGGGTGCCTGGTTCACTGGGCGTAACGTTCTACCGGATCGAACCTGGGATACCCGTTCGCTGGTGGTAGTCGCTGATCCTGGTCGGGAGTTTGCTTGGGTGGTCGGTGGGAAATTTGTTCGGTGGGGATACACGCTTACTGCAGTTGATGCCGGGACGGTTCTGACTGAGATGTGGGAATTACTCCCCGAAGGAATTGAAATGTTTGAAGAAAAATACGGGGATGAGGCAGCCGCTCAGATCGCGGATCGCACACATCATGCACTCACCGGTATTCCGAAAACACTTGCTGCGATCAAACGGATTGCTGAGTCAACACCTTAGGGACATGGGTCTAGGAATTAATTCGCAGGTAAAACGCGACACCGATCGCGGTGATGAAGTCTGAAACCGAGCGATTCGCATAGTGACAAGGCAGCGGAGTCGCTGGAGTCGACTTGGAGTGTGAGCTTGGTGCACCCGTGTTCGCGGGCAGTGGTCGCCAACGCATGCATGATCGACCGACCAATTCCTTGACGGCGAAGCTCACGTGTGACAAATACATGAGTGATAACACCCCAGTCGCCGGTAAACGCGATACGTCCGCTGGCAACGCTCTGATCATCGATAAAAATCGAGAGGTAGTGAGCGGGGTAATGGAGCAATTCACCTGTGGATTGTTGACCGTGAATTGCAAGCCATTCGGTAGTTGGCTCCGGTGAAGTTGTGAGGGTGAATGTTTCGTGCTGGACCGATGGTGGGAGATCGCTGGTATCAATCACCATGAAGTTGACTTCGGCTGCGACCATCCAGCCGTTTGTCTCGAGGTACTCATCTAGTTTGGTGTAGGCAGGAAGTGGAACGTTGATGGCGGGAGGCAGCGCGTAGCTTCGGTAGAACGCATCAACTTTGTGAATGGCTTCATCGATTTC
>JBIHZX010000022.1:0-23960 GCA_044240195.1 Candidatus Nanopelagicales bacterium | reverse complement strand
GCGGGAATGAAGGCTTGTGAAGTCACCGACGTTGGTGGCGTTGACGACAAGGGCTTCAACCAGAAGGCTTACAAGGGCGTAACAGATGCCGCTGATCAACTTGGTGTTGAGGCAATTGTTCTTGAGTCACAGGCTGAGACCGATTACGTAACGAACCTGCAGTCATTCGTTGACCAGGGTTGCAGTGTCATCGTGACCGTCGGTTTCCTACTCGGTGACGCAACAAAGGAAGCGGCTAACGCCAATCCTGACATTCCTTTCACCATCGTTGACTACGCATACGCTGATGGCGACATCACCGCTAACAACGTTCTCGGTCAGGTATTCAACACCGACGAAGCCGCATTCCTTGCTGGCTACCTCGCTGCTGGTACAACCAAGACCGGCAAGGTTGGCACATTTGGTGGCGTCAACATTCCACCAGTAACCATCTTCATGGACGGTTTTTACTACGGAGTCCAGAAGTACAACGCTGACAACGGAACCACTGTTGAGGTTCTTGGTTGGGATCCAGCAGCACAGTCGGGTCTTTTCACCGAGAACTTTGAGTCACTCGATGACGGTCGCACATTCGCCCAGAACCTGGTCGATGAAGGCGCCGACATCGTGATGCCAGTTGCCGGACCGGTTGGTCTTGGTTCAGCAGCACTCGCAACTGAACTTGGTGTCGACAAGCTCATGATCATCGGTGTTGACAGCGATCAGTTCGAGTCAGACACAGCAAACGCTGGCGTCTACTTGACATCAGTGCTCAAGCAAATGGATGTCACGACATTCAATGCAATCAAGGCCGTCGTTGACGGTACCTTTGCTGGTGGCGTAACCGTGGGAACATTGGAAAATGGTGGAGTTTCCCTCGCACCATTCCATGACATGGATGCCGCTGTCTCTGCTGAGCTCAAAGCAGCGCTTGACACGATCAAGGCCGGTATCATCGACGGTTCGATCAGCGTCAAGGGTTAATCGTCAAGGGTTAATTCAGTAGTCCGCACGTAGTTGAGGGGTCTGAGAAATCAGGCCCCTCTTCTGTGTGAGGGCAGTAGAATCAAGCCGTTCTTCAACTTAGCGTTAAAACGGGAAGTCCAACATAAGGAGTAGTGCGCTGTGGAATTGGAGTTGCGCGGAATCACCAAAGCTTTCCCCGGTGTTCTCGCCAATGACGATGTTTCCCTTACCGCGCGCTCTGGGCAAGTTCTGGCCTTAATTGGTGAGAATGGTGCGGGTAAAAGCACCTTGATGAATATCCTTTCGGGAATTTACCGCCCAGACTCGGGCGAGATTATTCTCAACGGAGTTGTGCAGAAATTTAACGATCCAGGCGAGGCGATCAAGGCTGGGATCGGGATGGTGCATCAACACTTTATGCTCGTTCCGGTTTTTACCGTTGCTGAAAACGTCGTTCTTGGTGTGGAGCCAACAGTTTTTGGAAATGTTCTCAACACTAAGAAGGCTAATCAAGAGGTCGAAGAGATCTCGCGGAAGTATGGCCTTGCCGTTGATCCAAAGGCAAAAGTTGAGGACCTGGCCGTCGGTATTCAACAGCGCGTTGAAATCATCAAGGTGCTCTTACGCGGAGCTAAAATTCTGGTCTTTGACGAGCCAACCGCAGTTCTCACCCCGCAGGAAGTGATTGAGTTCTTTGGCATAGTTGCTGAACTCAAATCGCGTGGGGCAACCATTATTTTCATTACCCATAAACTCAAAGAGGCCCTAGCAATCGCCGATGACATCACAGTTCTTCGTGGCGGAAAAGTCGTAGGTCACGCTGACCCAAAGACAGCAACGCAAGAGGAACTTGCATCCATGATGGTTGGTCGAGAGATTGATCTCACCGTGGATAAGACCCCGGCAAAGCCCGGTGCCCCCGTGCTGACCATGTCCTCGGTCACAATGACCGATGACATGGGTCGCGATCTTTTGGACAATATCAACCTTGAGGTCAGAGCAGGTGAAATTGTCGGGGTGGCCGGTATTCAAGGTAACGGTCAAACCGAACTCATTGAAGCAATAACGGGACTTCTTCCCATCGCCAAAGGCTCAATTAAACTCAAGGACGTAGATATCACCGGGTTCAAGCCACGCCAGATTCACCGTGATGGTGTGGCCCATGTCCCCGAGGACCGCAACGAGATGGGCATGATCGGAAGTTTTACGGTCGCTGAAAATTTAGTGCTTGATTCATATTATTCACAACCATATTCACGGGGAGTGCGCCTCCAGAGTTCGGCAATCGATGAAAGTGCGCGAACCCTCGTGAAAGATTACGACGTGCGCCCAGCGCACATTGAAAACATGGCCAGCACCCTTTCCGGGGGTAATGCCCAAAAAATGATTGTTGCTCGCGAATTTAGCCGAGATGTCCCTCTGGTCCTATGCGCTCAACCAACTCGCGGAATCGACGTCGGGTCAATTGAATACATCCATGAACAGATCGTGCGCAAGCGTGATGAAGGGATCGCAATTTTGGTTGTTTCAACAGAACTCGACGAAATCTTCGCACTCTCGGATCGGATCGTCGTCATGTTTGACGGAAAAATTGTTGCAACCTTAAATGCCTCGGAAACCAATCCAACCGAAGTGGGACTTTACATGGCTGGGAAGAACTCATGAGTTCACAACTTGAACCACAAACCCGCGAAGACCTTGTTAATCCGAAAGACCGAAGCTTCACTCAGCGATTAGCAACCGCCGCGGATTGGCGTTCGGCAATTTTGATTCCGTTTCTCGCGGTTCTCAGCGCTCTGATCATTGGTTTGGTGATCATTATTCTCACGGGATCATCCTTCGCCGAGGCGATGAATGCCTATCTTGCTCTCCTGCAGGGATCGGTGGGTTCACTCCGAGCAATTTCGGAGACGCTCACCGCAGCTACTCCACTTATTTTGGCGGGGCTCTCGGTTGCCCTGGCATTTCGTGCTGGATTGTTCAACATCGGTGCCGAAGGACAAGCGCTAATTGGCGGAATGTTTGCCGTCTGGGTTGGGTTCTCAATTACGGGGCTGCCTTTCTTCATTCACCTTCCCCTTGCCATCATTGCCGGAATCGTGGGCGGCGCGATTTGGGGTTTTATTCCCGGTATTTTGAAAGCTAAGACCGGGGCCCATGAAGTCATCACCACGATTATGTTGAACTACATCGCTTTGCGTTTGGTGGATTTTTTACTCAAAACCACAATGTTTCAGCGTGAAGGTCGTAATGACCCTGTATCGAAAAATATTGAAGCAAGTGCTGAATACCCAACCTTGCTCACCGGAATTGATTCGGCAATGCGGGTGCACGCTGGACTTTTTGTGGCACTCGGGGCGGCATTCCTCATCTACTGGTTGCTCTTTCGCACCACCATCGGTTTCGAGTTTCGGGCGGTGGGAGCAAATCCAAGTGCAGCCCGTTACGCCGGTATCTCAGTCACCAAGGTTTACATCTTGGTCATGCTCATTGCGGGCGCTCTGGCAGGTACCGCGGGTGCTGGCCAAGTGTTGGGAGTTCTGGGTCGCACAACTCCGGGTTTCTCCGCCGACCTTGGCTTTGACGGGATCGCGGTGGCACTACTAGGGCGTTCTAATCCGTGGGGCGTTGTGGCTGCCGCAATTCTTTTCGGTGGGCTGCGGGCCGGTGGTCAGCAAATGCAGGTGAGTGCCAACGTAGGAATTGACCTGATTTCAGTTATTCAAGCCCTCATCATTCTTTTTGTTGCAGCGCCGGCACTGATCTCGTCAATTTATCGACTTAAAACTCCGGTGGCCTCTTCTCAGATCAGTAAGGGGTGGGGATCGTGAGCGATAACAGCGCAGAATTTGAACGAGCTCCCGTCGAGAGTTATGAAAGCACGGAATCAAAGTCCAATGTGCTCAGTAAGAGCAAGGTTCGGCGGGCAAAAATTCTTGGCATCATCATGTTGCTGCTCTCGGCCGTGGTCATGTTCGTTCTGGCTCCCGCATCCCAGGGGATCGCTACGTTTGGGCTGAGTTTCCCTGATGACAAGTTCCAACTCGACGCACTCGCAATCCCCAGCACGGCTGCCCTCTACGTCCTCGCCATGGTCCTGGCGTTTCTGGGCGGAACGCAGTTTCTCAAAGGATTCCAACGCAAATCAACAATGATTCTGGGAATCTCGTTTGTTGTTTTCGTCATTTCGATCATGATTTGGGCAACAGCCGGTCAAGAGTTTTCGCTGATCAGCATGCTGGTCTCCACTATCGCGCGAACGACCCCGATCGCCCTCGGTGCACTTTCCGGAATTTTGTGCGAGCGCTCTGGGGTGGTCAACATTGGTATTGAGGGCATGCTTTTAGGTGGTGCATTTACCGGTGTTGTCATGGGTTCATTACTGGGTGGCTGGGTTGGATTGATCGCTGCGACCATCACCGGTGGTGTACTTGCGTTACTCCTCGCATTTCTGGCTATCAACTATCGGGTTGATCAAATAATTATTGGGGTTGTCATCAACTTGTTGGTGCTTGGCCTCACGTCATTTTTAACGTCACAAATTTTGGTTGAGCGCCCCGAATGGAATGATGCGCCGATCTTCCCGGCGATCAAGATTCCCATTTTGGGGGATATTCCCATTATTGGTCCCATGTTTTTTGACCAAACAGTGATCGTTTACGCCATGTTTGGACTCGTTGCTCTCACGACATTCATGCTCTTTCGCACCCGTTGGGGCCTGCGCACCCGATCCGTCGGGGAAAACCCGAAAGCGGCAGATTCATTGGGCATCAGCGTCTCAAAGACCCGCTACCTCGCGGTGATCTATGGCGGCATGGTGGGTGGTTTTGCTGGAGCCTGGTTCACCTTAGGCACGGTGGGTCGTTTCGACGAAGGGATGACCGGTGGAGCGGGTTTCATCGGGCTTGCCGCAATGATCTTTGGCGGGTGGAACCCCATCGGCGCGTTGGGTGCTGCATTGATCTTCGGCTTTTCCGATTCGCTTTCGCAGAAGCTTGCGTTGATCAACACGTCAATCCCTACCGAGTTCCTAGCGATGACCCCCTATCTCGTGACAATCGTTGTGGTGGCCGGACTGGTAGGACGCGCTAGGCCACCGGCCGCTGACGGCCAACCATTTGAGAAGCAGTAGACAAGGATCATGACTACTTCGGATCAACAGTGGGACGCGCTAACCCAGGCCGCAATCGAGATCATGAAAATGGCTTACGCGCCCTACTCGAAATTCAAAGTTGGTGTAGCGGGTTTAATGGATGATGGCCGGATTGTGGTGGGCTGCAATGTTGAGAATGCCAGTTACGGTGTTGGGCTGTGCGCCGAGTGCGGCATGGTTTCAGCGATCCACGCATCCGGAGGCGGAAAGCTGGTTGCAATCACGTGTGTTGACCAGCATGGTAATTCACTGATGCCGTGCGGGCGCTGCCGTCAACTACTGTGGGAAAACGGAACACCCACCACGCAGATCACCACCCCCGAGGGAGTCAAGACACTTGCGGAAATCCTGCCGCAAGCATTCGGTCTCGATGACTTGATTGAGCGAAAGGAAACCCTTTAACCCATGGTTGAACCATTCTCGGCAGTCGACGTCATCATTGCTAAACGCCAGAAACAGCAATTGTCCAAGCCCCAAATTGATTGGGTAATTGACGCTTACACCCGTGGCGCTGTAGCCGATGAACAGATGGCCGCTCTCGCAATGGCAATTTTGCTTAATGGAATGAACCAAGTAGAAATTGTTCAGTGGACAAACGCCATGATCAATAGTGGTGAGCGGATGGATTTCAGTGACATCACAATCCCAACGGTGGACAAACACTCAACCGGGGGAGTGGGGGACAAGATCACCCTTCCCCTTGCTCCACTTGTTGCAGCCTGTGGCGCTGCTGTCCCACAACTCTCAGGTCGCGGCTTGGGTCACACTGGCGGCACGCTGGATAAAATGGAGAGCATCAAAGGTTGGCGAGCAGATCTCACCAATGAAGAAATGCACACCATTCTTCGTGACGTCGGCGCCGTGATTTGTGCTGCCGGACCCGGTCTCGCCCCCGCCGACAAAAAACTCTATGCATTGCGTGATGTCACCGGAACCGTTGAAGCAATACCGCTCATCGCCTCCAGCATCATGAGTAAGAAAATTGCGGAAGGCGCAAGTGGACTAATTCTTGATGTGAAAACCGGCAATGGCGCATTTATGTCTGATCCGGCAATGGCGCGTGAACTCGCTCAGACCATGGTCAACCTGGGCAAAGACGCCGGAGTAAATACCCGAGCGTTGATTACAGCTATGGATGTCCCCCTTGGTCTGGCCATCGGCAATGCTCTCGAAGTCCAAGAAAGCATTGAGGTTCTGCAGGGTGGTGGACCTGCCGATGTGCGTGAACTCACCCTCACCTTGGCAAGAGAGATGCTCGAGATTGTTGGCATTACAACTGATCCAGAGAAGAAACTCGACAACGGTCAGGCGTTTGATACGTGGAAAGCAATGGTTGCCGCTCAGGGCGGGGACAATGACGCGCCACTTCCCATAGCGAAACATGAGAACACGATCACGGCTAGCAAGGACGGAACCGTTACCAGCATGAACGCACTTGCCGTGGGTATTGCCGCGTGGCGCTTGGGTGCAGGTCGCGCACGCAAGGAGGACCAGGTGAGCGCAGGCGCTGGAATCTTGCTACACAAGAAACCTGGTGACAATGTCAGCATTGGTGAGCCACTACTCACAATGTTTACCGATGAAGAAGTTCGTTTCGAATTGGCGGAACAAGCACTCGCGCAAGCACCCATCACAATCGGTGAACGCAGTGAAATTATGGCCCAACTCCCACTCATTATTGAACGCATTAGCTAAAGGAGCACATATGCCTGAACTGATACCAGCCCCCGTCCAAATCCCGGTTCCCGGTGGCAAAGTGATTGAAGAATATGCAGGCTTGGTAGCAACAGGTGATGACCGCGTCTCAATTGCCCATATGGTCGCCCCGGCCGGTTGGACCGAGCCCGAGCAAACACCCGAGTTTGACGAATTCACGGTGGTCCTCGAAGGTTCACTGATTGTTGACTCCGAGCACGGCCCGACCTTGGTCAATGCGGGTCAGGCGATTGTTGCCCGTGGTGGCGAATGGGTGCGGTATCACACGGATGACGGGGCGCGTTACATGTCAGTGTGCGTCCCCGCGTTCACCCCTGACACAGTCCACCGTGCTGATGAGGACCACAACGTCTACGACCCGGAGTAGCGTCAACTGCGTCGTGCAAGGAACTTGTAACTGCGGTGAACAATAAAGCCAATAACCAGCGCAATGGCAATTCCACCGAGGGTGAATGCAATTCGTGACAGGGCAACATCGTCTTGATTGGATACTGAGTTCGAGTCCAAGAGAATAACGCCAGGAGTCAGGAACGTCACATAAACCCAATATGGTCCTGGCAGGAAGTAGGACATGGCGATTCCCACGAAGAGCAAGGCAAAAGTGATTTGGACAAGTCCTCGTTGTGAATTAAGCAGATGCAAGATTTCGATGGCAACGATTGCAATGGCTGTTCCCGCAAACGTCCCCAGGATTCGATTTTTTGTTTTTAACATCATGGCGTCCCGGTCGGGTTTCATGATTACAAAGATCGTGAGAATCATCCAGGCCCCGAGGCTTCCGGCGGAGTAATACAACAAGAAATAGGTAACGAAACCTGTTGAAATAGCTAACGACAATGCATAGGGCACAACCACGGACAGGTCCACAACTTTGTTTTCGGGCACGGTGGGGGCTTTTTTACGAACTACAATTCCCACCAATAAGGCCCAGAAACCACCGGCTGCCAGCAATATTGCGGTGGCAAGGACTGGATTGACACCGGAGAAGATGCTTGAATCTTTATTCGTGAGTTCTGGTGGGCTCATTACGAGAAACCCCAGAACGATTCCCAGCGTAAGAATTGGGCTGCTCAGCCCACGTCGCGCGGCGAGCCCGATGATCAGTGCGACCAGCCCTACGAGCAGAGCAGAGGGGATCGGGGCACCATCAAGTGCTCGAGCCAGTGTCCCCGCACTGGTCATAAATGCAACAACATAAAGTGATTGCTTGCGAGCGCCACCAAAGAATGCTGCCGCGACGGGGAGTGCACCGAAAAGGAAAACGCTGGAAGCCCCTCCCACGAGAAAGATCTCAATCAAGATTCCGGGCAATAACAGCAGGAGGAAAAAACCAATTCCCAGTGCAAAACGTCGCACATAGGGCTCAACCGTCGCTGCTGTGAGTTTTTTCATGGGTGGAACTGTATTCGGAGCCTGGTCGTGAGTAAACGCTTATGCCCAGTCTGGGTTGGATTCGCGGTTTCACCATGGACTTCACCCACAATTGGGCCTGCAAGCAATACGCTTGGCTCATTCTGACCCGGTGGGTATTCATTGGAGAGTGGACTAACGTTGGGGCATGAGTATCGATTCTTCCCTGGTAACCCCGGTTCCCCTTGATCTGATCATTGCTGCCCCCAAGGTGCTCCTACATGACCATTTGGATGGTGGGTTGCGCCCGCAGACCGTATTGGACCTGGCTGCCGAGTCCGGCTACACGGATCTTCCAGCAACTGATGCTGACTCATTGGGGCGTTGGTTCTCTGAGGCGGCCTACTCAGGGTCGTTGGAGCGCTATTTAGAGACTTTCAAGCACACGGTGGGTGTCACCCAATCAGTGTCGGCATTGGCGCGGGTTGCTCGTGAATGCGCAGAAGATTTAGCGGCTGACGGAGTGGTGTATGCGGAGGTGCGGTTCGCTCCGGAATTGCACGTTGAAAAGGGACTGCACGAGCGGGAGATCATTGAGGCTGTTCTTTCTGGATTTGCAGATGGGGTTGCAGCAGTTGCAGCAGGTGGCCGAACAATACGGATTGGTGTGTTGCTGACCGCGATGCGCACCGCAGCAAATGCACGCTCTATTGCCGAACTTGCGGTGGAATACCGCGAACTTGGGGTTGTTGGTTTTGATATTGCTGGCGCTGAAGCAGGTTTCCCACCCACCCGTCACTTGGACGCATTTGAATACTTGCGCAGAGAGAACGCCCACTTCACAATCCACGCAGGTGAAGCTTTTGGTTTGCCATCCATTTGGGAAGCGATTCAGTGGTGCGGTGCAGACCGATTAGGTCACGGCGTGCGAATCATGGACGACATCACCGTTGCTCCAGACGGGTCGGTAACGCTGGGTAACTTGGCAGCGTATGTTCGAGACCGTCGAATTCCATTGGAGTTGTGCCCAACATCCAATGTTCAGACGGGCGCTGCTGCCTCAATCGCAACCCACCCGATCGGCCTGCTTCGCACTTTGGGTTTCCGCGTGACGGTTAACACTGACAATCGTTTGATGTCAGGAACGTCAATGTCACATGAAATGGACCTCCTCAGCCAAGCTTTCGGTTGGGGATTAAAAGACATGGAGTGGTTGACCATTAACGCAATGAAGAGTGCATTTCTCGGATTTGACGAGCGACTTGAGATTATTAATACGCAAATAAAGCCAGGGTATGCGCAGATTCGGGCGGAATTAAGCCAGCGAGTCTCCAATCAATAGGGGAAGAATCGTGAACACTCATTCGGTACTAGACGTACTCGGTGAAAGCCACAACAAGCTCGTTGATGTTCGGGCGGTGTTGGAGCGAGCCGATTCCGTTCTCGCCGTGGCAGACGAAGTTGTGGTTCGTGCCGAGGAAGTAATTGAAACCGGGCGGCGGGTGCTGCCCGTTGTTTTCTTGGCAGTTGGCGTCATTGCTGCGGTTGGCATAGGCGCGTACCTTTGGCGCAGGCGGGCGCAGGCTACGACAAGTGTTGAGAGTACCACCTAATCATTTCAAGTGGTACACTTCATAAATGCCTACAATAAAGCCTCGGATTCAGGTAACTGAGACCCCCGAATTGGCGCGGGCTCTGGCGGTCGCGGAGGAGCTGTGGCCAGGGGAGTCCAAGTCAACGCAGGTGTGTCGGTTGGCTGAACTTGGCTCTGCATCCGCAGTGGAAGCACGTACCCGCAGGCTGCTGCAAATGCAGGAAATTCAAAAATACGTGCGAACTCATTTAGGTGGCGTCTACGAAGGCGCAACCATTGCGCAAATGCGCGATATGTGGGAGCGCGATGCTTCTTGACTCAAGTGCATTCATTGCATTTTTGAATCCCGCGGATAAACACAACAGCGATGCCACTCAACGGATTGCTAGTGCGCAGTCCATTGAGATTCATGAGGTCTCCGTGGCGGAGTCGCTGGTCCAGGCTTGTGCCCACGAGGCCGTACCTCATGTGCTCTTTGTATTGGAAAGACTTGAAGCAACGATTGTGAATTCCACTGGTGTTGAAGGAGCGGTTCGTGTTGCCACTATTCGTCACTCCTCGGGTCTGCCATTGCCCGACTGCTATGTCATTGATGCGGCGCGCGAACTCGGCGAACCCGTGTTGAGTTTCGATGCCAAACTGAATAAAGCAGCACAGGAAATGGGCCTGAACGCAATCAATTAGTGGGTAATTTCATCTAGTGGGTACTACATGCCCATTGGGTGCCACACGGTCTTTATCTCCGTGAAAGCTCGGATCCGGGAAAGTGTTGGGGTAGCTTGCCAGTTGGGGTTGATTGGGGCCTTACGCACTCGCTTAACGCTTCCGGCGGCCTCAACTTCAAGGGATGCCTGCAGTTCGGCGTCGGTGATTCCGGTGAGGTCAAGAGCGTTGACATCGAGGTGGCTTGCAAGTGAGGGCATGATTTCTGCCGGGTCACCGGTCAGAATGTTGATATTGCCCGCGACAACATCACTGGTTGCCAGACACTCACTGAGTGTGATTGCTGGGATGGGTGAATCGGTGCTGGCAATCACGATCACCGAGTTGCCGCTAACAATAATCGGTGCAATGACACTAACGAGTCCAAGCAGGCTGGAGTCTTGCGGAGCAACAGCCGCAACGACACCCGTTGGTTCGGGAATGCTGAAGTTGAAAAATGGTCCGGAGACGGGGTTGGTGTTGCCGAGTACTTGGGAGTACTTATCCGCCCAGCCCGCGTACCAAACGACGCGATCAATCGCTTGATCGGTTTGCGCGGTTGCTTTTTTGTTGCTGGCACCTTCAGCGTCCTGGATGTCGTTGATGAATTGGTCTTTACGGCCTTCCATTACTTCCGCGATCCGGTAGAGGACCTGTCCGCGGTTGTAGGCGGTTGCTTTGGACCACGAGTTGAATCCAGTGCGGGCAGAAACAACAGCGTCGCGTGCGTCTTTTCTACTGGCCTTGGCAATATTGGCGAGGAACTCACCGCGGGTATTAACAACCTCGTAGGTGCGGCCGGACTCGCTGCGGGGGAATGCTCCGCCAATGAAAAGTTTGTGGGTTTTGCGAACTTCAACCCGGTCGCTGCCGATCATGAACTCTCCTCGCTCGTGAGATAGGCGCCCAAACCTTGGATGCCGCCTTCGCGTCCAAAGCCGGACTCCTTGTAGCCGCCGAATGGGCTGGCCGGATCAAATCTGTTGAAGGTGTTCGCCCAAACGACACCGGCGCGAACCTTATTGGCCATCGAAAGAATTCGGCTGCCCTTTTCCGTCCAGATTCCAGCGCTAAGACCATAAGGGGTGTTATTTGCTTTTTCAATTGCTTCATCAGGTGTTCTGAAGGTGAGGACGCTGAGTACCGGTCCAAAAATTTCCTCGCGGGCAATCCGATGCGCCTGAGTGACATTGGTAAATATTGTTGGGGCGAACCAAAATCCCTTCTCGGGGATGACGCAGTCAGGACTCCAACGCTGTGCGCCTTCCTCGTCACCACTTTTCGTGAGGTCAATGATTCGGTTGAGCTGTTCGCGCGAGTTGATGGCGCCAATGTCGGTGTTTTTGTCTAATGGATCACCCAGGCGCAGCGTTTGGAGTCGGCGCTTGAGGGATTCAATTGTTTGCTCCGCAATGCTCTCCTGCAGGAGGAGCCGGCTTCCGGCGCAGCAGACGTGCCCTTGATTGAAATAGATCCCGTTGACGATTCCTTCGACGGCTTGATCAATGGGGGCGTCTTCGAAAACAATGTTTGCCGCCTTGCCACCCAATTCGAGAGTTAAACGTTTGTTGCTTCCTGCAATCTGTCGCTGGATTGCCTGGCCCACCGCGGTGCTACCGGTGAAAGCGATTTTGTTGACATCTGGGTGTTCAACGAGCATGCGGCCGGTGTCGCCGTAACCGGTGAGGATGTTGACCACACCGGGGGGCAGGTCAGCCTGCTGGCAAATCTCGGCAAAAAGAAGCGCGGTCAGAGGAGTGGTTTCTGCTGGTTTAAGAACTACCGTGTTTCCGGTTGCAAGTGCTGGCGCGATTTTCCACGCCAACATGAGCAGTGGGAAATTCCACGGAATGATCTGGGCGGCGACACCGAGTGACTGTGGTTTACTGCCGAACCCAGCAAACTCGAGTTTGTCTGCCCAGCCTGCGTGATAGAAAAAATGCGCTGCCGCAATAGGGACGTCAACATCACGACTTTCCTTGATTGGTTTGCCGTTGTCCATCGTTTCAAGGACAGCGAATTCACGTGCACGCTCTTGAATCAGGCGAGCAATGCGGAAAAGGTACTTACCCCGATCACGACCAGACATTTTTGACCACGTCTTGTCATAGGCTCGCCGCGCTGCACGCACCGCTGCATCAACATCTTCTTGGTTTGCTTGAGCAATTTCGGCGAGGACTTCCTCGGTTGCCGGGTTGATTGTCTTAAACGGGGTGCCATGCCCGGGGGTGAACTCACCGTTTATGAACAGGTCGTTAGAACTCTTGATGTTCACAATTGCGGTGGACTCCGGTGCCGGAGCGTATTCGAAACTCATTGTTGTCTTCTTTCGCTCTCGTCGTTTAATCGATGGTGACGTAGTCAGGGCCAGAGTAGTGGCCGGTGATCATTTTTTGTCTTTGCAAAAGTAGATCATTGAGAAGGGTTGATGCCCCAAACCGGAATAGGTCCGGCGTGAGCCACGCATCTCCCACTGTTTCATTAACCAATACCAAGTATTTGATCGCGTCTTTGCTGGTCTTGATTCCACCGGCAGCCTTCACGCCGATTTTGACGTTCGTCTCCTGGTAGTAATCCCGGACCGCTTCCAACATGACCAAGGTCACCGGGAGGGTAGCCGCGGGTGTCACCTTGCCGGTGCTGGTTTTGATGAAGTCGGCGCCAGCTTTCATAGCCAACCAACTTGCTTTGCGAACATTGTCGAGGGTCTTGAGCTCACCGGTTTCCAAGATGACTTTTAGGTGAGCTGGTCCGCAGGCTTGCTTGACCGCAACGATTTCGTCGAAGACCTTGCCGTAATTGCCATAAAGAAATGCACCGCGATCAATAACCATGTCAATTTCGTCGGCGCCGGCAGCTACTGCGTCCTTGGTGTCAGCAAGTTTGACGTCAAGGGAGGCACGACCGCTGGGGAAAGCCGTTGCAACCGCTGCGACGTGGATTCGGTCTCCCACTACTTCCCTCGCGGCGTAGACGAGATCACCGTAAACACAGACTGCCGCAACGCTGGGGGTACTTGGATCGGTGGGATCGGGGTTCAGGGCTTTTGCGGACATCGCCTTGACCTTGCCGGGGGTATCGGCGCCTTCCAGGGTGGTCAGATCCACCATTGAAATTGCCAGGTCTATTGCCCAGATCTTGGATTCTTTCTTGATCGACCGGGTTCCCAGCGCTGCTGCCCTGGCTTCGGCGCCCACCTGGTCAACCCCGGGGAGTCCAGCCAAGAACGCGAGCAGGCCTTTATGGCTTTCGGCGGGCCGGTTATCCAGGGAAGACACATGTTCAGCCTAGTACTGGCTGTGTTTCTCACTCACTTTCGTCTGAAAAGCCTCACGAGACGGGTTATTTGAGCCAGGAGGCAGCCGCAGCAGCCATTGATTGTAGATTTTCAGCGGCCTTACTACGGGCAGTTGTCAGGTCGAGACGGTCGAGACCGACAACACTTTGCAGGTAAACCTTTACTTTGGGTTCGGTCCCACTGGGCCGCACGATTACCCGCCCGCCCCCTTCTAGGTGAAACATCAGGGCATTGGTTGGTGGGAGGGTTTTTGTTCCAATTGCCAGGTCGACAAATTCGGTGACTTTGGCTCCAGCAATCCGCGTTGGGGGAGTTGCGCGCAGGCGATGCATGATTTCGGGGATCACCGACAGATCACTGACCCTGATGGAAACTTGTTCGGTTGCATAGACGCCGACCTGCATTGCAATACGATCAAGTTCATTCTGCAGTGTTTGTCCCTGTGCTTTTAAGTGGGCTGCAAGTTCCATTACTTTTAGGGCAGCCGAGAGTCCATCTTTGTCTTTGACGAATTCGGGATCAACGCAGTAACCCAGTGCTTCTTCATACCCGAAGATCAAATCAGGGATGGGGCCAATCCACTTGAAACCGGTCAAGGTTTGTTGGTAGCCAAAACCGGCATCTTCGGCAATTGCTTTTAGAACTGTTGAGGACACAATCGACTGCGCCATGACTCCTGTTGTGTTCGGTCTTTGTTGCGTGATCCAAGATGCCAGCAGGGCGCCCACTTCATCACCATGAAGCATGCGCCAACGGGACTTGTCTTCGGTTGTGGGAATTGCAACCGCGCAGCGATCTGCATCGGGATCATTCGCGATCACTAAATCAGCACTATGTGCAATTGCTGTTTCAATTGATAAATCAATTGCTCCGGGCTCTTCCGGATTAGGGAAAGCGACGGTGGGAAAAGCCGGATCGGGTTCGAATTGTTGGACCACCGTGATTGGCTCGGGAAAGCCAGCCATTGCGGCTAGCTCCATAAATAATTTGCCGCCGACTCCGTGCAAAGCGGTGTAAACAGTCTTTAACTCCGTATTGCTGCTGATTGTTCTGTCCACCAGCTGTGCGGCGCGATCAAGGTATGCGGCCTCGGTGGTGTGATCAAGGGTTGTCCAGGTGTCGCCAAGGGGTAGGTCGTGAACGGGTCCTTGTTGGGTGACTTCTGTAATGCATTGGGCGATTTGCGTGTCGGCTGGGGAAACGATCTGTGCGCCGTTGCCCAGATAGACCTTGTAACCGTTGTCCTGTGGTGGATTGTGACTTGCGGTCACCATGACGCCCGCGTCAGTGCCCAGATGCCGAATGGCAAATGCCAGGACCGGCGTTGGGACCGTGTGGGGGAAAAGAAGCGGCTTGATTCCCGCACCGCAGAAAATTTGCGCGGTGATCTTTGCAAAGAGCTCCGAGTTGTGGCGGGCGTCGTATCCGATGACAACGCTGATTTCCTTCTGGTCCGGATTGTGATTCTTGAGGTACTGGGCAAGACCGGCGGCTGCGCGAGCAACAACTACCAGATTCATTCGGTTGGGTCCAGGTCCTAATTTTCCGCGCAGTCCTGCAGTGCCGAATTCAAGTGTTCCGTTGAAACAGTCGTGTAGCTCAGCGATCGCCAGTGGGTCCATCGCTCCGGCGCGTTCAAGGAGAACACGTAGTTCGTGTTGGGTTTGTTCATGTGGATCGTTGACCAGCCAATCCCTTGCCTGCGAAATCACATTCATATTCTCTGGAGTTTTCTGGTCTAAATCTTTGCAATTATTTTTGCGAGCAGGTCACCCATGCGAACGGCTGCATCTTTGCCCGCCTGGAGAACTTCCTCGTGATTGAGAGGTTCCCCACTCATTCCGGCAGCAAGGTTTGTGACCAGGGAAATTCCCAGGATCTCCATGCCTATTGATCGAGCAACGATTGCTTCAAGGGCCGTGCTCATGCCGACCAGGGTGCCTCCCATGTTACGAACCATGGTGATTTCTGCCGGCGTTTCAAACATTGGGCCAGGGAATTGAACGTACACACCTTCGGGCAATGTTGGCTCGACCTCGTGACACATTGCGCGTAGACGAGAGGAATACAGATCGGTCAGGTCAACAAAGTGGGCGCCGTGCAGTGGCGAGTTTCCAGTGAAGTTGATGTGGTCCTTGATCAGGACGGGTGTTCCGGGAGCCCACTCGGGGTTCAGGCCACCACAACCGTTCGTGAGGATCATGGTGTCACAGCCAGCGGCGGCAGCGGTGCGAACAAGATGGGTAACTGCGTCGACACCTTTTCCTTCATAGAAATGTGTGCGACCCAGAAAAACGAGTATGCGCTTACCGTTGATATCGACACTGCGAATTTTCCCGCTGTGACCCAAAACACCGGGGGCACTGAAATGGGGGACTTCGGTCATGTCGAACTCGGCGACGGGGGTGCCAATCATTTCCGCGGCAGGAACCCAACCTGAGCCGAGCACAATCGCAATATCGTGTTTGCTGCTGCCACTTAATGTTGCGATAACAGCGGCGGACTCTAATGCTGCGACATTGAGCAGATCGGTCTGGGCATTGACTGGCGTGTTGATTGAGTTCACCAGATGAATCTAGTACCTAGTGGTTATCCGCACGAGAGCGATTAGGCAATAATCTCGCAAAGAACAGTGCCCGAGGGAGCTGTTGTTCCTACTTCGGCGTTGAGCTTGGTGATCGTGCCGGCTTTGTGAGCGGTGAGTGGCTGCTCCATCTTCATTGCTTCCAACACAACGATTAGATCTCCCGCTGCAACTGTTTGACCTTCGGTGACATCGATTTTCACAATCGTTCCCTGCATAGGTGCAACGAGTGAATCACCAGAAGTATTAGCACCCGCTTTTTTGCGCTCGCGCTTTTTTGCGGTGGGCGTTGCCTCACTGGATTGGGTTCCAAAGCCATTGGGGAGGCTGACCTCAAGGCGTTTGCCATTGACTTCAACGACCACCGATTGACGGGGAGCACTGTCTTCGAGTTCTTGGGCATCACCTGAATAGGCCGGGATCTCGTTGTTGAACTCTGTTTCAATCCAACGGGTGTGAACGGTAAAAGGTGCTTCGGGGTCAGCCGGGGCGAAAGCTGGATCCTCGACTACCACTCGGTGGAAGGTCAGTGCCGTTGCGATTCCGTCTACCTTGAATTCGGCGAGGGCGCGTCGTGAACGCTGCAGGGCTTCTTGACGGTCCTTGCCCGTAACGATCAACTTGGCCAAGAGTGAATCGAAGTTTCCACCGATTACATCTCCGGCTTCAAAGCCGGTGTCAACACGGATTCCTGGGCCACTGGGAAGTTCCCAGAGTGCGAGTTTGCCGGGTGCGGGAAGGAAACCACGGCCGGGGTCTTCACCGTTGATTCGGAATTCAATGCTGTGACCGCGCAGAGCGGGGTCCGGGTAGTCGATTGTGCCACCACGGGCAATACGGAATTGCTCGCGAACAAGGTCAATTCCAGCGACCTCTTCACTGACGGGGTGTTCAACTTGGAGTCGCGTGTTCACTTCAAGGAAGGAGATAGTGCCGTCGGTGCCAATCAGGAACTCGCAGGTGCCAGCGTTGTAATAGCCGGCTTCTTTGATGATTGCTTTTGACGATGCGTACAAGGAATCGAGTTGCTCTTGGGTGAGGAAAGGTGCCGGTGCTTCTTCAACCAATTTCTGGTGACGGCGCTGCAGTGAGCAGTCACGGGTTGACACGACAACGACATTGCCTTCCCGGTCAGCAAGGACTTGGGTTTCTACGTGACGTGGATTGTCAAGGTAGCGCTCAACAAAGCATTCACCGCGACCAAATGCTGCCACCGCTTCACGAACCGCGGAGTCGAACAGTTCTGGGATCTCTTCGAGGTTACGGGCGACTTTAAGTCCGCGTCCGCCACCACCGAATGCCGCCTTGATCGCCACGGGAAGTCCGAACTCTTTCGCGAAGGCGACAACTTCACTTGCGTCCTTGACGGGATCGGGGGTTCCGGGCACTTGAGGTGCTCCAGCACGCTGGGCTATGTGACGGGCGCTCACCTTGTCGCCGAGTGAACGAATCGCTGAGGGAGGAGGGCCAATCCAAATCAAACCTGCGTCAATGACGGCTTGGGCAAAATCAGCATTTTCTGAGAGGAAGCCGTATCCGGGGTGAACCGAGTCGGCGCCAGATTCCTTTGCGGCATTGATCACCTTGGCAATATCAAGATATGACTCGGCGGCGGTTGAGCCACCCAACGCGAATGCGTGATCGGCGAGCCTGACGTGCAAGGCATCACGGTCAGGATCAGCGTAAACCGCAACGGACTCAATTCCTTCGTCCTTGCAGGCACGAATTACCCGAACCGCAATTTCACCACGGTTGGCGATCAAGACTCTTTTCACGTAACTTCCCTTCGGTTATTGGCTGATCTTATCGGGCTTGATTCCACAGGTCTGTCCACGTGATTCCAAGCTCGGTTAACAGTGTGCGGACTGTGGGAAGTGAGATTCCGACGACATTTGAGGGATCCCCGGTTACCCCTTGCACGAATGCTCCACCGAGACCGTCAAGGGTGAATCCACCAGCAACCGCAAAGGGTTCACCGCTGCTGATGTACGCGTCCATTTCAGTGTCTGTGAGTTCACCCAGGTGAACTTGGGTGCTCGCGGTTGCCTCCGCGGTCCTTCGTTCCCCTAGTTCGTTTGTGAAAGTGACGTAGTGACCGGTATGCAAAATGCCGGTCGTGTTCATCATCTCTTGCCAACGGGCTTTCGCCTGGTTTGCATTTTCTGGCTTGCCGTAGGGCTTTCCGTTGAGTTCGAAAACGGAATCACAACCAATCACGATCGTGTTGGGAGTTAACTCATTATTGTCCGCAAGTTCCTGAGTGACTTTTTCACATTTAGCTTTGGCGAGTGCCTGTGCAATCTCACTCGGGGTCGCCGTTGTCATGCTGAGTTCAATGGCCTCTTCATCGACGTGACTGACGCGCACAATCGGCTCAATGCCAGCGTTGGTCAAGGTTGCAAGGCGTGCAGGTGAGGCTGAAGCCAAAATAAGTTGCATTCGTTCCCTTATTGGGCCAGACCCGATGCGCGCCAAGCTCCGGGTCCAGGCGTGGGGAAACTGCGCATAGCGGCAGCCGGGTCAGTCCACGCGTTGATCGCGGTGGGCTCATGCGTTTGCGCATTGCCTTGCAATGCAGAAAACACTGCCAGAAGTGTTGCAATGTCTTCGGGGGTGGCGTCACCACGGATCACTTGAAGGTGCGGGGAGGTCACAGCGGAATATTTCCGTGCTTTTTGGGCGGCAATGATGCGCGCTTGGTACGCAGTGCCCGCAATGCACGGGTGAGCTGCAAGCGGGTTTCATGCGGGAAAATCACTCGGTCCATGTAGCCCCGCTCTGCTGCGACATAGGGGTTAGCGAACTTCTCGGTGTATTCCTCAATTCGAGCTGTGCGCTCGGCAACAGGATCAGCAGCGCCAGCAAGTTCTTTGCGGTACAAGATGTTAACGGCACCCTGAGCGCCCATGACCGCAATTTCTCCGGTCGGCCAAGCCAAGTTGAGGTCAGCCCGCAGGTGCTTTGAACCCATGACCACGTAAGCGCCGCCGTAGGCTTTTCGGGTGACAACCGTGAGCTTGGGCACAGTTGCTTCGGCGTAGGCGTAAATCAATTTTGCCCCTCGACGAATAATTCCGTCCCACTCTTGATCGGTGCCCGGTAGGAATCCAGGGACGTCAACAAAAGTTATGACGGGAAGATTGAATGCATCACAGGTGCGAACGAAACGTGCAGCTTTTTCGGATGCCTCAATATTAAGTGTTCCCGCAAACTGCATGGGCTGGTTGGCGACAATTCCAACCGGGTGACCTTCGACTCGACCAAATCCGCACAAAATATTGGGAGCGAAAAGCGGTTGAGTCTCTAAGAAATCACCGTCGTCAAGAACACAGGCCAAGACTTTATGCATGTCATAAGGCTGATTCGGTGAGTCAGGAATAATTGAATCAAGGGCATAATCCTCTTCGGTGAACTCCATGGATACCTTGGTGGGAATAACAACGGGCTCACTCAAGTTATTGCTGGGAAGATAGGACAACAAAGCCCGCACGTAATCCAGTGCATCGGTTTCATCGGTTGCCATGTAGTGGGCAACGCCACTCTTGGAGTTGTGGGTATGAGCGCCACCCAGTTCTTCAAAGCCAACGTCTTCACCCGTGACGGTTTTGATGACATCGGGTCCGGTGATAAACATGTGGGAGGTCTGATCCACCATCACAATAAAGTCGGTGATCGCTGGGGAGTAGACCGCACCACCAGCGCATGGCCCCATGATGAGTGAAATTTGCGGGATCACACCGGATGCCATCACATTGCGATAAAAAATTTCGCCGTAAAGGGCAAGTGAGACGACACCCTCTTGAATTCGCGCGCCACCGGAGTCGTTGAGGCCGATCATCGGGCAACCGGTCTTGAGTGCCAGATCCATGATCTTCACAATTTTTTCACCGAACACTTCACCCAGGGATCCGCCGAACACGGTGAAATCTTGGGCAAAGACGCACACTTGGCGGCCATCGACCGTTCCGTAACCGGTAATTACTCCATCACCGTAAGGGCGCGTATTTTCTAGACCGAAGTTGTGTGAGCGGTGCCGGTTCAGACCGTCAATTGCCTGAAATGAATCCGGGTCAAGGAAAGCCTCAATTCGCTCCATCGCGGTCATCTTGCCTCGGGCGTGCTGCTTGTCAACAGCGTCTTGGCGTTTGCCGGCAGCTTCTGTGCGGCGAGAACGCAATACGTCGGCTTTACCCGCGGTAGTGTGAATATCGGGGGTGATCTCGGCGCTCATGAATCCTCCTGGGTGGGGCTTGCATCAATCTATTGGTCTACCTGCGTACCTTATCGGCGTGGACGAATTCGCCGATCAAGATGACCCAAGTGACTTTGTGACCTTAATCCCAATGAGTCCGGCAGTCATCTCGCTAAACAGCGTCGACTCAACAAACAGTGAATTAATCCGCCGATGCGCCGGTGGCCCACTTTCTCCATGGACCGTGGTAGTTGCATCCGAGCAAATCGCCGGACGTGGGCGCCTGGATCGCAATTGGCAGAGTGAACCGGGCAGCGGATTGTGGTGCTCGGTGCTCGTCGACATTTCAGGTTGTACAACCCCCACGTGGCTACCCCTAGTCGCGGGGCTCGCCGTATTCGATGCGTGCGCTCGGTTAGGCGCCACGGTTGAACTCAAGTGGCCCAATGACGTGATGGCGAATGGTGCCAAACTCGGTGGGATGCTGATCGAGTCAGCTGGAGTGCCTGGTCAATGGGTCGTGGGGATAGGGATCAACGTCACGCGTGCGCACTTCCCGAACTCGGTAGCACTCGCTGATTTGTGTGGGAATGCGCCAGAAATCACTACCGTGTTGGCTGAAGTTGTTCATTCACTACATGCCCATATTGAGTCATGGCGAAATGCTGGTTGGGACACTTCAGAGCCGTCGGCTCGGTACCACAGCGTGTGCTCCAGCATTGGAGCGAACCTGCAAATAACCCGTCCCAATGAAGCACCTTTTGACGCACAGGGCCTAGGACTTGATGAATATGGGCACCTCGTAGTGGCGCGTTCGGGAGATAGACGCGAGATTGTCCTGGCAGCAGACGTAGTTCATGCCACAATTAAGCCATGTACCCCGAAAAACTCCTAGCCCCCGGCGAAACAATCGCATTTGAACTCAAGCCGCATTGGCGCGCCTTAATTTGGCCAGCGTTCGTATTGGTCATTGAGGTGTTCATTGCAACCTGGGCATTCTTCACTTTTGACAACACAATATTCCGTTGGATCGTTGTTGCAGTTGGTGTAGTTATTTTGACGTGGCAGGTGGCCCTCCCTTTCTTGACGTGGCTCACAACACAGTACGTGTTTACTAGTCGCCGAATAATTGTGCGGCGTGGATTGCTGACCAAGCAGGGGAGGGACATGCCACTCTCGAAAGTTAATAACGTGTCCTTTGAGGTCAGCGTCTTGGGACGAATATTGAATTATGGAACGCTAGAAGTTGAGTCGGCAAGTGATGACGGTGACCTCATAATTAACGATGTCCCCAATGTTGAAGACATTCAGCGTCAGGTTTATGAACTCCATGAACTCGATGATTCCCGCCGTCGCGGACATGGCTCGGCTCCCGAGTAGGAAAATTAGATTGGCGTGATGGCATCACGTTCGGCGAGCTCACGTTCGCCTTGGTGCTCGGCGTCATCAGGGATGGCTGGGAAAACAAATTTGCGGTACGACCAGAATCTGAACATGGTGCCTAGTCCAAGGCCAACGACGTTAGCGCTGATGTTGTCAGCGAGTGCACTGTCCCAACCCATGACGTAGTGGCTAAACCAGAGGCAGCTGATTGCGATCAGCAGTGCAACCGCATTTAACCCGAAGAACATCAGGTATTCACGACCCATATTGGAGCGACCCCGTTGGCGGAAAGTCCAGTACCTGTTTCCGAAGTAGGCGAATGTTGTTGCCACCGCCACGCTAATAATTTTGGAGGAGATGGGCCGGTCAAACATCGGGCCTTCTCCACCGGCGAAGCGCAAGATGTTAAATAATCCAATATCAATGACAAGGGCCGCTAATCCAACAATTCCAAATTTGGCGAGTTCGCGCCAGATTCCGACAATCCATGATTGCACGGACCTCGCGCCGCTGCTGGAACCGTGCATTCGCGGAGTCTAACTATTCAACGCGGTAGCGGGACGCAAGTACTAAGTTTCTCCCGTGAAGCAAAGTGGCGGACATGAGCTCGGTCCCACAGTTGGCATGATCGGGGCGGGTCAATTGGCTCAAATGAGCGTCGCCCCGGCTACTGCATTGGGAATCCGCTTTAAGGTGTTAGCAAATAACTCCGAAGAGCCAGCAGCACTGGCACTGGCGCAAACCACCATCGGTTCGAAAGATGACCCTCAAACGGTGCTCGCATTTGCCCAGTCCTGTGATGTGGTGACATTTGATCATGAACTGTTGACCCCAGCCGTCATGGAAGTGCTGAAAAATTGCGGTAAGCCGGTGTACCCGAGTCCACAGGCGGTGATTTACGCACAGGACAAACTCGCGATGCGCCAGGCTCTCACCGATCTAGGGATTCCATGCCCGCGCTGGTCGCAGGTTGATTCCGAATCCGATGCAAAAGATTTCGCACAAGAAGTGGGTTATCCATTCATCCTGAAAACTTCCCGTGGAGGATACGACGGGAAAGGTGTGTGGTTCGTCAATAGTGAGTCAGACATCACGGGTGTTTTTGAAAACGAACTCCCACTCGGATCCCATTGGTTGGCTGAGGAAAAAGTGAATTTCACGCGAGAACTGGCAGCCCAGGTGGCCCGATCGCCAAGTGATCAGTGCGTCGCGTACCCGGTAGTGCAGACAACTCAGCGCAATGGAATCTGTGCTGAAGTGATTGCCCCTGCCCCAGATCTAGACCCGAAGGTCGCAGTCATGGCTCAAGAGATTGCTTTGAGAATTGCGAGAGAGCTTAATGTTGTTGGAATGCTCGCTGTTGAATTATTTGACACCGGTAACGGAGTACTGGTTAACGAACTCGCCATGCGTGCGCACAACTCTGGCCACTGGACTATTGAGGGTGCGACAACAAGCCAGTTTGAAAATCATTTACGTGCAATTCTTGACTTACCTCTTGGCTCACCGCGCGCGACCGCAACCTGGTCAGTGATGGGAAATATCTTGGGCGGTGATGTTCCTAACCTTTACAGTGCCTACCGCCATGTTTTCGCTCGTGATCAGGAACTTCACACGCATCTGTACGGAAAAGTGGTGAAACCTGGCCGCAAAGTGGGACACGTGACCGCATGCGGATCCGACCTGACAGACTTGCGCAATCGAGTGGAACACGCGGTTTCCTATTTCATGGGAGAAATAAATGAGTAGCGAAAAGATTCAAGTTGCGGTCTGCATGGGCAGTGATTCTGATTGGCCTGTCATGTGTGCTGCCACGCAAGTTCTGAGCGAATTGGGAATTAGTAACAAGCCCTTCGTTCTTTCAGCCCACCGGATGCCACTGGAAATGACCGCATTTGCTCAAAGTGCACGCGAGAATGGCTTTGACGTAATAATTGCTGGAGCAGGTGGTGCTGCACACCTACCCGGAATGATCGCTTCCTTGACAACACTTCCCGTGATCGGTGTTCCTGTTTCTGCAACCAAACTTGATGGCATGGACGC
>JBIHZX010000064.1:0-7988 GCA_044240195.1 Candidatus Nanopelagicales bacterium | reverse complement strand
CAGTTAAAGAGGTCCTTTATTGAAGGTCAATGTGTTCTGGGTCCTAGATGCTTGTGTCTAGGACCCAGAACCGTTGGTTTGTGAGGATTCACTGATCTTGAGTTTCCTTGCCAGTGGGGCTGCGGTAAGGCCATAGACGGTAACCGTGGCCGTGATAATGATGAAAGCAGCTGGCAGTAGATTCTCTGCGCCAGGAATTTTCAAAGCTACTAAGGCTGTTCCAATACTTGATGCGGTGGCGGCGGCAACAATGCCACGCGGGTACATCCAACTCATAAAAATCTGATCATTTCGCGCGATACCTGATCCCGCGGTCCCGATCGCTACGACGCTCGGTCTGACGATGAAAAGCAGGATGAGAACGATCAAAAACGTGGGAAGCAATAACGAGGTAAAGGTCGGTGAGGGGACTAAGGCGGCAATCGTGATGAACAGGACCCCGATCCCCATGGTCACGATTGTGTTGAAAAATGGTTTGGCAGCATCCAGGCTGGTGCCAAACTTCTTGGCAAGTCTCGGGGCGGTGACGCCCATCAATAGCGCGGTGAGTAATCCGCTGTCATCGTTGACACTGTCGGCTAACCCGGCTGCAAGTAGGACTGACCCGAGGAGAACTTGAGTACCCAACTTGGGATAGTTTTTAACGAGCCGTCCGCCTGCGATGAATAGGAATACACCGAATACCGCCGCTAACGTTGCCGTGAGCAGGCCGCCAAAGAAGTATTGAACTGCCGTTTCGAATGTTGATTCGTTACTGGCCTTAATAATTTGAAAGAGCATGACCGCGAATATCGCACCCAATGGATCGAGCAGTGTCCCCTCCCACGTCAAAATTTCCCGTACCCGCGAGTTTGGGCGAACAACGTCAAGAATGGGCGCCACAACGGTTGGTCCCGAGACGATTAAAAATGCACCGAGTATCGCTGCCAATTTCCACTCGAATCCCAAGATGTAATGTGCCGCGAGGGATCCAACCACCCAGGTAATCGGTGCACCGATCCATACAAGTTTTCGCACGACCGTTTTGTCTTTGCCGCGCAGCGGTAAAGCGGCGAGTTCCATTCCTCCTTGAAAAAGGATGACGGCAACCATGAGGTCGACGGCTACGGGAAATGCCGATCCAAGAATTTCATCGAAGCGAAACGCAGGTGCCAATAGCCCAAAAATGAAACCTACGGGAAGCAGCAGAACCAACGATGGGACTCGAAGATGAGGGGCTATAACCTGGCACGCGGTGGAAAGCCCAAACACGAGGGCGACGGCCAGCATGATCTCTTGTGTCGAGAGTTGCGTCATGATTCCTTAAGGAAGTCGGGCTGGTGGGCTGTGGATTGAAATTCGGACTATATCTAAACACTGGCTTAACAGGACTTGGAAGTCGATAACCAGTAGGGTCAAAGTTCGGTTACAGCAACATATTTGCCACAAGCGCACAATCTGGCCGCCGCTACGCTGTATGTGGCGTAAACTGCGAGTAGTAGATCGACAACGTTAAGGAGCCCCATAATGCGGAGCACATTCATCACGGTCGGACTTATTGGCTTGAGCGCATCACTCGTGCTTGCAGGTTGCTCCAGCAGTGCTGAATCAGAGGTAACGCCCACGGTTACTCCTACGCCCACTCCCACTGTCGAGGTGTTTGTGGCTGAGTTGGCGCAAGATGCGTGCGATGACTACTTCGCACTTGACCTGGTCCGCTCGCAAATTAATGGGGACACGTCGGAATTAACGAAGAAACAAAAGAAAGCTCTTCTGGGCGAACTTCAGTCCGACGTTGACCTCATGGTGGTCTCTATCGACTCCGCCGTTATTGGCGGTGAGCTTCCACCCAAGGCACTTTCCAATGCTGAGCGAATCCAGAACAACGTCAACAAGGCCGACCCCAAATTGGGCATCGATGGAATCAAACCGAAATCGTTAAAACGAATTAACCTGTCTGCGGAGCGCATCGAACGTGACTGCGTAACTGCAGGAAATGACCTACCAATTGACAACATCAATGCTCGGAGCCTGTGAGACAGGCTATTTAGTCACTAGGCATTCGTGCTGGGCACGAAAGGCTGTGTCGGCGGGAATGGCAGGTCTGGATCTCGACCGGTGAGGTATTTTGCCACGCCATAGGCGGCACCGGCAATAGGAACGGCAATAAGTGCGCCAACGATTCCCAGCGCGATACTCCCAGCGGCGATCGCCAAAATAATTGCCAGCGGATGAAGGCTGACCGCCTTGCCCATGACGAGTGGCTGTAAAACGTCGCCGTCGAAAGAACCAACAATGACGGTGAGAACGATGACCAAAATTGCAATGACTGGACCGCGTTCTGCAAGGGCAACAATTGCTGCAAAAAAAGTTGCGACGGGAGCGCCAATGACCGGGATAAAGGCTCCAAGGAACACGATGGCAGCTAGCGCCGGCGCCAAGGGAACCCGCAAAATGGTGAGACCAATAAAAACGAGCGTGGCGTCAGCGAGGGCAATAATGACGATTCCTCGCGTGTAACCGGAGATCGCTCCCCAAGCAATGCCACCTGCAACGTTGACGGGCTCTTCAATGCTCTTGGGAAGCCAGCCAACGAACCAATCCCAGATTTTGTTGGGTGTCAGCATGAAGAAGATCACGCCGAAGAGAAATACGGAACCGGCGATCACCAGGGTTCCCACCGAACCCATCGAGGCAAGCAGGCTTTCACCTACACCTTTGGCGGCCGTTTCTCCGTATGACTGTGCTTCAGTTATGAGGGTGGCCAAACGGTCGTCAGTCAGTTTGAGGGGACCATCTTGAAGCCATTTTTCAATGTCGCTGATCCCAGAGGTAATGCTGGTTACGAGTTTGGGCCCTTCAGCTACGGAAGATGAAACAACTACATAAAGAATCGTCAGGATACCCGCCGCGATGAGCACCAGGGCCAGGATCATCGAGACTACTTTGGGAAGAAACTTGTTGAGCAGCTTCATCACCGGTGATGCCCACGCGGTAACAAGCATCGCGAAAAACAGTGCAAAGACGACCGGGAAAATTCTGCCCATTCCGAGAACAATGACGCCTACGCCCGCGAGAAGAACTAATAATCTCCACGTTATTCCCGAGAGTGTGCGCAAGGTTTCGGGAACACCGTCTGATCGCGGTACTTGGCCAGAAGACTGATTGACCGGTGCTGGAGTACTCATTTAGTTCCTCACCTCAGATTAGAACAGAATTCTAACGAAATCGTTGGTCGAACTCTAATCTATCCGCACTATTCCGTGTGGGGTTTCAAAAGTAACCGAGGTGACACCAAAATCGTCAGCGTCGGGGTCGTTTATCCATTGGATTAAGCCTGTCAGCGGCGCGAGTGACTCCGACATCGGCCCAAGGTCCCGAGTTGCAGAATTGATCTCGATGCTCAGAATATTGATTCCGGTTTGCTCCCCACCAACTGATGGATGGTGTTCCTGTGGGCTTTCCCATTCGATAAAAAACGGGGACTGCGGGTGTTCCATGGCATCCAGGACCCCCAATTGGCGCCAATGAAGGTCAACCCCGTCGGGTCGAATCCTGTGCCCGGTTGCAGCACTGCGCCCGAGGCTAGTTTCGACATTGCCGATGTCTTTGGTTGAAACTACCCAACTCATCCAGCCGCCACCATTGTTAGCGCGTTGAGCGACCGCTCGACCGAAAGGGGCTTTACCCGCAGATGGGTGATCAAGTGCGCTGACAATTTCAATGTAGACGCCATGAGCTAGTGGAAGAGTGAAGTTCCTTGTGCCGAATGATGGATGACGCCCGCCATCAACAAACGTATTTCCAAGATCAATGCCAATCCGTTGAACGACGTCGGCTAACTCATTGCTGGTACAGGCGTATGAAATATGGTCAAGCCGCATGGCGTCATCTTGCCTAACGTCACACGCGGCCATGAATCCACCCCCGGTTCGTGGAAAACAGTTGTTTTCTTGGATTCCGGATGGGCCTTTTGGGCATATCGCGCAAATGGTGTGGCAGAGTACGGACATGGATTCAGATCAGGTAGTTCCCGAGCCCAAGGCCACCCCGGGTGGTTTGGATAAAAAGAAGTCGATCATTCTCGGCCTTGTTGGGTTGGCTTTCATCGTCTTAATCTTTTGGAAGGTTATCCCGCAGATTGGTAGTTATTCTGACGCGCTCACGGCGCTCGAGGCCATGAGCGTTCTCGCTATTTTCTTAATAGTTGTCTGCGTGCTGGTTTATTTGCTCACCTACGGTCTTCCCTTTCTCGCGGCAACACCGGGCCTGAAGTATTGGCGGTCCCAGCAGGTCAATCAAGCAGCGTTTGCGATCAGTAATGGAGTGCCCGGTGGAGGTGCGGTCGGCCTTGCCGTGCAATTTGGGATGTTGAATACATTCGGGATTTCAGGGACGAGTGCAACCGCGGCCATAACCGCTGTTGGTTTGTGGAGCACCTTTGTCACTTTGTTTTTCCCCGTGTTGGGTGTCGTTGCAATCACCCTTTTTGGACTTGGTGGCAATACACATGCCGTGACGGGGATACTTGGGATCGCCATTTTGGCAGTAGTTGTGATTGTTTTCGTGCTGGTCATGCGCTCGGAACCATTAGCGATCAAAATCGGAGCTTTCGCAAACAAGGTTGTTAATCCATTTCGAAAGAAGATAAAGGCCCTTGCCACCGTTGATTTACAGGCACCTATTGTTAAATTCCGTTCGGACATGTATGACGTTCTGAAACGTCGTTGGGGTGCCTTGACCGCAGCACAGATCGCAGTTTCGTTCACCCAATTCTTGATCCTCTATGTGGCACTGCGCGGAGTGGAAGGCTGGGATAACGCAGGAACGTCCTTCGCCGCGGCATTTGCAGCTTTTGCGATTGCCCAAATCGGACTGATGATCCCCATCACCCCAGGAGGATTAGGAACCGTGGATGCGGCGTTGATAGCACTCCTGGTGAGTTTTGGGGCCACTACCGGTGCCGCTACGGCCGCAGATCTCGTCTGGCGGGCCGCCAGTTTCATCCCGCAGATAATGATCGGTGTGGTGGCTCTGATCGCTTGGTACCGAAAGGCTGGTCAAGCCCTAGCCAAGGTATCCGAAAAATAGCTTCTGGCGGCCGGGTCAAACGACCCTGAATTTACTCGCTCAAAAACTAGTGTCCCGTTGAGATATGCGCTGGCCACCCGCTAGGGTTTTCCCAACCCGGTCGTCGCGGGAGGGGAAGCCTTCGGCGGCCGGGCCTTTTCATGCACAACTTCTTCATGCACAACTTCTTCATGCACAATATCGGGAACCTTTGTGAACGGGGATTCATCTTGTGATTCAAACACAGGCGAAGAAATGGAAATCGTTCGTAGCTATCGGAGACAGTTTCACCGAAGGCGTAGGTGATCTTGGTGTCAATGGTTCTTATCTCGGTTGGGCTGATCGTTTGGCAGGAAAATTAGCCGACGAATACTGCACAGAAAAGTCTCCGTTGAATTATGCAAATCTTGCAATTCGTGGCCGGTTGCTACCGCAAATGGTGGATGAACAACTTCCCCGTGCCCTCGAGATGAATCCGGCGTTGGTGTCCTTCGCTGGTGGAATCAATGACGCCATGCGAAGCTCATTTGATCTGGATGCAAAGGCAACGGAGATTGAACGTGTCGTTCGGGAGTTGCGCTCAGCCGGTCATGACGTTTTGCTCTTTTCTTTTGGTGATTCATCACGCAATTCGAAGGTCATGGGTCTGATTCGTGATCGATTTGTGGGCCTGCGCTCAGCAAATTTGGCGATTGCGGAAGCCTATGACTGCTATCTCGTGGACTTCTGGGATATGGAGATCTTCAATGATCCAGAAGTGTGGGATGCCGACAGGCTTCATTTGAACCATCGAGGCCACGCCCTGGTGGCGGATGTAGCGATGCAATCTTTGGGTTTAGGGAATGCGCGCTGGCTTGGAGCCCGTGACGACATTGTCCAGCCCGCTTTTCCTGCTCGGCTGCTAGCTGACATGTCTTGGGCGAAGAATTATGGTTGGCCCTGGGTGAGTAGACGTCTGCGCGGAGCTTCATCCGGTGACGGAGTCTCGGCAAAATATTGGGACTACGTAGACATCTATCCTCGGGTCTAGTTGACGAGGATCCACAACTGTGCACAATCCTCTATAGGTCTGTCGAGTAATCCACAGAAGAGGGTTTGATTTTTACTGCCGGTTGAATCAAGTGACAAGTTTGTTGTATGAAATTAATGGAGCAATCACATGACTCAGCCATGCAAGCTGCTGGTGAGACCCTCAATGGGTTAATCAATTCATTTGGATTTTATCCAGAAAATAGTCTGATAATCCGATGGCTAAAACACCATGAAGTTGTCCTCGTTCAAAGGTGCGATATAGCCGCATTCTTGAGTCCTAACAATTTGGCTCAGTCAGATCTTGAGACCTATCTTGAGCCGGGTAGGGCGTACTTGGCTGAAGAGGCTTCCCTTGTGGTGTGTCTCGAGGCTATGGATCCACGAATTAGTGCGGCCATCGACGCAGTCGAATCAGCACTTGTGAACGTGGGGATCAGTTTGGGGGATGCATCCATTGCAGTTGGTCAGCGCATGTATTCACGCCAATGCCTGGGGACATGTGACGAACATTTTGTGGTGCTCAACACCGAGGTCAAGCGCTCGGATCGGGCGAGTGAATGTGTCAGTAGTGCCGCTGCGTTAATCCAGGCTCAGGAGTTTCCGGAGTTGCCCGCGCCAGAAGGACTTACAGCTTGGCGCAAAGTCGAGAGTCAATTTGTGCAGGAGTTAATCAAACAAACAGATGATTGCTTTGCGGTGTCCGACCTTGCTCGATTGGCAGTTGCCTTAGGAGATATTCGGGTCCGAGATTCGATTTTGTGGGACATGGCACATGGCGCATATGACCGAAGATCCTTGGCGAACAAATTGACGCAAGCCTTACCCCAACTCAAGGCCACGCATGGTGCGCCCATCGCAACGGCGGCTGCCATTTGTTGGTGGCTCAATGGCAACGGGGCAATGGCAAACCTGTGCCTTGACCGAGCGTCCACGGACGCTCCGGACTACTCACTGGCGGCCATGGTGCGTGGGGCGCTAGACCACGCGCTGCCACCGGAGTTTTGGCTGGAGAGCATCAACTTACTCACGCGCGAGCAGTGTCTGGCCGGACTGGATGTAGCGCCGGGAAGCCAATGTGGTTATAGTTCACGTTAGGTCAAGAGTCCAGCGTTAAGCCCCGGCTAGCTAGACGGCAACCCTCCAACCGCGGTGGGGTGCTCCCGGTGGAGACCTGGCCGCATTCATTGTGGCAAGCGCGGGTCTTGCAAAAGGCAGGGCCCCAGAGCGATTGAGGTTGCCATGCATTGTTGTTGTACCCGCACCTCCACCTGAGTTCGAGCACTCGTGCTCTGCACAGATTCAGGGGGAAAAGGTGTTTATGTGCTCTATAACTCTCATCAATTTATCACTCATTAAAAGGAGTAAGACATGACCGATCAATGGACATTTGAAACTAAGCAAATTCACGCCGGGCAAAATCCAGACGAAGCCACGGGCGCTCGCGCACTACCGATCTACCAAACAACGTCGTATGTATTCAAAGACACTGAACATGCGGCAAACCTTTTTGCGTTGAAGGAATTGGGAAATATCTACACCCGAATCATGAACCCAACCCAGGCAGCCGTCGAGGATCGCATTGCGGCCCTTGAGGGTGGTTTGGCTGCGCTACTCGTTGCCAGCGGTCAAGCCGCCGAAACACTTGCCATCCTCAACATCGCTGAGGCTGGTGACCATATTGTCTCTAGTGCAAGCCTGTATGGCGGAACTTACAACTTGTTTCACTACACGTTGCCGAAACTTGGAATCGAAGTTTCATTTGTCGAAGATGCTGATAATTTAGAATCATGGAAGGCGGCGATTCGCCCTAATACCAAAGCTTTTTATGGTGAAACCCTGTCCAATCCCAGAAATGACGTTTTGGACATCTCAGGAGTTGCATCAGTGGCTCATGAGTTCGGCGTGCC
>JBIHZX010000021.1:0-24457 GCA_044240195.1 Candidatus Nanopelagicales bacterium | reverse complement strand
AAGGCACCGCAACCGAGGCCGTGTTTTCATTCGGTGATGAGAAGAACATGACCACAATCACACGGACGTAGAAGAAGGCGGCAATGATGCTGGCCACGACGGCTGCGATAACCAGCCATGTGTCCCCTTCAGCTATTCCAGCAGCGAACACGCTGAATTTGATCACAAAACCACTCGTCAGCGGGATACCCGCGAGTGAAAGCATGAATATCGCCATGACCGCACCTAACATGGGGGACTTCTTGCCGAGGCCTGCCCATTTGGAGAGGTGGGTGGCCTCGCCGGTTGAATCACGAACCATGGAAATAACTGCCAAGGTGCCGACCGTTACCAGTCCATAGGCAATCAAATAAAACATAACGGCTGAAATACCCGATGGGCTTGCTGCGACAACACCCACCAAGATGAACCCGCTTTGGGCGATCGCCGAATAGGCAAGCATTCGCTTGATGTCGCTTTGGGTGAGTGCGATCAGGGAACCGATGATCATGCTCAGAATTGAAACCACCCAGAGGATGATCTCCCAGTCCCATTGGATTCCCGAAAATGCGACGTATAGCAGGCGCATCATGGCGCCGAATGCGGCAACCTTGACCGTTGCGCCCATGAATGCGGTGATGGGGGTTGGCGCACCTTGATAGACATCGGGTGTCCATTGGTGGAATGGAACCGCACCCACTTTGAAAAGTAAACCAACGAGGAGCATTGCCATGCCGATCACGATCAGAAGGGTTTCCCCTGTAGTCGATGCAAGTGCGTCGTGGATTTTAGGTAGTGAGATCGAGCCGGCGAAGCCATACACCAGACCTGCGCCGAAAATAAAGAAAGCGGATGAGAATGCGCCCAGCACGAAGTACTTAAGTGCCGCTTCTTGTGAGAGGAGTCGCCGGCGGCGGGCCATGCCAACCATGAGGTACAGCGGGAGTGACATCACTTCGAGAGCCACAAACATAATGAGCAGGTCGTTAGCGACCACGAAGGCAAGCATTCCTAGAACAGCAAAAAGGAACAATGTCCAAATTTCAGTTTGGAAGTAGCCGCGCGCAGAATATTCGCGTTCATCCACTGATCCTGGAAGCGCGGCAGCACTTGGCGCGAATGAGTCACCCAAACTGTCCAAGGAACGCTCTGCAACTAAGAAAGCGCTCAGCAAAGAAAGGACCAGGATTGTGCCCATAAGGACGAGGGCCGGGCCATCAATTGCTACTGCTCCGCCACCCGTAATTGTTCGAATATCTCGGTTGATGATCAGAACAACAAGTGCGCCAACTAACGAAATGAACGTCAAAATCAATTGAACGGGTCGTCGCACAGACCGAGGCAAGAAAGTTTCGGTCAACACGGAGAGTAAAGCGGCAATCGCCACAATGAGAATGGGCGTAATTGCTACGTAATCGATTTCCGGTGCGGTGAATGTGTTCACTCCGAGCCCCCTTGATTGGATGCCGGGACACTCAAGATCGGGTACGTGACCTCCGGGTCGGTTACGCCAACGGTGGTCATGAGTCGATCTACAGCCGGATTGATCACGTTGAGTAAGGGTGCTGGGAATACACCGAGCACAAGGATCAACGCGGCGATGGGGACAAGGGCGGTGATCTCTCGACCATTGAGATCTTTCATTCCTTCACACTCTGGGTTGAGTGGTCCGGTCATGCTCTTCTGGTAGACCCGCAATACATAAGCCGCCGTGAGCACAATTCCGACAGTGGCTATCGCACCAACCCACATGTATTGCTGGAAGGCGCCAAGCAAGACCATGAACTCACCGATGAAGGAGACCATTCCGGGCAGGGCCAAGCTTGATAGGGCGGCGATCAAGAAGAAGCCTGCCAAAACTGGTGCGACCTTATTAACTCCGCCGAATGAGGAGAGCTGCGCAGAGCCACCCCGACGTGCCATGAGGTATCCCGCGGCAATAAATAATCCGGCGGTGCTTAACCCGTGCGCAACCATGTAGATCACGGATCCGGATTGACCAATCGATGTGAAGACGAAAATTCCCAGAGTGATGATCCCGAAGTGGGACATCGAGGAATAAGCGAAGAGTCGGCGCATATCAGTCTGTTTGAGTGCCAAGAATCCGCCATAGAAGATGCCGATCACAGCAATTGCGATCACGACCGGTGCATAGAAAGTGCTAGCGGCCGGGAAAATTTCGAGGCAATAACGGATCATGCCAAAAGTTCCCACCTTGTCCAGAACGCCAATCAGCAGTACCGAGGTACCCGGCTGGGCTTGCCCGGCGGCGTCAGGCAGCCAGGTGTGAAATGGCCAAAGAGGGGCTTTGATGGCAAAAGCAAAAAAGAATCCGAGGAACAATAACTTCTGGATATCAGGATCAATATCAAGACCGACCAAAGTGGTGAAGTCAAATGTTCCAGTTCCCGTGATCTGGGCTGAAACAACGTATAGCCCAATTACCGCGGCCAACATAAACAGTCCACCAACCAAACTGTAAATCAGGAACTTCACAGCGGCGTAGGACCTTTGCGGACCACCGTAGCGACCTATCATGAAATAGACCGGAATCAACATTGCTTCAAAGAAAACGTAAAACAAGAAAACATCGGTCGCGGCGAAAACGCCAATCATGAGCGATTCAAGAACCAGAATTAGCGCGAAGTATCCCTTCACGCTTCCTTGGGAATCCAAGGCTTCATTCCAGCCGCCCAAAATAACAACGGGGACAAGTGTTGCCGCTAGTGCGATCAACACTAGGGCGATTCCATCAACTCCTAATGAGAAGTTAATACCGAAGGCTGGAATCCACGTATAACTCTCAGCGAACTGGAAAACTTCCTGTGAATTCGCCTCGAAGTTCAGTGCCATTGCAATCACGGTGAGCAGGGTTGCCAGTGAGAATGCCAAAGCGACAATCTTGGCGAGTTTTTCATTGTGTTTGGGCAATAAAACAACAATCACACTACCCACCAGTGGAAGCAGAGCCATTGTGGTTAACCAGGGATACGTATTCACTAGATCCTCACCAACACTAGAGCCAGAAGCACCAAGACGGCTCCACCCACCATGGACAATGCATACGATCGAATAAATCCAGATTGAGTTCGACGCATACGACCGGAGAGTCCGCCGACAATCGCTGCTGACCCGTTGACAGAACCGTCCACTATGCGTGAGTCGAACCACACGAGTGCTCTCGCCGCATAATTCGTCGGTGCGACCACCAGCGCGTAGTTGACTGCGTCTCCGTATAAATCCTTGCGCGCTGCGCGAGTCAGCCAGTTGCCCTGTGGCGCTTCAATCGGGACCTCACGTCGGGCGTAGGTTATCCAGCCAATAATCGAGCCAGCAATGACAAATGCCAAAGTGATTCCAATATATGCACTGGTGGGCAAAGGCGTTGGTTCACTTTCGTAACCGACCACCGGCTCCAACCAACCCTCAATGTCTCCCCAGAAGAGCAAAGCCATTCCGAGGAACGTTGAGCCAAGTCCCAAAATAATGAGTGGGATTGTCATGACGGCCGGTGACTCGTGCGGGTGAGCATCAGTTTCCCAACGCTTTTGACCAAAGAAGGTCATCGCGACCATTCGGGTCATGTAGAAACCGGTAATGCCTGCGGCAAGGACTGCTGCTCCACCGATAAACCAACCGCGCTCAAAGGCTGCATGAATGATTTCATCTTTTGACCAGAAACCTGAGAATGGTGGAATCCCGATGATCGCGAGGTAACCCGCCATGAAGGTAATGAAGGTGATCACCATGACCGATCGCAAGGCGCCATAACGACGCATGTTTACGTTGTCATTCATCCCGTGCATGACCGAGCCGGCCCCAAGGAAAAGCCCAGCTTTGAAAACTCCGTGAGTGAGCAGGTGGAAAATTGCAAAGACGTAGCCAATTGGACCAAGTCCCACCGCCAGCATCATGTATCCGATCTGGCTCATGGTGGAGCCAGCGAGTGCTTTTTTAATGTCGTCTTTTGCCGAACCAATAATTGCACCCATAAAAATAGTGATCAAGGCGACGATAATCACGGCCATCGCTGCAATTTCCGCGTTGTTGTAAATCACGTTGCTTCGCGCAATCAGATAAACACCCGCGGTCACCATTGTGGCTGCGTGAATCAGGGCCGAAACAGGTGTTGGGCCTTCCATTGCGTCAAGGAGCCAGGCTTGCAATGGGAACTGGGCCGACTTGCCTGCCGCGGCGAGAAGCAAAAGGAGTCCGATCGCGGTCAGTGTCCCCTCACTTGCTTGGGTCGCGGAACCAAATACGTCCGAGAAAGTGACGGAACCGAATGTCACAAACATCAACATGATGGCAAGGCTTAAGCCGACATCGCCCACACGGTTGATGATGAAAGCTTTCTTAGCCGCGGTGGCAGCCGAACGCTTGTATTGCCAGAAACCAATAAGAAGGTAACTCGCAACACCCACGCCTTCCCAGCCGACGTAGAGCAACAGGTAGTTGTTTGCCATTACGAGAAGGAGCATCGCGGCGACAAAAAGATTGAGGTAGCCGAAGAATTTGCGTTTGTCAGGATCGTGGGCCATGTACCCCAGTGAGTAAATATGAATCAGGGAACCAACAATTGTGATGAGCAGAATGAAAACCATTGAGAGTTGATCGAGTTGAAAAGCTAGGTCAACACTGAAGTTGCCAATGAAAACCCACTGATAGGCGACCTGGGTAATGGTTCTTTCCTCGGTCGGCAGCCCCATCATTTCAATTAAGAGCAGGACACCTAGGACAGCTGACGCACATACGGTGAATACCCCCAGGTAAGGGCCCCACGCATTGGAGCGCCGACCGGTAAACAACAAAATCGCTGCACCCGCCAATGGCAACGCAATGAGAAGCCACATAAGGGAGAAAAGCCCCTCTGCTGGCATAACGGTCACGTTTGGTCCTATTCCTCGGTGTTAAGTGGTCAGTTATTTGGGTTAGTACTTCAAGAGATTCGGTTCATCAATGGATGCTGACTGCCTGGTGCGGAAAACTTGAACGATGATCGCGAGACCAACAACGACTTCAGCCGCGGCAACCACCATGACAAAAAATGCAACGGTTTGACCGTCAAGATTCCCATTCATCCGGGCGAAAGCCACGAATACTAAGTTCGCCGCGTTAAGCATAAGTTCAACCGACATAAACACGATAATTGCGTTGCGGCGAACCAGTACCCCGATAGCACCAATGCTGAACAGCAGGGTTGCCAAATAAATGTAATAAATGGGATCCATTAGTTCTGGTCCTCGCTTTCGACCAGTTCAACAACGGTTGACACAACTCGATGGTCGATGATCAACGAGTCATCACGTGATCGGACGGGTTCGGGGACACTGTCCAGCGCCAGTGAACCATCGGGCAAAATGGCCGGCGTATTTACGGCGTTGTGCCGGGCGTACACACCTGGATTTGGTTTGTTACCCGGGTGCCCCGCACCAACCATAAAGCGAGCAACGGAGAGTTCCTTCTGGGTTGCTTTTGGTTTCCATGCTTCACGGTGCGTCAAGATCACAGCTCCAAGGCCAGCTGTAATCAGCAGAGCCGCAGTTGCTTGGAATGCGAAGAGGTAATCGCTAAATATCAAGTTGGCGATACCTTCAACATTGCCACCAAACTCGTCATTGGCTGCAATGAGTCCGATGTCGGGTTTCGCAGATATCGCGCTTCCGATTCCACCAATAAGCAGAACGGCAAGTGCCACCCCGAACAAAATACCAAAAAGGCGCTGCCCGCGAATGGTTTCGATCAAGGAATCCGAAGAGTCAACGCCAACCACCATCAGAACAAACAGGAACAACATCATGACTGCGCCCGTATAAACAATGATTTGAACCATGCCCAGGAATGGCGCTGAGTTTGCAATGTAAAGAATGGCGAGGTTGATCATGACCATTGCGATGAAGAGCGCAGAATGCACCGCTTTACGCGAGAGCACCATGCCAAGTGCGCCGACTACTGATAGGCCGCCGCAAATGATAAAGACAATGAGTTCGCCGTCAATGCTCATTTAGCACCGCCTTGTTCGGGTACAGATCCGGTGATCCTGTTGGCGTAGTAATCAGTATCGGTTGTTCCTGGCACCATTTCATGGGGTGGAGCGAGCATCCCGGGGAGCATCGGGCCCAGCAGATCCTGCTTTTCATAAATGAGATCCGCGCGGTTGTTGTCAGCTAATTCAAATTCATTGGTCATGGTGAGCGCACGGGTTGGGCACGCTTCAATGCACAACCCACAAAAAATACAACGGGTGTAATTGATTTGATAAACCCTGCCGTACCGCTCACCTGGCGAGTAACGTTCTTCATCACTGTTGTCGGCACCCTGTACGAAGATTGCATCGGCTGGGCACGCCCAGGCGCACAGTTCACAGCCAATGCACTTCTCTAAACCGTCGGCCCAGCGATTGAGTTGGTGCCGTCCGTGAAATCGCGGCTTAGGTGGATACTTACTTGCATCTTCCGGGTACTGCTCCGTCACAACTTTTTTAAAGATAGTTCCGAAAGTCACTCCAAATCCGCGAACTGCGGGTGGTAGTTCAGGCATGGGGAGTCTCCTCGGTTGGGGTTGAATCAATAGCCGGAGGAATCACTTGGCCAGCTACTGACTGCGCTGCTAGCACCCGCCGTGGGGTGTAGGCCAGAACCTGTCCCGGCATCGGTGGAACTGGGTGGCCACCGGCCATAGCATCAAATGGAACACTGAGAGCTTGCTCCAGCTCGGCCTCGACAGTTGCCTGCTTGCGATCAGAACGAATCTGCAGAAGCCAGGATCCGATTAATAGCAACGCGATGACTACAGCACCGGTGATGAGTAATTGCTGGTTACTGAAAGTGAAGTCGTCACGGAAAACGCGGGCTGTTGCGACGATGAAAATCCATCCCAGAGAAGCAGGGATCAAAACCTTCCATCCGAATTTCATGAACTGGTCATAGCGCAATCGTGGAAGCGTCGCGCGCAGCCAGATAAACATGAAGATAAACAATTGGACTTTAAGCAGCCACCAAAGAATTGGCCACCAGCCAACATTTGCGGAATCCCACAATGAAATGGGCCATGGAGCAAGCCAACCGCCCAAGAAAAGAGTCGCTGCAAGCGCGGAGACCGTCACCATGTTGATGTACTCGGCCAGGAAGAACATAGCGAACTTGAGTGAGGAGTATTCGGTGTGGAATCCACCGACAAGTTCACCCTCTGCTTCAGGAAGGTCGAAGGGTGCGCGGTTAGTTTCGCCGACCATCGATGTGACATAGATTAAAAATGAAGGAAGCAAAATAACAGCGAACCAGATTGGTTGTTGCTTTGCGATGATCTCCGAAGTTGACATTGAACCGGCAAAGAGGAACACCGCCACGAATGACAGACCCATCGCGATTTCATAGGAAATCACTTGAGCGGTTGACCGCAGTCCACCGAGGAGCGGGTAGGTCGAGCCAGAAGACCACCCAGCCAAAACCAAACCGTAGACGCCAACGGAGGCAATGGCCAAGACGTACAGGACAGACACAGGGAAGTCTGTCAGCTGCAGTGGTGTTTCAACTCCGAAAATTGAGACGGTTGGCCCAAACGGGATTACCGCAAAGGCCAAGAAAGCCGCCGTGGCCGAAATGACCGGTGCAATCCAGTACACGGCGACGTGCGCCGATTTAGGGATAATTTCCTCTTTGAAAGCGAGTTTGAAACCGTCCATGAGGGACTGCAATAACCCAGCGGGACCAACCCGGTTCGGACCAATTCGGTTTTGCATGCGGGAAACAACCCGACGCTCCCACCAGATGGTGAACAAAGTTAGTACAACCAACATTCCGAAAATGGCAACTGCTTTGAGAATTACCATCCACCAGGGGTCAGTTCCAAAAAAACCGAATGAAGAACCGCTCATGCGGCACCTCCCTTAACGCTCACTACGTCACCGTAGCCGCAACCAAGTTGGGGATATATATGTGAATCGGGTGAGTTCATGGGGAGCCATACGCTCTCACTTGATACCTCAGCGACCTGCGCCGGCAATGTAATTGAGCCTTTTGGCCCAGTGACCGTTATGACCTCAGGTTGTCCCAACTGTTCAAACATTGCAGCATTCACGGCAATATTTGATGGGCGTGCGGTTGCGGCCAAATGTGGCTCACCTTCTTGCATCACACCCGAGTCAATGAGCAAGCGCCACGTTGCCAATGTAGTGCCAGCAGAGACGGCAACTTCGGGTTTGTTGACTTGGGCACGCGCACCCGACCATGGGTTGAGTGATTTTAGCTCCTTGCGTAATGCGCGAGTGTCTCCATTTAACTGGACATCCATTGCACTCGCCAACATTGAGAGAACCCCTGCATCAGTGAGAGTCAGAGCCTCCCGGAACGCGGCACTGAACGGCTTGCTGCGTCCTTCCCAGTTCATGAAGGATCCTGACTTCTCGGTGACAACCGCCACGGGGAATACAACACTTGCCCGCTGCGTAATTTCCGAGTGGTGATTTTCCAGTGCCACAACAAAGTCAGCATTTTCAATTCCAGCAAGCAGTTCACTGCCATTGGGTAGATCGGACGGATCCACACCGGCTGTTATGACTGCATTAATTGACCCCTGCGCGATTGCGCTAATCAATTCGGTGCCGGTAAGCCCAACGTTTGGCAAAGAATCAACATCGATGTTCCACACCTGCGCAACTTCAGCGCGAGCGGTGGAGTCAGAAATTGGTCGACCCCCTGGGAGTAGACCGGCCATGGCGCCAGCATCAAGTGCACCTCGCTCACCCGCACGTCGAGGCACCCAACAAATGCGCGCACCGGTTTGTGAACCTAATTGTGAAACTGCGCTGAGCACACCGGGGCTGGATGCTGCTCGCTCACCGACGAAAATAATCGATTTGCTATCAAGTGCGCTGGTAACTTCGGAATCAAGACCTGTAATTGCCTGTGCTTCCCGACCAGCGTTTGCCTTGATCCAATGTGCTGAAAGTTTTTCACTTCCCAATGAATAAAGCGGACCGACGGTGTGAATCGCCAAACCTTTTTTAGCACCCTTACGCAAGCGCAGGAACAAAATCGGTGATTCATCTTCTGGCTCGAATCCGACGAGCATCACCTGTGAAGCTGTTTCGACATCAATGTAGGTGACATTTATCTTCGTGCCCGCAACATGTGCTGCTAGGAACTCTGCTTCCTCGGTTGAGCTGGCTCGCGCTCTGAAATCCAAATTGTCACTACCCAAGACAATGCGGGCAAACTTCGAATACGCATAAGCGTCTTCTTCGGTTGCACGCCCCCCAACAAGAACCGCTGATGCTCCCGCAGCGGCCAGTCCCGCAGCGGCAAAGTGCATGGCTTCGGGCCACGACGCGGAGCGAAGTTCACCGTTCTCGCGAATGAGTGGAGAATCAATGCGACCATTTGCCAGATAAGCGAATGCGAATCGACCTTTGTCGCAACTCCACTCCTCATTTACTTCTGGGTCATCCCATGCCAAGCGACGGGTGACCGTTCCGCGGCGGTAGTCGGTACGAAGTGAGCACCCTGATGCACAGTGTTCACAGGTCGTGGGCACCGAAACTAGATCAAATGGTCGGGAACGGAAACGGTAGGAAGAACTCGTGAGAGCCCCGACGGGACAAATCTGAACAACGTTTCCGGAGAAGTACGAATCAAATGGTTCATCATTTGCGACACCCACCTGTTGCTGGGCACCACGCTCCAACAATTCAAGTGATGCATCTCCAGCGATTTCCTCGGCAAAACGTGTACAGCGAGCACATGAAACACAGCGCTCACGATCAAGGAGTACCTGCGCATTGACGTTAATCGGTTTCGGGAAAGTGCGTTTTTCACCCTCAAAGCGTGAGTCTGCACGACCGACACTCATAGCCTGGTTTTGCAATGGGCACTCTCCGCCCTTGTCGCAGACCGGGCAATCGAGTGGATGATTCACGAGCAGAAATTCCATGACGCCCTCTTGGGCAACCCGTGCCATTTCCGAGGAACGCTGGGTCCGAACATTCATTCCGTCAGAGAGCACCTGGGCGCAGGCCGGTTGGGGCTTGGGAACTCCATCAATCTCAATGAGACAGGCACGACACGCGGCAACCGGTGTTAGCAACGGGTGATCACAGAAACGAGGAATTTCGATGCCAATTTGTTCGGCCGCACGGATAACAAGTGTTCCTTTGGGGACTTCCATTTCAATGCCATCAATGACTACATTGACCGTATCAGTTTTTTCGGTGTGGTTCGTAATAGTCATTAGGCGCGCGCTCCTGCAAATACGTATGAAGCAACTGGGTCAAACTGTGCATCGGCGCTGGTGTGGGTCGCAGCTGTGAATTCATCACTGAAGTACTTGATTGCTGCGGGGTATGGGGTTGCTGCAGCGTCACCGAGTGCACAGAATGAACGCCCCGCGATTTGCCCGCAGAGGGTGTTCAGTGTTTCCATCTCGACAGCGGTACCGTGACCGTGCTCAAATTTTTCCAGCACTCCCGTGATCCAGTACGTGCCCTCGCGGCATGGTGTGCACTTGCCGCACGACTCGTGCTTATAAAACTCAAGCCAGCGGGTTACAGCTTTCACAACTGACACCGTTTGGTCAAAGATCATGGGGGTACCCGTGCCCAACATGGAGCCAGCCTCGGCCATAGCTTCGTAGGTCAAGGGGAGATCAAGGTGATCGGCAGTCAGCATGGGGACACTGGACCCACCAGGAAGCCAGAACTTGAGTTCTGCGCCCGGACGCATGCCACCGGCATAGTCGAGAAGCTCGCGCATTGTGATTCCCAATGGAGCTTCGTAGATTCCTGGTCGCTGTACGTGACCCGAAACAGCAAACACTTTGAATCCGGGTGACTTTTCCGTTCCAAATTGACGGAACCATTCAACACCGCGGTCAACAATGTAAGGAATATTTGCAATTGTCTCGACGTTGTTAATCACTGTCGGTGACGCGTAAAGCCCTGCAACAGCGGGGAACGGTGGCTTTAAACGCGGCTGTCCGCGATAGCCTTCAAGTGAGTCAAGGAGTGCAGTTTCTTCACCACAAATATATGCGCCAGCGCCGGCGTGAACGGTGACTTCAAGGTCAAAACCTGACCCCTGAATGTTTTTCCCGATGAGACCGGCAGCGCGAGCCTGCTTGACTGCAAATGCAACCTTGCGAATCGCCGCAGGCACCTCACCTCGAATATAAATGAAAGCGTGGTTCGCCCGAATAGCGAATGACGTGATGATCACACCTTCAATCAGTGCATGCGGGTTCGCCATCATGATTGGAATGTCTTTACATGCGCCAGGCTCAGATTCGTCGGCGTTCACCACCAAGTAATGGGGCTTTCCGTCATTTTGTGGGACGAATGACCATTTCAATCCGGTCGGGAAACCCGCTCCTCCGCGCCCGCGAAGCCCACTGTCTTTTACTGTTGCGATGATCGCATCAGGGTCAGACTTGAGTGCTTTTGCAAGAGCTTCGTAACCACCGTGACTTTTGTAACCGTCAAGTGTGTACAGCTCAGGATCGTCCCAATGCTCAGTAATTACCGGTGTCAGTTTCATTATTGCTGCGCTCCAGACTTTGCAATTTTCAAACCAGCAAGCATTTTTTCGTCGACGCAATTTCCAATAGTTGCCAGATCGTCTTCCGCCATAGCGAGTGTGTGCTCGGTTGCTTGAAAGTCACGAATCATGGGGCCGCGGGTTGACCAGACTTCTTCGCCGGCGGCAAGTTTGTCAATCACGTCAACTGCACTTTGCGGGGTTACGTCGTCCATGAATTCCCAGTCAACCGTCATGACCGGCGCGTGGGTGCAGGCGGCTTGACACTCGATGCGCTCCAACCAAAAATTACCGTCAGCCGAAGGCCCGTTGTGGGTTGCACCAAGTCGCTCGGCAACACGCTCGTACACAGCATCACCGCCGAGCAATCCACACAATGTATTGATACACACGCCGATGTGATGCTTTCCGACCGGACTGTGCTTGTACATGGTGTAAAACGTTGCCACCGCTGTAACCTCGGCCTGGGTGATCTCAAGTTCTTGGGCGCAAGCCGCAATACCTTCGGTGGTCACTTCATCTTGTTCTGCTTGAACCAAGTGCAGCATGGGCAACAGGGCAGAACGTGAATTCGGGTAACGACCGGCGAGTTCCCGCATTTTGATGCGAGTTGATTCAGTTATCACGTTGGGTTCGTCTTTCTGTGACATTTAGCGGTCCACTCCGCCCATGACGGGGTCGATACTGGCAACGGCTGCAATCACGTCTGCGATCATGGAGCCCTCGCTCATGGCGGCAACGGCTTGCAAGTTATTAAATGATGGATCCCGGAAGTGAACTCGGTACGGCCTGGTTCCACCCGTGCTCACAACATGTGCGCCCAACTCGCCCCGTGGTGATTCAATCGGAACGTATGCCTGTCCAGCGGGGACACTAAAACCTTCAGTCACCAACTTGAAGTGGTGAATGAGTGCTTCCATCGACTCACTCATAATTTTCTGAATATGCTCGGGCGAATTACCTTGCCCGTCACCACCGATGGACAGTTGTGATGGCCAAGCAATTTTCTTATCCGCAATCATGATCGGTCCTGGCACCAAACGATCGAGACATTGATCAACAATGTTGAGTGACTCTTTCATTTCGGCAATTCGAATCAGGAAGCGACCGTAAGCGTCACAAGTAGTCTGGGTGGGAACTTCAAAATCATAATTTTCATAGCCGCAATACGGGGCGCTCTTGCGGAGGTCGTGTGGCAAGCCCGTTGCTCGCAGTACCGGACCGGTCATGCCAAGGGCCATGCACCCGGTGAGGTCAAGGTAACCGACGCCCACTGTTCGACCCATCCAGATCGCGTTGTCTACCAATAGATCCGAAGTGTCCTTCAATCGTTTACGTAGCAGTACTACGGTTTCCCTGATTTTTTCTTCAGCACCATGTGGCAAATCAATAGCCACTCCACCCGGACGGATATAAGCGCTGTTCATGCGTAATCCGGAGACCATCTCGAAGATGTCAAGAACAAGCTCACGCTCACGGAAACCAAAAATCATGGCGGTGAGCGCCCCGAGTTCCATACCACCGGTTGCAAGTGCCACCAAGTGCGAAGAAACACGGTTCAGTTCCATCATCATGACTCGGATGACGTTGGCACGCTCCGGAATTTGATCCTCGATACCGAGTAGTCGCTCAACTGAGAGGCAGTAGGCCGTTTCATTAAACATCGGCGCCAAGTAATCCATGCGCGTTACATAGGTGACGCCCTGAACCCAGGTGCGAAACTCCATGTTCTTCTCAATTCCCGTGTGCAGGAATCCAATACCGCAACGAGCTTCGACAACAGTTTCGCCTTCAAGTTCCAAAATCATGCGGAGCACACCGTGTGTGGACGGATGCTGCGGTCCCATGTTGACAACGATTCGCTCATTCTCACCTTCCGGTGCGGCAGCGATCGAATCCCAGTCACCCCCGCCAAGGTTGTAGACGGTTCCTTCAGTGGTGTCATAAGAACCCGAGAAAGGGTCAACGTTTGTAAAGTCGGTGGTAGTCATTAGTTGTACGACCTCCGGTGATCTGGTGAAGGGATACTTGCACCCTTATATTCAACGGGAATCCCGCCAAGTGGATAGTCCTTGCGCTGAGGGTGACCTACCCAGTCATCAGGCATTTGAATGCGCGTGAGTGCTGGATGACCATCGAAAATAATTCCGAAAAAGTCCCACGTCTCGCGTTCATGCCAATCCGCAGATGGGTACGTGGCGACGAGTGAAGGAAGGTGACGGTCAGAGTCAGGAATTGTGACTTCAACCCGAATACGGCGATTATGGGTGATTGAGAGCAAACTGTAAACAATGTGCAATTCCCGATCGATATCTTCGGGGAAATGAACTCCACTAATGCTCGTGCACATCTCAAATCGAAGTGCCGGTTCATCCCTGCATTCAGTCATGAACGCGATGAGGTGCTCAGGCTTCACATAAAAAGTCATTTCGCCACGATCGATAACAATCTTGTCAACCGCTCCGCTTACACCGGCGTCCAAGAGCGAGAGTGCGAGTTCTTCAGCGACCTCGTCAAACCATCCACCGAATGGCGGTAATGACGCACCTGGCATAACAATTGGGGAAACTAAACCACCGAAACCACTTGTGTCGCCGGAGCCTGCCGCACCAAATGCGCCTTTACGAACACCGACAAGGTCGATTTCGGCTATGCCATCGGGCACTACCGGAACTTCGCTCATCGCAGCAGCCCCTTCATTTCCATCACTGAAGGTGCGGCAAGGGCAAGCTGTTCCTGCTCCACAATTTGCCTCTTGCGATTCACGCCCAACTTCATGTCTTGAATTTCGTCATGGATTTTCAAAATCGCGTCAATGAGCATTTCAGGACGAGGCGGGCATCCGGGTAGATAGACGTCGACGGGAACTACGTGGTCCACGCCTTGAACAACGGCGTAGTTATTGAACATTCCGCCACTTGATGAACACACGCCCATGGCGAGCACCCATTTAGGATTGGGCATTTGGTCATAGATTTGTCTCAAAACAGGCGCCATTTTTTGACTTACCCGGCCGGCAACGATCATGAGATCCGCTTGACGTGGTGATGCGCGGAAAACTTCCATGCCGAATCTGGCTATGTCATATCGGGGTCCGCCGGTAGCCATCATTTCAATTGCGCAACATGCCAAACCGAAAGTGGCCGGCCACAGTGAGCCTTTACGTGCGTAACCGGCTACCTGTTCAACGGTGGTGAGAAGTATTCCCGAGGGCAACTTTTCTTCAAGACCCATTAATCCCACTCCAATCCGCCGCGGCGCCACTCAAATGCATAGGGCAAACATAAATTTATGAGAAAAAGGAAAATTGCGATCAGGCCAAATGCGCCAAGCGCATCGGCTGAAACTGCCCAGGGGTACAGGAAAACGAGTTCAATGTCGAAGATGATGAACATCATGGCCGTGAGGTAGAACTTCACGGGAAAGCGCCCGCCACCCATCGGTTGTGGTGTTGGTTCGATTCCGCACTCATAGGCCGCGTATTTCGCCCGGTTGTAGCGCTTTGGCCCGGTGAAACTGGCAATTACAATGGAAAAGACCGCGAAGCCAAAAGCCAAGATTCCCAGCACCAAAATCGGTGTGTAGACGTTCACGCGCGACCTTTCATGCTCTACGACTTAAACGGTTACGGTCGGAATTGTGTCGAGTTATATTGCGCGATTGTGAATTTCTTCACTATCGAATGAAGCATAGCGGCTAAACCCATGGAGCAACCGCCCGGTGGATACTCACGATTCCACCCGTGAAATTGCGCCACTGAACCCCGTGCCAACCAGCATCGGCAATGTCAGCTGCCAACTCTTTTTGGGTGGGCCAAGCGCGAATTGATTCCGCCAAATACCGGTATGCATCAGGATTTGATGACACCCGATCCGAGAGCGCAGGTAGCGCGGCCATGAGGTACTCGGTGTACACCTTGCGAAGGGGTGCAAACGTGGGGTGGGAGAACTCACAGATTACGAGTAGCCCACCGGGCTTGACGACCCGTCGAAATTCTTCTAAAGCCACCATCCGATCTGCGACATTGCGAAGTCCAAAAGAAATGGTGATCCGGTCGAAAGTTGCATCAGCAAATGGGAGTGCTAACGCGTCTGCTGCCACAAAAGGGATTGTTGGGTTCCGGTCTTTCCCTACTTCTAGCATCCCTAATGAAAAGTCCGCGGCAATGACCTTTGCGCCTGTGGCGGTGAAGGCTGCGGTGGAGGTGCCGGTGCCGGCCGCTATGTCAAGAACCAGCTGCCCCGATTCCAGTTTTAGGGCTTTTCGGACCTCACTTCGCCACCGCCGGGTCTGTCCGAGGGCCAAAATGTCATTGGTCACGTCGTATTTTGCAGCTACTGCGTCAAACATCGCCGCTACTTCGGCTGGGTCCTTATCCAAATTTGCCCTAGGCACCCACCTAGTCTGTCAGAGATCACGCCAAGTGCGAACTGCAGTTCCAAGTGGTCGAAGAGACAGGCTGGCCCTAGGCTCTATGAGTGAGCGTGATTGAGCAGTCGGGTGCATTACCCGACCAGGAACACCTAACTTTTCGTACACGAGCACTTGATCATGACGTAGAGCTGTTACAACATTTGCCCGCTGAGAACCCTTTAGCTTGGGTTCGTCGTGGTGAAGGACTCATCGGTTGGGGAGTAGCCGCCCGATTACAGGTTCGCGGTGACGAAACCTTTTCCCGCACACAACGTTGGTGGAATCGGCTTCTGACCAATGCCCACATTGAGGACACGGTAAGCCTGCCCGGCACCGGACCGGTTGCTTTTGCTTCATTTGCATTCGACCTGAACAATCTCTCTGAAGTTGTGGTGCCCAGCGTTGTCGTTGGTAAACGCGGTGGACAAACGTGGATGACAACCATTGGCGCGGCCAGCACCGCCCTACCTCCCGTTTCCGTTCCCGTGGGCCCACATGCGGTTCGTTGGGCTGAGGGCAGCGTTCAGCCGTGGGAATGGGAGCAATCCGTTGCCACCGCTGTCAACAGAATCGCCTCGGGTGAACTGGACAAAGTGGTTCTGGCGCGAGATTTGATGGCCCATGTTGATGGGACTCTCGATGTTCGGTTCCTGGTAAATGCACTAGCAAAGGCATACCCGACCTGTTGGACATTTGTTGTTGAGGACCTTTTTGGCGCAACCCCCGAATTGCTCGTTCGGCGAACTGGTGGACTTGTCACAAGTCGGGTTCTGGCAGGAACGGTAAGGCGCCAAGGGGATAAGGGAACTGATGCAGACCTGGCATCAGATCTCATGAAGAGTCAAAAAGACCTAGCGGAGCACGCTTACGCGGTCAATTCAGTTGCAAAAGCGCTGGCCACGCACTGTACAGATCTTGATGTCCCCGAGCAGCCGCGTGTTCTTGAACTCGCAAACGTTCAACACCTTGCAACCGATGTCACGGGTCAACTTGCAAATGAGGCACCCATCTTGTCTCTCGTCGCATCACTTCACCCAACCGCCGCCGTATGTGGCACCCCAACCGAGCGGGCCAAAGTGGTGATTTCCGAGCTCGAAGGAATGAACCGCGGTCGCTATGCCGGTCCGGTTGGTTGGTTCGATCAACGCGGTGACGGTGAATTCGGTATTGCACTTCGATGCGCCAAAATTGATCGTGAATCTCAGACCGTTCGCTCATTTGCCGGATGTGGAATCGTCGCCGGGTCAATTCCCGAATTAGAGTTTGCCGAATCAGCAGCGAAACTCGCTCCAGTGCGTGATGCACTCGAGAGCAATTAGCTGATCCAAACTCACCGCGACCACAAATCTCAGTTCCCCGAGAGTGCTTCATTTATCGCTTGGGCAATATCGACAAGAATTTCACTTTCCCTAAGTCGGTCAACACTCGTAGCGGTGATCACATGTAAGCCACCATCAATCGCAGCGTCGAGGGCTTCGGCCAATTCATCTTCGGTCGTGACGGTAAGTGCCTTAGCCCGAAGTGACGTTGCAACAAGGGTCGGGTCAATGTCGAGTGGCACACCAAACACTTGATCAAAATGCTGTGCATATTGTGGTGCACCTTGTTCCAAAGTAGAGAAAATTCCGCCACCGTTGTTGTCAATCACAACAACGACAAGATTCATTTTGGGTTCAGTTGGTGGAATCAAGAGTGCATTCGAGTCATAGAGGAAAGTTTGATCTCCCACTAAGGCAACAACGCAGCCATCACCTGCGGCAGTTGCACTGATCGCAATTCCTGTTGCGGTGGAAACACAGCCATCGATCCCAGAAACCCCACGATTTCCTAAAACGGCCGAATCAGTGACACTGGTTGCCGCGAATGATGCGACATGGCGAACAGCTGAGGAGGCCCCCAAGAAAAGTGTTCCCGCTTCGGGCAATAGTCGGGTTACAACCCGAGCTATCTGCATCCCGGTGAGTTCATCAGGCTTGAGGACCGTTTCAATCGCAGCTGCCGCCAAAATATCGGCTCTCTGCCACTCTTCTAGCCACTCACTGTCAACTTCACACTCTTGTGGTGGCAAAGGGACTGCAGCAATCACCAAATCGGCACTTCGAGTTGGGTCAGCGAATTGCGCATGGCTGTCAACTGCAATGTGAATCCCTGCCGACTCAATGAGTTTGAGGACGCCTCGAGACAGACCCACCTTGCCAATTGTCAGGACCAATTCCGGAATATGGGTTTCTCGAAAGGAAGAATTCTCAGCCAGTAGGTGCCCATGGGAAAGGGCAAGATCGGCCTGACTCAGGTTGGCACTGGGTTCAGCAATTATGGGCCAACCGACAAAATCACTGAGCTCGTCAATCATGTCGATGCAGTCCGAATCGTTGTGATCCCCCACCACGATCAATCCACGAGCGGGGACAACACCATCTTCGTCGAGGAAAGTCATAATTTCATCAAGGGGTGAACTTACGGCGGCGAGTAAGCGGGCATCGGCAACCCAAGGGCGTCCGTCGGGGCGTCCCTCCAAGTCCTCACTCCAGACACCATCAGAATCACCTACAAGTGGCGCAGAAAAAGGGACGTTCAGATGCACCGGACCAGGGCTTACCGAGTCGGTTGCAATACCCACGGCCCTCGAAATCTCTGAACGCCAGTATTTCACTTGGCCCTCTGCTGTTGTTGCGGTCGCCAGATCAACACTTGATCGAACATGTGGTCCGAATATAGCCATCTGCGAGATAGTCTGATTCGCTCCAATCCCACGCAATTGCGGGGGACGATCTGCGGTCAGCAGCAGCAAAGGTATGTATGAGTGATCTGCCTCAATGACGGCGGGAAGCAAGTTAGCCACTGCGCTCCCCGATGTTGTTACAACTGCAGCTGGGATTCCGGTTGCCTTACCTATACCCAAAGCAACAAATGCGGCAACTCTCTCGTCAAGACGCACGTGTAATCGCAGTTCGAGCCGAGCATGTGCGCCAGCGAGTTCCAATGCAAGGGGTGCACTTCTCGAGCCGGGGGACAGCACAACGTCGGTGATGCCGCATCGAATCAGTTCGTCGACCATCACTTTGGCTTGGGCGACCGAGGGCTCCATGTCCCTAGCCTTGCATACCCTGCTCGGGCACACCCAAGGACGCGAGGACAGCAACGGGAATCAAAGCCCAAGCACGAGCGATCCTCTTCTCCCACAGTGCCTGTTGATCGGGTGACAGCGCAGACTCGATCATTTTCTCCGCATTTGGTTCATAGCGCGCAACCGAAATACGACCAAGGTGGGGAACTATTGGTTCACCCGTGAGATCCGATGCCAGGAGCATTCCGGTACCGAGGCCGGCAACTTCGGTGGGAGCAAATGTGTGCGCTGCCAACAGCGAAGCGCTCAGACCGACACTGGATTCAAGGGCGCCACTTATTCGAATTGGTACATCTAATTTTGTGATCAATTCTTCAATTGCACTGACTCCACCGAGCGGAGAAACTTTAATAATTGCCAGATCAGCAAAATCACCTATTTGATGTTGGCCATCAATGCGAATACTTTCATCGAGGGCTATAGGAATATTTATTTTTCGATGAAGTTCCCGTAATTCCTGCACCGAATCACACGGTTGTTCAACGTATTCAATTGGTGCACCGTCTAATTCGGATAAGGTCTCCCAAGCTTGAGAAACATTCCACCGTCCATTCGCGTCAAGACGAATTCGCAAATTGTCCAACATCTCTGCTTCGCGAAATGCTTGAATAACGGCGTCGACTCGTTTCACGTCATTGGCTAAATCAAGCCCTACTTTTATCTTGATGGTGTTACAGCCAAATTGCTCAAGCGCTCGAGTGCTTGCCCCGTAGGGGTCCTCGTTGTCACCGATGATTGCGTTGACACCGATAGTCGCATTTTTCGGATATTCACAAGGAACAAAAGCTGATTCCAAAGCCGCCCGCAGCCACAGAGAATCTTGATGCGGTGTGTAGTTGGCAAATGGGCTGAATTCACCCCAGCCGGCGGGCCCTTGGAATACAACTCCCTCACGTGTCGTCAGTCCCCGAAATTTCTCCCTCAGAGTCAGCGAAAAGAAATCTCGCTTGGGGAAAGCAGAAGCCACCGCTTTTATGGCCGTTTGGGGAAGCGACCGAAGTTGGGTTGGCGTTTTTCCTTGAAGGCGTCACGGCCCTCTTGGGCTTCCTCTGTCATGTAGAAAAGCATCGTCGAATCTCCCGCTAATTGTTGAATACCGGCAAGGCCGTCGTCGACTGCATTGTGTGAGGCTTTAAGCATGCGCAGTGCCAGTGGCGACATGGTCAGAATCTTGGCTGCGAGATCGCAGGTTGCAATTTCTAGGTCCTCAATGGGAACGACTTCATTAACTAAACCCCAGTCATAAGCTTGCTCAGCACCATATTGATTGCACGTGTACCAAACTTCACGCGATCGTTTCTGCCCGACAATTCTTGCGAGCAACCCTGAGCCGTATCCCCCATCAAATGATCCGACCTGCGGACCTGTTTGACCAAAGCGCGCATTATCAGCTGCAACCGTGAGATCGCACACCACGTTTAAGACATTGCCGCCGCCGATTGAAAACCCAGCCACCATCGCAATTACTGGCTTTGGTAAACGCCGAATCTGGACCTGCAGATCCAGAACATTTAAACGCCCAATTCCTTTTTGAGCAACCTCATCGCTGCCGATGTATCCGTCATCGCCACGAATAACTTGATCCCCACCAGAACAAAATGCAAGATCACCTTGGCCGGTCAAAATAATGACGCCAATGCGATCATCGTCGCGTGCAGCGTTAAATGCATCACTCAACTCAAACAGGGTCTGTGGCCTGAAGGCATTCCGCTTCTCGGGACGACAAATCGTGATCTTTGCGATGCCCTGATAGGCGCCGGTACCAAGACCGTAGGTGATATCGGTGAAATTCCCGAAGGATTGCCATTCACAGGCGGGCGTACTGGAAGAGTGGGATGGATCTGCCCAAACCGGCGAATCTGCTGGGGCAACCGGCGGCAATTCATAACGTTTGCGAGTGTCCATGCACTGAGATTACCGGCACCTTCTACTCTCGCATCGTGGCCGACTCAAGAAATCAAGAAATAGAGCTCACCGAGATTGCTCCGGGCAGCTCGGGTGTAGCTCGGGCATTTAATGCTCTCACCTCAGTTCTCAGCTCCGCGCCCAATAGCAATCGCGTCTTTGCGCCAATTCCCCAACAGAGCCGCCACTACTCACAGCACCAGATCGACGCCATCCGGGCAGCCATCAACTCACATGCACCTCATCAAGGGTCGACGGTCGCCATTGTGACAACTTCTGGATCTACCGGAAATCCCCGCGGAGTTGAACTCAGCGCCGCACAACTGTGCGCAATGAATGAGTTTGTTAACTCAGGTGCGGTGATCGGAGTCACTCTTGATGCACCCCCTCGGTGGATTTGTGCATTGCCTGTTACCTCGATCGCGGGCGTGAACGTCTTATCCCGCTCGATCGCTGCGGGGACCGTGCCGGTCGCCCTGGAAAGTGTTGCCGGTGGCTCAATTTTTGATCCTGACGAATTCGCCGATGTAGTTGCGCAAATAACAGAAGAACCAATCTTCGTATCACTCGTTCCAACCCAGTTGAGAAGGTTGCTGAACTCGCAGCGCGGCGCTCATGCATTGAGTCAGTGTGCGGCTATTTTGATTGGCGGAGGTCCAACTCCCACTAACGACTTTTTGCAGGCCCAAGACCTAGGCCTTAACATCACGTATACGTATGGCATGACCGAGACTGCCGGCGGGTGTTTTTTCAGCGGAGTGCCTGGTCCTAGAACCGACTTCACCCTCGATCCGGTTAACGCCCGAGTCACGCTGAACGGACCGAGCATCGCGCAGGGTTATCGACCAACCGAAACAACGGCATACATACCTTTTAGTGGCTCTTTTGCCACCGATGATTACGCAAGCGTGAATTCACTTGGCAAATTGGAGATCCTAGGCAGACTCGACGACATTGTGTTAATCAACGGAGTGAATGTTTCTCGAATGGCGATTTGCAAGATCATCGAAGACTATTCCGCTATACAAAGTTGCTTTGTGCTTCCTAATCTAACCGCCCTAGTCGTATCTGAATCACCCGAGTTTGAAAACATATCGGCTGAGATCCGCGCCCAAATTGCATCACAACTCGGCTCCATCGCGATTCCCACTTTTCGTGTTGTGTCCCAACTACCAAAACTGCCTAATGGCAAACTTGATCAGGTGACAATCAACAACCTCTACGGTTGACCCATGGCTACCACAAGCGAATGGGTTCAAGGCGCACGGCCGCGGACATTTCCCGCTGCAATTGCGCCCGTTTTGGTCGGCACTGGAATTGCACAGCATTTGGATTCACTCAACGTCGTTCGAGCTCTTTTAGCTCTTGTTGTTGCAGTTGCACTGCAAGCCGGCGTGAATTTCGCAAATGACTACAGCGATGGAATTCGCGGCACCGACCGAGTTCGTGTTGGCCCAGTTCGACTAGTGGGACAGGGTTTGGCCAAGCCTCACCTGGTTAAGCGCGCAGCATTTTTCATGTTTGGGATTGCCATGACGAGCGGATTCATACTGGTGCTACTTACCCAAGCATGGTGGCTACTCATTGTCGGTGCTGCAAGCATCGCAGCCGCTTGGTTTTACACGGGTGGATCCCGACCATACGGGTACGCAGGCTTTGGTGAAAGTTTTGTTTTCATCTTCTTTGGAATCGTTCCCGTAATGGGGACTGCTTATGTGCAAACTCTCGAACTAACCTGGGGCGCTTTCATCGCATCAATCGGTGTCGGCGCACTGGCGTGTTCAATTTTGATCACAAATAATTTGAGGGATATTCCTGGAGATACAGAACACGGTAAGCGCACACTTGCCGTTCGAATAGGCGACCAGCGCACCCGCCTGCTGTACATCTCTTCCATCATTTCTGCTTTTGTGGTGCCCGTAGTTCTGGTGATTCCATTTGGCCCATGGGCTTTACTCGGCTACGCGGCGATCCCTTGGGCATTCCAACCGATCAAGCTAATTCGTGGAGGTGCCTGCGGGCCGGCCCTGATCCCCGTCCTCAAGGCCACCGGGATTCTCCTGTTGGTCTACGGCGTCCTGTTGGGCTTGGGGCTCAGCATCTAAATAGTCCTCTTTGGCTGCCGAAGCATCTATTCGCTCATTGAGCTTACGGAAGAAACCAAATACCGATTCACTCATGGCATCTCGTTGCTTATTGAGGAAAATAATGCTGAAGACCGCTGAGATCAGAAGCGCCAACGCCATTGCGAGCAGCCCTCGTACCGGCGTGAAGAACTGGATGGCGAGCCACACTAAAACCACTACGGCTAGCCGGATCGTGGTGTAGCTCACCCAGGCAATTGACTTGTTGTTCACCTCGCCCACGCTACCCCGACGCTGAGCGCGATCATGGCGTACCCTTAGATTTCACCAACTGCAGTTCGGAATTGTGCAAGGAGGGTCATGATCAGGGTAGCGGGAGTTCTCCTCGCAATTGCTTTCTATATTTACTCGATTATTGATGTCCTTCGCAGCCCAAAGAGTCAGACGCGCACGCTTCCCAAATACGTCTGGTTGGTTATTGTCGTTGTGCTTCCAATTCTTGGTGGCGCATTCTGGTTGCTTCTGGGCAGGGTCTGGCCTGCCGGCGGAACAAACAGGAAAAAATCAGGACCGGGCGCCCCCGACGATGATCCTAAATTTCTGCGCAAACTCGATGACGATGTTTGGGTTGATAAAATGCGAAAAAGGCGTGAACAAAATCCTTAGATTTGCATATGCCTTAAGCGGACGGCTTCACACACCCGCATAACTGTGCAAGCTGTTGATAAAGATATTCACGCCAAAGTAATTCACCAAGAACGCTAGCCAACCCACGATCGCAATCACAGAGGCCTTCTGGTGCTTCCAACCTGCTGTTGATCGCGCGTGCAAATACGCGGCGAAAATTACCCAGGTGATGAACGCCCACGTCTCCTTTGGATCCCAGCCCCAGTAACGACCCCAAGCGTTCTCTGCCCAAATTGCACCGGCAACAACCGCAAATGTCCAGATAGGGAATGCAAAAGCAATAATTTTGTGGGTGAGCCCCTCGAGTTTCTCTCGCGGTGGGAGTTGTGTGAACCAGCCCTTGCCAGAAATCAGAGATAACCCGGCGGTTGCCGCGCCCACGGTGAAAGCCCCGCCACCGATAATCGCCGCGAACACGTGAATCACGAGCCAATAGGACTTCAAGGCGGGAACTAGTTGGGCGGACTCGGTGTAGAGAACCGTCACGGCCATGCCGAGTGTGAGCAGTGTTGGAATGGTGACGAAAAGACCAAGCCAGCGAAGATCCCGCCGGGTCGACCACACGAGAAAAACCAGCAAAATACCTAATGCCGAAGAGATTGAGAACTCGTACATGTTGCCCCAGGGCACCCGACCCGCCCAGACGCCACGCAACACGACTCCGACCAACAACATTCCCGCGGCTAACCAGGTCAGGGACATCCCGATATTGGCGGCGCGACGTCCTGGATCAA
>JBIHZX010000063.1:0-8022 GCA_044240195.1 Candidatus Nanopelagicales bacterium | reverse complement strand
CCGATGGAGTGGTGCGAGCACCTTCTGCGTTTGCGATAACGACGGGTTCTCCGCCTTCAAGTACGGAAACCACTGAGTTGGTGGTACCGAGGTCAATTCCTACTGCTCTAGCCATTATGTGGCTCCTCTTTTCCTTTATGTGTGGGTTTTTCTTCGTTATATATATGTGTTATGCGAACCACCTAATGGGGCTCTCCTTAAAATCTTCCCCTAGTGTGACCCATATCCATTGATAAGTCAAATCGGACGCATATTACTTGAGTCGGTGAGACTCATAGACAAAATATAGGTCGTGTGAGGGAATCTGCTGAAATGCCAGAAGCGCCCAGGTCCGCTCCCAAATCGAGAGAAGACACGACAGCGAGGCGTGATTCGTGCTACGTTGCATGAATTCGGACAAATAGGACGGGGTTGTCGTGGAACTGAGCCGCCGTTCGTTACTGCGCGCTGCTGGCGGCGCGGCAATGCTGGCGGTACTGCCAAACGCAACGAAAAGCCTGGTCCATGCCAGCGAAAATTCCGCAAGATCGATACAACTGATCGTTACCAAGGAGCTTGCTGCACCGGATGGATTCGAGCGGGAGGTCCTCCATGTGAATGGAACATATCCGGGTCCGATAGTCAGAGGAAAAGTTGGCGAACTCCTCGAAATCAACGTCTACAACAAAACGTCATTGCCGACCACGATGCATTGGCACGGGATGAACCAACGCGGGACCTGGAAATACGACGGTGTACCCGGGGTTACGCAGGCGCCAATCCCTCCGGGTCGCAAATGGCAGGCCAAGTTTCGCGGTGAGCCCGGCGGAACTTTTTGGTATCACTCGCATCAGATGCACGGCAATGTATATGGAGACGGTCAATACGGACCACTGATTATTGATGTTCCCGGTCGTTATCCCGCCGCCAAGATGGACGAGACGGTACTCGTCATCAACGACTGGTTGCACATGTCCGGGGACGAACTGTTTCAGCAACTCACCCAATCGGAAAGTCCAAGTGCACCTGATTCGCAGGGTACGGGGTGCGCACCCTGGGTAACCGCACTGATTAACGGAAAGGGACGTTACCCAGGTGGTCCGAAAGTTGAGTTGACGGTAGTTCCCGTCGAGCGAAATCGACCGATGTTGCTACGAGTAATCAACGCTGGATCTAATTACGATCTGGACTTCTCGATCGACGATCATGTTTTAGAAGTTCTAGCGGTTGATGGCCGACCCATCGTTCCCGTGAAAGCAGCGGCGATCACGGTCGAAATCGGAGCCCGGTACGACGTTCTTGTGCGACCAACAGGTGACGGCTCCCATTGGATTCGCGTTGGTAACAGGCAGGTTGGCCAAGGTGGGTTGGCAATCCTGAGGTATTCCGGGTCTGTCAACAAAGACCCAAAATCCTCCGTTGGTGAGCCGCGCTTCCCCGTCCTAAGGACCAGTCAACTGCGATCCTCATCACCCGTTCATCTTGAGAACGACGACATTGTGATCATGCCACTCACGCTCTCCGGAACCATGCACCCTTATCAGTGGGCAATTGAGAACCAGCGAGGCATCGAGGGTGACCGATTGACGGTGCGCACCGGAGACCAAGTCCGCATGCTGCTATCAAACCCATCAACCATGGATCACCCCATGCACCTGCACGGGCACGGGTTCTATGTGCTGGGAGATCCGGCGAATCCGAATTTAATCGATCCACCCAAACGCGATGTTGTGACAGTGAAGCGAGGCGAAGTCCTCGCAGTGCAGTTCACTGCTGATAATCCAGGAGTATGGATGTTCCACTGCCATATCGATCCCCACATGACCGCCGGCATGGCACGCCTGCTCGCCTACGAAGGCTTCGAGGGCCAGCCCGATCTGACCTTTGGCCCCCCACGATTGGGAGACATGTGAGCGCCGACATTAGTCCAACATTCACGATTGCTTCCTTCATGCAACTCTCTGCTCGACTCTGCGGAGTTCCCATTGCACACTTGGATCCCGAATTGGGTGAGCGAATATTCATCGGGCTAAGTGGTGACCAAGATGAGATGGCCGCCCTGTGGAAAGTGTTGCAGCTACAGAAGCGCGACAACGCGGTCATCGTGCCGAGCGAATTCCAACCCGTCGCAGCCGCACTGGCGAGTGCGTTTTATACGGGCACTCTCGGATCGGGCGAGAGCGCTTCAATGGTTGGGTGGCAGACGGCACTGATGTGGCAACCAATCGGTGCCACCGCAAACGGCGTGTGTGCAGGTTGGGCAACGTGGGCGCAGGCCCCTGATGAAGTAAGTACGGGATCCACTCACGGCACCCACAGCATCCACGACGAGACGGACCATACGACACATGGGATGGGACACACATGAATCAATCAATGACGGCTGATGTTGTCATCGTTGGATCGGGAGTGGCCGGAAGTCTGGTTGCCGAAGGGTTAGCCCGACGTGGAATCGATGTCATCATGCTTGAGGCAGGTCCAAAAGTAGACCGACCATCGCTGTACGCAACGATGCTCGCAGCACCGAATGATCAGAAGCTGCTACCCACCATCCCCTACCCAAACACTTTTTATGCACCACATCAATCGGATGTTTTCACGGACTACTACGTCCAGGAAGAAGCAACGTCATTCCTGAGCAACTATGAACGAATAGTGGGTGGCACAACCTGGCATTGGATGGGCGAGTGCCCGCGACTGCTCCCCAGTGACTTCCAGATGAAGTCGACATACGGCGTTGGGGTTGACTGGCCGTTGAGCTACGAAGATCTTGAACCGTGGTACACCGCCGCCGAGATCGCACTAGGAGTTTCTGGCGACGCACAACTATCTCAGTCGCCGCGAACCGCTGCCTACCCAATGCCACCTACCCCAATGTCGTACTCGGACAAAGTGATACAGACTGCTACTGCAGGGATGACGTACCAGGGAAATCCCTTGACGATTACTCCAACTCCACAAGCTCGCAATTCCATTCCCGATTACAACGGGAGGCCGCGCTGTTGTGGGGCCCACAATTGCATTCCGCTGTGTCCCGTGGGGGCAAAGTACGACGCCATGATTCATGTGGAGCGTGCAATTGAAAAAGGAGTACGCCTGATCCCCGAGTCGGTTGCCTGCAATATGTCTGTCCGAGACGACGGGCTCATTGAATCCATCACCGTTCGTCGACCCGACGCATCCGAGTTCACCGTCCGCGCCAAAGTCTTTGTCCTTGCAGCGCACGCCATCGAGACTCCGAAGTTGCTCCTCATCTCTGCCCTTGACCGCTTCCCAAATGGGGTTGCCAATTCAAGTGATCAGGTTGGCCGCAACCTCATGGATCACCCTGGCCACGTTCACCTAGCCGAGGTTCCCGAACGTCTTTACCAATTGCGCGGACCGGTATCAATCTCAGAGATGAACGTTGGACGCAATGGCCCCTGGCGAAGCACCATGGCGGCATTTCGACTTGGCGCAATGAACACGGCATGGGACTTCGGCGCGCAGACTCCACAAGCACTTATTGCTGACCTCATTGCCGCCGGCACCTTCGGTACCAAATTGCCCGATGACTACGCAGCCCTTCAGAATCGGCGAATGAACATCACATCAATGGTTGAGCAGCTTCCAGATCCATCGAATCGAATAGTCCCGGACTTCACGAAACTCGATGGCATCGGGATTCCCCGGCCAAAACTTCACTGGACGATTGAGGACTACAGCACCCAAGCATCACTGGAAGCTAAGAATCTCATCGGAAGAATCTTTGCCGCGATGGGCGCCACCAAGGTCATCTATCCGGAGTGGACGTTCGGTGCGGGCCACATCATGGGGACCTATGTCATGGGTTCAGACCCGCGCACCTCAGTTGTAGACCCAGATCTGGTCAGCCATGATCATCGAAATCTGGTACTGGAAGGCAGTGGCGTTTTCCCGACCAGTGGCACCGCAAATCCAACATTGACACTTGCGGCATTGGCACTGCGTTCAGTTGCGACAATCGCTCAACTGGCCAAGACTTCCCCGATCTCGCTTTAGCCAATGTACGCATAGGTCGCCGTGTCGAAACCGGCTGCGGTGGCCCAGACCACTGAACTTGGTCAGGAATACACCGACTGGTTGGTCGCTGCATACGAACGCTCTTGGGCGGACTGACAGCGCGGCTACTCGGGTACTCAGCGCTTTGATCTAGGTTCATCCCATGCGGCTACGACGTGAAGTGCCTAAGGAGTACTCCTATGTCACGGTCGTTACTTATGGCCGCACCGGTAGTACGGCGATTCAAGCGAGCCTCAATGCCCTGCCGGGGGTATTAGTGCGTGGTGAGAATTATTCGGCGATGCGCGGGCTCGGCACATACCTTCAGTCAATCGCCGAAGTCGCTGACCGGCACCACGCCGGCAATTCGAGCCACCCCTGGTACGGATCTGCGCGGTTAGATCCCAGTGCGGTACTTGCCGATGTTCGCCGCCACGTAATTGAATACCTACTCAGGCCGACGGCCAACACCAATTGGATCGGGTTCAAAGAGGTTCGCTATGAGCCCGGGCATTTTGCGTCGTATGACGAATTACTCCAGCACCTAGTTTTCCTCGGTAAGTTGTTTCCGGGTTTGCGTTATGTGATCAATGTCCGGGAGCCGGTTGACGTAGCACGCAGTGGCTGGTGGCCAGAGAATTCCGACGCACTCGAAGTGCTCACGACAACTCGAGATTGGTTGTTGAGCGCGACATCAGACCTCAACACTTTCTTCGGATCCCTCCGGGCAGTCTGCGTGGCTTATGAGGATTGGGTGGCTGATCCGCTGGTATTAATCGATGCGTATTCGAGCCTGGGGCTACCACGTGATGACCAAGCGGTGCGCACAGTACTACTTGAGCGCCTCGAGCATGGTCCACGTCCAGGGTAAGTAGCCAATGAGCACTATCGGTAGGGCAGGAGCGGGCGAAGGGAATCGAACCCGCATTTTTCACGCTTCTACGGATGCCTTGGCGGCTTCACAATCTGACCCCGGCGGGGTCAGGACGTTCTCTGTTTTAACGATCTTCACGGCGACGCCTTGCGGGCCCTGTGCCGCACCTCTCTTCAGGGGTGGACTTAGCTTTTGCGTGATGATTCCCGATGATCTCCATGAAAGGACTGCAGCAATTATGGTGAATTGATATTAATTGTCCCATTTGTATTGTTTTCCGCTATTTCAGGGTTAGTCTGAATTTAATTAAAGGTAGGCCTTTGATAACTAACGGGAATCGGGGAATCCATGCGAATGGACAAGGCATCTAAAAACCGTAATTTTGTCTATCCCACAGGTAAGAGGCGTTTGGCCGCGGCCGGATGCGCAGTAGCCGTGCTCTTAATGGGCGCCCTTGGGTCCCCAGCACTCGCCGATGAACCGCCTCCCGGTGGTGGTGGCGGTGGTGGTGCTCCAGCTGCGCCGCCCGCTCCTCCCGGTGGTGGTGGTGCTCCACCTGCGCCGCCCGCTCCTCCCAGTGGTGGCGGTGGTGCTCCGGATACGCAGCCCGCTCCACCTAGTGGTGGTAACCCCGGACAACAACCCGGTGGCCAGCAAGGTGGTCAGCAAGGTGGCAACACCGGACAACAACCCGGTGGCCAACAAGGTGGTCAGCAAGGTGGCAATACCGGACAACAACCCGGTGGCCAACAAGGTGGTCAGCAAGGTGGTCAGCAAGGTGGCAACACCGGACAACAACCCGGTGGCCAACAAGGTGGTCAACAAGGTGGACAACAAGGTGGACAACAAGGTGGACAGCAAGGTAGTAACCCGGGTCAGCGGCCTGGTGGACAGCAAGGTGGACAGCAAGGTGGACAGCAAGGTGGACAGCAAGGTGGACAGCAAGGTGGACAGCAAGGTGGTAACACTGGGCAGCAGCCTGGTGGCGCAAATTTCAACCCCGGCAATTTTGACCCGAGCGCGGCCCGACCAGCAGAGTTCGCAAATATTCGCCCGGGAGAAGCCGCACAAATGGCCCCTGCCCAATTTGCGGAGATGAATGCCCAGCAGGTGTCGAATTTCAAGCCGGCAGCTTTTGGTAATTTCAAGCCGGATCAGATGGGTGCTTTGCCACCTGAAGCGATGGCCGGATTCAAGCCAGCTCAAATTGGTGAACTTAGGCCAAACGCGATGAGCGGTATGACACCAGAACAAATGGCTGCATTCAAGCCAACCCAGATGGGGTCATTCAATGCTCAGCAGATGGGTGCGTTGACTCCGGATGCGATGAAAGGTTTCAATGCGCAGCAGATGGGTGCGTTACCGCCGGGGGCGTTCGCAGGTTTCAAGCCTGATCAGATGGGCGCGTTACCGCCAGGGGCGTTCGCTGGGCTTAAGCCCACGCAGATTGATTCGATGAAGCCAGCTGCATTTAGCGGTATGAATGAAGAGCAGTTGGGTGCGATGCCCCCTGGTGCTTTCAGCAAGATGGACCCCAAGCAGTTTGGTCAATTGCCACCAGATGCGATGAAGGGGTTTAGCCCGCAACAGTTTGGTCAATTGCCACCGGATGCGATGAAGGGATTCAAAGCGGACCAGATGGGTGCGATGCCGCCGGAGGCATTCGCCGGGATGAAAGCAACTCAGATGGGTGCGATGCCACCTGCTGCTTTCAGCGGGATGGGCCCGGAGCAGTTGGGTGCGATGTCACCTGGTGCTTTCAAGGGGATGGACCCCAAACAGTTTGGTCAATTGCCACCAGATGCGATGAAGGGGTTTAGCCCGCAACAGTTTGGTCAATTGCCACCCGGCGCGATGAAGGGATTCAAAGCGGACCAAATGGGTGCGATGTCACCTGAGGCTTTTGCTGGGATGAAGGCAACTCAGATGGGTGCGATGCCACCAGGGGCCATGAACGGAATGACACCGGAGCAGTTGGCGTCAATCTTGCCGGCCGCATTCAAAGCTATGGATCCCAAGCAACTAGGTGCGTTGCCACCAGCAGCGGTGGGGGCCATGGAGCCGGGTCAAATAGGTCAGTTGCCCCCTGCGGCAATTGGTGGGTTGAAAGCGCCACAGATTGAGCAGATGCCAACCGAGACCTTTGGAGCTATGAAGCCATCCCAGTTGAGGGCTCTCAAGCCTGGGGCAGCTCCGGGCTGTACTGATGAACAGTTGGCGGCTTTGACGCCAGCCGAGGCTGATGCTTTATCACCAGCCTTTATTAGGGCCTTGGACCCTGAGCAAAGGCAAGCTTTGGCCACCTGATGTAGGGAGTCAATTGTCTGCCAAGCGGCCTCGAGCATCATGGATGTTCGAGGCCGCTTCTTTATTTTGGATTCACAGTTGGGCTGAGCCAGGAGGGCATCAAGTACTTCGGCCGGCCCGGTTGCAGACATATTTGGCGAACTACTTAGCCGAAACCAGCAATTCAGCCAGAAGGTTCTCGACGCGTTGACGAATCTCTTCTCGTACTGGTCGAACGTCGTCAATACTGAACCCAGCAGGGTCAGTAATTTGCCAGTCTTCGTAGCGCTTGCCAGGGAAAATTGGGCAGGCATCGCCGCACCCCATGGTGATAACCACGTCAGCGGCACGAACGATCTCGTCGGTCCAAGGCTTTGGATATTCACGCGAGATATCGATCCCGATTTCACCCATTGCAGCAACTGCTGCTGGGTTGATGGCGTTGCCTGGTTCGGAACCGCCCGAAAAGGCAACTGCTGAATCCCCTGCGAGTTCTCGGAAGAATCCAAGAGCCATCTGAGAGCGGCCAGCATTGTGAGTGCACAGGAACAACACCACAGGGCGCTCATCAGAAGTCTTACCTTCGACTTTAGCCAGCGCATTCAGTCGCTCGCGTGCGAAACGTTCCGCAAACATCGGCAAATAGGTGTCATTGGTTATGCGAGTACCGAATTCGTCGTAGGAAGAAATTAGGAATCGCTCGATCGTCTCGGCGTTGTACATGCCGTCGAAGTCTTTTTGAAGAAGAAGTGATGACGAGCGCAGGGTACTGACATGCAACTCGGGGATGTTGTCGTGGAAATGCGTAGTGTTCATCATTTTGCCTTTCTTGATCGTTTGTTTTGGTGAAAGGACGTTCGCGA
>JBIHZX010000062.1:0-8238 GCA_044240195.1 Candidatus Nanopelagicales bacterium | reverse complement strand
ATTAATCTCAAGATCCAACCTCCTTGCTGCTCAATCAAGGTTGGTCCATTTGTCAGAATTGCAGGGTTCAAAGGTCCGCAGTAAAGAGTAAAGAGATTCGGAAATCCCGGAACCATTAGTCCAAGATATGTTTTGATGTCGCTCGCCCAAGCTTGCTCGAGGGTGAGGCCGTTGCGCCCCTGCACGTTTAGTTTCATCAGGGGACCTGTGAAAGCGTCGAATCCTGTTGCCCACACTACGACGTCAAAATCTAATGACTCTGTGCTGGTTCTTATACCCGTACTGGTGAATTCCTCTATTGGCGATTCCTTTAAGTCGACCAAAGACACGTTTGGCAAGTTGAACGCGCTGTAATACCCATGTTCAATCGGAGTTCTCTTGCCACCAAACATATCCGTCGGTATTAATTTGCTTGCAACATCTTGGTCGGTAACTATTGATCGAATTTTTGCGGAGAGGAAGTCCATCACCGTCTCATTAGCCTCAGGGTCTGTGTAGATATCGCTAAAAGACGAAATTGCAAGTGGAAAACCACCACGTTTCCACAAGCGATTGTAGAGTTCCATTCTTTGCTCGGGTTCAAAATCAAGTGCATTTCCTACGAATCCCGAATAGGGGTGACCGCTGCCATTTTCGCGCGCTCCTTGCCAGATCTGCTTATGATTCTTGTGTATGGCTACCCAATCAGTCTCCGTGAGTGCATGATTTCTGCCGGGAATCGAGTGGTATGGCTTGCGGATAAAATTCGTAACCTGCGCCGCCACTTTTGCTAGTTCGGGAACAAGTTGAATGGCCGTTGCTCCATTACCAATAATTGCGACATTCTTGCCTTCAAAAACTGTTGGGTCATCAGGCCACTCTGCTGAGTGAAACATCAAACCACTGAACTTATCTACTCCAGCGTACGTTGGCTTATACGGATCGGACAGAATTCCAACAGCCGGAATCAAGAATGAGCACTCGATTTTGTGACCTTTATTTGTGCTGACGATCCATTTTTCTCGAGCCTCGTCATATACGGCTTCATTTACCTCCGTATTGAATCTAATGAAATCGTTCAGCTCAAGATTCTCGGCCACCCAGCCGAGGTAGGCCAAAATCTCAGGTTGCGTTGCATATCGTTCTTTCCATTCCCACTTCGCAAACAGCTCTTCGGAAAATTCATCAGAATAGGAATAAATTGGACTCTCGGAGTCTGATCGTGCACCCGGATAGCGATTCCAGTACCACGTGCCACCTACGCTGTCGGCTTTCTCAAGGGCAATAACTGACACGCCTGCCTGTCGCAATTGATGCACAGCCAACAGACCTGAAAATCCCGCACCAATTACCACTGCATCACAGACTTCCCTGTGGTCTTCTACTTCATTCATTTCCACCTCCGTATGAGTCAAATTGGATCTGGTATCAAAAACAACGAATTCCTAAGGTAAAGAACTAATCCCCAATCACCGGATAAGTTTTCAGCTCGCAGCTATTCCTTCCGCCGGAAGAACTGGTCAAGCACTTTCAACTGGGTCATCAGGAGAACGAGAATCACCGCAATTCCAATATAGATGCCACCCGCAGCCGCATCGCGGAGTTTTAGTGACGAGCGAAGGCTGCCGAACAGAACTACCGGAAGCGTTTGATTGCTTGAGGTAGTGAGAATCAGTGACACGATGAATTCAGTTATGGCTGTAACAAAGACGAGCAACGAACCTAATAGCACCCCGGGTAAAAGTCCCGGCAATGTCACAAAAATGAATGTCTGAAGACGCTCGGCGCCCATGGTCGAGGCCGCCTCTTCAAGTTCAGGGTTGAGTAAATCAATCGATGAACCGATGGCCAAAAGCATGAGTGGAAAAGTTGTGGTCACGATCGCCAACGCCAACATAAAAAGGTTTCCAATTTGCCCAATTTGGTAGTAGAGAATCAACAGCGCCATCCCAGATACGACCAATGGCGTGGAGAAACCCAGCAATAGGAATGCGGTAATGGCGGGAGAGAACTTTACACGATACCTAAAGAGCGCGAGCGCTGCTGCTAGGCCAATCGGTAAAGCAATTGCTACGGCGTATACGCCCACAAGAAGTGACCGCACAAATGCTTGGCGAATCGCATCGTCACTAAAAAAATCTCCGTAACCAATGAGAGACCAACCTGCAAATGGGAATTCCAACTTATCGCCGTTACCGAAGGATGAAATTACGACAAGGAGTGTGGGCAGAGATACGAGAAGCAATAGGGACCAGGTAACAAGCTTTCCGCGGACACCGCTAATCATGACCTTGACCTTTCTTTCCCAAGAAAGACAATGATCACGACCATGGAAATAACAAACACCAAAAGAACTGCGCTTAGTGCTGAGCCAAGGTTGATGTTCCCTCTGCTAAAGAACAATTGCTGAATGGTGGTCGCGGCAAAAGGGAGTTTTCCTAGGCCTAAAATTCGCGGCATCAAATACTCGGTCATGCTAAGAGTTGCTACTACGAGCGACGCACCCAGAATGCCGGGTCGTGCTAACGGGACAATAATTCTGAGCCACACTTGCCAAGGTCTCGCTCCCATAGTGAGCGCAGCCCACTCCAGGTTTGGACTTATACCTCTTATTGCAGGCATCATTACGAGGGTTGCAAGTGGGAACATCACTTGAACCATTCCTAACCAGATGGCAAAGGGCGACCCCAACAATTCGATTTGGAAGCCAAAAATCCGGCCGAACCAACTGAGTACGCCATCTTTTCCGATGATCAGTACCCAACCGATCGCCCGAACCGTTTCCCCCATCAGGAATGGGACAAGCAGCAGCAGCATTGCGATTCGACGCCACAGTCGACGTTTGATACTCACAATTGCATAAGCAGTCGGTATAGCCAGGCATACTGCGGTAACCGTGACAATGAGTGCATAAATGCTTGTGCGTAGAAGTGTGTCTCGGTACACGGAAGCGGAAGGACCCGTAAATAGATTTCTGTACTGATCGAGTGAAAGCCCACCTTGAGCATTGGAATTCGTGTCAACCGACTGAAAACTCGTCCAGATCAAATAAGCGAGGCCAACCGCAAGAATTGCTATTAAAACAATTGAAGGGATCACCAATGGATAGGCACTCCAGCGCTTTTTGTTTGCCCCTCTGTGCCGGGTAGCCAACACAGCAAAATCAAGAAGTCGCCAACCAATACCGGGACTTGTTTTCGTTGCCTCACCGTCAACAGAAATTTTTGTCATGAGCCGCTGTTGAGAATAATCAGGGGAGTTTGATCACTTGACCAACTCACCCACACTTGATCTCCGCGATCAAAGACCGAAGAGCGCAAAACGGAACTGGCCGAGATTTTCAATGTTGTTGAAAGACCATCGACTCGGACCTCGTAGTACGTAGCTGGACCTTCGAAGGCCTTGAGTTCAACTACTCCTTGAAAAGAGTTGTCTAGTTTCGGCGCATCCCCTGCATCCGTTACACGTGGTGACTCTGTCCTCAGCACTACGCCTACGGTGTCGCCCTTTTTGGCGTCCCTCAGCTCAGACACCATGATTTGGGTCCCATTTGGCATTTCGACTATGGGAGGATCAACCGACTTAAGAATTCCTTCCAAAACATTTGAATCGCCAAGAAACTCAGCGACAAAATTCGTAGCTGGGGCAACATATAGCTCTGTACTTGTGCCAACCTGCTCCAGCCGGCCGGCCCGCATAACTCCAATGCGATCACTCAGCATTAAAGCCTCACGCTGGTCGTGAGTTACGTTCACGATTGTAATATCGAGTTCCTGGTGTAAGCGGACAATCTCAAGTTGCATCTCTTCGCGCAATCGACGGTCAAGCGCACCAAGGGATTCATCGAGTAGCAGAAGTTGGGGTTGATATACCAGGGCACGAGCAAGCGCGACGCGTTGTTGCTGACCTCCCGAAAGCTCCGAAATCCTTCTTTTCGCAATGTTTGGTAGTCGAACCACGTCAAGAACTTCGTGCACTCGCTGTTGAATAGTCTTCTTGCCCATTCGACGCATCTGTAAAGGAAATGCAATATTTCCAAATACGGACATGTGAGGAAACAGCGCTAGAGATTGAAAGACCATCGCGATATCGCGCTCATAGGTTGGGGTCTCGTGAACCTCACGATCACCGATCCAGATCTGCCCACTTGTTGGCGCAACCAACCCCGCAATCATGCGCAGAACCGTCGTTTTACCCGACCCGGAAGGTCCCAGTAGCGTGAAGAGCTCCCTCCTGCCGATCTCAAGGTTCACTCGGTCAGCCGCGGTGAAGTCTCCATACTCTTTTGTGGCGTCAACCAGCCGGACCGCTTGGGGTGACTCACCCATCGGCTTTCTCGATTTCAGTCAATTTCGAATCATTGTGAACACTCATGGTCGTTTTCCTGACTTCAGCTGCACCGTTGTGCCCATTGATACGTTTTGTGATTTTTGATTTTATAATTTACGGAAGCATATTCGAAAGAATAGCCAAAGTCCCAAAAACTCATAAATTGCCAGGTTTCGTTAACCCCACGACCCCGAACCAGGGCTTCATGCGTGTGCCGATCCCCGAAATTCCACTAATCCACGACACCTGGCAATTTGCGAGTTTTGAGGACTGCGTCCCCATTTACCCGTTATGGTAAATACCGTTAGTAAAAATCAAAAATCACAAATTTAAAAACGAGAAAAACGCCAACCCAGGAGGGAAACAATCGATAATGGATATTCACAATGAATCAGAAGGGTCCGCCTCAAAGTTTTTGCTCAGTCGAAGGAATCTTCTTGCAGCAGGCGGTGCAGTAACCGCTGCCGCAGTTCTTGCCGCTTGCAGCAGTAATTCATCGGATTCGTCATCAACGACGGACACAGCAGCCAGCGAAGACAGTGCTACTAGCAGTCCCCCTGAAAAGCCAGCTAAAATTGTGATGCGCGCATGGGGTGAGCCCTATTCAACGACATTGGCTGCAACTGCGGGAGCTAGTTTTACCAAGAACACGGGAATTCCGGTCGAGTTTGACTTAACCGATTTTGGTGAAATGAAGGTGAAGATCGAACAAGCTTTCAATGCCGGGGAACGTCCCTTCGTAGACGTTGCGTACACAACGGCACCAGATGCATTTATCGCTTCTCAAATGGGGTACACCCAAACTCTGGACACAAATCTGTTAACCAACTATGCCTCATTGAGCAATGTGGGGAAGCCTGACGATGGAACCACTAACTGGGTGAATATTTACTCCTACACGATACCCGTGCTCTATCGAACAGACCTGGTCACGTTTCCCGATCCGATGGGCTTCGATGAACTATGGAATCCCAAATACAAAGGGCAATTTACAATAAATTTAGATCCCAACGTCCTCGTTTGGCCTATGGCAAAGATGATGGGTCTTGATCCAGCCACTGACGACCTAACTCCGCTCTGGGCCAGGGTCGCCGAACTTAAGCCGAATTTGGGAGCTATTTGGTCGAGCGACTCAGAGTTCCTGACCCTCATCAACTCGGGCCAAGTTGCCTTTTCCATGGGACTTCCAGGTAACGCTGGATTCATCGACAATGGAGCGGCGATTGTCCCTACCGGGGGCGTGAGCCTCTCAGGGGATTCGTTGTACATTCCGAAAGGCTTGCCAGATAACGTCTCGTATTGGTCTCAAGTATTCGTGAACGAGGTAATCGGCGCTCAAGCACAGACTGAATTCTGTAAAACCATTGGTGCTGTCCCGACAAATGTGGATGCCACTCTTTCGGACTTCATGGTGGGTAATCCTGTTTATCCATTCACGGATGCAGAACTGGCGGAGTTCGCCATTCCTGTCATAAACAGTGTCTATGCCGAAAACAGAGATCTCTGGATCGAAGCAATGACAAACGCCCTACAGTCCTAAAACTAGGGAAAGCTCCTAGTCCGCTCCGCCGATGTGAATGGGTCTGCCCCCGGGGGCAGACCCATTTCACATTATGGGACAAATTCAACGATGTACGAAGTGTTAAGTCTTGAGTCGATGCACTCGTAAAATACAAGAAACAAAGCTCAGGGCGATTCTGTGAGTGTGAGCATCCAGTCAACAATTCGATCAAACTCTTCTTGCGCTCCCGGGACGAACTCCGGGACTTTAAGGAACTCGTGATCAGCACCAGAAACTATCGATCCGGTCACGGATACGTCTTGTTCCGAAAGAACCTGTACCATTTTGAGTGAGTTGGAGAGCAACCCATCTTCAGATCCGCAACTGATGTAAACCGGTGGCAGGGTTGATAAATGCGGACTCTCAATGGGGCTTACAAACGGATTGCTGACGGCCAGGAGAAAATCAGGTCCGAGATAAGCGGCAAGGACCACCTCCCCTTCACCTGCCCAAGATTTTGGCTCTGCAAGCCAGTGCTGCACATCTAGTACCCCGTACATCAATATCAAACCGCGGAGTCGAACTCTCACGGAAGCGAGCTCCCGATCATGAAGTTCGCCACTCCCCCCGTGCAAAGCCAGAGCGACTCCTGCGCTCAAATTTGCGCCCGCTGAACCACCACCCAGGAAAATGTTTGACGGGTCACCTTTGTACTGAGAAATATTCAGTGAAGCCCAACGGACCGCGTAGAGGCAATCTTCAAGGCCAGATGGAAACGCGTGCGTCGGAGCTAAAGCGTAATCAACATTGACAACGATGAAACCACGACTTGCGACCTCCATTCCAAATCGACGGTCCATCGCGGCAGATCCTGTGTACCAGCCACCACCATGGATGTGTACAAATACCGGAAACGGACCTGTCCCTTCGGGAACGTATATCTCCGCCGTGGGAGTGATGCTTGAGGTGTCCATCTGCACCGAGGAATGAATCTCAATCCCCTCGGGAAGATTTGTCAGTAGGTGATCGGGCACCTTTAACATCAATTGTTGGTGAATTGCTACTAAGTCGTCCACCGAGCCTGGCGCCACAAAGTCAATCTGGTCGTTGTAGTAAATCGACAGCCAATGGCCAGAGTCGACATGTGGCACTACAACCCCCTAATTATTTTGAATCACTTGTCAAAGGATAGACCAATTTGGGTCAGTAAAACTTGCCAAAGGTGAAGTCACCTATTTCGGATTCGCCTGACACCGTGAAATTTGCTGATATCGTCAATCAACGAGAACTTTCAGAGAGTAACGAGCAGAAACGGGGATTATGTTATGAGAGAAAATTGGGTCAGGCTCACGCCAACTGAAACATGGGACTGGAGCGTTCCAGTGCCGTTCTCTCAAGGTTGGCGAGTAGGGAATATGGTGTTTGTGGGAGGGCAAATATCTGCTGACGACAAAGGCCGCGTCATCGGCGAAGGCGACATCGCCTTGCAAACCAAGAATGTATTCGAATCCATCGGAAGAGTTCTCGATGAAGCCAATGCAAGTTGGGAAGATGTCGTAAAACTCAATACCTACTACGTATTCGATGGCGAGGGCGATGACATCAGACTCTTTTGGGAGAAGATGACAGAGACGCGCCTCAAGTACATTCCCAACCCTGGACCCGCAGCGACTGCTGTGCGCGTTGCCGGCTTGGCATATCCGGGTCTCCTTATCGAAGCCGACGTTATTGCAATTGTAAAAGAATAGGATTAGTCCAAACTTGGCTAGTAATTCCCACATAGCGGGTGTGGGGATTAGCACTCGCCACTCGGTTTAAAAAACCCGAATACATCTCACTCATGAATTCAGACGATCCCGAACGTCGATAAGCTTTCACTAGGAATGTCCACACGTAGTTCCTCGGCGGCAAGGTCACCAGCAATTTGTCCGGCTTGGGCTGTAACGCCACTCACATCGGTCGCGCTTCACCAATCGGCGTACTTATTAACCAGCGCAACAATGTTCGGGAGCTCACCTGCCACGGGGATTTGGCACAGCCAGTTCCACTTGGCCTGACAACATGCTAGCGTAACGCAACATGGAATACCCAGACGGAGTGGCAGCGTGGGTGGCCATTCATGTCACTGCCGGCTCGGTCGCCCTTGCCGTCGGCCTTGCGGCCATGCTCCTGCGCAAAGGAAGCCAACCGCATATTTGGGCCGGACGTGCCTATCTTGTGGCTGTCGCCACGATCCTGATTAGTACGATCCCCATCCTTCCACTGGTAATTGAGCAGCAAGAGCCGTGGGTTGCCGAGTTCCTCATATCCCTCGACGTTCTCGTGCTGTATCTCGCTGCCAGCGGGGCACGCCGGGCCAAACCCCGACGACATCGCTGGCCCGATGTTGCGATTATGAGTGCCGGAGTCATCATCGCGATAGCGTTCCT
>JBIHZX010000003.1:0-66754 GCA_044240195.1 Candidatus Nanopelagicales bacterium | reverse complement strand
ACTCCGGTGCAAACCTTGAACCGGGCACTTGGCCAAAGTGGAACACACCTTCACGAACTTTCCTGGGGCAGAGATCCCCGTTCAGTGGTGCCACATGAAGTGGAAAAAAGTGTCAGTAACGAACACACCTTTAGCAATGACGTTGATGACCCCACGGTAATCCGTGCAGAACTCACCGCGCTCTCAGACAAGGTTGCTGCCCGGCTGCGTAAGGCAGGTTATAAAGGCAAGACGGTGACGGTGAAACTGAGGTTTGCTGACTTCACCACAATTACCCGTTCCAAAACAGGCTCCTATACCGATCTATCCCATGAAATTTATGCAACCGTTTGGAAGCTCTATGAAGCACTTGGATTGCAGCGAGTGCGAATCCGGCTCGTTGGGGTGAAGGTTGACGGCTTGCTAGCAGCCGACGAAGCACCCGATCAACTACTTTTTGGTGAGCCCGAGCATGGTCGCCGTGATGCCGAACTTGCAATAGACACTTTGCGTGACAAGTTTGGTCCGGGGGCTGTGCTTCCGGCCCGATCGGTGGTTGGCTCGCCAGAGGCCCCTCCTAGCCAATAAATGGGGATTTATGGTCATTAATACTTCGACATTAGCCATATTTGTCGGGAATAAGGGGTGAGGGGTTGCTTACCGAAGGATTCGTCATATCCTTAGGGGGGTAGAGGTTAAAAAAGTGAGTAGATTGCGCCGACACGAAAGGGGACCAGCGTGGCACTGTCAGAACATGAGCAGAAACTGCTCGAACAAATGGAACAGGCTTTGTACGCGGATGACCCCAAATTCGCATCAAATCTTCGTACAGCGGGTACCGGGGCAACACGCAAGCGTGCAGCACTCGGCGTCCTCGCAGTTCTTGCCGGCCTCGGGCTTTTAGTTCTTGGTGTTGCAACCAGCCCCGCGGTTGGCGTGGCGGGTTTCACCGTCATGTTGATCGGAGCGGTAATCACCTACTCGGCATTTACTGGTGGGGCTGCCGTTTCGGCAGACGCAGTTGACGCAGACCCTGATGTAAAGGCGTACCGGGCCAAAACCCAAAAAGCTCCCAAGAACGTAAACTTCATGAATCGCATGGAGGATCGGTGGCGTAAGCGCACCGACGGCGAACAATAAGAACAAGGGGTTTTAAACACCAGTGAGTGAAATAGTTCCGGCCCAACTAGGCCGTTTTTTTGAAGACTTTGAAGTTGGCACTACCTACCAACACCCATTCGGGCGAACCATCTCTGAGGCTGACTCGACTTGGTTCACGCTTCTTACGTGTAATACGAATCAGAACCATTTCAATGCGCACCTCGCACAAAGTAACCCGATAACGCAAGGGCGCGTAATCGTTAACTCTGGTTTGACGGTGGCACTCGTTCTCGGCTTGTCGGTCATTGATATGAGTCAAAATGCGGTGGCCAACTTGGGTTGGACCGATATCAAACTCACGTTTCCGGTGTACATCGGAGACACCATCTACGCGGAGAGTGTGTGTCTTGAAAAGCGAGAGAGCGGCTCCCGACCTGAGATGGGAATCATTCGCATGAAAACTCGAGGCTTGAACCAAGACGGTGAAGAAATTGTGTCTTGGTACAGATCAGTGATGGTGCCTAAGCGCACTTCAGGCATTGGACAGGACTATTTTCCTCAGGCAAAAACTGGTCCGCTTACTTCCGAATAATTGTTATAGCGGCGGTAATACCGGAATCGGATCGCCACATGTTGACTTCGGCACAGTCCCTGCGAAAATTTTCTGCAACCAGTCGACCGCCGTTGGGCCACCAATCGCTGGGGCGAGCGTGTGCCCAACACCGCCAAGCCACAGTGCGCTGATATTCGTGCCCGCTTCACACCATGTCTTTTGCAGATAGGCGTTTGGTTGTGGAAGAACAACTTCATCCGCAGTACCTTGGATGAGCAGGAGCGGCATCTCGGCGGGGAGTGGTGGCGGGGTTTGATCAGCTAAAGCTGAACTCCAAGCCGCATTATCAAGGGGGTTCGAAGAAAAGAAGTTCTCGTTGAATGCATTCATCCGAACTTCTGCTTCGATGGCGGCATCCTTGATGCATTCCTGGGCTAATCGGTCGTAATTCTTCTGGGCGGGAGTGGTTAAAATCTCATTTACGGGAAGATCCGGATAATGCAGCGGCCAAGAACGCATTACCTCGGCACCGATTACCCAACCAATCAAAGTGTTCCACTGCTTACTCATTATTTGCGTTAACTCAGCTGCTGGTGCTGCGGCTGCTACCGCGAGTAGGTCAAGTTCAGGCGCGAACTCTTCACTCAGGTGTCCGGTCCATAAAGCCGTGTGCCCACCCTGTGAGTGACCGAACACCGCATAGCGGGCACCAACGCCTGAATTAGGGATCTGTTGGAGAGCGCGAACACTGTTCACTGTGTCGCGAACTTCTTGGTCTTTGAGCAGGTACGCCTGTACTCCTGGGGTGCCCAGGCCGGTGTAGTCCGTGGCAACGAGGGCCCAACCAAGCTGGATCATGCTGGGTAGAAATTGGGTTAATTGGGATGTGGGATCGGCCGAGCGCGAGGGCGCGCACGCTTCGCCTTCACCCACGGTTCCATGGGTCCAGGCAATTACTGGTCGAGGCACCTGCGGACTTGATGATGTTGGGATGAATGCCGTCCCGCTGGCAGCAGCCAGATCGCCATTGTCGAGTTCGGTCAAGTAAAGGATTCGCAGGGCATCGGCGCCGTCAACTTCGATTTCGAGGGGCTCAACCCGAAGCAGGTCACCCGGTTTTCCCTCTAGGGGAATAGGTGGGGTGTAGAACGGCTCCAGGTCACTTTGCGTCACTGATGACTCCATATTGTTCGAGATAGTCATTGCGGTGAGGAAAAGAGCCAGCCCGGTAACAATTGCGAGAATGCCAATCGCCCAAGATTTAAGGATGCCCATTCCGGCAGCATAGTTGGTAGGACATGATGTACCTGTGAGTGACGAACTGGATGAGGGAGAGTCTTGGATTGAGATCTCACTCGATGCTCCGATTGATGCGAGTGCCCTCGGCTCTGTGGTTTCCACCGCGACTTCAGTTGGGTCAGGAGCATTAGGACTGGCACGTTTCGCTGCAGAAACCTCAATTTATTTGGTTACGGAGTCCACGAGGGCGATAGCAAAATCAGTTCTCGACACGGTAGTACCGGTTGCAGTTAATGCGATTGTCTCTCGAATCGACATCAATGAGATTGTTAAAGAACATGTTGATGTGAATGAAATCGTTGCACAAGCAGACCTCGCGCCGATCCTGGATCGCGTACCCATGGCGGAGATTGCCGACTACGTAATCGAGGAAATTGATTTGCCGAGTTTGGTGCGTGAAAGTACAGGCGGCGTCGCCGACGGGTTGCTGGGAACCTTGCGTTTTCAAGCGATTCAAACCGACAACTTTGTCAGTCACATTGTGGATCGGATCCTTTTCCGTAAGGAAATGCAAACTATTTCTCGAGAAGTGTCGGTGGAACATGGCGACATTTAGTCAGTTCAACAAAACGTTCGTCCCAGGTTCGCAAGTTCACTTTAGTTCGTTGCCGGAACGGGCGCGCGCTATTCAAGGATTGTGCGCGGGGTTTACCAGTCGATTGATTGCTGCATTTATCGATATCGCACTTGTCGCGATACTTGTTTTAGGTGCATGGGGAGGTTGGGAAGCGCTTCGTTACATCATGAGTGTCTTCTATGTCTTGCCAACCTTATTGGGAGTCCCATTATTGATCATCGGTTATCTGCTTATGTGGCTTTATTGGACCTGGAGTTGGTCAGTCGGTGGTCGCTCACTAGGAAATATATTGATGGGGTTGCGCGTGCAAACGAGAAACGGTGAAAACCTTGGATTTTGGTTGGCAGCACTTCGATCAGCGCTTTCGGTCGTATTTGCACCGGGCCTGCTGTGGGCAATTTTCAGCACCAAGAGTAAGTCGTTGCAAGACATAGTGTTGGGAACTGAAGTGGTCTTTGATTGGGCACCGCTGTTGCCTAAGGTCGACATGACATTCGCAATGGAAGAAAATCCAAGTACCAAAGCATAATTTCTTGGGCACTTCTTTTCCAGGGAACTGTTCTTCCAGTGTTATTCCTTCATTGTTATCAAAACTCAATCACGACGGATTATCCGATTCGACTTCAAGTAAATAGAGCTGATGAGTTGCTCGAGTACACGCGACAAAAATATCGGAACCACGTACACCCTGAAGACCAATCTGCTCTGGGTTAACGACAAAAACGAAGTCGAATTCTAATCCTTTGGTTTCCCTTGCACTCAATACTGCAATGCGAAAGTCAATCGCTGCGGGTCCGAAACCGATATCGGCTGACTTGTCATCATATTTTTCTTGCCAACGAGATAAGAGCGCGTCCGGCAAAATAACGCAGGCGCGTCCAGCGTGACCTTCCATAGTTTTTGTCAGGAATGCCAAAATGTTGCTTTCCCCGAGGCTGACGTTGATGGTGGGCAATCCATTACGAATTGAGACCAATTCGGGTGCGGTTCCCCCCGCTTTGAGTAACTGTTCGATTGCGGTTTGTACAGTCTCTTCTGTAATGCGGTAGGTGACATTGAGACTAAACAACGCCAACTTTTCACCAGCCCAATCCAAAGCATCATTCCAGTCACGAGCACCTGCAGGATGTGACGATTGTTGAAGGTCACCCACAATCGTCATTGATTTTCTTACAGCTCGGCGTTGGATTGCTCGCCAAGCCATTTCGCTTAACTCCTGTGCTTCGTCAACGACGATATGCCCATAAATCCACTCGCGATCAAGATAGGCGCGCTCTGCGACGGTTGATGTTCGCGCGGATCGGGCATCGCGATTCCCGTAACGCATTTCACCGGCGTCCAGTTCCATGTAGTCAGAACGTGATTCACGGGGCGCCGGAACTGAGCGCACCCAATCACCAAGAAGTTCAGCGCATTCATCTAGAAGTGCAACATCGTCGACAGTCCATGTACTTCCAGCTTCACGGAAGAGCAAACCTTGGTCTTGAGCTGAAAGAATGTCCTGGGAAGCCTGTCGAAGGAAATCACGGTCAGCAAATAATTTCGTAAGCACCTTTTGTGGAGTAGTTGGCATCCACATGAGATTCAAAACTCGGCGTACATTTCGATCGTCGATAAAGTCAGCGAGCAGTTCGCTCCTTGTTTCGTAGTCAAGTTGCTCGTGCCCCTGGTCGTTGGCCAAATTTCGGGCCAGGTATTCGAGGGCGCGTTTGAGAAAAATCTCTCGATTCACATGGTAGGTACCCCGCTTAGGCAGCGATTTCACGCAATCGCGAATCTGACTTCTCGTAATGTGGAGCTTGGTTCCACCATCAGTCGTTATGTTGATTTGCGAATCGGGGATATTTGACCAATGCGAGACGGCGTTGATCAATACCTGTGCCATTTTTGCTTGGCCCTTAACCTCCGAAACTTCAAATGATTCATCTAGCGTGGCATTAATTCCTGGGAAAAGTTGTCCGGGAGTCAATAAGACAATGTCAGTTTCACCCAGACTTGGGAGCACTTGATCGATGTACCTCAAAAATGCGGTACTAGGTCCCACAATCAGAATGGCATCCCTTGCCAGTCGTTCGCGGTAGGTGTAGAGCAACCAAGCGGCACGGTGCAGAGCAACAACCGTTTTCCCCGTCCCTGGTCCGCCTTGAACTACCGTAATTTGGTTGAGTGGGCTACGAATAATCACGTCTTGATCCGTCGCAATAGTGGCAAGTATGTCCGCCATTCGGCCGTCGCGCGGAGCGGTGACCGCATCTTTTGCTGCTTGGTAGCTGCCTTCGCCAGGCTCGGTGAGCACTTCGTCGTCTACATGAGTGACAACCTGTTTCCCATCGATGGATTTGATGGAAATCCGGCGACGCAATACGGTGTTCATTCGATGTGCGGTTGTTGCCTGGTAGAACGGTGCGGCATTAGGAGCGCGCCAGTCAATCAAGGCCATGTCCCCAGATTCGGTGCGTAGGCCAATTCGACCGATTCGATGGGTCTCCTGGGTATCGCTGTTGATTCTCCCGAAGTAGAGACGGTCTCTCGCTGCTTCAACCGAACGTAGTTGCGAGCGCAAATTGTCTGCATGCGCCTCACGCTCAAGATCATCTTGCCCCGTTCCCGTTGAGGCGGCAAGGGCGAGGTTTTTCATGCGGGTAGTTAAGTGTTCCCGCTGGGAGGAGAGAAGTGAATAGGCGGTGTCTGTGAATTCTTGCTCGTCATCTAAGACACTCGACATTATAACCCTCCCTGTCCATATAGAAATCTTGGCGGCGCTAGAAATTGGTAGCCAACTATGTCACGCCGGTAGGATGGAGGGGTGTACCGGTCTTTGAAATCAGATAGGACAAACTCTGACCATGGCTTCTGTGCCCGATTTCCGCCATCTGGTGGTTGCACCCCCAGGTGTTGAACTGGTCTTTGGGCAACTAGATTCCGCTGGCCTAGCGTCTAACGGGATGGCGGAAATGCGTGAACTCGGTCGAGCTTGTGCCCGCAAGGCGGCTCAGGAATTATCGGGTGCGAAGCGGGGAGAAATCACATATTCAGATTTGGGCGCGCCTCTGTGGACAGGTGGCGCGTTGGAAACCTGCATCTCTATTTCTCATACGGGTCAATACGCGATTGGAGCTGCGGCCCATTCACGGGTTGGGGTTGATCTCGAATTTATCGACCGTGATGTCAGTCGCCTGCTGAAGACATTTACGCCAATTGAGCGGGAGCTTTCTCAAGTAGTGAATCCAATTGCACTCTTATGCGCAAAGGAGGCTGCGGGGAAATCTGAGGGCGTTGGTTTAGCGGGTTCAATAATTCGCTGGAGTGTGATTGCTTTAGCGGCTGATGCGAAATCACTTTTGGTGCGAGACATAAAGACCGGGAACTATTGGCGGGTATGGATCAGTGAGATTGCGGTGGGGGATAGATCTTTGCTGTGTGCCGTGGCTCAGGGGACTGAAATCGCCTCGAAAGAATTACTCGAAATGTATGAAGCCTCGCATGTAGAAATGCGCCCAATTGGATCGCTACCGTGGCAAGAGGGCACCGAAGCCGTCCGTGCGCGCGCATTAAGTGGAGTTGTGATCACAGCTTGGAACCCGGGATCTGATCGCCCCAGCATTGAACAAAACAACCAGGCCAATGATCTTCTTTTGGTCCGACTTGAAAGCTACTGCGATGATATTTGGGAAGCAGACGGGTTTTCAACTGATCGAAATCACCGTGAGCCAGGTTTCATAGCGTGGGGGATGAATCCCGAAATTGGATTGCAGATAGCACGTGAATTTGGCCAACTGGCTATTTTCTATTTTGAAGCCAGTGGTACTCGGATTTTGCTGAGCGTTTGATTGTGCCTCACATTTGTTAGCGGCATGGGCGTTACCTTGGCACTCTTGATCGTGACATCGCGATCCTTGTTATATAAAGCGATCCACGTGCGCCCCGGGTGAAAGGGGACCGGGTTACCAACCGTGTCGGTGAAAGTTGTTCCTGATTGTGAATCTGGTCGCGACCACAGTGCACTGAAAAGTTGGCCGTTTCGCATGACTATTGCTTCCCCTGTACCCACTGTCTGGACTTGGGGAGTGTTGCCGCCGCCTTTATCGAAATAGACGGACTGGGTTTGCTCCACGAACTGAATAACGGCGGTGTCAGCCCAAACTTTGCCTTCTCCCTGTTCAACTTCTTCAAAGCTTGCTCGCTCACCGTTGAGCTGAATTGCATACTGGTTGCGGTCCTGGTTATAGCGAAATTTGAGGGACGAAGAAGGCCAGGTGAGTTCAGCGCTGAAGGCGGGGCTTCCACCGCTGGGGATCTCCTGTGCAAACGTGAAACCCATTTCTTTGGCTTGGGAAACACCTTCCAATTGGGCTAACGCGGTTTCGGCGGCAAAGAAATAATTGTAGGGAGCCCATCGTGACGAGTCTCTTGCATAGTCCTGAGGATCCTTATTCGCTGATACGTCAATAAATTGCGCTTCGGCGAGGGCAGGCCAGAGTTTTGCTTGTGCACCCGAAAAAGCAAATGCCGGTGAACCGTATTGAGATAAGAGATCAATGTCGGTGATTCGAGCCGATCTCACAGGTCCAATGCGGGCGGGAATAGTTGAACTAAAAATGGCGGCCAGGCGAGTCATGCCGTACTCGACTTCTTCGATGTAGACCACATCGGCCGCTTCTACTCCCACTTGTGGCTGGGCATTTCGCGTGTTGTCAATCTTGACCGCAAGTACCAGGGGCAGACCCGTGGATGTGGCTGGGCTCGACGGATCAACATATGGCAACCCGGTCAGTGGATGTAAAAGCTGCGGGAGAGTCGGGCTGGGTGAGGGACTGGGTATCTCCGTTGTCGTAGGTGAATCAGTGGGGGGCGCACCAGGGGCAGCCCCATCGCTCGAAGTTGATAGTGCGCAACCGCTAATGAGAGCCAGGAGCACGACTCCGATCACAAGGCTTTTGGGCGTGGACACGCCATCACCCTAAGGGCGAGAGGGCCTTTTCCCTCTGATTTAGGTCGTCTCACCTGGGCCGCCTGGGAACACCCGCAGCAAGGAATGAGCTGAAATGGAGGATTTTTCAAGAAAATTAGGGTCTAAGGGTTGACTATGGAGGAAAGTGGAGTATTGTGGCGCCACTGGGAGTTACTCGGGTGATTCATGATGCGAAAGTGAGAGGTGGGGCGTATGTTTCTTGGTACCCAATCTCCGCGTCTTGATGAGAAGGGCCGGTTGGTGCTTCCGGCCAAATACCGGGAGGGTCTGGCAGCCGGACTGGTTTTCACCCGCGGCCAAGAAAGATCGATCGTGGTGTGGCCGAGTGCAGAGTTCGCCACCTATGCGGAGCGACTGAGCGTGGCTTCGCGATCTGATTCCAGCGTCCGCGCCTATCTCCGAGTCCTGTTTTCGGGGGCGGTCGACGAAATTCCCGACCGTCAAGGTCGAGTGATGGTGCCCGCAGAGCTTCGCTCATACGCGGATCTCGATCGAGATGTAGTTGTCGTGGGTAACGGCAGCACCCTTGAGATTTGGAATGCCCCTGCGTGGGAGGACTACCTGGCGGGTCAAGAGGCAGGCTTCTCCGCTTTGAGTGAGGAGGTAATCCCGGGAATCTTCTAATACGGATTGGCCAATGAGGTCTCCACCCGCTCTTTGATCCTGACATCACTTCCCCGATGTCAGGGCCCGCTACAGGCAACATGGTTTTGGCGAGAGTTGGTGATAGCGGGCGGAGACCTGATTGACCAAAGACAACATTTCAGAAATAAGGATTGAACCCGACCGCGAATCGTGTTCCACGAGGGAAAGAAGGAGTAATGAGCACAATTAACCAGTATCTCCACAATCAGGCCGACTTGATTCCTAGTGGAGTTCGCACCGGAGCATCAATCGTTGCTGCCGGAATTGCCACTGGCAGTCTGATCTATTTTTTGTCAATTCTCGTAGGGTCCTGGGGCTAAACCACATGTCAATAGAGCCCCGTCATACACCGGTCCTCGCGGACCGGGTTTTGGCGTTGTTGGCTCCAGCTCTTGATCAACCAAATGCGGTCCTCATCGACGCAACTTTGGGACACGGTGGGCACAGTGAGATGGCACTTAACACTTTTCCAGAACTTACAGTTATTGGTCTCGACCGGGATCTAAGTGCCGTTGAGTTATCAACTCAAAGACTCGCACCATTTGGATCACGCGTGATTCTTGTTCATGCGGTGTACGACCAAATTCCAGAGGTGCTCGTCGATAACAATTTTTCGGGCGCGCAGGGAATCTTGTTTGACCTCGGAGTTTCCAGCATGCAACTCGATGAACCCGAGCGCGGTTTCTCTTACTCGATGGACACTTTTCTCGACATGAGGATGGATCAATCCTGCGGAATCACTGCAGCAGAGGTGTTAAACACTTATGAGCCCGGTCAGCTAGTACGAATTTTGCGAAGTTTCGGTGATGAAAAATTCGCAACTCGAATCGTGGAACGTGTCGTCCGTGAACGCACGCTTGAGCCATTCGATTACTCAGCACGCCTCGTTGACCTAATTCGAGATGCGATCCCGGCAGCTGCACGCCGCACTGGTGGCAACCCTGCCAAAAGAACCTTCCAGGCTCTACGAATTGAAGTGAATTCCGAACTCACCGTTCTTGAGCGTGCAATCCCGCGCGCTATTGATTCACTCTCAGTAGGCGGCCGCATCGTTGCAATGTCGTACCAGTCACTTGAAGACAAAATTGTTAAGCGAGTCTTCACTCAGCGCAGCGTGGCAAATGTTCCGCATGACTTACCGGTGATACCAGAAGCGGCCAAGCCTGAGTTAAGGCTTTTGACGCGCAGTTCGGAAAAGGCAACCGAACAGGAGATTGAGCAGAATCCACGCTCGGCTTCAGTTCGACTTCGCGCTGCAGAGCGCGTTCGTATTCAGGACCTCTCCGAAAAGCGAGAGGGAGTTGCCGCATGAGCGCTGCCCCGCATCTCGATCATTCCCTCAATCATTCAACTGAATCCGCTACCGAATACGCGACACGTGGAGTACGCAGACGCACCCGTGAGAACCTGCGTTTGGTTGCACCGATGCGGGTCCGTAAGGCAAGTCGAGGCATGTTCGTAATTGTGCTTGCCAGTATTTTAGGTGTTGGCCTCTTCGGCATGCTCCTGATCAACACCACGTTGGCCCAAGGGGCATTCACTTTGAGTGAATTGAGATCCACCCAGACTGAACTCAGCCGGACCGAAGCGACTTTGATCGAGAGCGTTGCGGCGCTCGCGGCGCCCACAGCCTTAGAGGAAAAAGCGCGTAGCCTGGGGATGGTGCCAAGTTCGACCCCTGCATTTATTCAGATTCCCAGTGGCAAGGTGTTGGGCAAACCTAGACCTGCACCCGGTATACGCGTTGCGACCCCTGCAGATGCAACGATAGGCGAGGGTGTCGAAGCGCCTTCGAGTTCAGGCTTTCCACCCGCCTTGGGACAAAACTACGATCCAGCTGCATCAGATGCGAAGCGGGGAACGGGTGAGTGGTCAGAGCCAACACTTATTAATTCCCAGGTGATATCCGAAGATCTCTCACTTGATACAAATGCGGTCGAGTAGGTCGCAAATGAAGCTGACAGTTGATCATCCATGAGCGCAAACTGGGGTGGACAAAACTTTAGTGAATATGGCACAGCCAGAATTGATTTAGGAAATACCCGCAGGCGGGGAACTATTCTTATTGTGGTGTCGACTCTCATTCTGATGATTTTTGCCGGCCGACTGATAGACCTGCAGGCGGTTCAGGGCAACAAGCTTGCATCTGCTGCGCTGGATCAACGATTGACAACAGTTAAATTGCCAGCTGAACGCGGTTCGATTTTGGATTCATCGGGTGCGCCATTAGCCATCACCGTCGAGGCCAAGAATGTGACGGCTGATCAAACAATGGTCACAGATCCAATCTTCGTGGCCCAGGCGCTATCTCCAATTCTCGGTGCAGATGCAGATATTTTGGCAAATCGTTTAACGGGAGAACGCCGCTTCATGTATTTGGCTAAAGAAGTCACTCCACAAACTTGGGAGCAGATTTCGGCGTTGCGCTTGCCGGGAATATTCAGTGAGGATACGTCACGGCGAATTTACCCCGCCGGGGAACTCGCTGCGAACGTCATTGGATTCGTGGGTGCGCAAGGATCTGGTCTTGGCGGGTACGAGTACGCCTTTAATGATCAACTTAGTGGCACGCCGGGAGAATCAACATACGAGCGGGGGTCTGGGGGTAGAGCAATCCCCACTGGATCATCCGTGCGGGTAGACGCCCAACCTGGCGTCGACATTGAGCTCACCCTTGATCGTGACATTCAATACTTTGCTCAAAAGGAAATCGCATTGGCGGTTCAAAATTCGGGAGCAGTTGATGGAACCGTTGTTGTCATGGATCCACAAAGTGGACAAATTTTGGCTTTGGCAACCGCTCCGACTTTTGATCCGAGCAATCCGACTCAAGGCACTCAAAAGAATCTGAATAACAGACCATTGACTTCTGCATTTGAACCAGGATCGACAAGCAAGGTAATGACTTTGGCTGCGGTGATCAATGAAGGCGCAGCAACTCCTTACACGCCCATCAAAGTTCCCAGCTTCTTGTCGCGAGGCGATAAAAAGTTCCGTGATTCAACCCCGCATGGAACTTTGAATTTGACACTTAGTGGAGTTATGGCAAAGTCCAGCAATATTGGGACGATCCTGGCCGCCGAACGTATTGGCGGGAAAAAGCTCTCCAAGTATTTAGAGAAGTTTGGGATCGGCCAACCAACAGGGCTTGGATTTCCAGGGGAAACAAGTGGATTCGTCCCCCAGTACAAGGACTGGTCACCGACTTCTTTTCCTACGATTGCCTTCGGTCAAGGACTCAGCGTGAACGCGGTGCAAGTAGCGAGCGTGTTCTCAACTATTGCGAATGACGGTTTGCGTGTTGAGCCTTCCTTAGTTCAAAAAATCGTTCACGCAGATGGAAGTGTTGAACAACCCGAGGCGCCGGTCACGACGCGTGTCGTTTCGCGGGAGACTGCAATCCAAGTCAGAGCGATGCTCGAGGGTGTGGTTGGCGAAGGTGGTACAGCGACGAATGCCAAAATACCCGGCTACCGCGTGGGTGGTAAGACGGGGACGGCTCAAGTTGTTGATGAGCGGACCGGTGGATACAACGATCAAGTGATCGCCTCATTCGTCGGTATGGTGCCTGCAGATGATCCTCAACTCGTTGTCGCGGTATTCATCTCGCAACCTCGAAATGGCCGTTACGGTGGTGAGTTAGGTGGTCCGGTCTTCAAAAAAGTTGCCCAATACGCACTTGGCGCATTAGAGATACCGCCGACAGGTTCACGATCACCTAAACTTGCCTTGACTTTTGGAGGCTGACATGGGTTCGACACCGGTTGTCGAGATTGCCTCCCTGATTGGTGCGCAACTCTCAGGAGATACCAGTGTCAGTGTCACCGGTGTTTCCTTGGATTCCAAAGAAGTCAATGCGGGTGAGCTATTTGCTGCGCTTCCAGGTCGATCTGTGCACGGGGCTCGCTTTGCCCAACAAGCAATTCAGCGAGGGGCAACCGCAATTTTAACTGATTTTGCGGGAGCCCAGCTGATTGAAAAATGTGAAATCTCACCAGCAATTTCAATACTCGAGGTGAGTGATCCCAGGGTCTGTCTGGGAAACGTGTGCAAATTTGTTTATGGGGACCCAACTTCCGACATAGTCATGATCGGAGTCACGGGAACCAATGGGAAGAGCACGACGACCAGCATGATCTATCAAGCTGCGCGTGCAATTGGCATGAGTGCCGGACTTGTCGGCACTCTCGCAACATTGATTAATGATGAAGAATTGGTAAGCACGCGAACAACCCCGGAAGCCCCTGACCTTTTTCGCACACTTGCACGAATGAAGGCTGCCGGAGTGAAAATTATCGCGATGGAAGTTTCCAGTATTGCTTTGTCTGAGCATCGAGTTAATGGATTGAATTTCGATTGTGTTGCCTTCACGAACCTTTCACATGATCATCTCGATTACCACGGTTCAATGCCTGAATACTTTGCAGCTAAAGCGCAACTTTTCTCACCAAAATTTGGGCAATTTGCCGTCATTTGTACGGATAGCCCGTGGGGCGTTGATCTCTGCGCACAAGCCACAATTCCGTTTGAATCAGTGGGGACGGTGGGAACACCTAATTGGAAAATCAGCCGCGGCGCCGACACATCTTTGGACACGTCTTGGACGATCGAGGGGCCACACGGTGAAATCAGGTTTGATTCTATGGCCATGCCGGGAAAGATTAATGCTCTGAATGCAGTGCTAGCACTGTCGATTTTAGATCACGTGGGTGTCCGGGGCCATGATGTTGTCGAGGCAATTTGTCGGGCAACCGTTCCGGGTAGGGGTGAGTTGGTCGGAACACGTGCCGATGTTTCAATTTATGTCGACTACGCCCATTCACCTGAGTCCATCGAGGAGTTTTTGACCGGCCTAAATAACGAATTCAGTGGGCGAGTCATTACGGTTTTGGGAGCTGGAGGGGATCGAGACGCCAGCAAGCGTCCGGCCATGGGGCGTGTGGGTGCAAGTCTGTCAGATATCTTGATTGTCACGGATGACAATCCGCGTTCGGAAGATCCAACCGAAATTCGAAAACAGATCATCCAGGGGATTGAAGCCCATCCAAGATCGCATTGGATCGAAATAGGCGATAGGCGTGAGGCGATTGCTCGAGCCTTGGAATTAGCCGCTGGCCACGACGTAGTGGCTATTCTGGGCAAAGGTCACGAGCAAGGTCAGGAGATCATGGGCCAAACGATTGCATTTAGTGACGTTGACGTCGTCGTTGAACTTTTAGGGATTAAGGGTCAACATGATTGATTTCACTGGGCAACAACTTGCGGAGATCACAGGTGGAACTCTCACTGACTGGGATCATAATCAAGTTCTTAGTGTTCCCGGATTCTACGTCGACTCCCGCAACCCTATCCAGAACGGGATTTATGTGGCGCTCGTCGGTGAAAAAGTTGATGGACATATTTTTTTACCAGATGTTCAAGCGGCTGGAGCAACTTTGGCCATTGTCGCAGCAGGATCAAGTGCGCCAGTTCCAGAAGGCTTTCCATTGCTTCACGTTCTGGACCCTTTGATTGCTTTAGGTCAGATTGCTCATTGGGTGCGCATTAATGTTCTCAAGGCTCAGGTCATTGGTATTACGGGTTCCAGTGGGAAAACGACAACGAAGGATTTAATCGCTGGAATGTTGGGCCAATATGGCCGATGCGTCGCTCCACCCGGATCATTTAATACCGAAGTAGGTTTACCCCTCACTATTCTTAGCGCCGATGCACAGACTGAATTTCTGGTACTAGAACTGGGCATGCGGGGGATTGGCCATATCGCCACTCTTTGTGAGATCGCTGTACCTGATATTGGTGTTGTGCTCAACGTGGGATCAGCACATATTGAATTGTTGGGCAGCATGGAGAATATCGCCGTTGCGAAGTCAGAGCTGGTTCGCGCTTTGCCTGTTACCGGGCTAGCTGTCCTCAATCAAGACGACCCATTTGTTGCGCGGATGAGCGAAGGATTGAAATGCTCACAACTAACATTTGGAGAGTTGCAAAGTAGTGACATCTGTGCCAGCAATATATGCGTTGAACCTGACGGTACAACTCGTTTTCTCGTCACTTACCGGGATGATTCGCAACCGGTACATGTGCAATTAGTTGGTGAGCACTATGTCGCTAACGCATTGGCGGCCCTTAGCGCAAGTGTCGCTGTGGGAGTGCCGTTTGAGATCGCTTGCGAATTTCTCAGTAATGTGAATGTGGTCAGTAAGTGGCGAATGGAAGTAACGGAGGCTTCCAACGGCGTAACTGTGATAAATGACGCTTACAACGCGAATCCGGAATCGATGCGCGCAGCACTTAAGACATTGGCTCAATTGGGCTCTCGCGGACCGCGCCGCCGCACCTGGGCGATTCTGGGGGAGATGCGGGAGTTGGGTGAATATTCCGTTGATGCACACGATGCGATCGGCAGGTTAGCTGTCCGTCTGGATATATCCCGTTTGGTTTGTGTGGGTGCGGCAACGAAAGTAATGCACTTGGCGGCTGCAAATGAAGGATCTTGGGGGGAAGAGTCAGTCTGGGTTTCCGACATCGATGGTGTCTTGAACTTATTGGCTGATGAGTTGCAGCCGGGGGACATCGTCTTGGTAAAAGCATCGCGATCAATCGGCCTTGACCGTGTGGCCAGCGAGGTTCTGGAGCTTTCTTTAAGTAGTGTTGTAGAGGATTTTGAGTTGGGAATTGATCGAGAGCAGGGAGCTCCATGAGGCTAGTCGTTATTGCGGGTGCGATAGCGACCTTAATTTCTTTTCTTGGAACACCTCTACTCATTAACCTGCTGCGCAAGCATGGCTACTCCCAGGCGATTCGAGCGTCACAAGAAGGCCGACTTTATCCCGCACACGAAGGAAAGCGCGGCACACCATCCATGGGTGGAATCGCCATAATCATTGCTGTGCTTGGGGGGTACTTCCTTACACATTTAGTCACCTGGCGACCGGTGTCAATCTCAGCGTTGCTTGTTCTCTACCTCATGGTCGGTCTGGGGCTGGTTGGCTTTGCCGATGACTATTTAAAGATTTTCAAGCAAAGAAGTACCGGACTTAGAGCCAGGACGAAGCTGATTGGCCAGGCGGTTGTGGCATTTTCCTTCGCGTATTTATCCGTTCAATTCCCCGATGCATCGGGCAACACGGCTGCATCGATGGCTATTTCTTTCGTCCGCGACACCAGCATCGTCCTGCCATTAGGACTGTTTCTGCTGTGGGTGTGGTTCCTGGTGACAGCAACAACCAATGGCGTCAATCTCACAGATGGTCTTGACGGTCTAGCTGTTGGTGCGGCAATAATGAGTTTCTTGGCTTATGTACTACTTGCAATTTGGCAGTATGGACAAAATTGCGCATTTGAAGTCACTGAATTTTGTTACAACACTCAAAATCCACTTGATTTAGCAATGGTTGCGGCTGCTACGGCGGGTGCAAGTTTTGGTTTTTTGTGGTTCAACACTTCGCCTGCTCGAATCTTTATGGGGGACACGGGTTCACTCGCTTTGGGTGGTGGAATTGCAGGCCTGGCAGTTCTCACTCGTACAGAACTCCTGTTGCCACTTCTTGCGGGTCTTTTCCTCATCACAACTTTATCTGTGATCGGGCAAGTTGGATCCTATAAGTTAACGGGTAAAAGATTATTCCGGATGGCACCCCTTCATCACCATTTCGAGATGCTGGGTTGGCCTGAGATCCAGATCGTTGTGAGGTTTTGGATTATCCAGGGCCTATGTATAGGTGCGGGACTTACCATTTTTTACGCAGAATGGGTTAGAGCCTGATGCGTGATCTTGATGAGCTTACTTCCCGTGACGCTCACTGGTCATCACTCCGCGTTGGTGTTTTAGGTCTGGGCGTCGCTGGTTTCGCAGCGGCGGACGCCCTTATGCAACTGGGATCGCAGGTGAGCATTATTGATTCTTCATCAAATGATGATGTTTGCGAACGTGCCAATATTCTCGGTTCCCTGGGTGCATCGATCTTCTTAAATGCCAGCGAACTTCCGGAGGAGAGCTTTGATTTGGTGGTGACATCCCCGGGATTACCTCCCCAACACCACTTTCATAAGCAGGCGGAACTAAAAGGAATCACCATCTGGGGTGAACTTGAATTAGCATGGAGGATCCGGCCGCAAATTGGTGGTGCGGAATGGTTGTGCGTCACCGGTACTAATGGCAAAACCACGACAACACTCATGCTGGAATCTATTTTGCGATCTGCTGGGCTCCGCACGGAGGCAGCCGGAAACATCGGTCACTCGCTTGTCGGAGTCGTTATGCATGACGAGCTTGATGTAATAGCAGTCGAGGTGGGTGCCCCTCAGTTGCCATTTGTCCACACCATGAGCCCATGGGCGTCAGTTTGTCTGAATATTGCATCGGATCACATTGATCACTTTGGAAATTTCAATCAATATGCAGAAGCAAAAGCTCGCGTTTATGAGCGGACCCAGTATGCAGCCGTATACAACGGCCATGAGGCTGCAACGTTGTCCATGGTCGAAGCAGCCGATGTATTAGAAGGCTGTCGTGCGGTGGGTTTTACTCGCGGCATTCCTGGGTTGAGTGAGTTGGGTGTTGTTGACGGTGCCCTCGTTGACCGAGCATTTATTTCCAATCGCAGGGACTACGCCCAAGAATTGGCACTTGTCAGTGACGTTCATCCCGTGGGGGATCACAACACGGAGAATGCACTCGCTGCCGCGGCTCTGGCTCGCGCTTTCGGTGCCATGAATGCGGGTGAGGAAAATCGGGTTTCACCGAAGGCTGTGCGTGATGGCCTTCGGGACTTTAACCCCGCACCACACCGAAATGCGTTGGTTTCTAGCGGTCAGGGAGTCACCTATATTGATGACTCAAAGGCGACAAATGCGCACGCGGCCCACAAATCCCTGTCGGCATACCCTTCGGTGATTTGGATAGCGGGAGGGTTGGCCAAAGGGCAGAATTTCGATGACCTGGTGCTGGCTCATTCAGACCGGATAAAATTGGCAATTTTGTTGGGGACCGATGCCCCAATAATCGCCGACGCTCTCACTCGACACGCACCAAATGTCCCAATAATCACACTGGTCACTCGAGACACTAGTGCTATGAGTGAAGCCGTCCAGATCGCGAGCGAACGAGCTGTCAGCGGTGACACGGTTTTACTCGCACCCGGCTGCGCTTCATGGGACATGTTTGCGAACTATGCCCAACGCGGCGAAATGTTTGCCAGCGCGGTATTGAATGAACTGGGCCGCTAATGTCACTGCGCACCCAGCCTGTGTCCGACAGGTTTAGCAAGATCGGCGAAGCCTATAAAGGATCTCGTTTGTCTTTGTTGGCCGATCACCCACTGAGCACGTATTACTTGATCATGGGCTCGACGCTTTTATTGTTGGGGCTTGGGTTGGTGATGGTGCTATCTGCCTCGTCGGTGGAAAGTGTCCGCATTTCTGGATCCGCCTACACACTTGCCCAGCGGCAGACGCTCTTTGCTGTCGCTGGTGTCATTGCTCTAATTTTCGCCGCCCGTTCGTCAATTCAATTTTGGCGCAAGACCGCTTGGATATTTCTCGCGGGTGCGTTTGTCCTCCTCGTTTTGGTGCTGTTTATTGGCGATGAAGTTGCTGGCCAACGGAACTGGATTGAAATCATTGGACCGTTTAAATTACAGCCCAGTGAGTTTGCCAAGCTCGCCCTTGTTATTTGGGGAGCGGAAGTCTTGACTCGGAAGGATCGTCATATTCCTACTTGGAGGAATATCTTGGTCCCCATCCTTCCGGTAGCCGGAATCATGATGATCTTAGTTTTACTCGAAGGTGACTTTGGAAATACGTTGATGCTCGGTGCGATCTTGTGCGGAATTCTTTTTTCGGCAGGAATTCCCATCCGCCTGTTCGCACTCTTTGGTGGTTTCGGTCTCTTTTTCGTGTGGATGCTGACTCTTGCGGCGCCTTATCGCATGGAACGCATCACTAACTGGCTCAATCCGGATTCAGATCGCCTTGGGTTTGGTTGGCAGGTCGCTCAAGGTAAATACGCTCTTGGGACGGGTGGAATTTGGGGCGTAGGGCTGGGCGGCAGTCGCGAGAAATGGGGCTCACTTCCTGAAGCACATACTGACTTTATTTTCCCCGTTATTGGTGAAGAATTAGGCTTAGTGGGAACATCCGCGGTCTTACTGCTATTTGGGATTCTGGCCTTCTCTATTTTTCGGTTAAGCAAGAATTCGCAGGAGCCATTCGTTCGTCTAGCCGCTGCTGGCGTTGGGTCGTGGATCGTCATTCAAGCCGTGATCAACATCGGTGCTGTGCTTGGACTACTCCCCGTAACCGGCGTGCCTCTCCCGCTCGTTTCATATGGGGGTTCTTCGCTGGTCCCCACATTGTTCGCAATAGGGATGTTGCTGGCGTGCGCTCGGAATGAGCCCGGGGCCCGCCGCATTATTCGACGTAGGCAAACAGCCTCCGCTATGCGTCGACGCTAACCTCGAGTGTTGTCAGGGAAACGCGCCATGAAATTCGTCCTCGCCGCCGGTGGAAGCGCGGGTCACGTTTATCCGGCCATAAATACTGCCCGGGCCATTCTCGAACTCGATCCTGGTGCCGAAGTCACGATTATGGGAACGAATCGTGGGTTGGACACGGCATTGGTTCCCCCTACTGGACTGGCGCTTGAGTTATTGCCGTCCACGCCCTTTCCCCGGAAATTAGACGTCCAGGCAATTGCATTTACCCCAAAATTTCTCAAGTCCATCCATCTGGCTCGTAAGTTTATGAAAAAAAACAAGACGGATGTTGTTATCGGGTTCGGGGGATACGCCAGTGCACCAGCGTATTTGGCCGCAAAGAGTTTGGGTCTGTGCGTGATTGTCCATGAAGCAAATTCAACCGCTGGTTTGGCAAATAAATTGGGCTCGCGCATCACACCCAATGTTGCATCCATGTTTGACGGCGCCATCCCCGGCGCTCGGGTAATCGGTATGCCCCTGAGTCGTGACATTGTTGGTCTTGACCGGTATCGCAGCCGGATTGAGGCTCGCGAGTTTTTCAAGCTCCCGCAAACTGGTCCGGTTCTTCTCGTCTTTGGTGGTTCCCAAGGCGCACAATCCATCAATTCCGCATGCGTTGCTGCAATACCGGAGTTACTTGCGGCTGGCGTGAGCGTCATTCACTCGGTAGGGGGTGCAAACTTTCAATCGGGGAGTGAAATTACTGACTCTTCAGGTGCGTGCTACATCCCGGTTCCATTCATTCATCGCATGGACTTGGCCTATAGCGCTGCTGACTTAGTTATTGCCCGTGCTGGCGCCATGACCGTGGCCGAGATTTCCACTGTGGGAATTCCCACAATTTTTGTGCCACTTCCCATTGGAAACGGTGAGCAAAAGCGGAATGCTCAAAACTTAATTGACAATGGGGCGGCAGCCATGATCGAGAATTCCGTTTTCACACGGGAGGTCATCGTGAGTGAATTACTGCCGCTGCTCCTCAATGCGCCGGAACTCGAGCGGATGCAAGCTGCATTCAATGCTGGGGACTCATTAAATGCTGCTGAAGAATTGGCGCGCTGGGGGTTATCGTGTTCATGAACATTGTGCTCGCGTTGAAAAGGAGTTAGTGAAGGTGACTTTGCAGGATTTGGGCCGGGTACACGTGGTAGGAATTGGTGGTGCCGGAATGTCCGGGATCGCACGAATTTTGGCCTCACGCGGCGTGCAGGTCAGCGGATGTGATGCAAAGGACTCTCGCAGACTTGCGGCCCTCAGTGCAGTGGGAATCGACACCATGATCGGTCATGATCTTGCTCACGTGGGTGAAATAGACACCCTCATCCTTTCAACGGCCATCCCGGCCAAGAATCCTGAACGCATTGAGGCATCCCGTCTGGGCAAACGTGTGATGAACCGTGCCGAAGCCTTAACCGCAATCATGAGTGGATTCACAGGTGTCGCTGTATCGGGTACTCACGGTAAGACGACAACTACATCAATGCTCACTGTTGCCCTCCAACATGCGGGAGCAGATCCATCTTTCGCCATCGGAAGTGAACTCAATGAAAGTGGCGCGAATGCGCATCTGGGAACCGGCAGCCTTTTTATCGCCGAAGCCGACGAGAGCGATGGAGCATTTCTTCAACTGAATCCGAGTATTGCCATAGTGACAAATATTGAGGCAGACCACCTAGATTATTGGGGAACTTTTGAGGCTATTGAGCAAGCATTCCTTGACTTCGCTTTAGGAATAAAACAGCGTGATGGGTTTCTGGTTGTGTGTCTTGATGATCCGGGAGCTGCTCGCCTTATTGGGGCGGCACGATCCGCAGGAGTCGACATTCGCAGTTACGGTGAGAGCCCTGACGCGGATTTCCACATGGTGGACGTCCAGCCTTCTTCGCAGGGGTGGAGTTTTGATACAGCGCATCAAGGCGTGCGATTGGGCCAGGTACAACTACAGGTATTCGGGCATCACAACGCTTTAAATGCGCAAGCAGCCCTGGTAGCCATGATTGGAATGGGATACACGGCCCAACAGGGTATTGAGGGCTTGAGAAAATTCAGCGGCACTCGACGCAGATTCGATTTCAAAGGAGAAGCGGCTGGCGTACGTGTTTATGACGATTACGCTCACCACCCCACTGAGATCACCGCGACCCTTCGTGCAGCGCGCGAACTGTTAGGCCAGGGACGACTGATTGTGGCATTTCAGGCACACCACTATTACCGGACAGCTTTGTTTTCAAAGGAGTTTGGTGCAGCGCTTGGTTTAGCCGACAAGGTTGTTGTACTTGAAGTGTTTGCGCCGGGTGAGGAGCCCATTCCCGGGGCAAGTGGTCAAACAATGGCTGCGAACGTTCCCCTTGCCGCAGATTGCGTTATTTTTGAACCGTCCTGGTCTGCCGTTGCCCACGACCTGATTCAAGGTGCCTGCAGCGGTGACATCATTATGACTTTGGGTGCAGGAGACATTGGCTTGATTGCCATCGAAGTTGTCGAGAGGCTACAAGAACGTGAGCCGGGGCGCCAATATGAGTGATCTCCCTACCCAGGATTTCACCGCTTATCGTGCGAGTAAGTTGCGAAAAAAAATCTGGTTTTTCGTGGTTTCCGCCATAGTAATTTTCGCAGGTGTCCTTATTTGGTTGGTGTGGTTTTCCTCGGTTTTCGCTGTAAAGGATGTTCAGGTAGTTACTTCAACCGGTGTGATCCTTTCAGCGGATCAAATTGCACAAGTGCAAGACACTGCGAATATTCCGCTTAATCAACCGATCGCCCGCCTAGATACCGACACTGCGGCCCAAGCAGTTGCAAATCTCCCATGGGTTTCATCCGTTGAGGTGCGTCGAGGCTGGCCCAACGAGGTTGTTGTGGCATTGGTCTCGCGGATCCCGCTTGCACAGGTCGCCGGCCTAGGTCAGAGTCAGGGAGTTGATGCCCAAGGAATTGTTTTTGATTCACCGAATTTGGACGGCCTTCCATTGATTGAAGCTACCGGTGCCCCACTTGTGACAGCTGTTGAGGTTGTCTCCCAATTACCGCCTAACCTGGCCCAAAAAGTAGTCCGGATCAGGGCGCAGTCCATTGACAGCGTGGAATTGGACCTGAAATCAGGGTCTGTGGTCCGGTGGGGAAGTTCTGATGAGCCCGAGTTCAAAGCGGCCGTTCTCGAGGCGCTGCTATCTCTGCGGGCCCAAATTTATGACGTCAGTGCTCCGGAATTGCCCACCACAACGGATGAAAAGGGACCCAAGAAATCCTAAATGTCGGGCCAGGATCGACCCTATGAGGAAAATATTTTAAATTTTTCTGAAAAAAAGGGGCTTTCTGACTTGCGCTCTGGTACCTGGACCGTCTATGGTCCGCGCGGCCATAAGCGGACCATTTGCTTAGCCTCTGGTAGAGGTTGAGGGTTTGTGGCTACAGAGTTCGATGGACCCCCTTTCATCGACACGAACGGAAAAGGAGAGCGGCCGTGGCGGCTCCACAGAATTACCTGGCAGTTATCAAAGTTGTTGGTATTGGTGGCGGCGGTGTCAACGCTGTCAACCGAATGATTGAAGTCGGCCTCAAGGGGGTCGAGTTCATTGCCATCAACACAGACGCACAAGCACTCCTCATGAGCGATGCTGACGTGAAACTCGACATCGGTCGCGAGCTCACCCGAGGTTTAGGTGCTGGCGCAAACCCCGAGGTCGGTAAAAGAGCGGCCGAAGACCACCTGGAAGAGATCGAGGAAGTCCTTCGCGGGGCTGACATGGTTTTTGTCACCGCGGGCGAGGGCGGCGGAACCGGCACCGGCGGTGCGCCGGTTGTTGCGAAAGTTGCGAGATCCCTTGGCGCCTTGACAATCGGTGTGGTTACCCGACCATTTGGTTTTGAAGGACGACGCCGCATGTCACAGGCCGATCAGGGAGTTGATGAACTGCGCGCCGAGGTCGACACGCTGATCGTGATCCCCAATGATCGATTGTTGTCCCTTGCTGACCGTGAAATCTCAGTCATTGATGCATTCCGTCAGGCTGACCACGTCCTGTTACAGGGAGTAAGTGGAATCACCGACCTCATAACGACTCCCGGTCTCATTAACCTTGACTTCGCTGACGTTAAAAGCGTCATGCATGCGGCCGGGTCAGCACTCATGGGTATTGGTTCCTCGCGCGGTGAAGATCGTGCGGTTCAAGCAGCTGAAAAGGCAATTTCGAGTCCACTACTCGAAGCTGGCATTGACGGTGCACGTGGTGTGCTCCTGTCGATTTCAGGAGGCAGCGATTTGGGACTGTTCGAGATCAATGAAGCGGCCCGACTCGTCGCCGACGCTGCACACCCTGACGCAAATATCATCTTTGGCGCAGTGATTGACGACACTTTGGGTGATGAAGTTCGAGTGACCGTTATTGCCGCTGGCTTTGATGGCGGGGAGCCACCGCCGAAGAAAGTATCGACAAAAGAGCCTGTGCTCGTCGAAGCTTCTGCTTTTGGTCAGAGCGTAACTAAGCCCAAGGCGGTTTCATTTGATGACACCGACGATGATCTAGATATCCCCGACTTCTTGAAGTAAATGATCCTTCCCCTTGCCAGTGGTGTTATTACACCGGTGGCACCTGGTGACCGTCCAGCTTTCTGGGCGGTCACTGGTCGTTTAGGTGGCCACAGTGTTGGTGAATTCTCGCAGGCAAATCTTGCCCATCAGGTAGGTGACGACCCAGACGCCGTCGCGCGTAATCGTGAAGAGTTAGCCGGACTCGTTCAGATCCAAGGACGCGATCTTGCCCTGATGCAGCCAATTCACGGAAATGGCATTGGTCGGGTAAAACATTCAGGGACGGTCATCGGTGTGGACTCACTTGTCACCGAGGAGTGCAACCTGGGGCTAGTAGCCATGGGAGCAGATTGCGTCCCATTAGTTCTTTATGGATCACGGGGATATGAGAAACCGATAATTAGTGCCGTCCATTGCGGATGGAAAGGCTTGGTCGCGGGCGTCGTCACTGCCACGATCACGGAACTTCGACTGCGGGGAGTGAATGAAATTCAGTCCATTGTTGGGCCAGCAATCTGTGGCTCGTGTTATTCCGTTTCACCGGATCGCCGAGAATTAGTGAGAACTTCCACCCCCGCAGATGTTTCGGAGGCCGCGTTGAGGGTTGCGGGTGGGATTGATGTCCGCGCAGGAGTGTTAGCCCAATTAGCCTGTGAAAACGTCAGCTCGAGTGTTATTGGAGGCTGCACCTTTGAGAATCCGGAAATCCTTTTTTCGTATCGCAAAAATAGAAAGACCGGGCGCCAAGGAATAATCATTGCAATGCGTGAGAATCAGGAGCGGTCATAATGGAAAATTTCATAGTTCGTCGCAATGAACTTGAGCGCAATATGGAAGCTGTTCGCACACGCATCGATGCGGCGAGCGAGGGTAGAACTGTTGATCTATTGGTGGTATCAAAAACATACCCAGCTACCGATGTTGTAATCCTCAATGAGCTCGGGCAGAAAAATTTCGGAGAGAATCGCGATCAGGAGGCCAAACGCAAAGTTGTTGAGTGTGATAGTGCTCGGTCGATTCAGTGGCACATGATTGGTCAATTGCAAAGTAACAAGCTCAACTCGATTGCCCGTTGGGCCGACGTTGTTGAGTCTATGGATCGAATTGACCTGATTGCGCCTTTGGAGAGGGCAGCCGCGATGGCCAAGCGGACTATCCAAGTACTGATTCAGATCAACTTGGATCCTTTGGATGCCCCACATCGCGGTGGGCTAAGTCAGGATGCCGTTCCTGGTTTTCTTGAAGAATTGGAGAAAGCTCCGCACCTGAAATTAGGAGGAGTTATGGGTGTTGGGCCGCATCCTGACCTCGGGGTCGACATAACGGCAGCTTTTGAGCAACTGGCCGGTGTCTCAGCCGCAATAACGGCTTCGCACCCGCAGGCAACCGTAATTTCAGCCGGTATGTCAGGAGATTTGGAGCAGGCGATAGCGGCCGGTGCGACACAAGTGCGCCTCGGTAGCGCGATCCTCGGCCAGAGGTAATGTGTGCAGTAAAGTCAGGCTATGCGCTGTGGGTTCATTAACTTTTTATTCGTGTTCGACGATAGGGGGGTAGACAATGGCTAGTGGTATCCGCCGAATGGCCGTCTATCTCGGGTTGGTTGAAGACGATTCCTACTCTGATGAAAGCTCGAATGGGGGCTACGACGATCCCCGAAGTACTCGAAACTCACCTGAGCGCTATGAATCGAGGGTCCAAACGTCGAATCGGGCCAGTTCATCCCGTGGGTTCGCTGATGAATACGGTTACGAATCGGCACCTAATTCACAAGCGACTCGAACTCGTGAGCCTCGTGGCGTCAGGACTATTCGTCGCGATGAAGACCTCCCGAGTCGCAATGTCGTAGCGTCCCCCCAGCCCCAGCGAAATTTTGAATTCGGTCGCATCGAATCGATCCACCCACGTTCCTACAATGACGCGCGTCGCATTGGTGAGGAATACCGCGAAGGCATTCCGGTGATCATGAATCTGGGCGACCTTGACGACAGTGATGCAAAGCGGATTATTGACTTTGCTGCAGGACTAGTTTTTGGTTGCCGTGGCAGTATTGAGCGTGTGACCAATAAGGTCTTCTTACTTTCACCGGTGAACGTTGATGTGGGGGACCAGGCGCGGGCGCAGGTTGCCCAAGACGGTTTCTTCAATCAAAGCTAACTCAGGTAGGTTGGGATAGTGAATACGGTCGGCGCATGGATCGCCAATATCCTCTTCCTCTATCTTCTTGTGCTCATTGGTCGCTTGATATTTGACTTTGTTCAGGTTTTTGCCCGCGACTGGCGTCCTTCGGGATTCATCCTGGTAATCGTTGAAGGGATTTACACCCTCACTGAGCCTCCGCTGAAACTGATTCGTCGGTTTATCCCACCGTTGCGATTGGGCCAGGTGTCTTTGGATCTAGGGTTTTTGATCCTTCTGATTGGTATTCAAATTCTGATCGGGATTTTTCGAGGCCTCTAAACTTTCTCTATTCCAAAGTTTGCATCGATTTCACTTTCGGTCCCCACGATAACGAATCCGGTTACAGGCCCCGGGACCTTGTTCAGACTCAACGCAAGCACCTCGTTGGAGATCTCACCTCCGTGAATACTCAGGGTCTCAACAACGTCCGGGTTGTCCGAGCTCCACGTAACATTTATCCGATCGCTGATTTCTAAGCCAGCATTTTTTCGTCCTTCTTGGAGTGATCGCACAATGTCGCGTGCCATGCCGGCTAGAGCCAGTTCGTGCGTTATCTCTAAGTCAAGTGCAAAGCTTTCACCAGCATCGGAAGCAACAGCCCAACCTTCGACCGGTGTTTCCGTGATCACGAGGTCAGATAGCTCAATGGTTGAAGTTCCGTCAACTCCGTCAATTTCGTAGTCGACCTTTCCGTCATCCCGCAAGGTATTAACCAATTCGGTTGGATCCTGCCGTGAAATATGTTCTGCCACCAATGGAGTCTGTTTGCCAAATCGGGCACCAAGGGTTCGGAAGTTGGGTTTGAGTGAAATATTGACAAGGTCACTGTCGGAGACGTCAAGGGTGAGAAGTTCTCGAACATTTAGTTCTTCAGCTACTTCGGCGACTAGTTCAGCGGAGAGTTCACTCCAACCGGGTGCACTAATGAGTGCGCGACCCAATGGCTGCCGGGTTTTCACTGAACTGGTTGCACGTGCTGAACGTCCGAGTTCGGTAACCCTGCGAGCAAGTTCCATGTGGGACTGTAATTGGGAATCAGGCTGTGACTCGCTAGGCCAATTGGCAAGGTGAACTGAGTTCGGCAGATCTGACTGGGTTTCGCGAAAAAGATCCTGCCATACCCGTTCGGTAATAAATGGTGTGTAAGGAGCCATGCACAGGGTGACAATTTTCAGAGCTTCATGCAATGTTGCCAGCGCAGCGGGGTCTCCTTCCCAGAATCGTCGACGCGTTCTACGTACATACCAGTTGGAAAGATCATCGATAAATTCGGTTATGAGGCGCCCGCCGAGTTGGGTATCAAAATTGTCAAGTGCGTTATCAACTTGTGCGCTCAAGGAGTGGGCTTGCGTCAATAGCCAGCGATCCATGATGGGTCGTTGGTCAACGGGTGGCGCACCGTCGGCTGGTGACCACGGAGCACTTCGCGCATACAGGGAAAGAAAAGAGACCGTATTCCAGTAGGTGAGTAGATTCTTGCGCACAATGTCAGCAATCGCGGTGTGCCCGACACGGCGCGACTGCCAAGGGGAACCGCTTGCAAGCATGAACCAGCGCACTGCATCGGCACCATGTTGGTCCATGAGGGGGATAGGTTCAAGAACATTACCTAGGTGCTTACTCATCTTGCGACCATCTTCATCAAGAATATGGCCGAGACATACAACATTTTTATATGAAGACTCGTCAAATACCAATGTTCCGATTGCCATCAAGGTGTAAAACCAGCCGCGGGTTTGGTCAATGGCCTCACAAACGAAATCAGCCGGATATTGGGCGGCGAAGTCTTCTTTATTGTGTTGTGGGTACCACTGGGCAGCAAATGGCATTGCGCCCGAGTCATACCAGCAGTCAATGACTTCAGGGACTCGAACGGCGGTTGCATCACAGTGCGGGCAGGGAATTGTTATGTCGTCGATAAAAGGACGATGCGGGTCGAGGTCTGAGATTTCTTGCCCGGCAAGTTCTCCTAATTCTGCGAGGGATTCAACAACGGTCAAATGCTCGTTTTCACATCGCCAGATGGGAAGTGGAGTTCCCCAATAGCGGTTCCGGGAAAGCGCCCAATCGACATTGTTGGTGAGCCAATCCCCGTACCGGCCCCATTTAATCGTGTCGGGGTGCCAATGTGTCTTCTCATTTTCGGCCATGAGTCGGTCTTTGATCGCGGTTGTCTTGATGTACCACGAGGGTTGTGCGTAGTAAATAAGCGGAGTGTGGCATCTCCAGCAGTGCGGATACGAGTGCTCATAGGATTCCTCGCGAAAAAGGAGTCCACGCTCGCGCAAGTCGTCGGTGAGCGCTGCATCAGCTTTCTTAAAAAATTGGCCACCAACGAGGGGTGTCTCCGGCAGGAAGGTTCCATCGGGTGCAATTGGGTTAACTACGGGTAATCCATAAGCGCGACAACTAATCAAGTCGTCTGCACCAAATGCTGGAGCCTGGTGTACTAATCCGGTGCCGTCTCCGGTTGTGACGTAGTCAGCAAGAATCACGAAGTGAGAGTCAGGAATATCGATTAAATCAAATGGTCGCTGATACGCCATGTGTTCTAACTGTGTACCGGGAAAAGTTTCCTTGACGTGATAACGGATCGATCCGTCTTCATCAAATGTCGAACCGAATAAGTTTTCAACCAGGTCCTGCGCCACGATGTAGTGCTGATCCGCGCTTTCGAGAACGCAATAGGTTGCCGTTGGCTTGACCGCGACGGCCGTATTGGACACCAATGTCCACGGGGTCGTAGTCCACACGAGTAGGGACAGATCCGAATACTTCTCGGCGAGCGCGCCCACCTTCACCGGGAACCGCACATAAACGGATGGGTCACTGACATCTTCATAGCCCTGTGCCAGTTCGTGGTCGCTCAGCCCGGTCCCGCAGCGCGGACAATATGGGGATACTCGGTGGTCTTGTACGAGCAGCCCAGCATTAAATATTTGTTTCAGTGACCACCACACACTTTGGATGTAATTGGAATCCATGGTCCAGTAAGCGCGGTCCATGTCAACCCAATATCCCATCCGGGTAGTGAGTTCGGCAAAGGCATCAACGTGGCGAACGACTGATTCGCGGCATTTCGCATTGAATTCGGCCACGCCGTAGTTTTCAATATCTTTTTTGCCGGAAAACCCGAGCTCCTTCTCGACGGCGAGTTCAACGGGGAGTCCGTGGCAGTCCCAACCGGCTTGGCGGACCACGTGATAGCCCTTCATGGTCCGATAACGCGGGAAAATGTCTTTAAAGGCTCGGGCCTCGATGTGATGGGTCCCTGGAGCGCCATTGGCGGTGGGTGGCCCCTCATAAAATGTCCACGCGGGGCGTCCTTGGCTCTGGGCCATAGAGGCCGCAAAAGTACCCTCGGCCTGCCACAAAGCGAGTACTTCGTGTTCCAGATCACGGAGGTTCACCGTGGGTGGGACCACTTTGTACATATTGGTGTGCTCTTCTCTGAAAAAGACGAATTTCAAAAATGTTCGTCAAGGTGCTTGTCTAAGTCCGGGGCAGTGGGTAACTTTAGCGCTCGGGCAATACCATACGCACGTGCGGCGCCCGGCGCACTTTCACATATGCACATGAGGGCACCACGGCAGTCTATTGATTTAAGGGGGCGGTGATTTTGGTCGCGAAAAAGATTCAGCCTAAAAAGGCTCCTGCTCAAAAGGTCGTTGCCAAAAAGGTCGTTGCCAAAAAGGCTTCTGCTAAAAAGGTCATTGCCAAAAAGGCTCCGGTAAAGAAGGCTCCCGCGAAAAAAGCGCCGGCTAAAAAGTCCCCTGCAAAAAAGAGCGTGGCCAAAAAGGTTGCGACGGTTAAGCCCCTAAAGAAGGTCGTTCCTATTTCCCCCGCTAAGAAAATTTCCCCCGCTAAGAAAATAGCGTCGATTAATCCTGAACAAAAGGCTTCCGCCAAGAAAGCGACTGCAAAAAAGGAGACAACTTCCGAAGTGGAAGTTGTAGTTGTAGAGCCCGAACCGGTAGTGAAAACTGTTTTTGAGAAGTTGGTCCCGGTGACGACTCCACCGGCTAAGGGTAAGAAAGCGGCAGGGATCGTCAAGGTGATTTCACCTCGGCCCGCAGTCAAGACCCCGAAAATCGTTGTGCGCGAGGACGAAAGCGCATGGACCAAAGTGGAATTAAATCGGGTCCGCAAGGCCCTCGAGGAAGACGAAGCTCGCTTACTGGAGGAGATCGCCATGACCGAACAGGGACTCGCGGACCTCATCCGCGATTCCGGTGACGGCGCAGGCGATGATCAAGCCGATGCGGGAAGTAAGACCTTCGAGCGTGAGCACGAGATGTCACTTGCAAATAATGCTCGAGACATGCTGGATCAGGTTCGACAAGCGCTAGCTCGCATAGATGACCGTACTTACGGTGTCTGTATCACTTGCGGTAAGGGAATTGGCAAGTTGCGTCTGCAGGCTTTCCCTCGGGCAACTTTGTGTATGTCATGCAAGGTTGCTGAAGAGCGCATTTAACGAGGTATGTAACAGAGCACGAGTAAGTGCTGGCTTGTGCTCGCGTAGACTGTTCTCGTGTCCGATCCCAGTGCTGTCGCTAATGGTCTTCAAAGGCGCGGCAACCGGCGTGACCTGACTGTTTTTGGCGTAACCGCTCTCCTCATCATTGGTATTGACCAATTGACCAAGTTCCTGGCACAGGAGTATTTACTCCCACGCCGGACTTCGGGTGAAGGACCCATTGAGTTCTTGGGTGGATTTGTGAAATTCACCTATGCTGAAAACACAGGTGCCGCATTCTCAATTGGCTCAGGGATCACTTGGCTCTTCACGTTGGTAGCGTTTGTCGTTGTTTTTGTCATCTTTCGGTACGCCCGCAGGCTCGCGAGTCTGCCTTGGGCGTTGGCTCTTGGCGGACTGCTCGGTGGCTCACTGGGCAATTTGATTGACCGAATGTTTCGAGCGCCAGGCCCGTTTCAAGGTTTCGTAGTTGACTTCATCCAGTTGCCGTACTGGGCGATTTTCAATATCGCTGACATGTCGATTGTGATTTCTGGAATAGGAATTGCGATTTTGTTGGTTCGTGGAATACCCATTGATGGAAAGCCTGTTCTCCTGAATGCGCCTGACGGGTTGGACTCGTGATCCGTGAGTTCACTATTCCCGAGGGATTAGCGGGGGAGCGAATTGACATTGCGCTAACCAGGCTTCTGGGTCTCAGCCGCTCCGCTTCTGTTGCGCTCATTGAGGCAGGAGCAATCCGCTTATCTGATCGACCGTTAGTGAAAAGCGATCGTGTTGCTGAAGGTCAGCGAATTGATGTCGATTTGGATGCGGCACCCACAAAAGAGACTATTGAAATTATTGCTGAACCGGTGCCAGGAATGACGATTATCTATGACGACTCAGACCTAGTAGTTGTTGATAAGCCGGCGGGAGTTGCGGCGCATCCCAGTCGTGGGTGGCCAGGACCAACGGTTATTGGGGGATTGGCCGCAGCCGGGTACACCATTAGTACTTCTGGAGCCCCTGAACGCGAAGGAATCGTGCATCGGCTAGATGCCGGAACGTCGGGCCTCATGGCCGTAGCGAAAAATGAAGTCTCTTATTCCCGAATGAAGAACCTATTTCGAAACAGGGAAGTACACAAGGTTTATCACGCTGTTGTTCAAGGTTTACTGGATCCACTTGTGGGAACCGTTGATGCAGCTATTGGACGCCACCCAGGGCATGAGTACAAGTACGCGGTCACAAAGGACGGGAAGCCAAGTATTACCCACTACGAGACCTTGGAAGCCTTCCGTCATGCCTCATTGGTGCAGGTAGTCCTTGAAACGGGTAGGACCCACCAAATTCGGGTCCACATGTCCGCGATGCGTCACCCAATTGCTGGTGACACCATGTACGGTGGAGATCCGGTTTTAGCGGCTCGACTAGGTCTGGATCGTCAGTGGTTACATGCGGTCGAACTCAGCTTTGATCATCCGCGAACCGGGGAACGAATTGAATTGAAAAGTGAATACAGCGAAGACCTCACCCGCGCACTTGGAATTTTGCGCGACGCTTGATTATTGAGTTCGGCACCTTCCCCTTGTGCAAACTGATGTGTTGAGTGGTTCCAGTGAAGTGATTGACGCAAATGGTTGTTCAGCAAACGTATTGTGATTTTGATAAGGGTGATTGCGTGAGTGAGTCCGTGGGCAAGGGCGATTTCGTTCACCTTCATGTGCACACCGAGTACTCGATGCTGGATGGGGCCTCGAAACTTGATGACCTTTTTGCTGCGGCGAAAGAGCAAGGTATGCCCGCAATTGCCATGACGGATCACGGCAACCTTTATGGTGCCTACGACTTCTGGAAAATGGGTAAAGCGTACGGGGTAAAGCCGATCATTGGACTTGAAGGTTATTACGCACCTCAAGGCCGTTTTGAGCGCACTCCATTTGATTTTGGCGGTGGCTTCGACGAGGGAGCCCCAGAAGATCCGGGGGCGGGTCGTGGCAAGCACAGTTACACGCACATGACCCTCTGGGCAGAAAACACTGTTGGCATGCATAATCTTTTTCGGCTCTCATCCTTGGCCAGCATTGAGGGCTACTACCACAAGCCACGATTTGATCGCGAGCTTTTAGACCGTTACGGCAAGGGTCTCATTGGCACAACCGGGTGCGCGAGTGGTGAAGTAAATCGCTGGCTCCAAGCGGGGCAATATAAAAAGGCTTTAGCAACTGCAGCAGATTACCGGGACATTTTTGGTGCCGGTAATTTCTTTGCCGAGATCATGGACCACGGTCTCGCTATTGAACGAAATTTCATGCCGGATTTGATCAAGATTTCAAAGGCACTTGATTTGCCACTAATTGCAACCAATGACATGCACTACGTCAATGAAAGTGACGCTGATACGCATGATGTCTTATTGTGTATTGGAACTCGAACAACACTCGATGACCCAAAAAGATTCAAATTTGATGCCCGCGATTTTTACTTGAAGTCCGCAGCCCAAATGCGAGATTTATGGAGTGAATTCCCTGAGGCCTGTGACAATACTTTGCTGATTGCGGAGCGGTGCGACGTTGAGTTCAGCGAAGGTGCAAACCTCATGCCCCGCGCTGACATCCCGGCTGGAGAAAGTGAAGATTCCTGGCTGGTCAAGGAAGTGGAAATTGGCTTGGCGCGCAGGTACCCGACCGGCATCCCTGACAAAGTGCGAACGCAGGCTGAGTACGAATTGGGAGTGATTTCCCAAATGGGTTTCCCCGGCTATTTCTTAGTGGTTGCTGATCTCGTACAGCATGCCAAGAATAATGGAATCCGAGTCGGACCTGGTCGTGGTTCTGCTGCCGGCGCCATGATTGCTTACGCATTGGGAATTACCGATTTGGACCCCATCGAGCACGGTCTACTGTTTGAGCGATTCTTGAATCCCGAACGAATCTCGATGCCCGATATCGACATTGACTTTGATGAACGGCGACGATCGGACATGATTCGCTACGCCACGGAGAAGTATGGGGAAGAGCGCGTCGCGCAGATTGTCACGTACGGTTCAATTAAGGCGAAAGCCGCAATCAAAGACAGTGCACGTGTCTTGGGCTTGCCCTATTCGGTGGGTGACCGAATCACGAAAGCCATGCCACCATCCGTGATGGGCAAGGACATTACGCTAAAAGGTGCTTTTGACCCGAGTGATTCTCGGTATTCCGAAGCGGCAGAGTTTCGGGCACTCTATGCAAGTGATCCTGAGGTGCAGACTGTCATCGATACGGCTAAGGGCCTTGAAGGGCTTAAACGCCAACCGGGTGTGCATGCCGCAGGCGTGATTCTGTGTAGTGAGCCACTCATGGACGTGATCCCGGTGTGGAAACGTGAACAAGATGGCGCAATCATCACTCAGTTTGACATGGGTGCGTGTGAGTCCCTTGGTCTGCTGAAAATGGACTTCTTGGGATTACGTAACCTCAGTGTCCTTGACGACTGCTTGGAAAATATCAAACGCAATACCGGTGATGAAGTTGTTTTGGAAACCTTGGCACTCGACGACAAAATGGCTTACGAACTGCTTTCGCGGGGTGACACGCTAGGGGTTTTCCAACTCGATGGTGGCCCGATGCGTTCGTTATTGAGATCCATGGCACCGGACAATTTTGAAGATATTTCAGCCGTGCTTGCGCTGTACCGCCCTGGACCCATGGGCGCGAATGCACATAATGACTACGCGGATAGAAAAAATGGACGAAAGCCGGTCGTCCCGATTCACCCTGAACTTGAAGGGCCATTGAGTGAGATCCTCGGCGATACCTACGGACTAATCGTCTATCAAGAACAGGTCATGGCGATCGCCCAACAGCTGGCTGGGTACTCACTGGGCAAAGCAGATCTTCTTCGCCGAGCAATGAGCAAAAAGAAAAAGGAAATTCTTGAACAAGAGTTTGTCCCATTTAGTGAGGGCATGAGCGAACGTGGATTCTCCGATCCGGCGATAAACAAGTTATGGGAAGTCCTTGTTCCCTTTTCGGATTACGCGTTCAATAAGGCTCATACAGCTGGCTACGGACTCGTTTCTTATTGGACCGCATATTTAAAGGCCAATTACCCGGCCGAGTACATGGCTGCACTGCTCACTTCAATGGCCGATGACAAGGAACGTTCAGCAATTTATCTCAACGAATGCCGTCGTATGGGAATCAAGGTTTTGCCACCTGATGTAAATGATTCGGATGCAAACTACACCCCCCGTGGAACTGATATACGTTTTGGATTAACGGCCATTCGCAATGTGGGAACCAATGTTGTGGATTCCGTGATCGCCACTCGAAATAAAGTTGGTCGCTTTTCAGATTTTCACGACTTCATTGCCAAAGTAGATATTGCCGTTTGCAATAGGCGAGTAGTTGAGTCATTAGTGAAAGCGGGAGCTTTCGACAGCCTTGGCCACACGCGCAAGGGATTAATTGCAGTGCACGAGCAGATAATTGATGCTGCTGTTGACATCAAGCGGTCTGAGGCGATTGGGCAGTTTGATTTATTTGGCGGGCTTGAAGTAGATGCTGATGTCTCACTGATTGAACGACCCGTCATCGGAATCACCGAGTGGGAGAAGTCGCTGCTCCTCGCACATGAACGTGACATGCTGGGCCTATACGTCTCAGACCATCCACTTTTCGGCATGGAGAGTGCATTGGCACAACTCTCGGATCGAAGCATTGCATCCGTCTTGATTGATGAACACCTCGACGGACAGGTAATTTCACTGGGTGGTTTGGTTACCAGCGTCGTGCGAAAAACCACAAAAAAGGGCTCAGCTTGGGCGATTGTCACTTTGGAGGACTTGGAAGGAAGCCTCGAAGTCATGGTGTTCCCGGCCTCTTATGCCTCCTTTGGAACACTGTTGGTTGATGACTCCATTTTGGTTATCCGCACTAAAATTGACCGGAGTGATGACGAGGGAGTGCGCGCCATCGCACTTGAAGTAACCGCTCCGGACCTCTCTGGAGCCCCAACGGGTCCAGTTCGACTCACCATGTCAGCTACTCGCTGCGTGCCGCCACTTGTCGCTCGCCTCAAAAATATCCTGGCGCAGCATCCGGGAACCACAGAAGTGCAATTGCACCTAACGGGTGGTACTTCAACAACAGTCATGAAGCTCGACGACGTTTACCGCGTGACACCTTCGCCCTCGCTCTTTGGTGATCTCAAGGCACTTCTAGGTTCATCGTGTCTGATCTAGTAAACGACACTGCAGGTGTAACGCCAGGCCGAAGGCGTAAAGCAATAACAGTATTTATCACGGGAGTTATTGCGGGCGGACTATCGGGCGCTGCTCTGGGTGTCATGTGGTGGGCATTAGCGCCGCGTGTCTCGGTCGTGATCACTCCGGATCGGGTTTTCCCGGAAAATTTTCAACCCCAAGAATATTTCGCCGCAAATATTGCGTTCGGGGCAATTGGTGCGACCGCCGGTGTATTAATGGCAATCGGATTGGTGTCCATGCGCCGTGAACATTTGCTGGCTTCATTGATCGCCGCATTGGCGTCTGCGGTTGTCGGTACTTGTGCGATGTGGTGGGTGGGCTCACATCTGGGTTTTGTTGACTTGGCAAGCTTGGATATTCCCGATTCAACTGTGATTGACGCACCGCTTGAAGTTACGTTGCCGGCAATGTTTTTGATGTGGTCACTCGGCTCCAGCTTAGTAATTCTGATTATGGCGATTGGCGACTTTTTAGCCCAGCAAAGACGAGTGAAGAATCACTCTGCCTGAATCTCTGCGCTGATCGCGCCCAAGGCACTGATTAGGTCAGCCGGAGAAATGCAAATTTCAAGGCCGCGACGGCCCCCACTGACGTAGATTTTTTCAAATCGGTGTGCACTTGCGTCGATCACGGTTGCGAGTGCCTTCTTTTGACCGAATGGGCTGATGCCGCCGACCACATAACCGGTGAGGCGCTGGGCAAGGGCCGCTTCCATCGGCTCAAGTGAACGCTGACCGACTGCAGCCGCGAGCTTTTTCGTGCTAATTTTTCGTGAGACTGGGGCAATGCCAACGGCCGCTATGTTTTTATCTCCAAAAATAATGGTCTTGAAGACCTGGTTTTCATCAAGATTCATCCTGTCGGCTGCCTCTTTGCCAAACCCTGACCCAGCTTCGCTGTCATATTTGTGGAGTGTGTACGAAATACCGAGTGAGTCAAGAGCGAGTGTTGCCGGAGTGATTGCCACGGCCCTAATTGTAAATACTCATCAATTAAGCGAAGCATAACTGTGTAACAAATCGACGGCTGGCAGCGCACCAAGATGAGTTATGAGCCCCGTTTCACGTTTGAGAAGGGTCCTGATGAGTGTTAGGCGGCTTATCGTGTCCTGGGCTGCCAGCAGTTCCTGACGCTCGGCTGTGGGTAGGAGAATCGCGGCGGTCAGGAGAAATGAAACGACGGTTGGATCGGTGGGAAACTCCTCAAACAGTGAAAAATCGCTATCGAATTCCCCTGAAAGAGCAATGCGATAGGCCGAAAAATCTTGGAGTGTTTTCTGGGTGAGCAGTGTGAGTTGCTCTGTTTGCTCAGGTTTAGGTTCGGGCAACCATTCCACCTCAGCACGCAAAAGTGGGGCACTGGAATCTAACGACGTAATCCGAAATCGACGCGAGCCCGTGGTGACAACATCGTATCGGCCATCTTCATGGACATTTGCCTCACGGAGAATTGTTGAAGTGCCCACCGGGTGTAAAGCGGCAATGCCATTTGACGAAATATCGTGCCCGTCGCGAACGGCCACAATTCCAAATTCGCGCTCCTCTTCATCGGGAATTTCCAGCAATTCTTGGATCATCAACCGATAACGGGGTTCGAAAATGTGAAGTGGGAGGACCAGGCCCGGTACCAGAATCGTGTTCAGTGGAAAGAGCGGGATATGGGAACTCACCGGCACAGACTAAACTGCCATACATGATTCGGCTCATCGATCTGCGCGAGAACGGTGTTGTTGGCGATTCTGTAACAAACTCGGTAACAAATATGGTGCCTCGAGCAGCCACTAATGTTGACGACGCCGGGGTAATTATTGCCCCCATTGTGAAAGACGTTCGGGAAAATGGTGCCGAGGCCGTTGCGCGGTGGTCACAGACCCTTGATGGAGTTACACCGCCCTCACTGCGAGTGCCGGTAGCCGAATTGGAAAATGCTGCGGCCAATCTTGACCCCCTCGTGCGGGAGGCATTGCTTGAATCGATTCGTCGAGCCCGAATTGTGCACTTGGACCAGGTCCCAGGTGAAACGGTCACCGAAGTAGTAGACGGGGGAACGGTCACCGAGCGCTGGATTCCCGTCGATCGAGTGGGGCTTTATGTTCCCGGTGGACAGGCTGTCTATCCCAGCAGTGTCATCATGAATGTTGTCCCCGCTCAAATCGCGGGGGTGGGATCGATTGCTGTTGTCTCGCCACCGCAGAAAGATTGGGGTGGTTGGCCACACCCGGTCATCATGGCCGCCGCGCACCTTTTGGGTATTACTGAAGTTTATGCCGTTGGCGGCGCACAAGCAGTCGCCATGTTGGCCTATGGAGTGCAACTACCCGAGGGGGAGTGCCGACCGGTCGATTTGGTGACCGGTCCGGGAAACATATACGTGACCGCGGCCAAGCGCGCCTTGCAGGGAATCATTGGTATTGATTCTGAGGCGGGGCCGACTGAGATCCTGATTTTAGCCGATCACACCGCCGACCCCACTCACGTTGCCGCTGACCTGATTAGTCAAGCCGAACATGATGAACTCGCGGCCGCGGTTTTAGTGACCGACAGTGAGGAATTGGCTAACGCGGTTGAGGAAGCCCTTGCGCAACAGGTGCCCATGGCCAAGCACTCAGAGCGCATTGAGACCGCGCTTCGAGGAGTCCAAAGCGCCATTGTCCTGGTCGCCGACCTTGAGCAAGGTTTAGCGGTTGTCGATGCCTACGCCGCTGAGCATTTGGAAATTCATGTCGAGAATGCCCGAGAAGTTGCTCGCAGGGTCAAGCATGCGGGTGCAATTTTTGTTGGAACCTACGCCCCTGTCTCACTCGGTGACTACTGCGCCGGATCCAACCATGTTTTGCCAACAGCTGGATCGGCGAAACACTCCTCGGGTTTATCGGTTCAGACTTTTCTGCGGGGTATTCACATTATTGAATATTCACAGCAAGCCTTGGTCGAGGTTGCCCCCCACGTTCTCGCGCTTTCTAGCGCTGAGGACTTGCCGGCACATGGGCAGGCGATCACCGTTCGGATGCAACAGTGAGCGGGTTTGAATTACCTTTACGCCCGGATCTCGTTGGCCAAGTGCCTTATGGCGCACCCCATGATTACGTACCTGTTCGGCTCAATGTCAATGAGAATCCATACCCGCCAAGTGATGCGGTGGTGGCGGCAATTTCACAGGCTGTTGCGGTCGCAGCGCGCGGAATCAACAGATACCCGGACCGTGACGCGGTGGACCTGCGCGCAGCGTTGGCGACTTATCTGGATGTCGAATCCGGAGTAAAGGTAAATGTTGAGCGGATCTGGGCAGCCAATGGCTCAAACGAAATTATGGCGCAGTTATTTGGCGCATTTGGCGGCCCGGGCACGAAAGCATTGACATTTGACCCTACATATTCAATGTACCCTGAGTACGCTCGTGACTCTTTCACCACAATGGTGTCGGTTCCACGACGAAGTGATTTCACCATTGACCTAGCTGCAGCGGTTGAAGCTGTCGCAGCGCACAGGCCCAATCTGGTAATCCTCACATCACCGAATAATCCGACAGGGACATCAATCACGTTGGCTGAAATTGAAGAGATCTCCAAAGTTGCCCAAGCAAGCGGGGCCCTGGTTGTGGTCGACGAAGCGTATGCCGAATTCCGTAGCGATAGAGGGGCAACGGCCCTCACCTTGCTTGATTCTTATCCGAATATTGTTGTCTCACGAACTATGAGCAAAGCATTTGGTTATGCGGGCGGGCGCCTCGGATATTGCGCCACAAGTACCGGTGAGATTGTTCAGGCACTTAAATTGGTGCGTTTGCCGTATCACCTATCGGCCATCTCGCAGGCGGCGGCGATTGCGGCATTGAGTTTTGCAAGCGAGTCACTGGATCGTGTAGCGCAAATCACTGATGCGCGTAATCAGATGGCAGTTGAACTTGAAGGGATGGGCCTTCTCGTCGCTCGCAGTGACGCAAACTTTCTGTTCTTTGGCGAATTTTCTGATCGGCATGCGATTTGGAAAGGACTCTTTGAACAAGGAATCCTCATCCGAGAAACTGGTCCTTCGGGTTGGCTTCGAGTGAGTATCGGAACGGCTAGTGAGAACGAGTTATTTCTTAACTGTTTGAAACCGTTAGTCTGAGCACAGGAGGATAGACATGACCAGAATGGCACGTATTGAACGCGAGACCAAGGAAAGCAGCGTGCTCGTTGAGCTCTCCCTTGATGGAACAGGGCAAAGCACCATTGAGACTGGCGTTCCTTTTTTTGACCACATGCTTGCCCAACTAGCAAAACATGGTGGATTTGATTTAGTGGTAAATACTCGAGGCGACCTGCACGTTGATGCACACCATACGGTTGAGGACACAAGTTTGGCGCTGGGACAAGCAATGAATCAGGCATTAGGGGATCGAGCTGGATTGACTCGATACGGAGACGCCTTAGTGCCACTCGATGAATGCTTGGTGCAGAGCGCGGTTGACCTTTCTGGTCGCCCTTATCTAGTGCACACTGAACCTGAATTGGTTGAGCTCATTGGGGCCTACGACACAACTTTGACTCGCCATATTTGGGAATCGATTGTTGCTACCTCACAAATCACCCTGCATGTCAATGTGTTGTCTGGGCGCAATGCTCACCATGTTGTCGAAGCGCAATTCAAAAGTGTCGCCCGCTCACTACGCACCGCGGTGGCCAGGGACCCACGCGTGGTCGGTGTGCCTTCAACTAAAGGCACACTCACTGCATCGCAGTAAGGTAAACATAATTTATGTCACCCACTGTTGCAGTTCTTGACTACGGTTTCGGAAATGTTCGTTCGGCGCTGCGTGCGGCTGAGCATGTTGGAGCCACCGCAATTTTGAGTTCTGATTTTGATACTTGTCTGAATGCGGACGGTCTGATAATTCCGGGGGTGGGCGCGTTCGCGGCCTGCATGGCAGGAATTGACAGGGTGAGAGGTGGCGCACTCGTTGACGCGCGGATGGTAGCGAAACGCCCTGTCTTGGGTATTTGCGTCGGTATGCAAATCATGTTTGAACAAGGAATCGAGCACGGCATCAGCACCCGGGGGCTCGGTCAGTGGCCGGGCACGGTCGATCTCCTGGTCGCACCGATCATCCCGCACATGGGGTGGAACACTGTTGCGCCGCCAGCCTCGTCAACCTTGTTTGCTGGGGTTGAGTCCGAAATGTTTTATTTTGTGCACTCCTACGCGGTTAACGAGTGGACCATGAGCGACACTGATCCGTATCAACATCCGCCGATCGTCACGTGGAGTGATTACGGGGCACCCTTTATCGCCGCCGTGGAAAATGGCCCACTTTCGGCAGTCCAATTTCACCCAGAGAAGAGTGGTGAGGCGGGACTCACGCTGATCAACAACTGGGTCGGCACCCTGACCTAGACTGCACCCATGAAATTCACACTTTTACCCGCTGTCGATGTCAAAGATGGCAAGGCTGTCCGCTTAGTTCAAGGCAAGGCCGGAAGTGAAACCGTTTATGGATCACCCCTTGATGCCGCCCAAACGTGGGTGAATCAGGGTGCTGAGTGGATCCATCTAGTAGATCTTGATGCGGCATTTGGCACCGGAAACAACTCAACCCTCATTTCTCACGTTGTGGAAAGAATTGGCCGGGAAGTCAAGGTTGAGCTTTCGGGCGGAATCAGAAGTGATGAGAGTTTGAAGGCGGCCCTGGCAACCGGGTGCGCTCGAGTGAATCTGGGTACGGCAGCGTTGGAAGATCCTGACTGGACCGAATCCGTGATAGCCGAATACGGGGACCGCATTGCCGTTGGCCTTGATGTGAAGGGGCACACGTTGGCGGCCCGTGGCTGGACAACGGAGGGTGGAGACCTGTGGGAAACAATCGGTCGTCTCGATGCTGCCGGTTGCACCCGATACGTTGTCACCGATGTTGAAAAAGACGGAATGATGCATGGGCCTAATTTCCACCTTTTGAAACAGGTTACAGAGGCAACCCGTGCCCGCGTAATCGCATCGGGTGGGATCCACAGGTTGGAGGACCTACACAAACTTGCGGAGATGAAAGGAATCGAGGGCGCAATTATTGGAAAGGCGCTCTATGAACAAGCTTTCAGTCTTCCCGAGGCACTTGTAGCCGTTGAAGGTCGCTACGACCCATACCAGTGGGGACCGCCACAGCCGTGACACTCGCTGCTCGAGTAATTGCATGCCTTGATGTTGATGGTGGCAGGGTTGTTAAGGGAGTGAATTTTGTTGATCTCGTTGATGCCGGCGACCCAATTGAATTGGCATCCTTATACGGTGCGGCCGGAATTGATGAACTTGTCTTTCTTGACATCACTGCGTCGAGTTCAGATCGAGAAACAACACTTGAATTGGTCCGCCGTAGCGCAGACCAAGTTTTCATTCCGGTAACGGTGGGTGGGGGGATCCGCAGTATTGAAGACATTGATGCCCTTTTGCGAGCCGGAGCAGACAAAGTCTCAATTAACACCGCGGCGATTGCCCGACCAGAACTTTTGCGTGAAGCTGCTCAGCGGTTTGGCTCCCAATGCATTGTGCTGTCATTGGATGCACGTCGAGAATCTGGTCAACCAAGCGGCTTTGGAGTGACCACGCATGGAGGTAGAGAATCCGCCGGCCTCGATGCCGTGCAGTGGGCGCAGAGTGCGGCTGAGTTTGGGGTGGGTGAAATATTGCTCAACTCAATGGATGCCGACGGCACGAAGGCTGGTTTTGATTTGGAACTCATCACTGCGGTTCGTAAGGCCGTAAATATCCCGATCATTGCCAGTGGGGGAGCAGGTGTTCCCAGTGATTTCGCCGCGGCAATACATGCGGGCGCGCAAGCCGTCTTGGCTGCAAGCATCTTTCATTTTGGTGAGGTATCCGTTGCTCAGGTGAAGAGTGCACTAAAGGCTGATTCGATCCTGGTTCGTGAACCAACTAGGTTGGTGTCATGAACCAAGCCAGTGAGTTCATTGCTCGGATTAGATTCAATGAAAGTGGCCTCGTGCCTGTGATTACCCAGGATTCGGTAAGCAAGGAAGTCCTCATGATGGCCTGGATGAATGCTGATGCGGTGCAGTTAACCATTGACACGGGTCTGGGAACATATTTTTCGCGCAGTCGAAATAAGATTTGGGTAAAGGGCGAAGAGTCAGGAAATAGCCAATTAGTGCGGAGCCTGCGAGCTGACTGTGACGGGGACACACTTCTCATGATTGTTGATCAAAATGGACCTGCTTGTCACACGGGAAGCCCGACCTGTTTCTTTGATCAAGGAATTGTTAAGTGAGCGAGAAAAATTCAGACACACCCGACCTTGTTAATTTCCAAGAGCTTGCTCGCGTTCAAAGAGTCGTGCCAGTTTTTCGAACGCTCCTTGTCGACCATCTCAGTGCGATTGGCCTTTTTCACGCACTATGTGGTGAGCGTGCGGGGACGTTTTTATTGGAGTCGGCTGAAGCTGGAGTGCAATGGTCCCGTTATTCATTTATCGGGGTAAATAGTGCCGCGATGCTCTCAGAATCGCAAGGTAAAGCGGTATGGAGCGGACGAGTTCCTGAAGGACTACCGGATAGTGGTCTAGCCCTTGACGTTCTTGAACAAGCCCTCGCTCAATTACACACGCAAAAGTTACAGCTTTCACAGACCGGAAACTTTCCTTTCACCGGTGGTCTGGTCGGGTACATGGCCTATGACATCGTGCGCAACTGGGAGGATATTGGGAATTCGACGAGTGATTCTCTGAATATCCCGGACCTCTGTTTCTTGCTTGCCTCTGATATCGCGGTGGTGGATCACCTTCAAAGCACGGTGACGCTAATTGCTAACGCAATAAACTTTGATAATTCACCCGAGCGTGTCGAGCAAGCTTATGAGGATTCAATCGCTCGCCTTGACTGCATGCAGGAATCAATAACCCACATTTTGCCGAGCGGTGCACAGGCAACGCCTGTTTTGGACTCTGAAGTGGTTTTACCACCGCGGGTTACAAGTGAGGAAACTTATTTAAAGAACATTGACACGATCAAGGAATATATTCGTGCGGGCGACGCATTCCAGGTTGTTCTTTCCCAGCGGTTTAGTGTCCCAACGCAGGCAAGTGCGTTGAGCATTTACCGGATCTTGAGATCAACCAACCCAAGTCCGTACATGTATCTGGTTCGTGTCCCTGATCCACACGATTTCAATCGAGTTGCTTTTGAAATTATCGGTTCGTCGCCAGAGGCGTTGGTTACCGTACGGGATCGCAACGCGGTCGTGCACCCGATAGCGGGAACTCGCTGGAGAAGCTCAGACCCTGAGCGTGATCGGCTATTGGCGCAGGATTTACTGGAGGACAAGAAAGAACGCGCCGAACACCTCATGCTGGTTGACCTGGCACGTAATGATCTTGGTCGGGTCTGCACTCCAGGCAGTGTCAATGTCATTGACTTCATGCACGTTGAACGTTACTCGCATGTGATGCACTTAGTGTCAACCGTTACGGGCGAACTAAATGCACATGAGGATGCGTTCACCGCGCTGAGGGCAACTTTTCCCGCAGGCACACTTTCAGGTGCACCCAAGCCGCGTGCCATGCAAATCATTGAGGAAATGGAATCAGAAAAGCGGGGGCTTTACGGTGGCTGCATCGGATACTTTGACTTCGCGGGGAATATGGACATGGCAATTGCCATTCGAACGGCTCTATTAAAAGATGGAATCGCTCATATTCAAGCCGGTGGAGGTATCGTGGCAGATTCAGTGCCCGAGAGTGAAAATGATGAATGCGTTAACAAGGCAATGGCCATTATTCGTGCTGTTGCATTGGCTGAGCAACTTGATCACTAATCGAAAGTGTCGGTGAAATGTCGCCAGGTCGGAAATATTTGCTCACAATAGCTCTGCAATCAGTGTTGGCCGGGGCTCTGTTGTGGGTTGGGGGGCTTATCTGGGGAACGATCCAAAGCGACTTGGTTTCACAGGACCTTAAGGGATCAGATCTTGACTCACTTATTTTTGCTGTCTGGGCAGTTTCCTTAGCGGTGGTGATTGGCGTTTTGGCAACCCGAACATGGGGTCGAAGAATGTTGGGAATTATGGGTGCGGTCGTTGCCGCGGCAGGCGTTTATTCCTTAATCATTCTCGACAAAGACGGACTCAATGCGCTTTGGGTTTTTGCACTACTGCTCAGCACAGGATTGGTGATTACAAATCTTCTCATTGTTTTCACTTCTAAGAATTGGCCGACTTTGAGTGGAAGATATTCGCGCTCGGCACCTCCGGAACAAGACGCCTGGGCGTTACTTGATGCAGGTGTTGACCCAACCATCGAGTCAGATCCCGATCAGCCACGATCACATGCTTAAATACAGCCATGACTGAACAACATGAGGACCATGGCTCGACCCCGGCTGCTTGGACCACGGTTGTCATCGTTGTCTTGGCATTCGTCGTGGCAACCTTGGCACTGGTTTTAGGGAATTGGCCCCTTTTTTGGGTTGGGGTCGCGATGGTATTCCTCGGAGGTGTTGTGGGCAAGGTCATGGCCATGATGGGGCTGGGCAAGAAAACCGTAAGCGCCTAAATTCAACTGAACACATGGTGACCACATGAAAGTTCTCGTGGTCGAAGATGAACGGTCCATTTCAGATCTCATCAGCGTTTATTTAACGCGTGAAGGTTTCGAGGTGCAGTCGTGCTTCGACGGTGAATCAGGTTTGGCCGCCGCGCAAAGTGAATATTTTGATCTGATAATTCTTGATGTTGGACTACCTAAATTAGATGGAACGCAAATTTGCCGCCAGCTTCGAGCTGCCAATAATTGGACTCCCATTGTTTTTTGTACTGCGAGAGATGACGAAGTTGATCGGGTGCTGGGTCTTGAACTGGGTGCCGACGACTACGTGACCAAGCCATTTAGCCCCCGGGAACTGGTTGCACGAGTCAAAGCGATTGTTCGCCGGTCGGCCCAACAGGTCAATGAAATCCTTGATGAAGAAGGGGTGCAATTAAACCTCAAAACGAGGCGCGCATCACACAATGGGAAACCGGTGGTCCTGACGGCGACCGAGTTTGACTTAGTGGCTTACCTCATGGCTCGCTCCGGACACGTGATCGAGCGTTCTGAGTTGCTCGAGAATGTTTGGGGTTACACCGAAGGCCTAGGAACTCGAACAGTTGATGTGCACGTTGCCCAAATCCGGACAAAACTGGGAGCTGATGCACCCATCCGCACCGTTCGCGGAGTCGGGTACGCGTGGGAATCACCATCACCTGAAGTGGTCACATGAAATTTCGTAGTTGGAGCATCGTCACACTTCTGGTTATCCTCACGAGTGCCGTCGCCGCATTTGCAATTGTCGTTGCAGGACTCGTGTCCTACCCACTTGTTATGTCAAGTTCGCAGGACGTGGGCGCGAGAAATCTTTCACAGTTGGCTAATGTCACAGCTAACGCTATTGATCAGCAAAGTGCTGGTTCGGGTGTAGGGCAAGGATTGATCAAGACTTTGCAGAGGGAATCAATCTCGGCCTATTTGATTCCTTTTGGATCACCGAATCTCAACGACCTGCCATTTAATTTTCCACAAATCTATGTTGATCAACTTAATACTGGCCAAGACATCTCGGGCAGAGTGTCATCAGCGGATGGCGAGTACTTACTTGAGGGCCGGCCGCTGAGTGTCGATGGTTCGGTTGTCTTGATTCAGCCCATCTCAATTGCTGGAGCCAGCGCCGGAGCGATTATTTGGCGCCTCGCCGTTGCGTTAGTCCTTGGATTAGCCATCGCAATCACTTTAGGTTTTTTTGCCGCGCAACGCTTAGCCAGACCGCTTCGCCGAGCAAGTACGGCAGCGATGTCAATGGCGAGTGGATCTCGGGGCGTTGAATTGGTATCCACGGGGCCGAAGGAGGTTGACGAAATCTCAACTTCACTGAACGCCCTTGACTCTGCACTTTCTGCCTCCGAGGCTCGTCAGCGTGAATTTCTTTTATCGGTTTCCCATGAATTTCGAACCCCGCTGACTGCAGTGAAGGGATATAGCGAAGCTATCTCAGACGGCATTCTCTCCGGAGACGAGGCAATAGAAGCAGCGCGTCTAATTTCATCTGAATCCGCGCGCCTTAATCGGCTGGTCAGTGATCTCTTGGACTTGGCCAGACTAGGGGCAGTTGATTTTGCTATTTCAGAGGTGAGGATCGAGCTACCAGAATTTGCCAATGAAGTGAGGCAAGTTTGGGGCTATCGCTGCCAGGAGCAACAGGTAAATCTTGAATGCGAAATTCAGGTCACGGGTGAATTTGTCGGGGATCCCATCAGGCTCCGGCAGATTGTCGACAATTTGGCAGAAAATGCCCTCCGATTGAGCCCCAGCCACAGCACCTTGGCGATTCGAATAGAGCAGTTAGCAAACTCCTTGGTCATCGAGGTGCGGGATTCGGGTCCCGGCCTCAGCGCAGACGACCAGTTGGTGGCCTTTGAGCCTGGGGCACTTTATGAGCGCTATCGGGGAGTGCGGCCGGTGGGAACCGGAATTGGTTTGGCGCTCGTGGGTCGGCTAGCAACCAGCATGGGGGGAAGCGCGAGCGTGGGATTGGCGCCCGAAGGAGGAGCACGATTCACCGTTGAAATTCCCGAACGGGGTGTGCAGTGATTTCACAGGTCAAACTTCCTGTAGCCATTGGGTTGGGTTTTGTTGCGAGTTTAGGTGTGTTGTTTTTTATCAACCCGGCTACAAGTGCCGTATTTCTTGGTTGCCCAAGTCGAATATTCTTCGGCATTGACTGCCCAGGATGCGGGGGCTTGCGCGGAACCTATTCGCTCTTACATGGTGATTTTGCATCGGCTATCAGTCACAATGCATTGTTGTTGGGTGTGTATCCGTTGTTGGTGTCGCTGTGGTGCTTGTGGGTATTGAGAGTGTGGAGAGTGTGGGAGCAACGTGATCTCTTTGTCATATTGCATCGATATTCGCGAGTAATTGTGGTTGCTGGGGTTTTCATTTTGATCGGTTTCACCATTGTGCGAAATGCGATTCCGGGGCTGGAATGGGGATCGGGCGCCTAAACAAAACCCATTTATTCGATACGGCTACTCTAAGGGCGTGACGGTCTTAGACGACATAATCGGCGGGGTTCGCGAGGATCTTGCTGTTCGGATGCAACAGACTTCTCTTGAACAATTGAAGGAACGCTCGCTCCGGGTCCGGGAAGCTCAAGATGTCAAAGCGATACTCAGTGGCCCCGATGTATGCGTGATCGCAGAAGTCAAAAGGGCCAGCCCCAGCAAGGGTGTTCTTGCGCAAATCCCCAACCCCGGGCTACTCGCTGCGGAGTATGAAGCGGGCGGAGCTCATTGCATAAGTGTTCTGACCGAAGAACGCCGTTTTGGTGGGAGTTTGGCTGACTTAACCGAGGTTCGAGCCGCAGTTGATATTCCTGTTCTGCGAAAAGACTTTGTCATTGGCAGTTACCAGTTATGGGAGGCCAAGGCTTACGGAGCAGACATGGTGCTTTTGATCGTTGCCGCCCTGGAACAAAAAGTGTTGCTTTCTCTCATTGAGCGAACACAAAGTTTGGGGCTCACCGCCCTCGTCGAAGTACATGATGAAGAGGAAATTGATCGGGCCTTGGACGCAGGTGCCACGGTCATCGGGGTAAATGCGCGAAACCTGAAGACACTCGAAGTGGATCGTTCAACGTTTAGCCGAGTAGTTGAGCGAATCCCCACCTCATGTATTCGAATTGCAGAGTCCGGGGTTCGAGACCATCATGACCTTATGAATTACGCGGATGCGGGAGCCGACGCGGTACTTGTCGGGGAGTCTCTGGTCATTGGTGGAAATCCAAGGGAAGCCGTTCAAGAACTGGTCACTGCGGGTGCGCACCCTTCATGCCGATCTCGAGGCCGGGCATGACCACGTCAGAAGTTGATCGCGAAGTTGTCATTGCTGGGCATTTTGGTCCCTACGGAGGAAGGTTCGTTCCCGAGGCTCTCACGAGTGCACTTGATCAACTCGATGCAGCTTTTCACGCGGCGATCGTTGACCCAGCATTTGCCATCCAACTCTCAGATTTGGAGCGGGATTACACCGGCCGGCCTTCTCCACTCACGCGGGCGTGGAGATTCGGTGAATATTGCAATGGCGCACATGTTTATTTCAAGCGCGAAGATCTTAATCACACCGGGTCACACAAAATCAATAACGCGTTGGGTCAGGTGCTTCTTGCCCAGCGAATGGGAAAAACGCGGGTCATCGCCGAAACGGGTGCAGGTCAACATGGGGTGGCGACGGCAACAGCCGCCGCACTGCTAGGGCTTGAATGTGCCGTTTACATGGGTGAGGAAGACACCCGCCGTCAAGCGCTCAATGTCGCTCGAATGAAACTCCTCGGCGCTGAAGTTATTTCGGTGACTAATGGCAGCAGGACCCTCAAGGATGCAATCAACGAAGCAATGCGCGATTGGGTTGCCTCAGTTGACTCAACCCACTACGTGTTGGGCACAGTTACTGGACCATCGCCTTTTCCTGACATGGTGCGCCATTTCCATTCGGTAATTGGGCGCGAGTCACGGGAACAAATTTTGGCGGTCGAGGGTCGGTTGCCAGACGCGGTCGCGGCATGCGTGGGCGGCGGATCCAACGCCATGGGCCTATTCAGCGGTTTCATTGATGATCTCAGTGTGCAGTTACGGGGCTATGAAGCCGGTGGTGACGGTGTAGAAACCGGTCGCCATGCCGCCAGATTCTCGGCCGGCTCACCGGGGGTTCTTCACGGGGCCCGCACATACGTGATGCAGGACAAATGGGGACAGACAATTCCCTCCCACTCCATCAGTGCCGGACTTGACTACCCAGGCGTAGGTCCTGAACATGCCTGGTTGCATGACACTGGGCGAGCCATCTATGAACCGGTCAATGACTCTGAGGCCATGGAGGCATTCGCTCTGTGTTCACGCACCGAGGGGATCATCCCTGCAATTGAAACAGCCCACGGGTTAGCGGGTGTTATCCGTTTAGGTAAAGAGCTTGGCCCGGATTCCGTCATTATTCTTAATCTCAGTGGGCGGGGAGACAAAGACGTGGCAACGGCTGCGCGTTGGTTTGGAATCGAACTCGAACATTCTGAGGCCGGGATCAGTATCGAACTGGCTGAAGGGCGCTGATTTGTGAATCCCACGAAAACGGGAAGCATCAGTGCGGCGTTTGCTCATGCGAAAAGTGAAGGTCGGGCCCTGCTCATCGGGTACCTCCCGGCTGGTTTCCCCACCCTGGACGAATCAATTGAACTTGTGCAAGCCATGTGTGAAGGGGGAGTTGACCTCATCGAGGTAGGTCTTCCCTATTCGGATCCGCTCATGGATGGCCCCGTCATCCAACAAGCCGTTGATCAAGCCCTGACTAATGGAGCGACCCCCCAATCGGTGCTAACGGTCGTTCGGGCCGTTGCTGATTGTGGAGTCGTTCCGGTCGTTATGAGTTACTGGAATCCGATTGAGCAGTTCGGTGTCGAAAATTTTGCTCGAGAACTGCAGGAGGCGGGCGGAGTCGGGGTAATCACCCCAGATCTCACAATTGAAGAAGGTCAGCCGTGGATTGCTGCCGCAGCACTACATGACGTTGACCCGATATTTCTCGTGGCACCTTCGTCCACCAATGAGAGAATTTCCAAGATTTGTCATGACACACGTGGATTTGTGTATGCGGCTTCCACGATGGGGGTTACCGGTGCTCGTGACCAGGTGAGCAATATGGCTCCCGAGCTTGTGGCTCGTGTTCGCCAATGTACAGATTTGCCTATTGCCGTGGGTTTGGGCGTCTCAAATGGCGTTCAGGCAGCGGAAATCGCCAAGTATGCCGACGGAGTAATTGTCGGATCGGCATTTGTGAAAGCGGCCAACGTTGGAGGGGTTAAAGCGGTGCGCGAACTTGCGCGGGAACTTGCCCAAGGGGTACGTCACGGTGGTTAGCGCCCCTCGCTTACTCTTAGGATTCGATGTGTCAGGGCTTAATGCGCCACGGATAAGAAACAAGTAAGTGAATTAGGAGCAGATGCAATGGGTGAAAAGGGTCGTCGCGAAAGAGCTGCGCAGGCACGGGGAGAGGCGCAAGCTTCTGAGAAGCGTCGCGAACGCATAGTTCGCATCGTTGGTGGGGCAACAGTGGTAGCCGTCATGGTTGCCATCATTGGAATTGCGGTCTACGCCAGCAGCACCGCCCCTTCTACTGACGCCGGTGGCTTAACCGGTGGGATAGTCGAGCCCGACCCTTCAGCGGCGTTACCCACCGGTGTACTTGCATCAGATTCATCGACTCCATTTGGCGTCCCTTACGGAACCGGCAGCGCCGATGTTCCCGTGCTTGAGTTGTGGGAGGACTTTCAATGCCCAGCTTGTGGCGCATTAGAACTTGCCAATGGTGCTGGGATTACGCAACTTGCCGAGGAAGGCAAAGTCCAACTCGTCTACCGTCCAACCGCTTTCCTCGATGGGAATTTGGGAAATGATTCATCACACCGCGCGATCGCGGCATGGGGCTGCGCTATTGATGCTGGCAAAGTCAAGGAGTACCACGACATCGTGTATGCGAACCAGCCGATCGAAGAAGGCATGGGGTTCACCGAGGAGCAACTCCTCCTTTTCGGCTCAGAATCGGGTATCACCGACCCTGAATTCACGACTTTCTCCCAATGTGTCACCGATGGCACCTATCTCGCCTGGGCCGCGAACACCAATCAAGAATTTTCAGCTGGGCAAATTGGTGGAACGCCCGCAGGTTTTCTCAATGGGGAACCGGTTGAAAATGCAGTCTTGGCCGATCCTGTTGCTTTAGCCGAACTTGTAGCTTCCAAGTAGTAGTTGACCCGCTCACGTGAAAACGTTCATACCCAGTCCCGAGACGAGTGTGTGGGAATTAGGCCCGATTCCCATTAGGGCCTATGCACTGTTTATCGTGCTGGGCATCATTGTTGCCGTTGTTTTGGGCAGTAAGCGTTATGAAGCCCGCGGCGGGCGTCCTGGGGTCATAACGGATATCGCGATTTGGGCGGTCCCGTTTGGAATAGTTGGTGGACGCCTCTATCACGTGCTCAGTGACTGGCAAATCTATTTTGGCGACGATGGCAAAGGTTTCATTGCGGCACTTCGCATCTGGGATGGCGGGCTGGGAATTTGGGGTGCCGTCGCTTTGGGTGGGGTCGGCGCATGGATAGGTGCTCGCCGTAGTGGTGTTTCCCTGCCACCAGTAGCCGACGCAATTGCTCCGGGGATCGCACTTGCCCAAGCAATTGGTCGATTGGGTAATTACTTCAACCAAGAACTTTTTGGTTCTCCCACCACATTGCCCTGGGCTTTGGAGATCTCACCCGGGAATCGACCGGCCGATTACGCTGAATACGCAACTTTTCACCCAACATTTCTCTATGAATCCCTGTGGCTGGTGGGGGTTGCGCTCGTCGTAATCTGGGCTGATCGCCGATTCAACCTCGGACACGGTCGGGCTTTTGCTCTCTACATTCTGTTGTACACGTTGGGCAGATTCTGGATCGAGCTCCTTCGGGTTGACAACGCCAATGTGATCTTAGGACTGCGCCTTAACGTATGGACCTCAATCATCGTTGGATTAGGGGCACTGGCCTACTTGGTTATCTCGGCCCGCCTGCGGCCTGGTCGGGAAGTCATTACCGAGTCGACAGAGCCGACGGAGCCGACGGAGCCGACGGAGCCGAGTTCGCCATCTGAACCGAAAGCGGTATAGTTTAGCCCTCGGGCCAACGTCGTCCCGGAAATTTCTGAGTCATTTCTTTATTGACCAGATCTAATCCGTGTTGAATGCGACGTTTGAGGAGATTCACAATGGCGATCAGCCTGCACCCCAAAAAACAGGGTCTGTACAACCCTGACCGAGAGCATGACGCTTGCGGTGTTGCATTTGTCGCTACCTTAACCGGGATCCCAAGCAACGAAATTGTGGAAAAAGCAATTAAAGCTTTGACGAATCTCGAACACCGAGGTGCCTCAGGTAGTGAACCGGATAGCGGTGACGGTGCCGGCATTTTGATGCAGGTTCCTGACCTCTTCCTACGAAACAATGTTGATTTCGACCTTCCAACAGCTGGCAATTACGCAGTCGGTACTGCTTTTTTTGATCAAGGGCAAGCCCCGGTTGCCATGGCGGCAATGGCAGAACTTGCACTCGCGGAAGGCTTAATCATTCTTGGATGGCGCCAGGTGCCAACAAATGACACGATGATTGGGGCGATGGCCAAATCATGTATGCCAGATTTTTGGCAGCTCTTCATCACCGACAACGTGTCTTCAGGAATTGCTCTTGACCGTGCGGTTTATGGGTTTCGCAAAATGGTCGAACATGACCTGAACGTATATTTCTCATCACTGTCAAGTCGAACCCTTTTGTATAAGGGAATGTTGACCACGGGCCAACTGGCACCGTTTTTCCCAGAGTTGGCAGATCCACTCATGCAGAGCGCCTTGGCACTCGTCCATTCCCGATTTTCAACGAATACTTTTCCCTCGTGGCCACTGGCACACCCGTATCGACTGATTGCACATAACGGTGAGATCAACACGGTCCGAGGAAACCGAAACTGGATGACCGCTCGTGAGGCAATGTTGACCTCTGACATTTTGTCGGGGGATCTGACCCGGTTGTTCCCTATTTGCTCACCTGATGGGAGTGATTCAGCCTCATTCGATGAAGCACTTGAACTCTTGCATCTTGGGGGTCGTTCCCTACCGCACTCAGTTCTCATGATGATCCCTGAGGCGTGGGAAAACAATTTGGATATGTCGCCCGCGCGGAGAGCTTTTTATGAGTTTCACGCAACAATCATGGAGCCGTGGGATGGACCGGCGAATGTGTGTTTCACCGACGGAACCGTTATTGGGGCGGTACTGGACCGCAATGGTTTGCGGCCTGGACGATTCTGGGTCTGTGACGACGGACTCGTCATCTTGGCATCTGAAGCAGGGGTTCTCGACATAGATCCAAGTACCGTCATCCGTAAGGGCCGGTTGCAGCCGGGCAAGATGTTTTTGGTGGATACCGCAGCCGGTCGAGTAATTGAAGACGAAGAGATCAAGGACGCGCTGGCTGCCGAAAATCCATATCAAGAGTGGGTATCCAGTGAGGTCATCCACCTTGATGCTTTGCCAGACCGGGAACATATTGTTCACACGCGGGAGTCCGTCGCTCGCCGCCAACAAACTTTCGGTTACACCCAGGAAGAGTTGCGGCTCATTATTGAACCGATGGCTAAAAGCGGCACCGAAGCAATTGGTTCCATGGGCACGGACACCCCCATCGCTGCACTGTCAGACCGCCCTCGCCTGCTATTTGACTATTTCAGTCAGCTTTTCGCCCAGGTGACAAATCCTCCACTTGATGCAATTCGCGAGGAGATTGTGACATCTCTCGGGAGCCTTATTGGTCCCGAGGGAAACCTGTTGGAGGCATCACCTGCTCACTGTCGACAGGTTGTTTTGCCATTTCCTGTCATTGACAATGATGAATTGGCAAAAATCCTGCACATCAATGCCGATGGAACACTGCCAGAGTTTGCGGCTGCTCGCATCAAGGGCCTCTACAACGTGTATGGCGGTGGGCCTGCACTCGAAAAGCGCATTTCAGAAATCTTCAACGAAGTCGATGCATTGATTCGCCAAGGAAAGAGATTCATTGTTCTGTCAGATCGTGACAGCAATGCAAGCCTTGCTCCAATCCCATCCCTGTTGCTGTGCGCGGCTGTTCACCACCATTTAGTGCGCACCAAGCACCGCACCATGATCAGTCTGTTGATCGAAACGGGAGATGTACGCGAAGTTCACCATGTTGCGCTTTTGATCGGTTACGGTGCCGCTGCTATTAACCCTTATTTGGCACTAGAAAGCGTTGAGGATCTTGTTCGACGCAATGTGATTTCTGACATTTCTCCTGAGAAAGCTATGCGCAATGTGATCAAATCCTTGGGCAAGGGACTCCTGAAAGTTATGTCCAAAATGGGAGTGTCAACAGTTGCGTCCTATCGCGGAGCACAGATTTTTGAAGCCATCGGCCTGTCACAGGAATTTATTGATGCTTACTTCACAGGAACGGTCTCTCAACTTGGTGGGATCGGTCTTGATGTAATTGCACAAGAAAATGCCGCGAGACATGCCGACGCTTACCCGGTTTCAGGAATCTCACCAACACATCGCACTTTGCGTGACGGCGGAGAATATCAATGGCGGCGCGAAGGATCACCGCACCTGTTTGACCCAGACACGGTATTCCGTCTGCAGCACGCGACTCGTTCAAAGCGTTTTGACATATTCCGTGAATACACCAGCCGGGTCAACGATCAGTCGGAGCGGCTTATGACATTGCGTGGACTATTCGAGTTTTCGTCACCGCGAGCTGCAATTTCAATTGATGAAGTTGAGTCGATTGAGAGCATCGTTAAAAGATTCTCGACCGGCGCTATGTCCTATGGCTCCATTTCAGCAGAGGCGCATGAAACCCTGGCAATCGCCATGAATCGTCTCGGGGCAAAATCCAATACGGGTGAAGGCGGAGAGGATCCAGAACGATATTTACCCATGGCAAATGGAGATTCCAAACGTTCAGCTATTAAGCAGGTGGCTTCAGGTCGGTTCGGTGTTACCAGCGAATACCTGGTGAACAGTGACGATATTCAGATAAAGATGGCACAGGGAGCTAAGCCGGGTGAAGGTGGCCAGCTTCCCGGTAACAAGGTGTATCCGTGGATCGCCAAGACACGGCATTCCACACCCGGTGTGACTTTGATTTCACCGCCGCCGCATCATGATATTTATTCAATTGAAGACTTAGCCCAATTGATTCATGACTTGAAAAATGCCAACTCTGATGCACGTATCCACGTGAAATTAGTGGCAGAGGTTGGTGTAGGAACGGTTGCAGCGGGTGTCGCGAAAGCGCACGCTGACGTGATTCTGATCTCGGGTCATGACGGAGGAACGGGTGCTTCACCACTTACTTCCCTCAAACATGCTGGTGCACCATGGGAACTTGGTTTAGCTGAGACCCAGCAGACCCTCCTCCTCAACGGATTGCGCGATCGGGTTGTCGTTCAAGCCGATGGTCAACTCAAAACAGGACGCGACGTAATCATCGCTGCGCTGCTCGGTGCTGAAGAGTTTGGTTTCGCAACAGCACCTCTGGTGGTAATGGGTTGCATCATGATGCGGGTATGTCACCTTGATACGTGTCCCGTGGGTGTAGCTACGCAAAACCCAGTATTGCGCGAAAAGTTCTCGGGCAAACCTGAATTTGTCGAAACTTTTTTTGAGTACATCGCTCAAGAGGTTCGAGAGTTGCTGGCTGAACTAGGTTTCACATCGATGGATGAAGCTATTGGTCAAGTTGAAGTACTCAACATGAACAAGGCAATCACCCATTGGAAGGCGGACGGGCTGGACTTGGAACCAATCCTGCACATCCCGGATCTGGGAAAGCTTGGTCACCGCAGGAACATGAAGAATCAGGATCATGGATTAGAGCATGCCCTTGACCAGGAATTGATTCGGATGAGCGCTGACGCTTTGGCGACTGGACTTCCTACCAAAATTGATGTGCCAATTAGAAACGTGAATCGCACGGTAGGCACGATGCTCGGAAGTGAAATCACAAAGCGTGGTGGCTTGCCCGATGGAACCATTGATATTTCTTTCACCGGGTCTGCCGGACAAAGCTTCGGAGCTTTTATTCCTCAAGGACTCACCCTCAGGCTTGAGGGGGATGCAAATGACTATGTCGGAAAGGGGCTTTCTGGCGGTCGAATTGTGGTGCATCCGCACGCAGATGCGCCATTTGAGTCCAGTGAGAACACGATTGCGGGCAACGTGATCGGTTATGGAGCGACCTCGGGTGAACTGTACCTGGGCGGCCGAGTGGGTGAACGTTTTTGCGTTCGCAACTCAGGGGCCGTGGCTGTTACTGAAGGCATCGGGGATCACGGGTGTGAGTACATGACCGGTGGAAGGGTTGTCGTGCTTGGATCTACGGGCCGAAACTTTGGTGCAGGCATGTCAGGAGGAATCGCATACTTGCTCGATCTCGATCCGGCTCTGATAAATCACGAACTCGTTGAACTGAATCAGCTCGATGAATCGGATGCGAAGGAACTTTTCGACCTTATTTCCCGGCACGCCCAAGAGACGAAATCAAAACGAGCAAGTGAACTACTTGCAACGTGGCCTTCATCGCTTACCCGCTTCACAAAGGTGATTCCAAGGGATTACAAGAGGGTCTTAGAAATTGAAGCCGACGCAATTAGCCGTGGCGAGGACCCCATGTTGGCAATTATGAGCAGGATTTAGTTATGTCATTTATGTTAAGGAGTCGCAATGGGTGATCCGCGCGGGTTTATGACCACTGATCGGGAACTGCCTAAACGCCGCCCGGTTGACATCAGGATTAGAGACTGGCGTGAAGTCTATGAAGATTTCGAGCCCAAAGATGTTGAATCGCAAGCTGGGCGCTGCATGGATTGCGGTATCCCGTTTTGCCATAACGGATGCCCCTTGGGCAACTTGATCCCTGAGTGGAATGAGTTGATTTATGACCGTGACTGGGGTCAAGCTATTGAGCGTTTACATGCAACAAACAACTTCCCTGAATTCACGGGGCGTCTTTGTCCTGCACCGTGTGAATCCGCATGTGTTTTGGGAATCAATGAAGATCCGGTTGCCATCAAGCAAATTGAGGTTTCAATCGTTGATCGGGCCTGGCAGTCGGGCTGGATCAAGCCTGCGCCGCCGGAAAGTCTCTCGGGCCGTACAGTCGCTGTAATTGGATCTGGCCCGGCTGGACTTGCCACGGCGCAGCAACTCGCGCGAGCGGGACATACGGTCGCAGTTTATGAGCGCGCGGACCGGATCGGCGGACTCCTTCGATATGGAATTCCTGAGTTCAAGATGGAAAAGCATCACCTTGATCAGCGCCTTGAACAGTTGGAGGCTGAGGGAGTCAAATTTCGGCCCGGAATCGAGATTGGCGTAGACCTAACCGGCTCAGATTTACGTCACCGCTACGACGCAATTGTGGTTTGCATTGGCGCAACGGTGCCTCGTGAACTTGAGGTGCCTGGTCGCGACCTCGAAGGAATTTATCAAGCCATGGAATTTTTACCGTTGGCTAATCGGGTACAGGAGGGTGATCTGGAATCTTCACCTTATGACGTTGCTGGCAAACATGTTGTCATTCTTGGTGGTGGTGACACAGGTGCGGATTGTTTGGGTACATCGCTGCGCCAAGGAGCAGCAAGCGTGACCCAACTCGAGATTATGCCGAATCCGGGCTTGGAGCGTAGTGAGAATGCACCTTGGCCGACGTATCCAACGATTTATCGGGTGAGCAGCGCGCACGAAGAAGGTGGAGATCGAATGTTCTCGATGTCCACTCAAAAATTCCTCACTGAAGATGGCAAGAATCTGTCGGGAATTGAACTTGCCGAAGTTGAGTTCGTTAATGGAAACTTTGCCGCTGTTGCTGGCACACAGAAGATCATGAAAGCTGATGTTGTTCTACTTGCCATGGGATTCACCGGTCCTGAGCCGGCACCCTATGTTGAACAACTGGGTCTTGAACTTGATGCGCGAGGCAATATCAAGCGTGATTCTCAGTTCGCAACCGGTTCCGAGGGAGTCTTCGTTGCAGGGGATGCAGGACGAGGTCAGTCCTTAATCGTCTGGGCAATTGCCGAGGGACGCGCGGCTGCGGCTGCGGTAGACAAATATCTGATGGGTTCAACCAACCTGCCAAGTCCCGTGAGTGCCCTAGACCGCCCTTTGACCATATGAGAACCGCTTGTGTAAGCGTTTACCGTAAGGTTCAGGTATGAGAAGAGCCAAAATAGTTGCAACACTTGGCCCTGCGACAGCAAGTGCACAAGGCGTTCTTGATCTGGTCGAAGCTGGCATGGATGTCGCCCGATTGAATCTGTCACACGGTGACTATGCAGATCACGAAGCCGCCTACCACTGGGTTCGAGCAGCATCCGATGCATCAGGGCGCAGTGTGGCTGTTCTCGTTGACCTCCAGGGCCCGAAAATTAGACTTGGGCGTTTTGCTTCAGGACCGGTTGAACTGGTGGCCGGGGACGAATTCATCGTTACCACGGAGGATTGTCCTGGTGATGCAAAAATGGTCTCCACAACTTTTAGCGGGCTTCCCGGCGATGTAAGTCCCGGCGATCGAGTACTTGTCGATGATGGGCGAATTGAATTGCAAGTCACCAAAGTTGTGGGGCCTCGAGTTCATACGCTCGTCCTTGATGGTGGCATTGTCTCCAATAATAAAGGGTTCAACCTGCCAGGTGTCGCGGTAAGTGTTCCCGCACTCTCAGAAAAAGACCGTGAGGATTTGCGTTGGGGGTTGCGCCTTGGTGCCGACTTGATCGCGCTTTCCTTCGTACGTTCCTCCGCCGACATCCATGACGTCCATGCGATTATGGAAGAGGAGGGTATTCGAGTCCCCGTCCTGGCAAAGGTAGAAAAGCCCCAGGCGGTTGACAATCTAGAGGACATCATTGCGGCATTTGACGGTGTCATGGTTGCGCGCGGAGATCTCGGGGTAGAACTTCCACTTCAGATGGTTCCGCTTGTACAAAAAAGAGCGATCCAGATGTGCCGCGAGGCGGGAAAGCCGGTCATTGTGGCGACACAAATGCTGGACTCGATGATGACTGAAAACCGTCCAACGCGAGCTGAGGTGAGTGACGTTGCGAATGCGGTGCTTGATGGAGCCGATGCACTTATGTTGTCGGGTGAAACCAGCGTGGGCGTGCGCCCCGCACACGTAGTGGAAACTATGTCGACAATTATTGAGCATTTGGAAGAAGAGGCCCTCGATCGACTTCCACCGTTAATGGATTCGCCCACGGGTTCAACCGCTCGAGCGCTTACCCATGCCGCGGTCGACGTAGCTGTGGGAACTAGTGCCTCGTATCTCATTGCCTTTACGGAAACCGGTAGATCGGCTCGGTTGATTTCGCGGTGGCGGGCCCACACCCCATTACTCGCATTCACTCCAAACCCCAGAGTCCGCAGTCAATTGTCGCTGACATGGGGCGTCGAAACTTTTTTGGTTCCCCAGGTGCGCCACACCGACGACATGGTGACCCAGGTCGACAAGGCGCTACTAGACATTGGTCGGGCTACCGCTGGCCAGCGGGTTGTGATTGTGGCTGGTGTGCCACCCGGTGTTCCCGGGACGACCAATGGCATGCGGGTCCACAAAATTGGCACGGCAAACGGTGGCGGTGTTTAACCCGATCAACTCAATCCGGTAGGTTTACCCAAATACAACTTCATCAGTTTCACCCACCTTTAATGCCCGTCCAGTGAGGCGGGGAAGGGCAAACACATGACAAAGCCGCACAACACAGATTCGCCGGTGCCATCTCGAACGGGCAGCCGAATAGTCGCTGATCCCGATGACATCTCCCGGGCACTGCGCAGACTCGCCCATCAGGTGGTGGAAAACGTCAAAGACGTCACCAATCTGGTAATTGTGGGAATTCCTACGCGAGGTGTGCCACTGGCCCAGCGCTTAGCCAGCAATATCGGGGAAATCGAAGGAGTCACCGTCCCGGTTGGGTCAATCGATGTGACCCTCTTCCGTGATGACCTTCGGATGCGTCCCTCAAAAACACTCGAGCAAACGTTGATACCCGATTCAGGAATTGATGGAAAAATAGTTATTTTGGTCGACGATGTCCTCTTTTCTGGGCGCACGATTCGAGCGGCACTTGATGCACTTAATGAATATGGTCGACCGGCTGTGGTGCAATTGGCTGTTTTGGTTGACCGTGGCCATCGAGAATTACCCATCCGGGCAGACTATGTCGGTAAGAACCTCCCGACCTCACTGAGCGAAAACGTTTCAGTGCATCTGAGTGAAATAGATTCGATCGATCAAGTGGTAATTCACTCCGCCGACGGCATGGCATGAAGCATCTGATCTCTGTTCAGGATCTCAGTCGTGCCGACACTTTGCATATTCTTGACACCGCTCGCGAACTTGACCGAGTAACCAACGGTGGGATAAAGCTGCTTCCTACTTTACGAGGTCGAACTGTTGTAAATCTTTTTTATGAAGACTCAACAAGAACTCGGCTTTCATTTGAACGTGCCGCAAAAAGGCTGTCTGCCGACGTAGTCACAGTGTCGGCAAAGGGTTCTAGCCTTTCAAAGGGTGAGAGTCTCAAAGACACGGCGCTCACCTTGAACGCGATGGGTGCGGACATGATTGTTGTGCGGCACCCCTCACCCGGCGCAGCGCACAGATTGGCGCATGCCGGCTGGTTGGATTCACGGGTGCTCAATGCAGGTGATGGAAAGCACGAACATCCGACGCAAGCATTGGCAGATGCACTGACCATTCGAGCACATCTGCGCCCGGATGCGGTGGATTTCGAAGGATTAACAGTTGGCATTGTGGGCGATGTACTGCATTCACGAGTTGCCCGCTCAAACATTTTTCTCTTGGCAAGTCTGGGTGCCAATGTTGTGGTCATCGGTCCACCGACCTTATTGCCTGTCCGCATTGAAAATTGGCCCTGCACCGTGAGTTATTCACTCGATGCCGCCTTGCCCGAGCTGGATGTGATCATGATGCTGCGCGTGCAACAGGAACGCATGAACGGGACTTTTTTCCCGAGTGAACTTGAATACACTCGGTCATTCGGGCTCAACCGCTCTCGCGCGGCAGCGTTACCTACTCACGCGATTGTCATGCACCCCGGACCCATGAATCGTGGTGTTGAAATCACCGCCGAGGTTGCAGACGGTGCGCGAAGTGTTATTACCGAGCAGGTTGCCAACGGACTCAAAGTTCGCATGGCAATCATGTACTTACTCATCGGAGGAGATGTCAGTGTCACTTAATTCGTATCTCATTGTTGGTTCTCGGCCATACGGTGAACAAGTCTGTGATATCCGAATCACCAATGGTTTGATTTCTGAAATTGGCAGTGGTTTGGAGCCCGGTAATCACCAGGTGGTCACAGCAAATGATTTGATTAGCCTTCCTTCATTCGTTGACCTACACACGCATCTACGTGAACCTGGACGCGAGGATGCTGAGACGATTGCATCGGGATCACGTGCAGCAACACTGGGTGGTTTCTCCGCAGTATTCGCTATGGCGAACACGACCCCCGTTGCCGATACAGCCGGAGTCGTGGAACAAGTGTGGAGAATTGGTCGGGAAACTGGTCTTGTCGACGTGTTTCCCATCGGTGCGGTCAGCGTGGGCTTGCGTGGTGAAGCATTGGCAGAGTTGGGAGCTATGGCTGCATCTGCGGCAAAAGTAACTGTTTTTAGTGACGATGGAAATTGTGTATCCGATTCAGTGCTCATGCGACGTGCCTTGGAATATGTCAAAACATTTGACGGAGTCATCGCTCAACATGCGCAGGATCCTGCTTTAACTCAAGGCGCCCAAATGAATGAAGGGGAACTTTCGGGAATATTGGGATTAACAGGTTGGCCTGCTGTGGCTGAAGAAGCAATTATTGCCCGTGACGTACTCCTTGCCTCACATGTTGATTCACGACTACACGTATGCCATGTGTCAACATCGGGAAGCGTCGCAATTATTCGGTGGGCAAAGGAAATGGGGGTCAGGGTCACTGCAGAAGTCACCCCGCACCACTTGTTACTCACGGAGGATTTGGTATCAAGTTTTGATCCGGTCTATAAGGTCAATCCACCGCTTCGTTCACGTGCGGATACTTTGGCCTTGCGCGAAGCACTAGCTGACGGCACGCTTGACATTGTGGCAACGGATCACGCGCCCCATCCACATGAATCCAAGGATTGCGAGTGGGATAGAGCCGCTTTTGGCATGTTGGGCCTTGAGACAGCTCTTGGCGTGGTCGTAGCAGCGATGGCAGAGACACCTGATTGGAGTTGGCGTACTTTGAGTGAGCGTATGTCGATTGCACCTGCAAAAATCGGTCGCGCGGTGAATCACGGACGCCCACTTGCCGTTGGTGAACCAGCACACATTGTGCTGATCGATCCACAAAGAACACGCGAGGTCGTTTCTACCCAACTTGCATCGCTCTCGGGCAATACGCCTTTTGCCGGAATGACACTCCCGGTGACCGTGACCGATGTCTTTTTCAACGGAGTCCATCAAGTCAGGGACGGTGAGCTCAATGAATGAGTCCTCGATGGAAGTGACCCAGTGGCCATTACGGCTTGCCTTGGTCGCTGTCATGTTGTTAATAATCTTGGGCGTATTGCTGCTCATGCGGCGCAGCTGGCGCAAGATGCGCAGGGGCGATCGATTTGGTTTATTCGATTTGCCTGCTCCAATGATTCTGGCACCACAAGGATTTATGCCGGGCGAGGAAATTGAAGCACTCTTTTTGGGATCCTCTGTGCACGGTCAATGGTTATCAAAAGTACTGATCCATGATCTGGGAACGCGTTCTCGGGCACGGGTGAGTTGGGATTCTCATGGCATCCTGTTTGAACGCAGTGGTGCCTCAGATGTCTACATCCCGAGGACCAGCTTGGTCGAGGTGACACTGGGGTCAGGGGTCGCAGGGACTGTGCGCGCCAAAGACAGCGTCGTAATTTTTGTTTGGAATTTGGGCAATCACCAAATCGCAACCGGAGTGCGGGCAGACACCGCGCAGGGTCATCAGCAATTGATTGGTTTACTTGAGAGCGAGTTGTGCGCAGAATGAAAAGTTCACATCCGTCAGTCCTGGTCCTCGAAGATGGATTCTCATTAGTCGGCAAAGGATTCGGAGCAAGTGGTAATGCTTTTGGCGAAGCGGTCTTTTCAACCGGTATGACCGGCTACCAAGAAACGCTCACGGATCCGTCTTACTGCGGCCAAATCGTCGTTATGACCGCACCTCATATAGGGAATACGGGGGTCAACTCAGAAGACGGTGAATCCTGCCGAATGTGGCCATCCGGTTTTGTCGTCCGGGAGCTATCCCGTGTGGTTTCCAATTGGCGGTCAAGTGGCACTCTCGCAGACGAACTTGAGGCCAATGGAATCGTGGGAATACAGGGCGTTGACACCCGGGCATTGACTCGCCATTTGCGTGACCGCGGTGCAATGCGTATGGGTATTTTCTCACCTTCCACGGGCGAGAACCTCGCGGAGTTGATTGCCGCTGTTAAAGGTTCTCCGATCATGCTGGGTGCCAGTTTTACGGATCAAGTCACGACTTCGGAAAATTACGTGGTTAAAGCCCAGGGTGAGAAGCGGGCCACCTGCGTTGCACTCGACTTGGGAATCAAGTCCATGACGCCCCAGCGGATGTCACAACGAGGTATCGAGGTTCATGTAGTTAACGCGAACACGACATGGGAAGAAATTCTGTCCTTGAAACCGGATGGAATTTTTCTTTCAAATGGACCGGGAGATCCGGCGACGGCGGTTGGCGCAATTGCGATAGTGCAGCAGGCCCTTGGAGCCAAAATGCCGTTATTCGGGATTTGCTTCGGGAATCAAATTCTCGGTCGGGCACTTGGACTAGAGACTTACAAGATGCAATATGGTCATCGGGGAATCAATCAACCTGTCAAGGATCTCACCACGGGAAAAGTGGAGATCACGGCGCACAACCACGGATTTGCAGTTCGCGCACCCGAAACATTGGAGTTCGACACTGCGTATGGTCGCGCCCGAATTACCCATATTTGCCTGAACGACAATGTCGTTGAAGGGATCGAATTACTCGGTCAGAATGCATTCAGTGTCCAGTACCATCCCGAGGCAGCAGCAGGCCCACATGATTCCGACTATCTCTTCGACCGTTTTCTAGAAAAGATGGGTTCACATGCCTAAGCGCGACGATATTAAGTCAGTCATGGTGATTGGATCCGGCCCAATCGTGATTGGGCAAGCCTGTGAATTTGATTACTCGGGTACACAGGCGTGTCGGGTGTTGCGGGAAGAGGGGATTCGCGTGATCTTGGTCAACTCGAATCCCGCAACCATCATGACCGACCCAGAGTTCGCGGACGCCACTTACATTGAACCAATCACAACGCAGTATTTGGAATTAGTGATTGCTAAAGAGCGCCCCGATGCATTGCTACCCACGCTGGGTGGGCAAACGGCACTCAACGCTGCAATCCAATTGGATAAAGCTGGGATTCTGAAAAAGTACAACGTCGAACTCATCGGCGCCGATATTGAGGCAATCGAGAGGGGGGAAAACCGAGAGAAGTTTCGTAGAATTGTTCAAGAAATCGGTGCCGAGAGTGCGCGCTCGCATATTTGTCACACCATGGCTGACGCACTTGCCGGCGTGATTGAACTTGGCTACCCGGTGGTGGTTCGCCCTTCGTTCACCATGGGAGGTGCTGGTTCGGGAATTGCTTACAACGAGGACGACCTTGTTCGGATTGCTGGACTTGGACTCGAGGCGAGTCCAACCTCCGAAGTCTTGTTGGAAGAATCCATCATTGGGTGGAAAGAGTATGAACTTGAACTGATGCGCGACAAAAATGACAACGTGGTGGTGGTTTGTTCAATTGAAAACGTAGATCCCATGGGAGTTCACACGGGAGACTCGATCACGGTGGCCCCGGCTTTGACCCTGACTGACCGTGAGTTCCAGAAGTTGAGAGACGTTGGAATTGACATTATTCGGGCAGTTGGGGTGGAGACGGGGGGCTGTAATATTCAGTTTGCAATTAACCCTGACGACGGTCGTTTGATTGTCATCGAGATGAACCCACGTGTATCAAGGTCTTCTGCGCTGGCTTCGAAGGCAACCGGGTTCCCCATTGCAAAAATTGCGGCCCGACTGGCAATTGGTTATTCCCTTGACGAAATTCAAAACGACATAACGGCTGAGACACCCGCATCCTTTGAGCCAACACTTGATTACATTGTTGTTAAAGTTCCCCGCTTTGCGTTTGAAAAATTTCCCGGTGCGGACACCACTTTGACAACCACTATGAAAAGTGTCGGCGAAGCCATGGCCATTGGCCGAAGTTTTCCTGAGGCACTGCAAAAGGCGTTGCGCTCGACTGAACAAAAGTCAGCAATTTTTTCGTGGAATGAGCCACGAGATGCTGCCGAGATACCTGAATTAATCGAAGATATGAAACGGCCACACGATGGAAGACTGACGCTTGCCCAACGGGCCCTGTGGCTTGGCGCCACCAATTCGCAGATACACGAGGCTACCAATATCGATCCATGGTTCCTTGATCAAATACAACGCATCAACGAAATGGCAGATCAGATCCGTGAGAGCAGTGATCTACTTGCCCCCCTGCTTTGTGAAGCTAAGTCCCTCGGATTCAGTGATCTACAAATTGCGGGCCTGCGTGGTGTAGGAGAGACACGCATTCGGGAGATACGTAAACAATTAGGAATCTTTCCTGTTTTCAAAACGGTTGACACCTGCGCTGCTGAGTTCTCCGCGAAGACCCCGTATCACTATTCGTCCTACGATAGTGAAACTGAGGTTGTGCCATCCGAGCGTCGCAAAATAATCATCCTCGGTTCTGGGCCCAACCGCATTGGTCAAGGCATCGAGTTTGATTATTCATGTGTTCACGCAGCAATGACGTTAAGTGAAGCCGGATTTGAAACCATCATGATCAACTGCAACCCTGAGACGGTTTCCACGGACTATGACACCTCCGACCGACTGTATTTTGAACCGTTGACATTCGAAGACGTTATGGCAGTGATTGACGCGGAGAGTTCAGCCGGAGAACTCGTGGGTGTGATTGTGCAGTTAGGCG
>JBIHZX010000020.1:0-25487 GCA_044240195.1 Candidatus Nanopelagicales bacterium | reverse complement strand
AGCAAACCACTCTTGTCGTTGAAGGCCGTAGCGGGAAGTCGCGCGAGCCATCTGCTCGGCACCCCCAATACGCAGAAGTGACTCGGTGTCCGTGGCGCGAAACTCGCGCTCGCCTACCGTGTAGAGAATGGAGTCGGAGTAAACAGATGACTGCAAGTCCAGTGCTAACTGCCCCACCCAAGTGGGATCCACGGGTGACGCATTGGGAGTGTCTATATCCCATGACCAGCCTTGACCAAACGCCCACGCCATACAGTCACTGCACCCGGAGTACTGGCCGGCAAATCCATATAAAGCCAGTACGTGATCGGCGACCCAATCCGGATCCAAGGTGCGTAACGCGTGATCGGCCATCAAACAACCTTGACTGTGACAGGCAACGACCGCCTTCTGCCCGTTCGCATCAGCGACTGCATCAGTTACGACCGACTGCAAGTCTGCAGCGAAAGAATTTTCTCCCGGCGGGTATCGGTAGTCATAGGGAAGACACCGCAGAGATGTGTCGATCTCCCAACCCTTTTCGGTGAGCAGCTCTGCCATCGGGACGTATTGCGGGCACTCGGCACCAAAGTCTTCACCCACTGACACAGGTTTCACCGATACCCCGCTGGCATTGACCGCGCTTCCGTCAGGCTCGATGACCAAGGAGAGCCACCCCTGCACGCGATCAACATCAGCGGGGGCTAATCCACTTTGCAGGGAATACTCCAAGGCACTCGTGGCAGAAGCGGGGAGCAGTTCGGGGGACGTCATGACGGGGACGAGAAATGAAAAATCATTCCCACCGTCGACCTCGACCGCCAGCGCACTCATCCCGAGCCCGGGCGCAAACACAATAGGTGACGGGGAATTGCTTTCGGCAGAAGTGTTACAGCCGGCAAGCCCAATGACGAGCACCAAGCTGGCTAGACCCGCGATACTGCCTGAAACCCCAATCCTTCGCACCATCAGTAGGTGATCTTCACAATGTCGTCTCCTATATATATGTATATACGCTCTAGGTAAGGAATCATGGCAGAGATCCCGAGCCCTGCGCCCGATGAACCACTATCGTTACCACGCACACGGCGAACAAATAGGTCTGGGGAGAGTTGATGCAGGGAGAACTCGACCACAGTGCGCCCACGACATGGTGGATCGGTCCGGCCCTGCTTGGCTGGATCATGGTGGCTGCAGCCATGGTCGTCTCCGTGGGGAATACCTACCTGGTCGATGCCATCTCCAGTGATCTGAACCTCTCCACAGACGAATTCACGGATGTGCAGACGATCAAGGCACTGGCCTCGGTCCTTGTTGTGTTCATCGCCGGTCAGATTCCGTCTTGGCTTGGATATCGCACATCTGTTTTCATTACGGTTGGACTTTTGACTTTTGGCTCACTCGTCATTGCCGCATCCGTGAGTTTCGTGATGCTTTCGGTTGGCTATGCCCTCCTTGGCGCGGCATATGGCTCAATAGCCGTACTCGCCATCAGCATGATCAATGCCTACGTCGTCGACAAGAGGCAGCGCGCATCTGCCTTCGCATTCTTGGGTGCCATGGGACCGGCCGTCTACTTGATCTTCCCGCTGCTGACGGGCTTTGTGGTCGACAACGGAAACTGGCGATTGGTTCCGTTGGGTTGGGCTGCCATTGGCATCGTGATGTTCCTGTGTTTGAAGTTGGCTCCTTCGCGCTCCGCCTCAGCAGATCTTGGTCGGCCAGAGATCGCCACCGGAGTTCTGGCCGGGATCATGCTCGCGTTTGCGCTGGGAGCACTGGGGTCAATTGATTGGAGTGATCTCCTCAATCCAAAAATAATCATTCAGGTGCTGGGTGCGATCCTCGCGGGCGCCCTACTGGTGGTCGCCTACCGTCGATCTTCCTCTCCGGGTCTCTCGCTGGCGCCGTTGAAAGACTATGAGACCCGGATGCTCCTACTCGTCGCCGCACTTGTGTCGATCACGAACATCTACTTCTGGATCACAGTGGGTTTTCAATACGTCTATCACCTTTCACTGACGAGCACGTCGATAGCACTGCTACCTCTGCAGGCAGTAGGCATTTTCGGCACGGTCGTTGTGGCCCGATATGTCATGCGTCGATTTTCGGTTTACGTTGCTGGTCTTATTGCACTCGCACTACAAGGCGTCGGGCTGTGCTTCCTCTTCGGGATTCAACCGGATCAACCTGTGTGGGTTCCATCAGTTTTGGTCGCGATATTCGGGCTATTCAATGCGGCATTCGGGGCAACCATCGCGAGTGTGATCATGAGTGGTGCGACTCCGGCTGGCTCCGGGAGCATGAGTGCCTATAAATCAGCCGCGGGTAGTGTGGGAGGACTGCTCGGAACCATTTTTGTCTCGGCGTTCACCTTGTGCGTCATTCAGTCCGATTTTATGCTCAAACTCGTATCAGCCGGAGTAGATGATGCGGATGTGACGAAGATAGTGTCCGAAATCGTTGAAGCGCCGTCAAGTGTTGACCAACTCAATATCTATTCAACGTATTCCGCCAGCTATCCGGTTGAAATATTGCACCAGGAATCTCTGATTGCCGGGTTCAGAGCCAATATTGCGGTCGGCTTGCTCGGGACACTTGTCGCTGCTCTGATCATTTGGCGCCTGAAGCGCCATCAGATGAGGACCCAGGAAAACCCTGCCGCACACGGAAACCGAACCTCGCACACGGAGTAATCACCCAAACCCATCTGTTTTACAATTCAGCCGACATATATTGGTGTCTTACATGTCTATCTGGCTGACACAGGAGCCTTTGAGGAGAACAGCGCGATGAAAAACGTGACGCGAATTGCGCGGCGATCCACTATTGCTATCACACTTTTGGCATTAGCCATACCCGTTACGTCCGGGACGGCCTCGGCCGCGGAATTTGGTGGTGCCTCATCCCTTAATGCGCTGATCGATCAACTCCAGGCGGTCAGAGAGGTCGTTCAGACAGAAAATCTAGGTGCAGTGATCACCGTCGTCGGTCAGGACAACCCGGCCACGGATCCCGTCAACGTTCAGACCGCGGTCACCCAGGCTTTTCTCTCCGTGGGTGGGACCGTCCAACTAATTGGCACTTTTGACTTTGGCGCATGCTCACTCTGCGTGATTGTCCCCGGTCCCGTAACCATCAGTGGTGTCGGTGACCCATCCGTCACCGACGCGGCCAGCTCACCCGCCACTGTTATCAAGTCGAGTGGAATGGCTCCTCTTGCCATTCTTGACACGGGAGGCCCGCTGGGCAACATCACCATTGAGCGGATCTGGTTTAAGGGTGCACAAACGATGGCAATCATGCTCCTTCAAGTTCGCGGCACCTTCAACTTCCTCAACAACCGCGTCTCGGGAATCATTCCTGGCAATCAGTTCCGTTTCGCAATCGCTGGAGCGAGCGTTGGCCCCGTGCCCGAAGCCGACTCGGCTACCATCACAGCTGCCCTCACCCGCCTCGGCACCTCCGATGGCCCCAAGCTCACCGGCGCAGTGATCTATGACAGCAATGTCATCTATAACGAGATCCCGATGCCCGTGGGAGACGACAATGCTTTCGCCTTTGCTCAGTGCCATCTGTCACGGATCCAGATCACCAACAATGTAATCCTCGCTGGCGAAGCGGTTGAGATTGAAGGCTGTCGAGGACCAGGCGCTGTGTATATCGTGGAAAGCAACCGGATCACCCAAACCGGTACGCAATCCAATATGGCTCAAATGACCAAGTCACCGGGTGAGATCCGCCGAGGTGGCCACCCGGCTGCAATCAAACCTCTGGATTCCGAGGCCGCCTTGGTGATCATTCGTAATAACACCGTTGACATGCGCAAGGCACCACCTACTGCAGTGTGCATGATGACCGGGAACAGTAACGAGGAGAGCCTCACCCTGATCGAAGGCAACACGTGCGCCATCAACCGCCAATTCGCTGTGCTGTTGGGCGGATGGGCTGGCACTCCGAACTTCTTCAACCCGTCCTACATGCAGAACGCGGTAATCCGAGACAACCGTTTCTTGGGAATTGCCCATCTTGGCATCGCGCTAATGAACTTCACCTACCTGAACAACAAAGAAATGACCTTGATTAACAAGGGACACGACAATATCGCCTACAACAATAATGTCCGCTTCTTCAGAGCAGTACGAGCTGCTGTCGACCTCGGAATTGCAACACGCGACAACATCATTATCGATAACTTCCGCGGCCCAATCGTGAATCGCGGAGTCTCTAACACGATCGAATCCACCCGCAATACACCTATTAGAGGAGCCTCGAGATGAACACTGAAGAGCCAACTAACGGACTCTCCCGACGCACGATGCTTCAGCTCCTCGGAGCTGGGGTGGGCGCTGCGGCCATCACCGGGATTGCGGCAAACCAAGCCTCCGCGGCAGAAAATCCACTGCTGCCTTTCACTCCTCGCGGGCGAATCACCCGACGTCCCAACTTCCTCGTCGTTGTTGTTGACGAGATGCGTTACGCCCCAATCTATGAGTCCGCGGAACTTCAGGCTTGGCGCAAGACCAACCTGCGCAACATCAACTCAATCAGCAAGAACGCCATGACATTTGAGAACCACCACATCATGTCAGCGGCCTGCGCCCCGAGTCGTGCGTCGATTTTCACCGGACAGTACCCATCACTTCACGGAGTCACCCAGACTTCGGGTGCCGCCAAGAGCGCCATCGAGGAAGACCTGTACTGGCTAGACCCGACCGGTGTTCCGACCATGGGCCACTACTTCCGCGCAGCGGGATATGAGACCTACTACAAGGGGAAGTGGCACGTCAGCGACGCCGACCTCTACGAACCGGGCTCCTATAACGCCGTTGCCACCTACGACTCCAATGGTGTTCCGATCCCCGCTCTCGAGGACATTTATCTTGAGGCAAACAGACTCGCTCCCTACGGATTCGACGGATGGGTCGGTCCAGAACCCCACGGTAAGAATCCACTGAACTCAGCGTCCTCTGGCCCCAATGGCACCGGTCGCGATGAGGTGTACGCGCGCCAAGGAGCCGACCAAATCGCCCGCCTTCGCGCGGCTAAACGACCTTGGCTACTCGTCACTTCTTTTGTCGATCCCCATGACATCACCCTCTGGGGTGACCTAACGCTGTTATCACCGGCTTACTACCTGTTAAGGCAGCTGCAAGGTTCAACCGTGCCCGAGCGCTTATTCGATGACCGGTACCGCATCTCCAGTCAGGAGGACCTCTCCACGAAACCGTCGGCGCAGGCCAGTTACCGCGATGTGTACCAGCAGGCGTTCCAACTCTCGCAAAACACGGAAGCGTATCGCCGCTTTTACTACCAACTCCAGGCAAATGTTGACATTCAAATTGGCAAGGTCCTTGATGCATTGAAGGAGAGTGACGAACGAACCCAACGCGACACCGTCGTCATTTTCCTTTCCGACCATGGCGAGTTGCTCGGTTCCCACGGTGGTCTCTTCCAGAAGTGGCATCAGGCTTATGACGAAGTACTGCGCGTGCCGTTCGTTATTCAAAATACGAATCTGTTCCCCCAGGCCAGGTCAACGGATGCACTCACATCACATGCGGATCTGATTCCCACCATGATCGGCATGGCCGGTGTAGATCTGCGCGCGATCCAGCGTCGCCTACGGACCACGCATACACAGGTCCAAGACTTTGTCGGACGCGATCTCACGCCTTTCCTCCTCGGGGAGGTTGACGCAACCCGCTACAACACTCCGCAGTACTTCATGACTGACGATGAGCCAACACGTGGCTACGATCAAACCTCGTTCAACGGCGAGATGTTCTACGCGGTTGCGCAGCCCAACCACATCGAGACCGTCATAGCGAAGTTGCCTACCGGTCCTGGCGGAACCCTTGAGCAGTGGAAGTACAACCGTTACTTCGACAACCCCAATTTCTGGAGCTCACCCGGTACACAAGATGTCATCGTTCATACCGACGGAAAGATGACCGATGCGGGATCACACACCACTGAGATCACCGTGAAAACAACACCGCTCCCCGATCAGATTGAGATCTACAACGTCAGTAAAGATCCAACCGAACTCGACAACCTGGCCGGCCAACCTGCTTATGCAGCGAACGCAGCGGTTCTTGCCGGATTGCTCATTGAGCAGCGTCGACTGAAGCGCCTAGAGCCCGTTACCCAACCCAGAATCACCCTGCCGCTCGGCGGTATCGGAGTCTGATCCAACCGAACAGCGACGTGATTAATCACGTCGTTGTTCGGTTTTCGTTCGCGAAGACCTTTCCCATTCATTCGGATGGGCTTAGGGTCTATGCATGAAGAGTGTTAAGAAGATTTCGGTTACCCTTGCCCTCGGCGTCATCGTGGCCAGCATCGCACCTGCTGTTGCCCAAGCAGTGCCGATCCCCAACGGCCCCGGTAAGGCGGTCTCCAAACCCTTCTATGGCGAGCCAGCCAAACCGAATCCGGTTCCGCTGAGTGCAATTCCGCAGAACCCGTTCATGGCGGCCAACGGTACTTCGAATATTCACAACGACAGCTACATGTCCGACACCTATGTAGGGTCTGGTCCGCTGGGTATTAACACCAAGGTTTCGAGTTCATACGCCCGAGGTGAATGCGCGAGCATCACTTTCAACAGCCAAGGTCAGATCGTCGCTATCTGTATCCTCAAACATGCATACCTCACCTTGATGCAGCCCAAGAGCCTTCGCATCCTTTCGCAAGTCAAACTCCCTGAGGCCGAGACGAGTAATTCCGGCGGCAACGACTACACCGAGCTCGCTGGCGGTTACTTCTACCTGGACAATCTTGATCGCGCAGTGGTGAGCACGGCAACGCGTCACCTGATCACTTACGCCGTCACCAAGAAAGGCGCCAAGTCAACGTTTACTCCAGTGCCCGGCCTAGATTTCGATCTCTCGCCCTACATCGCCGAAACCGACACCATTCAGTCAGCGCTCCCAGACTTCAACGGCAACATCTGGTTCATCACCGGTGCTGGCGTAGTCGGTGTAGTGAACCCGAAGACCGGCGTTATCAAGTCGATGACCTTGACGGGTGAACGGATCGGAAACTCATTCTCTATGGACAAAGACGGCTCGGTCTACATAGTGAGCACGGCTGCGATGTACCGTTTCAGCCTCGCAGCCGATGGAACCCCGAAGGTTGACTGGCGTTCGGCATACCAAAACACAGGTGTGCTCAAGCCCGGCCAGAAGAGCATCGGTTCCGGAACAACCCCAACAATCATGGATGGTGGCCGAGTTGCCATCGCCGATAACGCGAATCCAATCAATGTCGTGGTCTACAACTCCGATCCGAATGCGACCACGCGAGTAGTGTGCGAGCAGCCTGTGTTCGGAGTGAACGCCAGTGCCACCGAGAACTCCCTTATCGCCGTGGGCAACACGCTGATCGTTGAGAACAATTACGGTAATGCGAAGCTCAATTCAACTTTGGGTGGAAAGACTTCACTGCCCGGCATGGCGCGGGTTGATATCGCAGCTGATGGAACTTGCTCCACAGCGTGGACCAACACCACGGTTATCGCACCGTCGGTTGTGCCGAAGTTCTCCGCGGCAACCGGATTGATCTACACCTACACGAAGCCCAAGGGCCCAGGCAAGATCAACCGCTGGTACTGGACAGCACTTGACTACCGCACCGGTGAACTCGTATACAGCGTCTTTGTCGGTAACGGTCTCCCCTTCAACAACAACTACGCATCTCTCTACCTCGCACCAGATGGCAGTGGATACGTGGGAGTTACCGGTGGACTGGCGCGCATCTACGACCGGCCGTAACCGACTCTAGATTCCGTGCGTGAGTAAACCGAACATGTTCCTCTGAGTTAACTGTGTAATTTCCGGTTGTGACGTAATGTCTTAACCAGTGAAGTAAACGTTGACTCCGGAAGGAATCCTGCAATGAGCCGAAGCATGTTTCGATCGAACAGCGGTCGCACCGCACTAGCAATCCTGTTTTCACTTATCGCACTGATCGCCCCAGCTTCGGTTGTTGCGCCGAGCTCGTACGCAGCAACAACCAAAATCACACTCCCACTTTCCACCAGTGGCAACACAATCGTTGATGCTCGTGGTTCACGGGTGATACTTCAGGGAGTCAACTGGTTCGGATTCGAAACCGCAAATCACGCCCCGCACGGATTGTGGATCCGTGACTACAAAGACATGCTCAAGCAAATCAAGCAACAGGGTTTCAACACGATTCGGCTACCATTCTCACTCGCTGCTCTCAAAGCCAGCACGACTAGCGGTATTGACTACAGCAACGGCAAGAATGCTGCGCTAGCCGGAAAGACCCCGCAGCAAGTGATGGACATAATTATCAAAGAAGCGGGACGCCTAGGTCTCATGGTGATCCTCGACAATCACTCACAAGCTGATGACGGGTTCATGTACGACCTTTGGTACGGACAGGACGGTTATACCGAAAGCGATTGGATTTCCACTTGGTCTGCATTAGCCAAGAGATACGCGCGCTCACCGCAGGTTATCGCCGCTGACCTGAAAAATGAACCACATGGTCGCGCAACCTGGGGCACCGGCGGGCCAACTGACTGGCGACTTGCAGCCCAACGAGCCGGTAATGCGGTCTTGACCCAGAATCCCAACCTCCTGATCATCGTGGAGGGCATAGAAGGTTCCGTAGCGGGTGGAAAACTTGCTCAACACTGGTGGGGAGGCAATCTAGAAGGGGTCAAACGCAACCCCGTCAAGCTGAAGGTCAAAAACCGAATCGTGTACTCACCCCACGAGTACGGTCCTGAAGTTTTCGCGCAGCCGTGGTTCAGCGATCCAAACATGAACGCGATATTGAAACAGCGTTGGCAAGCCGGCTTCGGCTATATCCATGATCAAAAGATTGCACCCGTATTCGTGGGAGAGTTCGGCGCCAAGCAGGTAAGTACCGACACGGTCGAGGGACGCTGGTTCGCCCAGTTCACCGACTACCTCGCCAGCACCGGCATTAGCTGGACCTTCTGGGCGTGGAACCCGAACTCCGGGGACACTGGGGGCGTCTTGCAAGATGACTGGATAACGATCAATCAAAGCAAGATGAATGTTCTCACCGAACTAATGCGAAAGCGGTAATCGAGCACTCGCTGCTTACGCCCGAGCAGCGAGTGCGGCGCCCAATCGCGACAGCGCAGCACTGCGAGCATTCTTGGGAAGCCTGACTCGAATGATGCATATCTCGTTGGAGCTCAACGCTGCGCTCAATGCCGCGTCGAGCTCAACCTCGGTTTCAACGAGCCAACCCAGACCCGTACCTATTACATCAATAATTTTTTCCGCAGCGAGTGCCGGGATTTCATTGAACGGTCCCTCAAGAATTGGGCGTTGAGTTCCATACCCCTGGTTATCCAAAATGATAAATACAGCTGGCACCCCATGAAATGCACAACTTGCCACGTCAAGTCCGGTCATGGAAAAAGCGCCGTCACCCACCAAAACAACGGGGCGGCGTTCGGGGTCAGCAAGACCCGCGCCGAGGGCGCCAGGAACGGCGTACCCCATGGTTGCGTAGTAGGCGCTTCCGTGACTCCACGTAGGTACGCGCATGTCAACGGATGCAAAGAGCGCTTCACCTGGGTCGAGCAATACTCCGTGCCGCTCATCAATATGTGAAGAGATTGCATCGATTGTTCGCTCAACGGTGAGTGAGGCACCTGTCGGCACAAATGGCGCATGGTCAGCAAGAGGCTCATGTGAAATGTCCAATGTCTTACCACCCAGAGCAGCATTCAATGCGGGGAGAAATGCCCACAGTGGCACACCTTTATAAGTGCGGTAACCCACCGTCACGTCAGTGTCAGAACACAGTACCTCTCTCTTGTGATCCAAGTTAGCGGTGAATACGCCCAGTGTCAGATCTGTTTGCAGGACACCCAGGCTCAGCAAGATGTCGGCGTCCTCCACTCGACGCACAACACTTTCCGGACTTAACGCGCCCAAATACACACCCAAACCCAGCGGGTGACGCTCAGGGAAAACTCCTCGAGCGAGTGAACTTGTTGCAACGGGGATACCAGCTGTAGTCGCAAATGAGATCAGATCGGACTCAACGTGACGTCGCTCAACCATGGCTCCGGCATGAATCACAGCGGTCGATGCCCGCGACAACTCAGACATGACATCGGCCAATGCTTCCTCTAATGCAACCGGATCCAAGAAAGGAAGTGAAGGATCAGTAGTCGACCGTGACGCATCGATTTCCACCATCACCATGTCACGCGGCACCTCTATATAGCCGGGGCGCTGCTCCGAGAGCATTGTGCGAATCACGCGATCAATTTCATCAGCAGCGTTATGGGCTGAACTCAAGACCGCCTGTGCGCATGTCAGTTCCCTAAACACGTTGAACTGCGTGTCAAAGCCCTTCACTTTGTGGTGCAGTAATGGATCGCCTTCGCGCTCTGCCATCCCGGGGGCACCACTAATAATCAACAATGGCACCTGCTCGGCCCAGGCATTAGCAGCCGCATTTGTCACCTTAAATCCGCCAGCACCATAAGTGACCGCTACAACCCCGAAGCCACGAATCCGGGCATACGCATCGGCAGCAAAACCCGCCCCCTGCTCATCGGTAGTAACCAAAACCTTGAAATCTTCAGCATTGAGCTCACCAAAAAGCCTGAGCGCAAAATCCCCCACGATCCCAAATGCGCAATCGACGTCCAACTCCCTCAAACGCGTGGAGAGGTGACGGGCAATTGTCGTCTTATTTGTCATGGGGTGTGTCTACCAGATTCCTCCGTCAGTCTGTGTAGATCACACTGATGGTGCCGGCTCGTCCGGTTTTTTTCTTCGACAGTACCCCGTCGCCACGAGTACTCAGGGGTGCTGTCATGCCGTTGGCCTTAAGGAACGCAGCGATCACGCGGGCTCGTTGCTTGGACAAGGAGGTGTCGTTGGCGGGGTTGCCGTCTTTCTGGACATAACCGATGGCTAATCCGGTCGTGGCGGTCCCCTTGGTCATCTGCGCCAGTGCGCGCAGCGCTTTCTTTGCCTTCGGTGTCAACGCAGCCGACAACGGATCAAAGCTCACGGTCGCCTTCGCCGTGCGTACTGGCTTAACCGGAGCCTCCAAGACAACGCCAAGAGAAAGTGTGCGCACGTTGTTGTCGGCACCAAGGGCAGCGGCCTGCAAGGTGTGGCGGCCCAGCTCAACATCTGCTGGCACAGGAACGCTGCCGTCGAATGCGCCTGATGCGTTCGTGCGAATTGTGCCCAAGAAACGCGCAGTGGAGAACAGGTGCACCTGAACATCGGAATTCGGCGCGAACCCGGTGCCCTTAACGCTTGCAGTGCTGCCGCGCTCCAAACGAAGCGCAGCGTCGCTGGTCAATCCAAGCGGCTGGCCGGTTGATCGCCGCCCCTCGATCTCCATGGTGAACCCGTCGCCTGTCGCCACCAGTGACTTCGGATCGACGGGCTGATTCGGCTTGATCGTCAAGGTCGAGGCAACGCCGTTGACCAAGAACACGGAACTGCCGGGGGTCAAACCTGATGCTGGAATGTTCGGATTCGTGCCGGGCGGGATCGCCTCGACCACCGGGATAACAACCACAGGAGTTGGAGTCGGGGTGGGCTCCGGTGTTTCAGACGATGAACTGCCACCACCGCCACCAGATGTACGGCAACCCGCACCAAGTCCGTTGGAGATGCTAAGGCCGCCCCCATACGTAGCTGCGTAGATGGTGCTTCCGACTGCATACACGCCGTACACGTAGTTGCTACCCAGGCAGTTTTCGGTAGTGTCGTTCGTGAATGACGTCCCACCGTTAGTGGAGATGCTGAGACCTTCCTCGGTGCCGGCGTACACAGTGGTTCCGACCGCAAACACGTCATAAACGTTGTCGCTCCCGAGTCCATTGGCGGTTGTCTTAGTGGTGAAAGTGGCCCCGCCATCAGTGGAGATGCTAAGACCGGCTTCGGTAGCGGCGTAGACGGTGCTTCCGTCCGCATACACGCCGTTCACGGAGTTTTCATCGGTCCCGGCGGCTTCTAGCTTGTTGGTGAAAGTGGCCCCACCGTTCGTGGAGATGCTGACGCCGTCGCCGGTAGCGGCGTAAACGGTGTTAAATGTCGCGACACCAGGCGGACTCACCGCAGTAGAAGAGACGTCCGCGGCGGTCTTTGCGTACGAGAACTGATACGGCGCCGAGGTCGTAACGGCAGTGACAGTGTAGGTGCCGTTGAATGTCGCATCGACACCGCTTACATCCACGACTGAGCCGACGGCAAGCCCATGAGCGGTTGAGGTGGTCAGGGTTGCGGTATTTCCGGCGATCTCCTTATTGGTGACCTGAAGCGCCGGGGCAACGACAGCGAACACGCCCCGTACTGTGTCGTCCCCGAGCCCGCTGTTGGCCACGGTCTTGTTGGTGAACGAGGCGCCGCCGTTCGTGGAGATGCTGAGACCGCTGGCGGTGGCGGCGTAGATGGTGCTGCCAACGGCATACACGTCGTACACGATCCAGTCCCCGAGTCCACTAAGTCGGGTGTTAGTGAAAAGTGTTCCACCGTTCGTGGAGATACTGAAGCCTTCGTTGGTGGCGGCGTAGATGGTGCTGCCAACGGCATACACGTCGCCCACTCCGTTGTTCCCGAGTCCATCGACGGTGGTCTTAGTCGTGAAAGTGGCCCCGCCATCGGTGGAGATGCGAAGGCCGCCATCGGTGCCACCGTAGGTGCCGACGTAGACGGTGCTGCCATCGACAAACACGCTCGTGAGAGAGAGGTCGGTCCCTAGCCCAGTGGTCCGGTTGACGTACTGCAGGCCACTGTCGGCCGCAGAGGCACTAGGCGCTACGGCCACCCCGGCCAGCACGGTTGAGGCTATGACTCCAAAGGTGAACAAGGGGCGCAAAGACTTTTTCATCTCAGGATTTTCACACGATTTCCCGGGCCCGCCACCTTACGAATGCTGCATTCGGGTAATTCCCGAAGATCGGGGGCGTTACCACGGTCCCCAACGAACTCCACTCGCCCTCGCAAGGCGCCCTCCCTTGACGAATTCACACCCACTGGACGGATCAACCCATTTCCCCTACTTGGCCGCTCGAGAATCTTCATTAGGATTCGATCGATCAAAGAAGACTTGCATCGACAAACATTCAATTGAAATGTAGGAGAACATATGTATTCGTGCAAAGAACTAATCAAAAAGGCCCTGATCGTGGGAATCGTTACCACGGCAATCTCAACGGGAACCACATCAATTTCAGCCGCCCCAAACTCTGAAACAAAAGTTGTGGTTATGTATTCAGAGAACAAGAGCCTTGCGCTGGTGGACACCAGTAAAGCTGGGATTGATCACGGTGATTTATTTCATAGAGAAGATGCGATTTCTATGAAACTAGGTGGGCCGGTAATTGGTGTTTCCTACTCACAGGCTGAAGTTATTTCTTTCAACCGCGAGAGCAATGTTGATGTTCGGCGCGTCTTTATTCAGGTTCTTCTTCCCAAGGGACGCATGTACTTCGAGGGAATCACTGAACTCGGCCTCGGGACTACTCCCGCGCCAGGCTGGACCAATGCCTATGCAATTCTTGGTGGAACAGGAATTTACGCGAGTGCGCGAGGAACCATGACCACTCGGCTGCTACCCGATGGGAAAAATTGGAAGTCCACCGCAAAATACACTCTCGACTAATACTGGTTCAGGAGTTACCGGTTCAGCCCGCGTTATAAGTGGTGCGCATCGGGTCGGTGAGCCCGTTGATCACGCTCACGCTGTGTCGTGGGCTCTTCGCTGTGTAAACCACGCCAGGTGTTGGGTTCTTCCCCGGACCACCGTCGTTATACAGCGGGCGGTACCCACCGCCGTCAGCGGGAATCTCCAGGAAAGCAATGCTCTTTGCCGCCTTAGCGCTGCCGGACAAGATGATGTCGACTTGATTCTCGCTGTCTTCTTGGTAGCACTCGTCGTACGTCTTTGACTTCTTGCCAAGGTCAGCGAGTCCAACGATGGTTATTGGATTGCCGTCGATCACGTATTTTTGTCCTGCATTTATCAAGGAGATGAGTTTCCCTTTGCTATCGCGTGCAACTAAACGAAAGTAATTGCGGTAGTCCGTGGGGTAAAGACCACGAACTCCATTTGGTGAAAGCGCCCCGCCGACTGTGAGCATTCGGAGACGAAATTGCGCGTCTTTCTTACCAAAGATCGCGACACCATCATTTGGCAATAAATTCTTACTCACCGGATTCGGTCCACCTTCACCCAAGGTCGACATGCGGGTCATTTTTGCGGCAATTACTCGAGGCCCGGTCCACAGCTTCGGGTCTGTCGACTGGGTGTCATAGGGAGTCTTGTCGTTTGTCATGGTCAACCCAACGGCACTCACCAGTCGACCATTGGGGCCAACCAATTTCAGTGGAGTTGCATCAGCCACGATCTCGACCTTGACAGGGTACTTAACCGCGGGGTCACTTTTCGGCAAACGGTTGCCGAACTCACCATTAAGGATGAGCACCGATCGCTCGTTGTATTCAAAGTTTGGCATCACCGTCGCCGAGATCGCCGTGGCGATGGTGCCGTCATTGAGTGTGATTTTAAAATCAGATCCATCAAGGGTGCTGGGTAGCGCGGGCCAGGAGGTCTGCACCTGCACGACATCTGTGTTGTGAACGCCAGTGATACCGGTTACGCCGTAGTACTGCTCGGGTGAAACTGCGGTGGTGTGAGAAATTTGGGTTGGTGTCCTGGTGCATGCGTCAGCGCTAATGTCACTCCAGGCTCGACCCGCTGCAACAACGGCCGCTTTAGCCACGGCTTCATCTTGTGAATCAGCACCCGGTACCCCGATGATGTCCGTGAAATTCAAGGTGAGCGACATGATGCGCGGGACGGTGTCCCACATGTCAGCGCCGATAATGACATCAGTTTTTAGCAACGGGGCGATTGTGACGGGCTCGGGTTGTGGAAGATCGCGTGCACCGACGGGAATCACCACGAGCGATGTAGCAGCCACCGCGAAGGCAATTGCTGCGCCGATGGCACGAATTCTTGACTTTGCATTCATCGAATGCTCCTATGTTCGTCATCAGGGTGAAGACTCATAGTAAGCAGCCAGAATCAGTGTCTTGGATTCATTATGAAGGCTACTCTCATCACGGACTATTTATGCGGTAACAGACATTTACCATGCACAAGCTGGGGACACACACGTATACACCGGGTCTGATCTCAACTCAGACGGAGTATTTTGCAACAATGCGTTGCACTAGTTGTTCAATTGAGCGATAGAGTTTTGAACTCGGTGATCTGAAAAAAATATGATGGTGTCTACCGCTTAGTTCTATTGCATGTCCTGTTTGTTTCTAGGTAGGGAGTTTCGCGTGTCTGTTCCTGATTTTGTTTCCGCTGCACTTTCCCACTCGATTGAGTTGGCGATTGAGAATGTGGCTTTGGGTGGCGGGCCTTTTGGCGCTGTGATTACTTCCCCCGATGGCGTGGTTGCCACGGGTGTTAACCGTGTCACCCGGGATCTGGATCCGACCGCTCACGCTGAGGTGTGCGCTATTCGCAGTGCTTGCCTGGAGATTGGTTCTTATGATTTAACCGGTTTTACGTTGGTGAGTTCCTGTGAGCCGTGCCCGCTGTGTTTGGCGGCCTCCATGTGGGCTCGTGTTGGCAGTGTCTTTTATGCCGCCGATCGTACTGATGCTGCCGCCGCTGGTTTTGACGACGCAGCTTTCTATGCGTTGATGGACACTCCACGTTCCTCGTGGCCATCTGCCCCTACCCAAATCAACCATTCTCTTTTTGCGGCGCCGTTTGACTCGTGGCGTGCCCTTGATTCGCGTATCGAGTACTAGTTTCTTTTTTAGCCCCCAGCGATCCAGGTGAGTCCAGCTGAGAACACGAAGCCGGCAGCGCCGATAACCCCAGCCCAGTTCTTTACACTTCGCACGGCGATTGGAATCATTTCGTTGATGACAACCACGAGCAACGCGCCTGCAGCGATCGACTGAATGATCGCCTGCATCGAATCTGATGCCCCGGACATCACGGTAAAGCCGATGGCCGCGAAAACTGCTCCAAGCACAACGATCGCGACGAACCGAAGCAGGATCTTGCCCATAACGAGACCACCGGCAAGAAGCGCGGCAGCGATGCCGATTGCTTCGGGGATTGCTGAGATGAAGATGGAACCGACCAGTGCGGCGGAGACGCCGACGGTTGCCGTGTGAAGGGTGAGGCCGACCGCGAGGGACTCGGGGACGCCATCAATGACCATACCGATGGTGAGGTTGCGGGCCTCTTTCTTAGATGCACCGTGCGTTACTTCGCCGTGCCCCGCGGAGACCATTTCACTTTCGACGACTTCGAGGGCCTCAGCCGAATGCTCCACGTCGCCCTTGCGTTCAAGTAGTGCAATAACTCCGAAGTAGATGAGACAACCGATTCCAATGCCTAGGGCGGTAGGGCCTGCTCCCGCTTCATCGTAGGAAACGGCAACCAGATCAATTGCGACCGCAGAGATAACGGCGCCAGCACCGAAGGCCATCAGCCCACCAACGATTACGGGGCGTTTAAGTGTTGGGAACCACCACACCAGTAGGGCTCCGACCACAAGGGCGGATTGGGCGATGGCACCGAAGAGAGCTGCTTCCCACATGAAGCGGAACCTACACCCTTCATTCACCGCGTTAAAACGCAGTTCAGCGGCTGGGGTTCCCCGAAACAACTATGCAGCCCCAGAACTCCTTACGGAATTCCTGGGACTGCATAGAGGTTGTGGCCAGTCTGGGAATTAACTCACCCAGAAGAACCGGCTGTTGACCGTTGGTGCGTATCGCGCATCACTAGATGGAACCGTTGGCAAGCCGCTCACCGATGGGAAGGTGTTCAGGTAATCGAAGAGGGTCTGCTCGTAGGAAATTCCGAAGTTCACCTTCAGAGGGGCGCTGTCAAATGCTGCATAGTTGTCGCCACCTGAGGCCGTGAACGAGTTCGTGACAACATCGACAACTGGTGCGGTAGCCACCGGAACACCGTTTTGCACTATTGCTGTTCCGTCGTCCAAGATGATTGAACGAACGCGCGTTCCCTCGGTCGTGACCGTACCGGCTGTGGCACTACCTACCGGAGTAGAAGTAACCTGCGCCGTTCCACTTCGTGAACAGGTGACCTTCATGCCTGCGGTCTGCAGGAACTGGCCTCCACCTGATGTGCCGATCGAGCAGGAACGCTCGAAGATGCTCTTCAGTTGGGTCGCCGTGAGGTCCTGCACAACCGTTAGGCGGTTGTCGAATGGAAGCAGGCTGAACGTCATTGCACGCGAGATGGGACCTGCAATGCCGGTGTCTGGCAATGAGTTGATGCGAATGCCACCACCGTTGGTTGCAGCCACCACGCGATTAGTTGCTGAGTTCGCGGGCAGGCCGGCAGCCGCTGCACGCTGACCATAGGAGTTCATGAATGCATCGGCTACCAAGTTGCCGCCATTGGTTTCAACAGTGCGAACACCCGCGGTGGTAGCACTACCGCGCTGAGTGTTGAACACAATCTGCGAGGAGGCGAAAGGCACTGCTTGGCCGGCGAGACATCCGGTCTGAAGTGGGGTTTGAACATCCTTAATGATCTGAGGATCAGGGACAACCGCGTCGGTTACACCCAAGGCTGCAGATGCATCACTCTTGATCACAACTCGGCGAGGGAATGACGTCTTCTGGTTGTAGGTGACAACCTTCCCGGCCTTATCGAAGGTGACGTCAAGTCGACCTAGGTATTGGTAGTTGCCTCCGGTGGTGACCACCGGGACGGATACGGAGTTCCGTGATGTCACCATCGTTGGGTATTGACCAACAGGTGCGTTTGCTCCTGGCAGAAGCTGCACACCGTTAGGAATATTTGGGTTGGCAAGGAGGTCATCGCCACCTCCGGCAACTGCGACGTCGACACCACGAAGCCGTTGAATCAGTGAAGTGTCGATCGAAATGCTCTGCATATGGCTGACCAAAATGATTCGGTTGATGCGCTGCTTCTCAAACGCATTGATCTGCTTTTGCAACTGAGCCGCTAACGCGTCAAGGTCTGAGGAGGATATGACCTGAACGGGAAGCGGAGAAGAAATGGACTGCAGGGTCGGTGTGATTGCCGAAACAATTCCGAACTTGTTACCCGTTTGGGGATCCGTGAAAATTGCACTCGAGCCGACAACTTTTTGATTCGTAACAGTAGTGGTGTCAACAACACCGCCCTTGGCGAGAAGGGGACTCAAAGCAGTCGATGGAGCGAAATTCAGATTACCTGAGATGAACGGTTGGTCAACTACACCTGCAGGCGAGCGGTATGCCTTGATGTACCGGGCAAGGAAGGCGGGGCCGTAGTCAAACTCATGGTTACCAAGAGCGTGAACGTCGTAGCCCATCTTCTGCTGGGCGATTGCATCCCACACGGGAGCGGACGACGTTGGGTTTGATGGCTCTGAACAAATCAGAATGTTTGAGGCCAAGAATGAGTCGCCCGCATACGTTGCGAAAACGCTGTTCCCGCGAATCGCCTTAGCTCTTGCGCGCTCCCGATCCAAAACGGTCTTGAATGCCGCGGCGCTACCGGTTCCAAGTGCTGTGCCATTGACAGTCACAGTCTGGGGAAGGAGTGCGGACTCCCCATCATTGTTATGCAGAAGCGTTAAGGTCACGTTTCCTTCGGCCGCCGAAGCGGTATTGACGATGGCACTTGAAGCGATAAGAGCTCCTGCCGACATTGCCACAACGGCAGCTATCGAAATTCGATTGACCTTCACGAACACTCCTTAGGGAACAGTGGATTTTATTTAGGTGAAAGTTATTGGTCATCCGTAAATAAAAGAGTTGTCTCCGGTGTACAAATAGTGAACATTCAAATAATCGCAGGTTCTCTTGCTTGGGCCTTGTGAATCCAACATCTGAGCTTATGTGTGTACGCCTCAGGCGTCGCCAACGCAGCTTCGATTACTCTAAAACAGCACGAATCATTTGCAGGCCACTGCATCGCTACACCAATTCAAGGTCCTGGTGTCATCGGCACTCGGGTTCGTTGGGTCACTCCAATTCGGCTTCTATTGATTTCGCTGCGACTTCATAGAGTTGCTGAAGCGAGCGCCTCCAAGCTGGAAGGTCCCGCGAGAGCGTCAGCCACGCCTGGATATGCATGAGTTCCTTAGCGGCCCGGCGATCCATCACAACAACACGGCCTCGCGACGAATGTCATCATCGATTCCGTCTTTCAATCCCCCGTACTCAACGAGGTCAACACCGCGCCCTAACACTTTGGCCAGCAGGAGTTGAAACCTGACGAGGTCAAATGAAGATGTTCCCGGTGGCGCTTCCACGAGAAGATCAATATCAGAATCAGGCCGCGCCTGACCGCGAGCAACAGAACCAAACACCGCCAGTCGCGTAAAACCGCGCTCATCTGCCAACGTCTTCAAAATCGGTGCGGCTGCCACCAGCACCATCTCCGCGTCAAGTGTCTGTGCCTCCGCTGCGCTCCGCAACTGCTGACTCACCGCGGGTTGGGACACTCCAATGGACTCGGCAACCTCACGCTGGCTACTCCCGTCAGCCAGCATGGCGCGCAATGCCATAACACGTCGCAGCCGCGAGACACTCTCACTACGCCTCGCATCGTGATAGTCCAGAACTAAACTCATAAGGTAACCTTATGACCTCGACTGGCCGATAAATCCCACCACACATAAACGCATGGCTCCAGGCTGGTGAATCCTTCCGGTTGCCTTCCTTCACCCTCAGGCGGCGGTGCTGGCCCAGGGTTTGATCTTCTTCAGCACCGGTGCGAGTTCACGCTGGGCAACCTCAATCTCGTATGCGCTCTGGGCTCGAAGCCAGTAACCATTGGATAAGCCAAAGAAGCGACACAGCCTCAAGTCAGTATCAGCCGTAATCGCGCGCTTCCCATTAACGATGTCACCGATGCGCTGCGCTGGAACATCAATTTCCTTGGCCAAGCGGTAGCGTGATAAGCCCATCGGTGTCATAAATTCTTCCCATAGCAACTCCCCCGGAGTCACCGGATCAAGTACACGTGCCATCTCCTGCTCCTTTCATGCTTTTCACACCTAGTGATAGTCAACGATCTCAACATCTGCCGGACCGGCCACTGTCCAGCGAAAACACACTCGCCACTGGTCATTGATCCGGATACTCATCTGACCCTTTCGATTTTCTTTCAAAGACTCCAACCGATTACCAGGGGGAACTTTCAAGTCCTCTAGGCAGCCAGCGATTTCCAACTGGCGAAGCTTTCGCCTTGCGACCGCCTCGATCGATATGAACCGGCGAACCCGCTGACCAGCAGCAAGGCGTTCCGCTTCTTTGCTAGCGAACGAAACGATCACTTTTTCATAGTAACGTATCGCGTTACTAAAAACAAGTGCATAGAGGATTAGAACTATCCATCGGTGGACTTGGTCAACTAATGAGAGGCCTCAATAGCAACACCTGTTATTCTGAACCACACTTAGTCCTTGGGGGATTTGATTATGGCTCGTAATGCACCGGTTCAAGCGCGAAGCATTGCTTCGATGAACCGCATGCTCGACGCAGGTGAGCAGCTTTTCTATGAAGGCGGAAGCGCTGCCGTCACCCTCGAAGCGATCGTAGAGCGTTCCGAAACGTCCGTCGGCTCTTTCTATGCGCGATTCGGCGATGTGCGGGGATTTCTCGATGCCATGCATGAGCGCGTACTAACGACCCTTGCCACGGAAATCATGGGAGTCCTCGCCAAAGCCTCAAGCGAAGATGATCTGGAGTCCTTCCTCAACACCCTGCTTACGGAGGCGTTCGATGTCGTGCACCGGCACAGAGCGCCGACCTATTTCTTCGCGGTGGGTAATTCCCATGATCCGCAGTGGCGAGCCATGGGTTCGCAATTCACGATCGGGATGAATGACGCTTTCACCACGTTCATAAAGGGCTACCTACCGAAGTCCTCGAGCGCTGCCAATAAGCGCAAAATAGATGTGGCCGCACGGCTGCTCATCGCCGCTACCTTCCAGCAGATCATGCTTGACCAAGATGAAATCTCTCGCATCGACCTAAGCCAGAAAGTTTTGGCAGCGGAACTCGCTGGTGCGGTCAACGCCTATCTACTCGCGACTCCTGCAAAGTAGGCCTCCGGGCCGTGCGCCAATCCACCGTCTCAACCCCCAGTGAGAACGCGACCCTTCGACCCAAAAGCCAAGAAAAAAACTATATGCAAACTAAGTAAATAGCCGATGTACGAAGGGTTAAAAAGCCCGGATCGGACGGATCGCCATATCGGTATCCTTGTCCAAGTCGAACGAGCTACCATCACTGAAATAGAGGTACCACGCCTCGAACGCGCCGGACTGACTCGAACTCCAGTAAGCATCAAGAGCATTAAACCCATACGTCGCTGTGTTAAATCCACCAACCAGGGAGTAGTTATACATTGCAGTGAGTTCAAATTTGGATGGCAAAAACCACTGCCCAGCACTGGTACCCGCAGGGGCATACGCCAACACTGCTGCCGCAGCATTCGAACTGCAGTAACTTAACGCCGCCATCGCTGCGGTATTGGCTGCACCCGTACCAACAGCCGTCCCATTCGCGCCAGAAACATTGGTATTCATAATGTCACAGTACGTCGCCCTAGCATCTGGCGTCCCTGCTCCACTCCACGCCTTCGGTGCCATCTCGTAGGTCAGTCCGCCCGAGATCAAGAACACCAGTCCACCGCCAGGACCTGTGTCACCCAGGGCATATGTCACGGCTGGAGTCACTGAAGCGGACGCGGACGATGCCGCCGATGTGCCAGCGCTGTTTGTTGCAGCCACAGTGAACGTGTAAGGCGTGCCATTGGTTAGACCCGTCACCACGATCGGACTGGTTGCACCCGAAGCAGTGAACCCACCCGGACTCGACGTCACCGTATAAGACGTGATCGATGCACCCCCCGTGGATGCTGGTGCAGTGAACGCAACCGAAGCTTGAGTACTACCGGCTGTTGCCACCGCACTCGTTGGGGCACCTGGCGCAACACTGGTAACCGGTGTAGAGCCACCAGATCCCGAGCCAACACTCGAATCCGATGAAGGTGTTGGTGAAGGCGAGGGAGTGGGCGAAGGGGTGGGATCGGGTGTGGAACTTGGCTCTGGTCGTGACTCGGTGCGCTGGGAAGGAACCCGGGGTCCAGCGCCGGAATCATTTACCGCAACAGCAAGGAACGTGTACGTGATGTCCGGTGATAGGCCAGTGAACAATGCGGTGCCACCAGCACCCCCGTTGATTGTCACCCACTGACCGCCAGGAATCGCAATAACAGTGATCGACCTAATGGGCGAGCTTCCCACCATCACCGGAGGTTTGAACGTCACCGCACGCGAAGTGGGCCCAACAACAGTGACACCTTCGATCTGCGGAATATCGGGAGTGCCATCACTAATGGGCGGCTTCTGCGGCGGGTCAAGTGACTCCCACACTCGCTGGGTCTCACTGCGCTTTTGACATTGCCCAGAAACCAAAACCCGTATAGCACCTGTCGTATTGGAAACACATGTAGTCACCATCGCGCGTACCTCGGTGACTGATGTCTCCTTAGCTCGCGTGGCAGTACTGTCCATTTCCTGGTTCGCGGCCTGTAACCGAGCCAACTGCGCCCAATCCTTCTTGGTGAATCCACTGACATCACCACCAGTATTGAGAAGCACCGCATGCGCTAACGTCCGGGCCGAAAAAAACTTCCCCACCGGTTCATCAACGGAAACTTGATCCCACACTTGGGTCATCTCTAAAACCGCATCACACGCACCCCGCACAAGCACCCGGTTAGCACCCGTCGCCAGATTCAAACACGTCGATAATTGCTGCGCTTGCTTCGCACTCGCCACCTGCGGCCCCACCCACATCAACATCCCCGTGATCATCGTGATCACCATAGAGACAACTACGAACCGCGGAAACGGGAGAATCAAACGGGAAGAAACGAGTTCGACACGGGTATTTGCACCCGGCGTCAGTTTCAGCAGATGCACCACGTTAAGGAATGTATGCCACTCCCCGCATGCACCAAGTGAAAAGTGCACACGCAGCGCACATATAAATGGTGGAAATACCCCCATCGCTGCAGGACTTCTGAAAACCCCAGATTCTTACTCTCGCAACTAGATTTCAGCGCCTCATTCAAGCATGGCAAGGAACTCCCCGTATGCCAATTTTCGTAGCTGAATAGGGCCAATTCGTGGAGGCAGCCCCGGTCCGACAGGCATGGAGGATCATTTGGATCTACTCTGACCCTCTACATAGGGCGATGGGCAGGAAAGGGTGGTGGCTTATGTCATTCATTGTGAGGAACTATCAAGACAGTGACTTGGAACCAGTTGTGCACCTCTGGGAACTCACCCCTGGTATGGCGTCGGTCTACTCGATCGCCGAATGTATTTCTGCTCTGCGCGGTGATGCGGTCGCAATCGTTGCTGTTCACCAAGACACTGTTGTCGGTGCAGCTGTAGCGAGCGTTTCAGAATCACGGGCCTGGGTAATGCGGCTAGCTGTGGATGCAAATCACCGTGGCGAGGGAGTGCCATCGGCCCTTCTCACTCATCTTGAGGATCGTCTCGTCAATGCGGGAGTGGCAACAATCTCCTACCTGCTCACCGAGGAAGAGCAAATGGCAGAAGGACTTGAACGAGCTGGCTACACCCGCCGTGAGACCGCTGCGTATTGGGAAAAGCGCGAAGCATTAACCCCTGGTGAGGCGATCACCCTTAATGCTCTTGGCGGCCGCGTGCTTACACGAGACCTCTGGCCGAGACTTGCCGGAATGCATGAAGAGAAAGAGATCATCGACAAGCGAGTCGTTATGCCACTGAGTAATCCGGAGCGAGCATCTGCTCACGGAGTAATGGCACCGCACGCGATCGTACTTTTCGGTCCGCCAGGAACTGGCAAGACAACTTTTGCTCGTGCGATTGCATCACGCCTGTCGTGGCCCTTCGTTGAGATCTTCCCGTCACGACTAACAGCAGATTCGGCGGGAATGGCTCAAGCCCTACATGACACGTTCGCACTCATTGACGAACTTGAGAAGGTCCTGGTGTTCATTGACGAAGTTGAAGAGATCGCTTCCGCTCGCGAAGGGGTCAGTAAAAGCCCCGCCCACGGTGTCACCAATGAACTCCTGAAGATCATCCCTGCCTTCAGGCAACGCGACACGCGTTTACTCGTGTGTGCAACAAACTCTGTTCGCACTCTTGACCAAGCGTTCCTGCGCCCAGGAAGATTCGACTACATCATCCCGATCGGGCCACCCGATGCGTCTGCACGCGCTGCTATCTGGACGTCATTCGTATCACGATCATCACGGGCCGACGTCAACATCGATGCCCTCGTTCAAGCTTCCGAGCACTTCACACCCGCAGACATGGAGTTCGCTTCACGCTCAGCTGCTCAGGCATCATTTGAACGGGAGATGCGTGGAGACACCGGCGAAGTCGTTGGCGCATCAACCGAGGATTACCTGTTTGCCATTACCCACACGCGCCGGACGGTCTCCGACGTTGACATTCAGAACTTCGATGAGGACATCGCGCTCTTCGGCCGCTTGTAGTCAGGCTCGTCACTGCCCGCTTGCTGGCTGAGGATGTAGCGGTACATCTGAAAATTTCTTCATTTGCTAAAGTGTGAAGGAATTCTAAGGAGGCGATATGGCGGTACCGCTTTATGAGGCGAAGGCAAACTTTTTCCGCACGTTGGGACACCCGGCACGGATTAGAGTCATGGAGTTGCTGTGCATACGGGAGCATGCCGTGCACGAATTGCTTATCGAGATCGACATTGAGGCAAGCAACTTGTCCCACCAGTTGGGTGTTCTGCGCCGCTCGGGATTGATTTCGCAAACTCGGCGCAACGGTCAAGTCTTCTACAACATTTCTACACCTGAGATCCGTGATCTGCTGCTCACTGCTCGGGGAATTCTGCTCGATGTCATCAAGGACCAGGAAGGATTAAAGCGGGAACTGAGTTCGGGCCGCAGAAAAGTGTCATGACCGACACCGGCCCGCTCACTATGCATGATCGCGGGCCGGTCGCTGGCGCCATCCGAGCCGGATGGAAACATGCGCGTGCACTCCTGCCGCAGCTGGCTGACTTCACGGCCATGCGTCGTAACCCAAAGCGCGGCGAGTCTGCGCCGGACATCAGGTGAATCAGGAGATCAGACCTCTGAATAGACACTGGCATTCCCGATTGTTAGGAGTCGGCACCAACGCGACGTGAGAGCAATGCCGTTAAACAAATGATGAGTGCGCAAGCCGTTGCGATAACTCCCCTGGGAACCGGTGTTAAAGATGCAATTGCCGCTCCTAGGAACCAGGCTATGGGGAAGAAAATAACTGTTTTGAGTTTCGCATTCCAAGATGCATCTCCTGTTAATGCGCGGGCGATTGAATAACGAACAGAATCCACAAAAGGTGATGTGCCCGAAATTATGTGCACGCGGGCAGTTCCCATCACAACAAAAATTGTGCCCAG
>JBIHZX010000065.1:0-7959 GCA_044240195.1 Candidatus Nanopelagicales bacterium | reverse complement strand
GATCTGCAGCACGTCACGTTGGCTATGGATTCGGGTGAACGAGCGAAATACTGGGCGCTGCGCGAACGCATCACGGAAGCTATGGCCGTTGAATCGGTGGGTGTGAGTCACAAACTGGATATCAGCGTTCCTTTGTCAGAGCTAGGTGCCGTGTATCGGGAGATCACCACTTACCTGGATCAACCCGGTGTGCGTGATGTTGTTTTGTTTGGGCACTTAATGGATGGCAACTTTCATGTGTTTTGCACTACTGACACCGATGACGCCTCGTTGGATGCGGCGGTGCTGGAACTCGTCGCTGCCCGTGGTGGGTCGATCTCGGCTGAACACGGGGTTGGTCACATGAAGGCCGATCACCTGCACCTATCCCGCAGCGCCCCTGAGATTGCTGCCATGCGAGGGATCAAGGCGGCACTGGATCCCGAGGGAATTCTCAACCCAGGGGTGCTGTTCACCCGCCAACAACTCAAACTCTGAAGGTGTGCGCCATATCAAGGCCTCTGCGTCTAGCTCGAGACTGTTGAATTAGCGAGTAGTGCCTCGGGGGCAATATCTGCCCCGGTAGGCCAGGTAACGGTATCGCCGTATTCACTGACCGTGACAGCGTCAAAGAGTGCTCGGTTGTTTTTCAACGGTTCGAACACTGGTCCCCAAAGCATGGGAGCGACGTCGAAGTGGGTTGTTCGTCCGTCGTCGAGTGTCAGCATGAGTACATAGTTGGTCGGGTCCGTGACCACGTTCACGATTCGTGTCATGACAACCTCCAAAGCTAATGGCTCTACCGTACCTGCGTAGTCGGCCCTCATGCCCCGAAGGACAGCTTGACTTTTTATGTTGCAGGCACAGGCCCAATATATATAATACACTTATTGTGATATATACTGAGGAAGTGAACCTTATTCTGGCTAAGCGTCAGGAGCTTGGATTGACCCAAGCTCAGGTCGCTCGCATGTTGGGGACAAAGCAGTCCAACATCAGTGCCTACGAGCGCGGGGTCCTTGAACCAGGCTCGATTATTGAGCAACGCTTCGCGGGGTTATTGGCACTCACGCTCGATTCCCGGTATCGCTCATTCGAGGTAGGGACTTTTGCATCCAGCGGTGCCTTTTTGAGGGACTTCCTTTTGAGTTCAGGAGTCCACCCGAGCGGGCTAAATAAACCAAATGTTGAAACCGATCGGATGCTCTGGGAAACAGATGTCATCCGGTTCATGATCGAGCTGCGCGATCAGTTCACCCATCTTGATAATTCCCAGGATCAAACGTTCTTCATGTCAGAGCCGGCAACAACGGGTAACGCGGATATTGATGCGCTATATGCAGGAATGGCTGTACACCTCACCCGGACGTCTTTGTTGGAAAGAGTCCCTCGCTGGACGAACAAGAGGCTGAGAACTAATTCCCCGGCATGGTTCCCAGGACTGCCCGACCGACACTCCATTTTGCACAGGCATGCAATTGTGAACGGCATACCGTCGTTGCGTGCGCGCGGTATTTTCATCGACAGAAAGAATCTGGAGTCAATCTGATGTTTGCCAGTCGGGAAAAAATTGTCGAGTTATTGACAGAACTTGGCCAGCGATTGCAAGAGCGTGGAATCGAAGGTGAAATTTATTTGGTTGGCGGGGGAGCGATGCTGCTTGGCTATAGTCGATCAACCGTGACGAAGGATCTTGATGGGATCTACGCTCCGTCTGAAGTTATCGACCAAATCGCAGATCAGATGGCGGCCGATCGATCGGACTTTGCGCTTATGCCTGGGTGGTTGAACTCCCAAGTGATGCCCTTATTGCCACGCGTGCAAGATTCAAGGGCTTGGCAAGCACTTGAGCTGCCGGGCCTCACAGTCACGGTTGCCTCCCCCGAGCATCTCATCGCCATGAAAGCAAGAGCCAGTCGAAGTATTCGCGACTTCGTTGACGTTGCCGTGCTCGCTGATATTCTGCAGATCACATCAATGAATCAAGTGTATGAAATCTGCGAGGCAGTGTGGGGCTTTGATGTTTTCTCGCCCGAATCCAAAGAGGCACTTGCTGCCTACCTAAAGACCCGAGGAATCCAGTAACAGGTCTCGAAGTTCAACTGGATTCTTTGCAATATTGATAGCGCCGGCTTCGTCCAACTCGTCTCGGTCGCCGTAGCCCCACAGCACACCGATTGTGTCGATCCCGTGTTCTTTGGCGCCTTGCACGTCGTGATGGCGGTCACCGATCATGATGATGTTGTGTGAAGTTGGGTGGGTGTTCGTGTTTTGAAGCGTATGCGCAATCACGAGATTTTTGGAATCACGTGAGCCGTCCAGAGCTGCGGCACCAATGAAATCAAAATATTGATCCAGTTCAAAGTGTTGCAAGATTCTGGTTGCCGAGTATTCGGGCTTACTTGTTGCGGTGGCCAGGCGCAGACCGGCTTCTTGCAACTCGGCGAGAAGTTCTGGTACTCCTTCGTAGACACTGTTCTCAAATAGGCCAACATCGTGGTAGCGCTCGCGATACCTGTCGATTGCTTGGGCGATCTCTTGGTCGTTCATGCCGAAAACCTCGCCGAAAGTGACGACAAGTGGTGGGCCGAGCAGCTTACGCATTTCTTCACGATCGGGAATCGGAATCCCTTGATCTTGTAGGGCGTACTCGAGGCAATTGAGAATACCGGGACCTGAGTCGGTCAGCGTGCCGTCAAGGTCAAACAGAATTAAATCAAGCTCACGGTTTAGCATTGGGGAATCATGGCACTACCGAAAATTGTTGCCCACCGCGGTGCAAATGACACCGAGCCCGAGCATTCTCTGGCAGCCTATATTCGCGCTATTGAGCTGGGTGTGGACGCGGTCGAGTGTGATGTTCGACTGACCAATGACGGGACATTGGTGTGTGTGCATGATCGGCGAATCGATCGCACAAGTTCTGGGCGCGGATCAGTTTCGGGACAGTTACTCGCGGACCTGGTGACCAATGATTTCAGTGGCAGCCTTGATGACTGGATTGACTACGAAGACCCCAGACCCGATGAAAGTCGAACTCGACTACTGACTTTGGAAACCCTGCTCACCACAATTTGTGACTACTCTCAAACAATTGAGTTCTCTATTGAAACCAAACATCCGGTGCGCTATGGAAAATACGTTGAACGTGAGTTATTTGATGTTTTGGCGCGGTACGGATTGACCAAGGCGCAGAAGGGAAGTGAGTTCCCCAGGGCTCGGGTTATGAGTTTTAGCCAATTCGCGGTTCAACGGTTCACAAAACTCTCCCCATTGACCCAAGTTGTTTTACTTGCCGCGAGGCCTCCCCTTCGTCGTCGGAATGGTTCCTTGCCAAAGGGAGTCAGCATCTCTGGGATCGACATTCATTACCTGAAAAAGGACCCAGACTACGTTGAACGAGTGCATTCATTTGGGAACGAAGTTCATGTGTGGACGGTTGATGACATGCACGACGTTGATCTGTGTCTGCAATTGGGGGTTGATGCAATTATTAGTAATCGGCCCGGTGAGGTTATTGCTCGGGTGAACTCCAGATAAGTGGTGAAATAGTGGCCGCGCGAATGAAGTGTTTGTGAGTTCAGGTAAGTTTTCGCACTATGGCTAAGAAAACGCAGCTCGAAGGTGAAGTTCCCGTAGTAGGCATGCGGGAGCCATGTCCCTGTGGATCCGGTCGCCGTTACAAGGCGTGCCACGGTCGTGAGGCTTCCAAGGCTGTTGCCGCTCCTAGCCGACCTTTCCAAGGATTCGCGAGTGAGTGCGACATTGTCGCGATGCGCGAGCTGATTCCATCTGCGACAGCAGAGTTGACCCTCAAGCCAGGGGTTGCCGACGGACGCAGGGTGACGCTGGGGACGGTGCTGCCCATGGCCTACCCGGCACTGGTGCGGGCCAACGGCGACATTTTGTTGGGGCTGCAAATCAATACGGGAAGTGGCGACCCATCCCGCGACCTTGCCAATGCGTTACAGCGCGCGCTGGTGGCTCCCTATGGTGAACCGGTTGGACTCGAGCGAGTCACCACAGACTCACCCTCGGCTCAAGATTTCATTGACGCCTCTGTTCCATTAGATGTTGTGGTTCATGAAAACTTTGATTTTTGGATTGAAGAAGACTCGGATTTAACCGACGAAGTTAAGGCGTCCCTTGAGCGGGCAAGTGAGTACGCGAATCCAACAGTGAAACTTTCATCAATTGATTCGGGCTACTGGACGCAAATGGGGGAGAAAGAGCACCTGCGTTGGATTATGTCCACCCCGGAGAACGAATTACTCAATGCGCTCGCACGTTTGCATGCCGCTGAAGAGGACACAATCGGTCCTGACACCAGGTTGGTCGGGATGTTCCGTGCACAAGGTCTGATCGTTCCTGTTTGGGATATCCCACTGGGCCGTGGCGCTGCTGCAATTGAAGAGCCAGCGGCAGAATTTGGTAAGCGACTCGATGCAGCATTGAAGTTGTCAAAGCCGTTAACCGATGCGGAGCGCCGTGCGCGTTCGGGGCTAACTTCACGCCAAGTCACTTTGCGCGACGTTTAGAAAATTCTAGGGAGTTTCGTTTCCTGGGTTGGTGTCTTTGACTTGGGCTTCATAGATTTCAACCGCTGAGGTTGGCCACATGGTGGCGAAATTATTCCTACGACCCCCACTCCATGGTGCTGGAACAACGTCGAGTGTGTAAGCGAGTTGGTAGGCAACGTATTCATAGCGAGCTCGGGTGAACGAAAACTGTGCCCAAGCAGTGTCAAGGTGAACTTCAATTGGGTAGCCCGCTCGCTTAAGCATGTTGACGGCATCTGTGAACTCTTCCTTTGAGAGTTCGGTAACACTTTTTTCACCTTGGCGCATCAGTCGAATGGCATCCGCTGAGAAGCCGCGTGCCGTGTCCGCGCTCGCCGCCTGCTCAACGGCAACCGTTCCACGGTTGTAACCGCGTATTTGGGTCAGAGCACGGGGCTTTGGACCTGATGCAGCGAGAAAACGACCAATAAAAGGTAATTCTTTGAGAAATTTTTTGCGGACAAACAATGCCGCATACATGCTTTCTAGTGTTTGGGTTCCATGGATAATCGCTTGCGCACATTCAGCACGCGGCTGCGTTTTTGTGAGGGCGAGATGCATGGCTGCCGCGTCCAAAGTGGTAACACTGGCAATAACCCAATGTCGGTAGGGAGATGCGGATCTAATGTGGACAAGGACCTGGTAGGTCGTGTGAGTCAGTCGAAGATTACCGAACCAATTGGTCCAAGACTTCATGCGATCGGGGATATCACCGAGTTGGTCATTAAGAGTGAGTCGGGCAAGTAGCTCTGGTCCCCAACTGGGTTGACCACCTGAGACGCCAAGGAGAGAGACATCAACTTCGCGGTTGATGTAGGCCCCATAAATAGTGGGGAGAAATCCAATGAGAAGTGCGATTACGATCGGACCTGTTGCTGCTGCCATAAAGGCGAGAACTGTTGGACCAAAATTAGTTGTCTCTGCAAAACCGAGTGTGAACAAACTTGATCCCGCTTCACGGAATGCGTCAACGAAATTATTGCCACCAAGTCCGTACATCCACAGGCCGTAAGAGATCAAGTACAGAATAAGCCAGGTGACAATTTGTGAAACGATGATCATCGGACCAACCCACGCCAAGACCGAGTCTTGATTCACATAGGACTTGTGACGGTAGGCGATGAATCGATGAAATCCCGTCACGCTTCGGGAAATTGAATCGGCAATCAGTGACGTGAGTGCACGTGGAACCACGATCGTTCTCAAAATGCTAATTGTGGTGACGATGAAGAGAAAAAGGCCAAAGATTGTTGCTGCTGATCGAGAGAACAGGTCGACCGTCAGCAGGTTGATGGCATTCACGGGCATATGTTGGCATGGATTGCACACTTGTGGGCAATTTGGTGCGGTTCCCTGAGCGCGCAATGTTGCCACTACGCTTATGAGCGTGAATCTTGACGCCCAAACAGCCACGATTGTGGGGCTAATTGGCGTTGTCGTAGGGGTAATCGGGGTAGTTATTGGCACGATTGCCTTGTCCAAGCTCTCCCGACTACACAGGTCATACGCCCTCTTAGAGGTTGCCGAGGGTCGGGAAACATATATTGATGTGCTCGCCAGAACGTTGGAGCAATTCGAAGTGGTCCAAGACGAATTGCACGCCCAAGATTATGCAATCCGGCAACTAAAATCGGGTCTGCGTGACTCCCTCAACCACATTGCGGTCGTGCGCTATGACGCATTGGACAATCTCAGTGGTCGTTATTCCTTCTCGGCGGCGATCGTGGATGATTATGGTGACGGCCTGGTAATTACCACAATTCATGGCCGTGCTGACACCCGCTCGTACCTGAAAGAGATCAATGGTGGGCAGTCTGAAATTGAACTGTCTCCCGAGGAGCGGAATGCGGTCGACAGTGCACTTGGTCGGAAAAGAGCATTTTTACAACCGGATAAAAATGATGTAAATGAGAGAAGCTCATGAGTGATGTAACTCGCAGGATCGCCTACCTCGGACCGTCAGGTTCATTTGCCGAAGCGGCCCTTCGCGCATCAAGTGTTTATACCGCGGGTGGTGTTGACGCGATCCCTGCCAAGTCTGTGTTGCACGCACTTGATGCAGTTCGCAACGGTGAAGTCAGTGCGGCGCTAGTTCCGATCGAAAATTCAGTTGAAGGTTCGGTGTCAATTACCCTGGATGAACTAGCCAGTGGTAAGCGTTTGGTGATCACCGATGAAGTTGTCCTTCCCGTCCAATTTTCACTTCTTGTTCGGCCGGGCACAACGCTCTCGCAGATTCGCACGATCGGTACACATCCACATGCTCAAGCGCAGGTGCGAAATTGGCTCAATGCGAATTTGCCTGACGCTGACGTAATTCCAGCCATGTCTACTTCGGCAGCTGCTGCAGCCCTCGTGGGCCCCAACCCACCATTTGATGCCGCAATTGGGCAGGCGCTCAATGCCGAGATTTACGGTTTAGAGATTCTCGCTGATGAAATCGGTGATAGCTCTGATGCCCACACGCGTTTCGTTATTGTTGAACTCCCCGGTCAACTCCCCGTACCGACGGGTGCTGACAAAACAACGTTGAGCGTCTTTCAACGCAGTAATCACGCCGGTGGTTTGTTAGAGATCTTGACCGAGTTTTCCGTGCGGGGTATTAACCTGACCCGTCTTGAGTCTCGCCCCACTAAGAAAATATTGGGTGACTATTACTTCAGTCTGGATTTTGAAGGTCATGTCAACGATCTACGCGTTGAAGAAGCGCTCATGGGTTTGCACCGAGTGTGTCTTGATATTCGCTTCCTCGGTTCTTATCCTCGCCACGACGGACGTGAACCGGTTCTACGCGCTGGTGTAACCGACAATGATTTTGAAACTGCCAAAGCTTGGCTGGACAAATTGAAGGGAACGGAATGAAAATTCTGGTAACCGGCGCCGCTGGTTTTATTGGTAGTCACTTTGTTCGGGAGCTATTGGCGGGGTCCTACCCTGGACTGGGTGAAGTAGAAGGCGTAACTGTGTACGACAAGTTGACCTATGCCGGTAACCTGGAAAACCTCGCCTCGGTTTCCGGTGATCCGCGGTACACATTTGTGCAGGGTGATATCTGCGACGGTGATTTGCTCGACCAGGTATTGCCCGGCCACGACATAGTTGTCAACTTCGCGGCAGAAACCCACGTCGACCGATCAATTCACGGACCGCAGGATTTTGTGGTGACAAACGTTGTCGGAACACAGACTGTTCTTGATGCTTGTCTTCGCAACAATATTGCTCGGGTTGTTCACATTGGCACCGATGAAGTTTATGGTTCCATTGACGAAGGATCGTGGTCCGAGTCTGAACCACTACTACCTAACTCACCGTACTCAGCAGCAAAGGCAGCGGCCGAATTATTGGTGCGCTCCTATTTTGTGACCTACGGATTAAATGTTTCCTCGACTCGTTGTTCCAATAACTATGGTCCGTATCAATT
>JBIHZX010000060.1:0-8755 GCA_044240195.1 Candidatus Nanopelagicales bacterium | reverse complement strand
GAGTGTGAAAGGGCACCGTGTCACACTCCTTGAGCACGCTGATCGAGTTGGTGGAAAACTGTTTACTTACCGTCGTGAGGGCTTTGCATTTGATACAGGACCCAGCCTTTTCACCCTTCCCGCGGTCTACCGCGACCTGTTCTTGAAAACCGGCAAGAGCCTTGAAGAAAGTATTGATCTGCAGGAACTTGATCCGGCATTTCGTTACGTATTCCCCGATGGAAGTGAAGTAACTCTCCCCGGCGTTGATCCAGCAAAATGCGCTCAAGCATTCGGTGAGGCATTTGGCGCAGAAAGTGAATCCCAGTGGCGTGAGTTCACCGCACGTGGCGCAAATATGTGGCGATTGACGCGAGGTCCATTCCTCCAGTCGCCACTCAAGGGCTGGAAGTCACTACTGCCTTTAGCCAATCCAAGTGATGTAAACACGATTGCGCCATTTACTTCATTGCGCAAACTTGCTCGCAAATACTTCACCGATCCGCGCATGATCTCTATCGTGGATCGTTATGCCACCTATACCGGATCAGATCCTCGACATGCGCCGGCAGTTTTGGCAACAATTCCTTACATCGAGCAAGTTTTTGGCGCCTGGCATATTGGCGGTGGGGTTGGAACACTTGCAACAGCATTGGAGCAACGGTGCATTGAGCGCAAAGTTGCGATCCGAACAGGGGTTACGGTGACCAACATTGAGACGATCGATAACGCGGTGTCCGGCGTTCGACTCGACACGGGTGAATTCATAGCCGCTGACCTCGTGGTCTCTAACTCTGATGCAACACTGACCCAGGACCTACTCTCACAACAGGATCAGAAGCGTGTTCGTAAAATTCCTGACTCGCCATCACTCGCTGGTTTTGTTTTGCTGCTCGCGCTTAATGGAACTACCGAGGGACTAGCGCACCACAATGTGTGGTTTCCCGAAAATTACGATGCAGAATTTGACGCAATCTTTGGAAAAACTCCGGCTCCCCCACTCGATCCAGCGATTTACGCGTGCGTCCCCGATGATCCTCAAATGCGCCCATCCAAAGACACCGAATCGTGGTTCATATTGGTTAATGCACCACGACATGACCCAAACGCCCGTAACGGTTTTGATTGGGATGCTCCCGAAGTTAAAGAGAAGTACGCACAAAATATTTTGGGTAAATTGGCCGAGCGTGGAACTGATATCCGATCCCGAATCAAGTGGATGGAAATTCGAACACCGGCAGATCTTGAACGAGAAGTGATGGCACCGGGTGGCAGTATCTATGGGACTTCGAGCAACGGTCCTCGAGCAGCATTTACCCGACCGGCTAATCAATCAGTAATTTCCGGGCTCTACCTTGTTGGTGGCTCAAGCCACCCCGGTGGCGGACTCCCTTTAGTCGGAATGGGCGCCGAAATAACTGCGGACCTCATTGGTCGCGCAAAGAAGTAAAACCCGTAAAGCCGTACCAGCGAGCTAGCCGCCCACCGGATGAAAGCAACCGGATACGTTCCTCTGTTTGTTCTTGCACATCAAGTGTTGCCACAATCACCAGTTGGTCCTCAGCTCGAATCCGAGTTTCCTCACGTGGAACCTCAGCGACCCCTTCACGAATAATGAGTGAGACTAATGCGCCGCGCGGCAATCCCATTTCCACGACAAAAACACCCACCAGTGCCGATCCTTTTGGAACGTCAACTCCCAGAACTGTTGCCGACATCCCGTCAAGTGGCGCACTTTCCACCTCAAGCTCCCGCAACTGTTCGGGTAAACAAACGCCAATTTTGCGACCGAGGACTGCGATTACTGGTGTTTGGAAGAGGAGGAGCAAAAATACAACAATTAATGTCGCATCAAAAACCAATTCAGCACCGGGAACACCAAATCCCAATGGAATCGCTGCAAACACGATTGGCACTGCTCCACGTAATCCCGCTATCGAAACAAAAGCAATAACTCTCGTGCCCATGCGAAATGGTGCGAGTGAAACGATCGCAGCAAGCGGTCGAGCAAAAAACACCAACAGCACAACAGCTCCCAAGGCGAGCGGGATAGCTTCAGGTAACCGCCCAACATCGGCGAGCAGTCCCAGCATCACAAAAAGACCTATTTCGGCGATCCACGAGAGCCCATCGGAGAATCCCAAGATGGATCGTCGATGCGGGAGTTTCTTTGCTGAACCGATCAGAATGGCGGAGATATAGACGGCCATGAAGCCAGACGAGTGCACAACTGACGCTGCTCCATAGGAAAACACGATAAGGGCCATCGCGGCAATCGGATACAGACCAACCCCTGGCAGCGCCAATCGAGGTAAAACAAACCGACCGAGATATCCGACGGCGATTCCAATAATTGCTCCACCAATAATTTCAGCCACAACCAAAATTGGAATCAACCACGCAGCCGTTTCTCCCCATGACCCACTTGCCACGATACTGACAATGACAACCACTGGTGCATCATTGAACCCAGCTTCGGCTTCGAGCAGAGTCCGGACTTTGTTGTTGACTCGCATTCGGCCTAGGAGTGAAAAAACTGCCGCAGCATCCGTTGCTGCCAGCACGGTGCCCAAAAGGACTGCAAGTTGCGGATCAAAATCAAAGATGAAAATCAGTGGTAAGGCGACCACACCAATGCTGACGGCAATGCCAACCGAAGCCAATGCCAGTGAAGGCCCCAGCACGGGACGTAGTTGGTCAACTTTGGTCGTCAGTCCACCGTTAGCCAAAATCAGGACCAAAGCCGAATATCCCAGCACGGTTGCAAGGGTTGCGTCGTCAAAGTAAAGGGCGGGGACTGTTGCTCCAAGCACCAAACCAAGAAACAGGTACAAAAGCAGACCGGGTACGCCTAATTTTCCCGCAAAGCGAACGGAAAAGATTGCGATCAGCACGACGAGAGCACCCATAAAAGTGCCCACGGCAAGGTCCTCAAGGCCCATGTGCACACATCCTAGAGTTTCTGTCCGAACCGTCCTTGGGCAAAGGTATCTTGCTCGCCTTATCAATTGGTTTTTTGCTATTGCCAAAATGTGCGAAATACACGGAGGCAATAGAGTGCTCTCGTGAGTAAAAAGGTTCCGGATGAAACACCTGCTGGGGATATCCGTCCACAAATACAGGCCTGTCTTGACCAATTTTTGGCCGGACAGAAGCCAATTCTTGAGGAAATTGGGCCCGAAACGCTCCCGCTGTGGGAAAGCGCCAAAACCCTGCTCAATGGCGGGAAGCGTCTTCGTCCACTCTTTTGCTACTGGGGTTGGAGCGCGGCTTTTGGGGATCCGAGCCAGCGCGACTCGGTGATCACTGCAGCAAGTTCCCTCGAGTTCCTGCAAGCATGCGCCCTCATCCATGACGACGTCATGGATGGCTCCGATACACGTCGAGGGCTTCCCGCGGCCCACCGCCAATTTGCCAGTATGCACCGCGGTAGTCAGTGGCTGGGAATCCCCGATCGTTTCGGTGAAGGTGCAGCAATTCTGCTCGGTGATCTGTGTCTGTCGTGGGCAGACCAACTTCTTCTGACAAGTGGCCTTCCCGCAGAGAATCTCAATGCCGCCAAGTCGGTGTATGACGAAATGCGAACTGAGCTCATGGCTGGGCAGTACTTGGATCTACTCGAACAAGCACGCGGTGGTGGCTCCGTAGAACGGGCGCTACGAGTGGTTCGATACAAGTCGGCAAAGTACACAATTGAGCGACCCCTGCACATTGGTGCAGCACTTGCCCTCGCCCCGCAGGAAGTGTTTGACGCCTACACCGGTTATGGACTTCCCCTTGGTGAAGCTTTCCAACTGCGCGACGACATTCTCGGTGTTTTCGGAGACCCGGAAGTTACCGGGAAGCCTGCAGGTGACGACTTGCGGGAAGGAAAACGCACGGTGCTCATCGCAATTGCAACCGAGCGAGCCAATCCGGTTCGACTCAACTCATTGCATGAACTCTTGGGTGACGAACACCTTTCCTTCAGCGGAATTGAAACCCTCAGGGAAATTATTCGCGAAACCGGAGCCCTCGATTACACGGAGTCATTAATTTCTCAGTTATTGGATGCGTCATTGACCGCGCTTAACAATGCACCCCTTGACCAAGCAGCGGTGACCGCACTCACAGATCTTGCCCACAAATCCGTTCAAAGGAGCCTATAAATACATGTCGAACTCACTTATTAGTCGGCTGCTTCCCACCCAGCGCACCGTGACCGGCCCAACCGACAACGTGATCGTCGTGGGCGCAGGCCTAGCCGGCCTTTCAGCAGCAATGCGCTTGGCGGGTGCCGGGCGCACCGTGACGATTGTGGAACGCGAAGCCATTCCTGGTGGTCGCGCTGGACGTATCGAGATGAAAACCGAGAGCGGCACGTACCACGCGGACACTGGACCGACTGTTTTAACCATGCCTGACCTCATTGCTGACTGCTTCGATGCCCTGGGTGAAAACATGGACGACTGGATCACACTCGAACCCGTCGCACCCCTCTACCGCGCTTTTTATGCTGATGGATCAATCCTTAACGTCCACAGTGACGTTGACCAGATGGCCCAAGAGATTTCCGAAGTAATCAGCGACGAAGAAGCTCAAGGCTTTCGCAAATACGTTGACTTTGTTTCGAAACTCTACAAGTACGAGATGAAGGACTTCATCGATCGCAATATTGATTCACCCCTTGACCTGCTCACGCCCGACCTGGCAAAACTTGTTGCAATTGGTGGTTTTCGTAAGCTCGCTCCAAAAGTGCGGGACTATATGAAAGATCCACGCACTGAGCGCGTTTATTCATTCCAAGCCATGTATGCCGGTCTGTCCCCCTATGACGCCCTCGCAATTTATGCCGTGATCGCCTACATGGATTCGGTCGCAGGGGTCTTCTTCCCCAAAGGTGGCATGCATTCGGTGCCTAAAGGCATGGCAGGGGCGCTGGAGAAGCACGGTGTGACCATCAAATACAACACGACCGTCGAATCCGTTGTTCACGGTGGTGGACGCGCCTCTGGCGTGCTTACCTCCGATGGTGAATTCATGGAGGCCGACGTTGTCGTACTCAACCCTGATCTTCCCGTTGCTTACCGGGAACTTCTCGGTACTGAGCCATGGTCGGTTAAGCGCCTCAATTACTCACCGTCGTGCTTTTTGATGCTCGCAGGTTCCAGCCAACACTATTCCAAAATCGCACATCACAATATTCACTTTGGTCGCTCTTGGAAAAACGTTTTCACAGAGTTAATTGATGAGAAGAAACTCATGACCGACCCGAGCATCTTGGTTACCAACCCAAGTTTCTCTGATCCAAGCTTGGCTCCCGAGGGCAAAGAGCTTTACTACATTCTTTTTCCCACTCCGAATCTTGATGCGTCAATTGACTGGAAAGAAATCGGCCCGCGTTACCGAGATGAGTGCTACCGAGTGCTCGAAGAACGGGGTTACGTGGGGCTGAAAGATTCAATCGAAATTGACAGCATCACCACACCTCAGGATTGGGCGGACCGAGGAATGGAACGCGGCGCACCATTCGCGGCCGCCCACTCATTTGGCCAAACGGGGCCGTTTCGTCCCGGCAACATGTGGGGCGAAAACGTAGTGTTTACCGGTTCAGGAACGCAGCCTGGAGTCGGTGTCCCCATGGTGCTGATCTCAGGTCGCCTTGCTGCAGAGCGCATTACGGGCAAGGACCACAATTACAAGTCCCGGGCAACTAGGTGAATCGACTGCACGCAAAGGAATACAAAGAAGCGGGGATCACTGATCCGGATCTCATTGCTTCCTACGAAGTATGCCGAGAACTCAATGCATCACACGGGAAAACGTATTACCTTGCAACACTTTTGCTCCCACCTGGCAAAAGACCCTACGTTCACGCACTCTACGGATTCGCTCGTTACGCCGACGAAATTGTTGACGACCTCGATTCAACACTGAGCGACCAAGAAAAAGCTGATTGGCTAAAAACATGGGGTGAGGCATTTATGGCCGACGTCCAAAGCGGTGAATCAAACGACCCTGTGTGCCGCGCGGTGGTTCACACCGTTCGACGCTGGGAAATTCCACTGGATCTCTTTGACGCCTTTTTGCATTCAATGACAATGGACCTCACCGTCACCGAATACAAAACATTTGATGACCTCTACGAGTACGTCTATGGCTCGGCCGCTGTTATTGGGTTGCAGATGCTCCCCATTTTGGAACCTAGCGATCCGCAAGCTTATGAATATGCAAAGGACCTGGGGGTTGCCTTTCAGTTGGCAAACTTTATTCGCGACGTGAATGAAGACCTTGATCGCGGCCGCGTCTACCTGCCCCTTGACGAACTCGAAAGGTTCGGCGTTACCCGGGCAGATTTAGAAAAACGAGAGCTCACCGAAAACATCAAGGCTGCCCTCCGCCACCAAATCGATCGGGTGCGCCGGCTCGATGAACAATCACGTGTCGGAATCGAAATGCTGCACCCCTCTTCACGTGATTGCATCAACGCTGCCCGAGTTTTGTACTGCGGGATCGCGAATAAAGTTGAGGAAATTGATTTTGAAGTATTTAAAAAACGCGCCCGCGTTTCCCCGCGAACCAAATTCTGGGTCGCTTTCCCCGCATGGCGTCATGCCCGCAAAGCCCGGCGCTCATTTGGTCCGGGAAATGTTCAGGGAATCAATCCCATTTAAATAATTACTTGCGCCAGATCGGCGGTCCCGAAAAGGGAGTTCGATCAATTCCTCGCCGGCCCCAGAACACCCACAAGCTCAAGGAGAGCAGAACGAGGGAAAAACCAAAAAGTAGGTCCTCCACAGGCGCAAAAGCTATCCGCCCATCACCGAGAAATGTTGGTGCGGTGTCCGCGGGTGAGGTTTCACCAATGATTGCGGTACCGTCGTATTTAACAATCTGAGCCCCGGTAAATAAGCCGTTCGTAACTAGTTGAAAAAAGATGATGATGGCATAAGAAACCCAGAAGATCGGCCGGGTGACCATGCGAGTTTTGAATGCGAAGAGATCAAGTAAAACTGCTATCACGACCGCTGAAACGCCAATTGCCGTATATGTCATTGGACTTCATCTCCCACGCGCCAGCGCGGAGATTGGGTTCCTTTGAAACTTCGCACCGCCTCCAGCGTAAGAATTGAAGCAAATGGGATGACGATGAAGAACAGGAGTTCGTCGAGTGGAATACCGGCTGGCAGGTACACCCCAAGGATTCGAGACTCGGTGAAGTACCAGTGCCCCTGGCTAATCGCATACGCATCCCAGATGAGAAACGGTAGCAGCACAGGGACAATTGCGAGTAATAGTCGTTTTGGCCTGCGTAAAACGCGAGTGCGGAGAAATACTTCAAGCCAAATAGATCCCAAGATTACAAAGATCAATACCGCTACATAACTCCAGCGGCCGAAATCCCAGAAATCTCCCACAGCACCATAATTGCCTATTATGAGTTTAGATCAAACCTCGGATCCCTTATCGGGTTTACCTGCGAAGTACCGCATCGCTTTACTCGGTGCTGAAAGTTCAGGGAAGACAACTCTTGCCATTGCGTTAACCGCAGCATTGCGAGATCGGGGTTATGACGCAGGGATGGTCCCGGAATACTTGCGAATGTGGTGCGAGGAAAACTCCCGACTTCCCGAGTTTGACGACCAAGAAGTAATCCTTGAGGGCCAACTCGCTTTAGAGGATGCTGCAGCCGCTCAATTTGATGTCCTCGTGTGTGATCCGGCGGCAATCACAACAGGATTTTATTCATTGGAATATTTTGGCTCCGACCTGCATTTGGATCCGAAACTCCTGAATCGTTATGACCAAGTTTTCTTGTGCGATATTGACTTTCCATGGCAGCCTGACCCGCTTCGCGACAGCGAGCACGTGCGGGAGCGGATGCAGAACTCAATCGTGACCTATCTCACGCAGACAGTGTCCGTTAACGATCGGGAAATCCCAGTTCTCTCCCAAGCCATGCCGCAACGGTTGGCCCTCGCTTTGTCCTTACTCTCGCTCCCTGGGACCAAGGCGTGGCAACCTCTTCCCCTTTTAGATTCCACATAGACTCCCAAGAATGGAGTCCTCTGTTCCCGGTGGCCTGGTTGGCCAAACCTTGGATCAGCGGTATGAAGTCACCTCTTTGCTTGCTCGAGGCGGTATGGCAACCGTTTACCTTGCTACCGACCTTCGACTCGATCGAGTTGTCGCACTGAAGGTTATGCACCCCCATCTGGCAAATGATCCAGGATTCGTAGCCCGTTTCCAGCGCGAAGCAAGGAGTGCGGCCCGCCTCTCCCACCCACATGTTGTTGGGGTGTACGACCAAGGAAGTTCCGGCTCCCACGTGTATTTGGCCATGGAGTATTTGCCCGGTCGCACATTGCGTGACGTGTTGGACGAATATGGACCACTGAGTACCGAGCAAGCCCTAGTCCTGCTTGACCCGGTGATAGAAGCCCTCGTTGCAGCACACACAGCCGGGTTTGTTCATCGAGACATTAAACCCGAAAATGTTTTGATTTCCGACGACGGACGGGTCAAGGTTGCAGACTTTGGATTGGCGCGTGCGGTAACTACAACGGACTCAACCCACACGACCGGCATGATCATCGGCACTGTGAGTTACCTCTCCCCTGAGCAGGTTGAACACGGCGATGCAGACGAGCGCTCAGATATTTACTCAACCGGAATATTGTTTTTCGAGATGATCACCGGGTCTGTCCCTCACTCAGGTGAAAGCCCACTTTCAGTGGCTTACAAGCATGTGAACTCGGATGTACCGCCACCATCGAGCGTTATCAACGACATTCCT
>JBIHZX010000137.1:0-2501 GCA_044240195.1 Candidatus Nanopelagicales bacterium | reverse complement strand
CTACCTGCCACAACACCAATGGCACCCGAACATCAATTTGGATCTTGCGGGTCAAGTAGTAGGTGGCTTCGTAGGTTTGCATGCCCTGACTTGCTGGGTCGATCTCCAGATCGGCGATCATGCAGTCTTCTGCGGAAATTCCCGGCAGCATCACAGCGGGTAGGCCCATCTCTCGCACCTGATTGATGGCTTGAAAAGTCGGATCGACGAACACACCGGGGTGACCATAGAAAACAACGACGACATCCATTCCGCGGCGGACCATTTCCACCATGCGTGCAGCCATTGCCATGTATGTTTCCCGCCGAGGGACATCGATGCCGTAATAAACGTGTAGATCCTCGATATTGGGATTTAGTTCTCGTAAGTATGCATCTGTTACAGCGTCGGCCGAACAGATCAACACAACATCGGCGGACTCAACATGGGCTCGCGCTTCCAGGGTGATGTGGGCAACGGACTTAATCCCCGAACCAATTGCAGTTAATGAACCAGTGACTTTTGCCTCAGCAGACAAGAAAGAACCTCTCAATATCGACAGGGGATTGTGATCTGGAGCAGACTATCAGGGTCAAGACGGGTAAGTTCAGCCTTGCGTCATTGACCAATTGAGAGGAAACTCAGGTGAAAAGACTTTTAGGTGTCATTGCAGCAAGTGCTTTGGTTGTTGGGGTTACTGGGCCTGCTGCGGCAATGGGCACAGGCGATGCCTATGAGAACATGCAGGTGGGTGTTACCTACACGGTCTACGAACCTTCCTTTACCGCAGGAATTACAGCCCAACATGCTGGTGCCAACGATCTTTGTCCAAAAGGCACCGAACAAAACTTGATGGTGATCTACGGCAAGGCAAATTCCCAAAGATTGACCATCACTGAAGGTAATCCCATGTGCTTCGACATTGGAAATGGCGAGGTAGTGCTGTCAACCACCGTAAAGGGTGCCAAGGCAGTTGTTCAGGCCTACTGTGACCCATCATTGCCAGCGAAGTGCACCAGAGCCGATGTCAAGAAATTCGGTGGGCACCTTGAAGTAACGCTGCCCGGCGTCAATGGATTGCGCTCAACCCGAATCTGGATTGAAACTTACGGTGGGAACAATCTGTCAGCACAGCAATTAGTGCGGATCGCCAGAAGCTTGGCCCCCGTAGGCAGTTAATTCCGCATCCAGGACAAAACCCTCATAGAGGGGAATGATCGCTTAGTAAGGAATGCGAAAATGTGCACAAACTTCAAATATCCAACAGCGACCGACGGCACCGTGTGCGTAGGTCGCACCATGGAGTTCCCCAACGCAATTCCTTGGCAACTTGGTGTTTTTGCGGTAAATCAGGACGCTCAAAGTGAAGTAGTTCCCAACGGTAAGAAGTGGACTAGCAAGTATGGAGTGGTTGGTTTCTCAGGCTTTAGCAATCCACAATGGTACGCCGACGCCATGAACAATGCTGGGCTATCAGCGCATGCGCTCTACATGCCAGGTCACTGTACTTATTACGATCCGAAAAATGATGGTTCAGATATTGGGATCATGGATGTTATTGCATTTATATTGGGAACGTGTTCGACCACGGCAGAAGCCAGGGCCGCTTTGGCAACGTGCAATGTTGTAAATGTCACCCCAAAACAAATCCCGGTTCCACTTCCACTGCACATCGTTATTCATGACAAAGACTCATGCGTTGTCGCTGAGTTTCACCCTGAGGGCATGCAGGTGGTTGACAATCCCGTTCAGGTGGCGACAAATTCACCTTACTTGGACTGGCACTTGACCAATGTGGCTAATTACTTGAGTTTTTCTCCTGAAAACCCCGCCTCGATCCAGGTGGGTGGAACTACATTCGCCCCGTCCTCGCAGGGACAGGGCTTCCGTGGGCTTCCCGGCGACGGGACCTCACCAGGCCGTTTCATTCGCGTCCTCACCATGGTGCGATTTGCTAAAACTCCTGTAGATCAACAGGAAGCGGAATTAGGTGCTATCCGACTTCTTCATGGCTTCGACATCGTCCCGGGCACAGTTGCTGAAGCACCCAATGGAGCCGAACCCGAGTTGACCATGTGGTCCACGGTCAGTGATATCACTGCCAACCGATACCTCGTCAACACGTACAGCGATCCGCAATGGTTCGTGATTGATCTTGCGACCACGGATTTCACCAAGTCACGAAATCTGGCGCTGCCTACTGGCAGTGGTCCTCAGCCTCTCACTGTTTAAGCAACCCGTGAGCCGAGGCGGTTGAGCTCGAATCAGCGTGACTCACCCATGCGGCCGGTGAAATCCCAGCTGGTCAAAGTGAGAGCAGTGATTTTGACCGCGACTTCCTTGTCCAATCGACTGAGCAACCATCTGCTGAAATCGGTCTCGGCCTCGCCTTGGTATTTCTTTATAAGTCGTTGTAGTACTTCGCCAGCCAACTCAGGATGGATGGTTGCAACGCCGGTGCCGCGGACTCCGCTGTAGGGGGCAAGGTCTCCGGAAACTTCGAACCCGATCTCATTATTGGC
>JBIHZX010000059.1:0-8905 GCA_044240195.1 Candidatus Nanopelagicales bacterium | reverse complement strand
CGGGCCCGGCGCTCAGGCAATCGTTCGCCCAACGGAGGAAGACCTATTTTCCCTCGGCACTGCTGAGTCAATTGCACTCGGTAAGGAGCAGGCAGTCGCCGATCGACGAACCGTCAGAAACTTCCAAAAGCAGCAGGTTCCTGAGATAGTTATTGAAAAAGCAATTGAGGCTGCAATAACTGCACCTGCACCGCATCACAGCACACCTTGGAGATTCCTCGTTCTCCATTCTGGTGAGGAGCAGCAGCAAAGCAAGCGAATCGCACTCCTTGACGCAATGGCGCAAACTTGGCAGCGAGATTTGCGAGCGGAAGGTAAATTAGAGGAAGAAATTGCCAAGCGTATTGCTCGTGGAAACATTTTGCGCACAGCGCCGTGTGTCGTTGTTGCGTTCATGGACCTTGCATCAGGTGCACACACCTACCCTGAAATGGGTGGGCGCAATAACAGTGAACGCGATATGTTCTTGGTTGCGGGAGGTGCAGCTGTTGAAAACTTTTTGATCAGTATCAGCAGCCAGGGTTATGGTTCGGCTTGGATTTCTTCAACACTATTTTGTCCAGAGACTGTTCGAATCCAACTCGCACTACCAGAATCATTTATCTCTTTGGGTGCCGTTGCGATCGGTGTGCCAGCAACAATTCCGAGTCAACGCCCGGGCAGAAGCGCCACGGACTTCCGAATCGACTAACGGCTCATTGATCCGCTGAAAATCGAATGGCTAAATCGTTGAGTTGCGCGTTAGCCCACACCCTTGCTCCATTGAGGAGTTCATTACCAGCGCCAATCGTCGCGAAATCGCCGACCACACTGTCGCGGATCACGCATGAGTCTCCGATTTCGGCACCTTGACCAATAATGCTGTTTGAAATATTGACATTGGTGCCAATGACGACCGAGTCAAAAATCACGCTCGCACTGACATTGGAGCCTGATCCAACAATTGTCCCTGCACCGATAGTGGTGCCACCGTGAATAAGGGCTGTGTCAGCAATCTTTGATCCAGCCAGAATGAGTGATTGACCTGGAGCGGTTACCGCGGGTGATGGCGCGTTCCCCAAAACAAGATCAACCGATCCTGCAACAAAATCCATGGGCTGTCCAAGGTCGAGCCAATAGCCGGGGTCAACAACGCCCATGACTATTCGATCGGAGGCCAATAGCGCCGGGAAAATTTCACGCTCTACTGAGACAGCTCTTCCCGGCGGGATTGATTCAATTACCGAGCGGGTGAACACATAGCAGCCCGCATTAATTTGGTCGGTCACGATTTCTTCAGGAGTTTGTGGTTTTTCCAAAAATTGAAGAACACGGCCATCACTTGACGTTGGCACAAGTCCATAAGCTCGCGGATCCGCCACGCGGGTCAAATACAGAGTTACATCTGCTGCGCTGTCCTGGTGGGTTGAAATAAGTGCATCGATGTCAAGGCCGGTGAGTACATCTCCATTGAAAATCACAACGGGGTCCTCCGGACCACCCTGCAGGAAACTCGAAGCAAAACGAATAGCTCCCCCCGTGCCCAGAGGAACCTCCTCGGTGGCAATAACAACGTCAATGCCTAAATCAGCATCCGCTATGAAACTGGCAAAGACCTCCGCGCGATAACTGGTTGCCAACACAATCCGGGTGATCCCGGAATCGCGTGCTCGCAGAATCTGGTGAACCGTGAAGGGAACACCAGCCACCGGGAGCATCGGCTTGGGAGTGTTGATTGTCAAAGGACGCAGTCGAGTGCCCTGACCGCCGACGAGGAGGATTGCTTCGCGCATAGGGGCAGCCTGCCATAGCTGGAGCGCGCGTCATGCGCATACACGTACGCTCAGCCGGGTGGAGTCGCAAAAGATCAAGGATGTCTGGCAATTACTCAATAGTTTCCCCGATCCGCAGCGCCCTTTCATCACGACAAATTTCCCCGCCACGGGTCGTATTGAACTCTCGGTTACGACTTTTCTTAATGGTGCAGCTAAGGCCGCTAACGCATTGCGTGACGTGATTGATGTGGAGCCTGGTACGGCAGTGCACGTTGATCTGGGTTGGTCATGGCAGCAGGCGGTGTGGCAAGCCGGCGCACTGATCTCCGGGAATGACCTGGTGACCCAGAACCCCGAGGTGAGGATTGTCCCTGCCGGTCAGCCTGGAGCAATCGGTCCTGGTGATGCATTTGGTATTTCAGTAGATGGCTGGGGTCGCCCACAAGGTTACGAGGGTGAAATTACCGCCGAAGTTCTGGGCCAACCCGATGGGTGGATGTACCCAGAATTTTTTGTGCAGCAGCTAGATGTCATTGAATTGGCGTACCAATGGGGTCTTGAGAGAGGGGTCGGTCTGGGTGCGCGGATCGGAATCGATACTCGAAACACGGAACCAAATGTTTTCATTCCGTTCCTGCTGCCATTAGTTTTTGGTGGGTCCATAGTCCTTAGCGACAACCTTGACGAGCACCTCGTTGAGCAGGAACAGATAACTTGCGCACTGAGCATGTGAATCAGGTAACGGTTACTGCAATGACGGGACTCACGCCCGCTGCTTGACGGTCATCAACTACGACTATTCGATAAAGATAACTCGATCCAGCAGGTGTTGCCCGCTTTATTGTAAAGGAGATCTTGCCCCCGGCTTGTGTCTTCTTCGTGCCGATAGTTCGCCATTCACCAGTTTCAGGGTCACCATTCACCAGCACTTGGTGCCATACCGTGAGACCCTTTTTACTTGGACGCATCTTGGCCTTAATGGTGAAGGACTTCCCTTCTTTCTTGGTCACCGCTGCCGGACTTAATAGGGAAACGGTTCGTTGTTTAACACTGGGCACGACACCAATGGCGAGTTCGGCGCTGGTGCCAACAACAACTGCCTTTTTAGTTGTCACTACCCGATACACGAGGGTTGTTGCAGGTGGCCATGGATCCTTGATCGTGAACGAGACCTTGCCCTTGGCCTTCGTCCGCTTTTTTTCAAGAGTTGTCCACTCTTCACCCACGCGTTGTTGTAACCACACGCGTAATCCCTTTTGGGCCGGATCAACTTTGGCCTTGATGTCGAAAGGCTTACCGGCTGGCTGATCAACTTTTGCCGCAGTGAGAAGTTCAACCGAGCGTTCGCTGGCGGGAACTTCGACAACGGGGGCGGGTGCCCCCGGCGCAACCGGCTGGGCAACGGGAACACCCGCGTTACCGTCAATCGCTGTGACGTAGTTTGACTTGAGACCGAACAGGCTGCGCATTTCATTTCCTGTTCTCGTTACGGAACTACCGTCAGCCAATGTTGCCGCAAGCCTTTTAACAGCACCGGCGGAGGTGCGCTCGGTAACCGCAAGTTGCCACACCCCGGGAACTCCAAAGGCTTGCGCAGCTTGGGCTTGAGTGATCACCTTGGTCCACGAAGCATCAGGATTGGACGGATCCAGTGAATAAGGGTCCGGTACCGAGATTAAGTAAGGGAATGTCTCCCCACCCCATGCTTCGGCGACCGCCTGTGATGCACCGCCATTTGACGAGGAGTAGAACGCCTTGATTGCTTTACCGTCCTTGAGAATCGCAAGTCCAGTCGTGGGTGATGCATGGGTTGCGTTTACCGCTGCAAGCCAACGGCCACCTTGTGCACTCGCTTGTTTGGTCCAGCCGGTAAAAGCTTGATCCGAGAAAGGCCCGAAACCGTCATCGAGGTGACAATTACAACTTTTACGAAGGCCCGCGTCGATCTTAGAAAGTGCGTACGTGCGGGCCGCGAGCACCTGTGACTGAAGTGCCGCATCAGGCCACGAGTTGGAAACCTCCGACACGCCGTAAAGGTATTCGTCATGGAGCCTTAATCGGTTGACGGCATTGAGCTGCGCCTTACCACCAACCGTAATTGGTGTTACCTCGATGTAGCCGTAACGGAATCGACTCCCCGGCTGCGATAACGGGCGGGCCTGGTTGGTTACATGAACAATGGTGGCGCCCAGTGGCCGAGCGGTAGCCGAAGGGCCTTGGCCAATTTCACTCGAGGCGCCTCCGGTAATTCGAACAACTTTGACCTGCCCGCCGGAGCGTTGGAATTGGAAAACATCAGCTGGGCTCCCGGTAGTGACGACACCGCCAACGGAGACTTCGAGTGCACCACCGGTTGCATCCAGTGCCTCACTTTGCATATCAATCCGCGATTTTTGGTACTCAATATTGACCGAGATCTCCATGTCGTCCTGCACAGGTACAACTTGTGTTCCCGGGTAGTAGTAGGTAACTATCGAGGTTACGTCCATTCCCGCATTGGCCATTGCTCGAGCACCCCATTGGGATAATCCGACTCCGTGCCCGTATCCGGAACCGGTCAGGGTGAAACTCGCTGGTGGAGCACATGGATCCGGTGGTGAATCAGCCGTTGCTAATACCCGTGCTTGACCCACCCAGGGATAGAGAACCTCCCCGTTACCGGTTGAATTCATTGTCACCGTGTAGGTGCCGGGCGGCACCGGCTGACCTGCATCGTTTTTCTTGTCCCAATCAATACTGAGTGCTCCAAGTTCACCTTGTCCACCACTCATGCTGCGAACGACTTCCCCGCATTGCGAACGAACGGATAAATTCCATTGCAACGGAGCATTTGTGATTGCGGCGATGCGTACAGGTTGGGCCTCACCCCATTTGGCAGGTGCAGCTGCCGGATTGATCATGCTGGCACCCATTTTTGCTCCAGCGGCGGCGCGAATTGCCGGTAATTGCGCTTCCAAGAACTTGCCCGGGCAAGAAGTTGAACCGATGTCACCGTGGCCACCAACGACTGATGCGGTTGCAGTTACCCCAGGTTTGTAATTTGACGTCCCGGCGTCAGAGTCAGAAACAAGTGTTGTTTGCCCGTTTGGATCCCGGTGATTCATCGATAACTTCCAGGCAAGCAGTGAAGAAACCGAGTCAACCATCGCAAGCATTTCAGGGTCATTTGGCTTAAATTTTTGGAAGTTTCCCAGAGCTGAGATTGCAAAAGTTTCGTCATTAAAACCAGCCGTGTGACCACCAACAACTGCCTTATCTACTCCCCCTCCACGCCCTTCATAGAGTCGACCAAAGCGATCAACAATGAAGTTGTAAGCCATGTCGGAGTACTTCAAACCCTTGGTGAAATACGTGTACAGGTTTCGCATTTGCGCGGGTGCTTCTTCTGGCGTGTAGTTGCTTTGACTCGCGGTGTGATGAATAAACGCGGCCTTGATGGTAGGTGCAATTTTCGGTCCACTTCGACTCAAGCTTTCGTCGGCGCCCCACTGCGACCTCGAGATGATCGCTGGCATTGGAGCACTCACCGTGCTTGCCGCCACCGTGCTTATTGGTCCCGAATTGTTTGATTCTAAATCGGGGTCAGGAATTGCAGCATCAGTTTTAATCGTTGGCGAATCAAGTAAGACCATTGCCGGGGCGGTGATCTCAACTCCATCAGGTGTATCAATGCGCACCTCCACCCCGGTTGCCGAGTTGGTCAGTAGCGGCTGCGTGCCGTAGAGGATGTTTTCCGCCTCGGCACCATCGGGTTGATCCATCGAGATCTCAAGTGGTGTCCACGAGCTCCAACCAGAGTCTTCCTGCACTCGAACGAGAACACGGGTACCCGCAGCGAATGGCTCGACCGAGGTAACCCCCACCAACGTGAAAGGTTTCGTGTTCGTGTTGCGCGTTGCCACAACCGGCTCCAGGTCGGTGAATTGATCAACCTGATGCGCATCATGTTTATCCGAGACCGGCGCCAAGGACAGGAATTCCACAGAGTGTTCATCAGTGGCCTCCGTTGCGAAAGAGGTCTGTAAAGCTGATTCGGATGCCGAGACAATTGCTGGATCGACACCAAAAAGATCTATGTGCTGCTCAATGAGCGGTGGTGGTGATTGGGTTACATCCGGATTCGACGGTATTCCCGATTGGACCGAGCCTGAAACGGGCAGAATCAGGCTGGCGGCGAGCACCGTGATCACGGTCAGTCCGCCCAAAATATGAGGGGGGCCAGGCTTTGAATTAAACAACTGGCCACACCTTCCTCATAGCAATCAAATGTCCCACCTGTCACACAGGCCCCAAGAATTACGTCTCAGTAGTGTCACACACACCCACTGCCTGAGCCAAACTCCGCCCCGCGCTACTTGCTCACATGTGGCCTAGGGACCGCCCATGAGGGGAACCAAGTAGGGCTTTGGGTGCGTCCTAGCCACTGATAGCAGGCTTCCCGCTTACTATTGAGGGTGATTCCGCTACGCAAATAAGTGAAATCACCTAAAAATGCTTCCCAGGATTAAGGATCCCCTTGAGTAACCGACGTTGGCCAAAGGTTGTTTTAGCAGTCGCAGCAGGTGCGATTTTGGCTGTGACAGCGGTTGGGGCAGGTGTTACCGCAGTCCTTGGGCAGCTTGAAGGCAATATCACAGCCCTTGACGTCTCTGATGAAACCGGAAGCGCCGTTACGAGCAGCGAATCAGTCGTCGTTGACGAGGTAACCGGTGAAACCGCACCTTTTAACGTTTTGCTGATGGGTAGCGACTCCCGCGCTGGCAAGGACAATAAAGGCTACGGAAGCACCGCAAAATTTGGTTCAACCGAACGCTCAGACACCACAATCCTGTTGCACGTGAGTGCTGATCGAAGCCAAGCAGTCGCGGTGAGTATCCCCCGCGACACCCTGATTGACCTACCAACCTGCAAAAACTCAAATGGCGACAGCGTTAATGGGGGCACCGGTAAATTCAACGAGGCCATGTCCCGTGGTGGCCCCGGTTGCACCCTCAAAGCCGTTGAAAATATGACCGGAATGAAGATCGACAACTTTATGGTGGTCGACTTCGGTGGCTTTAAAGCAATCACCGAGGCTGTCGGCGGAGTCGAAATCTGTCTCAGCGAGGCGGTCAACGATCCACTCAGTGGTCTTAAACTCAGCGCTGGAAAACACACGATTTCAGGTGAAGAAGCACTTGCCTTCGTACGTGCCCGTAAAACATTGGGCGACGGTTCAGACACTTCTCGCATTAGACGGCAACAGGCTTTTCTTTCATCCATGGCCAAGAAGGTGCTCTCCAGCGGAACGCTCCTCAATCCTGCCGCACTACTCGGAGTTCTCAACGCCGCGACCGAGTCACTCACCGCAGACCCGCAATTGGCCAATATTGATAACCTTCGCGAGTTGGCGGTAAGCATGAAGGACCTGAGTCCTTCGAACATCACATTCACCACACTGCCTTGGTATCCCGCCGGTGACGGAGCAAACGTTTTGATGAACAAGAAAAAAGCTAAGGCACTTCTCAATGCGATCAAAAATGATACTTCGTGGCCACCTAAAGCTGCTAACGATCAACCACTTCTGCGCACGGTCCCTGAAAACATTCGCGTTGAAGTAATCAATGGCACGGGCGTAAAGGGCGCTGGCAAAGGCGCCAAGAAGGCATTGCGCGAACAAGGTTTCATCGTGGTTAATGTCAAAAATGGCGATCCGGTTGCCGCAACAACGCTTATCTATGACCCCGAGTGGGACAACTCCGCTAAAACATTGGCGTACTCCGCGAGCGCAACGGTGCTAGAACCGGTAGCAGGATCAGGATCAACACTCCAACTTGTGATCGGTCCGGACTTCACCGGAACTAAGGCCGTCCAAATCAGCGAGGCACTCAAAGACAAGACGGCAAATATCAACACAGCCGATGAAAGTTACTGCGCTAGTTAATTAGATAACGGGTGGTCGACCGGCTTTGGTCATTGCCCACACGGTTTTCCACTTCATGGCTTGTCGCCCGCTTGGTCGCACGGACATACCTTCACGCATTCCCGCTAGCCAGGCTTTACGAGCGGAGGAGTCACGGACCCGCAGCATGGTTAATCCGGCCCAACTGCCAACATAAAGCGGCTCCAACACGACGGGGAGATTGCGACGTGCAAGCCACACCCGGTTTCGTGCATTCATTCGATAAAACTCTTCATGTCGTAAAGGATTAATCACCGGGTGATACACATCAATGTCGCCGGCATACCACGGGATAAAACCGGAATCCCACACTCGCCACACCAGGTCAATTCCTTCGTGGGCGTAGAAGAACTCTTCCGGCCAGCCACCACAGGTGTCGAAAACAGAGCGTCGAATTACCGTTGCACCTTCCCAGAGAGAGGTTGCCGGACCCGGTGTGCTCGGGTCTCCGACCCGCAGCCGAGGAACCCACCGGCCAGGGCCGACAACACCTGTTGGATCAACCACCCGTGGCTGGATTAGTCCAATTTCGGGCCGGGCGGTCAACAAGGCTGCCATTCGTTCTAAATAATGCGAATCGGGTAGTTCCGCGTCGTCGTCGAGGAAAAATAGGGTGTCGCCACTCACGAGTTCCACCCCTGCATTGCGTCCCGCTGGGATACCAACATTTTCCACAAGCGCTAATGCTCTCACTCCGATAGGTAAATCAACGGGCTCCCAGCCATTGCCCACAACCACGATGTCGGTATCAACGTTGCTTTGTCTGATGACTGATTCGATTGCCTTGCGTAACTCAACGGGGCGTTTTCCCATGGTCAAAATCACGACACCGAATTGCAGGGCGCTGGATGATGCTGCCATCACTTCAACTTGCTGGACGTCATGATCGCCATGAAGTGGCCAATAATTGTAAAGACCCCGAGAATCGCAAGCCCAGCAACCAGAATGCGGGTCACCTGTAAATCTCCAGTCAACAGATCGCCGACGGCAGCGATAAATGCCAAGATCGTAAGTTCAACCGAATGGTAAGCGCGGTGAAATGGCACAAAACGAGCAATGGATCGAACCTTGCGTAACCCGGAAACGTTAGGAACCCCAACGGATTCTTTGTCCTCCAACTTGGGCATATTGTTGTAAGCGCGCGAGACGTGGACCATGTCATTGAGCGCTTTATTGAACATAATGATTAAAGCAAGTAATGCTCCGATCA
>JBIHZX010000061.1:0-8414 GCA_044240195.1 Candidatus Nanopelagicales bacterium | reverse complement strand
CCGATGGTTGTTTAACGTGATGCGGGAGTAGTCGTATGCGTGCCAGGTGGTGGTGACTTCGGTTGCCACCACTTCCGTATCAGGCTGGCCGGAATGAATCGTGTTTAACGGGCTCAGAGTGTTTGATCATAATGTGGTGCGTTGTTGTGTACTCCAGTAATGATTCGTGGCTCATGTCTTTACCGAATCCACTCCCCTTCACGCCACCGTGCGGTGCTTCCGATGCAATCGGAAGATGGTCGTTGATCCAGGTGACACCCGCTTCAATGCGCTGACTCACCCGCAAAGCTCGAGCAACGTCGCTGGTCCACACCGAACTGGCGAGTCCATAACGAGAGTCATTTGCTAAATAGATTCCTTCATCTTCTGATTCAAAGGGAACAACCACGAGAACAGGACCGAAGATCTCACCTTGAACAACTTCACTATTTTGGGCGGCACCGGAAATCAGTGTGGGTGGATAGTAGAAACCGGGTGAATCAATGCGTTCACCCCCCGCAGCAATATGTGCACCGGCTGTGCGGGCTCGCCGGACGAAGCCATCAACGCGGTCTCGGTGAACTTGGGAGATCAATGGCCCAATATCGGTGGTGTCCGCCCACGGATCTCCCACGCGAACAGTGGACATCATGTGTGCGACTGCATCAACGGTGTCTTGGTAGCGCGATGCGTGCACGTAGATTCGAGTTGCAGCCGTGCAGTCTTGGCCCGAGTTGTAGGTTGCCCCGAGCGTGAGGGCGCGAGCCATCTGTTCTAGATCCGCATCAGGGAAAACCAGAGCCGGAGCTTTGCCACCGAGTTCTAGGTGAAGCCGCTTCACATGAGGTGCCGCAGCAGACATCACGGCTTCGCCAGCCGCTGTTGAGCCGGTAAGCGAAATCATTCGGATATCCGGATCGGTCACCATCGCTGCCCCAATGTCGTTGCCACCACTGAGTACATTCAACAATCCAGCTGGTAGACCCGCTTGTATTGCCAACTCTGCGAGACGAAGCGAACTACGCGGTGTTGCCGGTGCTGGCTTGAGCACAACAGCATTGCCCGTTGCTAAAGCCGGTCCAATTTTCCAGATCGCCATGATGAACGGGAAGTTCCACGGAGTGATTGATCCCACCACTCCGATTGGTTGACGCATCAACAGACTCGTGTAACCCGTGGATAACTCGGCAGCTGCGGTGCCTTCCAGTGAACGTCCGGCTCCAGCAAAGAAACGTAAGTTGTCAGCGGCGAAGGGAAGTTCACCGTCTTGAAATACTGCACGGGGCTTACCGGTTTCATCCACTTCTAACCGAGTAATACCTTGCGCGTCCGCTTCGATAAGATCGGCCAGAGTGAGCAACACCTTGGCTCGCTCACCGGGTGTGCGTGCTGCCCACTCGCGTTGCGCAGCGACAGCGGCTGCAACAGCCTCACTAACGTCGGCAGTACTCGCGGTGGTGATCGAGTCACCCACCTCTCCCGTTGCAGGGTTGATCAACTCAACTACGGCACCTTTTCCATCGCGGGTATGACCATTGATATGTACGCCTTGTGACACGTTATTCCTAACTATTGAATCCGACACCGAATCGATCAAGAAGTGAAAGCCAGGCACCTCGTTTACCTGTGAGGTCTTCGCGGACAAGCTGTGAACGTGTGAACTGCACCAACGGATAACGCAAAGGCTCCGGTGGGAATGGGACCGGCTTACGTCGAACCATAGTCAACTCGGTCAGTTCCGTTTTCCGTTTGGCTAATAGATCTAGCATTGTGTTGGCTCCAAATCGGGCGGAAGCAGTGCCCAGCCCGGTGTAACCAACGGCATAGGCAACCTTTCCGCTCATGGCGGTGCCGATCGCGGGAGTGAACCGACTCGTTGAATCAATAATGCCGGCCCATTTGTGGGTGAACCTCAGTCCTTCAAGTTGCGGGAATGTTATGAAGAATTGTGTGGCAAGAAGTCGGTGGCTTGCATCACGATGCTCCAACTCACGGTTGGTGCGGTTACCGCGGTAGTAAATCGCGTCGTAACCTCCCCACAAGATGCGATTGTCCGGTGTGCGCCGGTAATAGTGGAACTGATTACCGACATCGGTCATGCCTTGATTCTGTGACCAACCAATGTCCGTTAATTGGGTTGAAGTGAGTGGCTCAGTGACGAGTACATGGTCAAAAATTGGCAGCATTCGATACTGCAACCGCTTAAGAAGTGGCGTGAATCCGTTGGTGGCAATAACAACCTGACGGGCTCGCACCGAAGCAAGGGGAGTCTGCAGTGCTATCCCGCCATCACGTTGATTGGAAAGAAATGATGCCGGGGTGTTTTCATAGATCTGCACCCCGCGAGCGAGCGCTGCACGCTTGAGCCCCCAGCTCAGTCGAGCCGGATCCATCAAGCCACTTCCGCTGCGCACCCGCAACCCGGCGAGGTAGGTGGGCGAAGCAACATCGGCTTGCATCTGTTCGCGATCGAGTAGTTCACTGTCCTCACCCCATTGGGCATGCCGCTCATGCATTGCATTCAGTGCTTGCACAGAGTGATCATTGAGTGCCACCGCGGTTTTTCCCACCAAACGCAAATCAGCATCGATTCCCTCTGACTTGGTGAAGTCAACAATTGCCTGAAGGTTTTCATTTCCCAACCGCACCAAGGTGGTCATTTCCTTTGGCCAGATTGCTTCACCGTGCGCTAGACCATGAGTGAGCGAGCCGGATATGAATCCACCATTGCGACCTGATCCACCAAATCCAATTGTCTCAGCTTCAAGCAGAATGACTTCGCGCTGCGGATCTGCTTCCTTAGCCAAAATTGCGGTCCATAGTCCAGTAAATCCACCACCGATGATTGCCAGGTCGCATTCTTTACTCGCGAGTAATTGCATGCACGGGCTCGGTGCACCTGGTTGGTCTGTCCAGTACGGAGCGTGAGTTGTGTCCGCGAGGGATCGATCAACCAGGTCTGCGGCAGGGTTGTGATCGCGCCCAGCATTTGTTGCAATCGTCATGGTTGAACCTGAAGCAACACCGCTGATTGCGGGTTCCATGACAAGCCGACTTGATCGCCAACTGTGTATTGCGGTGCACCGGGGTGGCTGGCAACAATGGGGTTGTCCACTCCAGCAACGCGCACGGTGGTGCTTGATGAACCACCGTAGAAGTGTGTCTCAATAATTGAGCCGACCATGAGTGGGTTATCAACAGCCGTCGCAACCGTGATCCGGACTTCCTCTGGGCGCAGGACAAGTACTGCATTACCTGCAATCTGGTCGGGATTGTGACAGGGGAAAGTGGACCCATAGGCACTGAATGATCCCTGGGTAGCGATTCCGTGCAAGAGAGACCCACTCCCAATGAAGTCGGCGACGAACACATTGGCGGGCTGCGCGTACAAGGTCACTGGATCAGCGATTTGTTGAACGCGACCTTCATGCATAACCGCGATTCGATCCGCCATGCTCATGGCTTCTTCCTGGTCGTGGGTAACCACGACGAAAGTAATTCCTACCTCATGTTGCAGGCGCTTTAGCTCAATTTGCATCTCCGCACGGACTTTGCGGTCAAGGGCTGAGAGTGGTTCGTCAAGGAGTAGCAGGCGTGGACGTTTAACAATTGCGCGAGCAAGGGCCACGCGTTGGCGCTGACCACCGGACAGTTGCGCGGGTCGCACCGCGGCTTTATCGGTTAATCCGGTTGTGATCAGCACTTCGTCAACCCGCTGCGCGATTTCTTCTTTGCTCAAACCTTCACGCTGTAGGCCATACATGATGTTCTTGCGAACATTCATGTGCGGGAAGAGCGCATAGGACTGGAACATCAGGTTCACCGGACGCTTATTGGGTGGCAGTGATAAAAGATTGATAGGTGTGGTCGACTCGGATCCGAGAATGGTGATAGCTCCAGCGTCGGGATCCTCGAATCCGGCGATTGAACGAAGGAGTGTGGTTTTGCCGCAACCCGATGGACCCAACAATGCAAAGAATTCGTTCTGCCTGATATCAAGACTGACGTCATCCAGGGCAACAACGTCTCCATAGGCTTTGCTTACGCCTGAGATTGAGAGCAGTGGTGTTTCAAGTGTCATACGGCATCCGTAAGTCGGGTGATCCGTTGAGCAGAGATCACAATGGTGAAACTGACAAGCAACAGCAAGGCAGCTAGTGCATTGATTTCCGGGGTCACGCCGAAACGGACCATGGAGTAAATAACAATCGGTAATGTCGGTGTTGATGGTCCATCGGTGAAGTAGGCAACGACAAACTCATCAAGGCTTAGTGTGAAAACCAGGAGTGCACCAGCGATGATCCCCGGAGCCAAACTGGGAAGGGTGATCCGGAAAAACGTGGTGGTCGCACTGGCGCCCAAATCCCTACTGGCCTCTTCAAGGCTGGAGTCCGTTTGGCCGATCCGCGCGATTACCACTGCTGAGACGAACGCCATGCCAAACACAACGTGCGCCAACAGCACCGAGAAAAGGCTCAGGGTCACACCGACCAGTGCGAAGAACGCGAGCAACCCAATAGCCAACACCAGGTCAGGGATGATTGCAGGGGCCAGGCTGTAAGCCTCGACAACAGCGGATCTGAAATAACGGGCAACTCCAATGGCGAGCAAAGTTCCCAGAATGGTGGCAAAGATTGTTGCGCCGATCGCAACGATCATAGTGTTGATAAACCCTTGCCGGATCAACTCGTTATCAAACAATGCGGAGTACCACTTTGTACTGAACCCGGCCCAGTTAAACGGATTTTTGCTGGCGTTAAAACTCATAACGACCAGCACGACAATAGGTATATAAAGGAATGCGTAGGTCGCGACCAGTGGAACACGGAGCCAACCAATTTTATGCACGGCTGCTCACCCGCTTCCCGGTTCCATTGATTCGCCGAGAGATGGCTGCTTGTAGTGCAAAAAGAACCACAAGGAGTGTGATGACAAATAGAGCGAGCACAGCACCGAAGGGCCAGTCACGCGCCTCAAGGAATTGATCACGGATCAGGTTGCCCACCATGACGGTCTTGCCACCACCGAGGAGTTCAGGGATCACGAAATTACCCAGGCTCGGAACAAAAACAAAGATCGCTCCGATCATGACACCGGGAAGAGTGAGGGGGAGTGTGACATCGAAAAAGGCTCGCGCGCGACTTGCGCCCAAATTCCCTGCGGCTTCAATCAGTTGACGGTCAAGTCGTTCAATGGATGCATAGACGGGAAGAATCACCAGCGGTAAATAGGCGTAAACCAGCCCCACGATCACCGCGCCGGGGGTGTAGAGAAAACCAATAGGAGCACTGATAATTCCCACGTCCATCAGTGATGAATTAATTGGTCCTTCAGAGTTAAGCAAGATGATCCAGGCGTAAGTGCGGATCAGGAAGTTTGTCCAGAAGGGAAGCACAACGAGTACAAGTGCGACGGTGCGCCAGCGGGTGGGAAGTTTCGCAATCGCGTATGCGGTGGGGTACCCAATCAGCAGTGCCAGCAGGGTTGTTGTTCCCGCAATCACCAACGAGTTACTAAATACCTGCAGGTAAACGGGTTCAAAAGCACGGACGTAGTTCTCAAGGGTGAACTCCCAAACAATTCCACCGAAGCGACCACGCTGAAAGAACGAATACACCAAAACCAAAAGAATCGGTATGGTCATAAAGATGGTGATGTAGATCAAGCCAGGTGCGGCGAAAACCGTTCGACCAATCAGGGCGCGGCGCCTAGCGGCGCCACGCCCTGATGTAGGTGTCGGTATTGACATATTGTGCTGTTTAACTCGATGTAACCTCAGTGGCAATCTTGGTGTACAGCGGACCTGCTTCACCGAGATCAACCAGTGACTCACCCTTGAGCAACTCTGCGGGTGTCATGCCCATGTTGGGGTAGGTCGCTGCCAAGCCGGCACCAACAGCATCCATGGCTGCCTTGTTGGGAACCTTGTACAAAATGTTTTCTGCAACCCACGCATGGTTTACAGGATCCAAGATGTAGTTGATGTAGGCGTGTGCCGCTTCCTTGTTCTTCGAGGTCTTCAGAATCACCATGGTGTCGGCGAAAAGGTCACTACCTTCAGAAGGAACCACGAACTTGATATCGGGATTCTCTGCGGTGCCGTAGTTGCACCAGCCATCCCATGCAACGACAGCATTCGCTTCACCGGAAACCAGACGTGAGTAGAAGGTTGTGTCATCGTACGCGAGCAATCCTGGCTTCGCGGCGATCAACTTTTGCTTCACCTGCTCCATCTCTGCTTCGTCGGTGGTATTAGCGGAGAAGCCAAGTGCCTTCTGAGCAGGGAGCATGAGCCAACGCTCGGTTGCCAGTGCGGTGACCTTGCCCTTGTTTTCAGGTGATGGCTCAAGGATCGCGTTCCAGCTGGTGGGTTCCTCCATCAGGTCACTGCGATAACAAATACCGGTGGTGCCCCATGCGTAGGGGACCGAGAACTTGTTGCCGGGATCGTAAGTCAATTGTTGGGCTTCGGGGTAGAGGTTCGACAGGTTCGGAATGAATTCAGGGTTGAGTGTTTCAATCAATCCAGCTTCATTGAGTGCCTGTGCGAATTGACCTGAAACGAACGCAACGTCAATGCCAGAGTCCCCACCCGCGGTGAGTTTGGCCATAATTTCTTCGTTGGTGGCGTGGTTGGTAATTGTCATGGGTGAACCCACGGCTGCTTCAAACTTGGCAGCCATGTCCTCTGGGTAGTAGCCGGCCCAGTTGGAAACGGTGAGGGATTGTTGGGTGAGGTCAGCATCGGGATTGAGATCCGAGGCGGTCGAATCGCTACCCCCGCACGCTGACAAAACCAGTGCTGCACAAGCCACACTGGCCAAGATGGCACCGGTCCGACGGACCGAGCGCTGAGTATTAGAACGACGCATCTGCTCTCCTTCGATAAAAACTGAATCTCAGTTCAGATTATTAAACAGTAAAAACCCGGCTAATTCTATGGATATGTCCAAATTGTTGAATTTAAGTTCAGAAAACTCCTAGGATCATGGGGTGGCGAAGACGAGTGAACGCAAAGCAGACCTGATTTCTGCCGCCCAGCGAGCCCTCGCCGAGCACGGTTCCGCCGTTCGCCTGAATCAGGTCGCGGAAGCCGCGGGGGTCACCTCCAGCGCGATTCTCTACCACTACGCCGGAATCGAAGAGCTCCTGGTTGAGGCAAACCGTGCTGGCATGGAGCGTTTCTATAACGATCGCCTCAATGTCATCGCCGCAATTGCCGATCCAACCGAACGCCTCATTCACACTATTTCACTGGGTGTTCCCCGCACTCCCGAAGACGAAGAAGTCCGCTTGCTCTGCTCCCTCGGTGGTGAGGCCGCTCGCAACACCATCTATGCCGTGCTCCTTACTTCCCTCTATGACCGCCAAGTTGGCATGTACCAAAGCATTCTTGAACTGGGTGTGAGCCAAGGCGATTTCCACCTCGCCCAGGATCCGCTCACCATCGCACGCAACCTGGTTGCCCTGGAAGACGCTTACGGTTACCGAATAATTGCCAAGCACCCAACCTTGGATTACCACGCAGCTGTTGAACTAATCCTTGATTACGCCCGACTAGCAACCGGCCATACGCTTCCCCAGAAAACCCGAAGTTAAGAACCCACTCCAAAGGAATCACACCATGACCGACAACTCCACCCGCCCGCTCACCATCTTGTTCATGCCCGAGTCGGCATACGGCCCCACCAATCAGTGCATTGGAATCGGCAAGGTTCTCCTTGATCGCGGTCACCGGGTGGTTTTCGCCGCCGAGGCTTCATGGGCAGGCAAGCTCACCGCTCTAGGTTTCGAAGAGGATTTGGTTGATCTTGCTCCGCCAGCCGAATCCACCGATGACACCGAAGCAGACCCTGGTGCGTTTTGGAAAGAGTTCATCAAGGAAACAGCGCCAGAGTTTCGCAAGCCAACAATTGAGCAACTGGAAACATTTATCAAACCAACCTGGCAGGCATTAATTGATGGCGCCGTGTATTGCGAACCACAACTCAAGCAAATCATTGAACGCGTGAAACCCGATGTTGTTGTGGAAGACAACGTGTTGTGTTTCCCAGCACTGATGACTGCAGGTGCTCCATTTGTTCGCATCGTCTCGTGCAGCCCATTGGAAATGAGAGGGCCACGTATCGCGCCCACTTTCTCCGGATACGCGCAAGAAGATGATTCCCAGTGGCAGATCTTCCTTGATGCCTACGATCGCTCCCACCGAGAAATGTGGACAGCGTTCAACGAGTTCGTTGTTTCATCTGGTGCTCCAGCCCTGGACGACCTCGAGTTCATTCACGCTTCTACCGCAGCGAATCTGTATGTATACCCGCAAGAAGCGGACTACACCGACCAGCGACCACTGGATAACACTTGGCACCGCATGGATTCTTCGGTGCGTTCAACTGACTCCGAATACACCATTTCCGCAGAGGTCGCTGAGCGTCCCG
>JBIHZX010000136.1:0-2579 GCA_044240195.1 Candidatus Nanopelagicales bacterium | reverse complement strand
AGGTTTCGTAAAAGCCATGGATCAACTCGCCAAAATCGGTGTGAAGATTGTCGACGTATCGATTCCGCTGCTCCATGCTGCTTCTGCAGCCCAGTACGCAATTGTTCTGGGTGAGGCCTCTGCAGTATTTTCAGGTCCACTTCGCGAGCAGCGTCCAAAGTATGCAGAGGCCACGCAAGGCTACCTCGCACTCGGCGACACACTCCTCGCTCAGGACTACATCGCGGCTCTTCGTTTCCGTCAGGAACTGTGGAGTCAAATGCGGGATGTCTTTGAAAAAGTTGACTTCTTAATCTCTCCAGGAACGCCTCACGCGGCGTCGCTGATTGAGCAAGAAGAATTCATCTGGCCAGACGGATCAACCGAGTCCTTGTTGGACGCCTGTTGGCGCTTCACCTTCCCGTCCAATTTGGTCGGTATTCCAACAACGTGCCAGCCGTGCGGGATTACCCCTGAAGGCTTGCCCGTCGGTCTCCAATTCATCGGTCGACCCAACTCAGAGTGGGAGCTTCTGTCTATTTCTGCAGCTGTAGAACGGGAACTGGGCTGGGACTTCCGAGCTCCCATGACCAAGTAACATCAGCCGTCGTGTAGGACTTTCTTAGGAGAAATGATGGATATTGAGGTTGGTGCCAATTCGACCTTTGTGCATCTGGATCCCGGGGAAGTCCTGCACGAGTCTGTAATTCAAGCGTTTGAAGCATCAGACCGACGTCATTCGGTTATTTCCTCCTGTATCGGCAGTGTGCGTTATATCGATTTTGGATTGGCGATGTGTGACCACAATGGAAGTCCCGGACCAGGAAATCGATTTGTCAGGGTCAATGATGCATCTGAGATCGGAAGTATCCAGGGTCACATAGGCGTTGATGTCGACAACAATCCTTCACCGCACATTCACGGTGTTCTGTTCGGACCCTCAGGTGAATGTTTTGGTGGTCATATCTTTGAGGCCCGTGTTCTCATCACAATTGAGTTTTCATTGACGGGTACTGACGGACTTGGTTGGAAGCGGGTTTACGAGCCGATACTGGGTTCACCACCCCTCCCTCTTCTCAAGCCGGTCCGGAGAACCTGACATGTCCGGCGGCCAGACCCTCCTGGTTGTCGGGGGCGGTTCTGGCATTGGCGCTGCTATTTGCCAGCAAGCACAGCAAGATGGCTGGCGAGTAATCTCCATGGATTTAGTGGCCTGCCCAGGTAGTTCCTGGGAGCACGTGCATGTCGATCTTCGCGATCCGCTTTCTGTTACCCAGGCCTTACAACACGTTCGCGACAGCAGCGGCGTAATTGATGCATTACACATAACTGCTGGTGTTTCTGATCCAACACCTGCATCTCACATGTCTTCTGAGCGAGTAAACGAAATATTCCGCATTAACGTTGTGAGCGCAATCGAGGTGGTGACTCAGCTCTATGACACGATCTCAGATGGTGGTTCGATCGTCCTCTTTTCGTCAATTGCTGCCAGCCGCGGTGGCGGACTTTTCAGCGCTTCCGTGTACGCCTCCAGTAAGTCAGCAATTGAAGGGCTCACCCGTGGAATCGCGCGCGAGTTCGCGACTCGCGGCATTAGAGTCAATTGCATTGCACCCGGCCCCACAAACACTCCTATGTTGATGAAGGCTTCAGACGAGATCATTCAACAAGTCACAGATGCAACTTTTTTGGGTCGGTTGTGTGAACCAGCTGAAATAGCTGAAGCGGCCCTTTTCCTTAGCAGCAATCAAGCATCTGCCATCACCGGCACAACTTTGCATGTCGATGGCGGAATTAGATGAATACCCGTGCCCCACTAGTTCTTAGCGTCGGAATTCTCATCGCACTGTTATTAGGTACGGCAATACCACCCAACCAGGCGACGCTCTATTTCGTTGTAGCATTCCTTTTTTTTGCGACCCTTGGAACCGTGGGTGGTTTGGAAAAAGGGTGGCATACCCGGGCTTCCAACTACCGGGGCGCATTGAGTCTTCTCGTGATTAACATCATCGCCGGTTCGTTGCCAATGCTCTTTATCGGTTTGTGGATCGGTCCAAATACCTCGGCTGGTTTAGGTTTTATTCTGCTCTCTATTGTTCCGGTCGCTGCCGGAATTCCTGCCTACACGGCAGCCTTGGGGGTTCCCGCCGAGCGCATCACCCTTTTCGCCCTGATTTCCTATGTCATTGCGCTGGTTGCTACGCCAATTTTCATGGGTATAGCTACAGGAGAAACTTTGTCGCAAGGCTCGCTGTGGATCACTCTTTTCGTAGGGCTCATTCTTCCCAGTATCTTCGGAATTGTTCTTGCGCGGCCAATTGCACGTATCCCGGTGACGCTGCGCCAAGTCATCATCTTCGGATCGCTCCTAGCAGGCATGTTGGGAATCGGATCCTCATTGAGTTTCCGCGACTTGAACATCTCCGCACTCGGCGTGCCCCTCATGGTCGTCATCCTGCTTGGCTTGATCCGCGCTCCCATGTGTGCATTCTTTGGACTACTTCTCAACCGCGTTCCCAGTCTTCGAACCTCCCCGAGAGAAGCCATGCTTGCCGGCGGATACAAAAACGGCACACTTGCCGGCGTCGCCGCTATAGCTA